>JBFWXS010000001.1:0-51398 GCA_050187175.1 Burkholderiaceae bacterium
TGGGGCGGCGCGCGCAGCGCGCATCGTCTTCTGTATCGCGGCATCTGTTTGAGCGCAGCGCCCAAAGGGCGCGTAGCGAGTTATGCCGCGCCAGCCCCAAGACGAGCAGCGCAGGGCAGTCGGCCCACAGGGCCGACCGCCGCATCATCCCACCCGCCAGCCCGCGCCTGCCGCTCCCCGCCCCGTTCACCCGAGCCGCACAGCAAACCCAGCATCAGTCAGCCGCCGCTGCAAGCTGGCAACGTGATCGGCCCCCCGCGTCTGCGCCACGATCTCGACTTCGACGCGCTGCGCACCGATCGCCCCGAAGGCCCGCTGATGGCGGATCTCTTCGATGTTCGCGCGCTCCTCTGCCAGCAGCGCCGTGACCTTCGCCAAGGCGCCCGGCGCATCGCGCACGTCGACGTACAGACGCGCCAGCCGGCCGGAGCGGACCATGCCGCGCTCTATGATCGAGGCCAGCAGCAGCGGATCGATATTGCCGCCCGACAGCACCAGGCCGACACTGCGGCCGCGGAAGCGTTCAGGCTCGCGCAGCAGCGCGGCGAGTCCCGTCGCGCCGGCGCCTTCGACGACGGTTTTCTCGATCTCGAGCAGCATCAGAATGGCCCGCTCGACGTCGCCTTCATCGACCAGCACCACATCGTCGACGACGCGCCGGATCAGCGGCAGCGTGTGCTCGCCCAGCCGGTTCACGGCGATGCCGTCGGCGATCGTGCTGCTGCCGACCTCGTGCTGCGTGGCATGCAGCGCGTCGTAGACCAGCGCGAAACGCTCGGTCTGCACGCCGGTGATGCGGATCGACGGCTTCAGATGGCGGGCCGCGACGCCGATGCCGGCGATCAGGCCGCCGCCGCCCAGCGGCACCACCAGATCGTCGAGCGCCGGCTGCGCGCGCAGCATCTCGAGGCCTATCGTTCCCTGGCCGGCGATGATGGCGTCGTCGTCGAACGGATCGATCATCAGCAGATGCCGCTCAGCGGCGAGCTGCAGCCCGTGCTTGTGGGCCTCGTCGAAGCGCTCGCCATGCAGGACCACCTGCGCGCCGAAGGCGCGGGTGCGCTCGATCTTCACCGACGGCGTGAACGACGGCATGACGATGACCGCCGGAATGCCGAGGCGCTTGGCGTGCCAGGCCACGCCTTGCGCATGGTTGCCGGCCGAGACCGCGATGACGCCGCGTTCGCGCTGCTGCGGCGTCAGCTGGCTCAAGCGGTTCAGCGCACCGCGCTCCTTGAACGATGCGGTGAACTGCAGGTTCTCGAACTTCAGGAAGACGCGAGCGCCGGTCAGTTCGGACAGCGTCCGCGACTCCAGGAACGGCGTGTCCTCGACCTGTCCGGCGATGCGGGCCGCGGCCTGCTCTATGTCGCGATGATCGATCATCGAGCCACTGTACACCCGGGGCCGCCGCCCCCGCCGTCAAACCGTCCAGGGCGCAGGTGCATCCGTATCGATCTGCCAGCGGCTTGCGGCGGTCAGCGCCGCGTCCGGCGGCAGACGCCCCTCGTCGCACAGCGCCACCACCGCCGCATAGGCGATCGACCGGGCATCGACCTCGAAGAACGCGCGCAGCTGCGCGCGCGAGTCGCTGCGGCCGAACCCGTCGGTGCCCAGCACCACGTAGCGTCGCCCCGCCGGCAGATGGCCGCGGATGCTGTCGCCGACCTGGCGCACGTAGTCGGTGGCCGCCACGATCGGACCTTCGCTGTCGGTCAGCATCTGCTCGAGCCAGCTGCCAGGCGCGGCATCGGCCCCAGTCGTCCCGGCTGCCGGCACGGCCCTCGAGTCCGGCGAGGGCGAGTCCGGCGCGTCCGGCGCATCCGGCGCGCGTCCCGCCGCCTGCCGGCGCTCGCGCTCCACCCGCATGCCGTCCCGCGCCAGTTCGGAGAAGCTGGTGACGCTCCATACGTCGGCGCGCACGTCGAAGGCTTCCCGCAGCAGCTCGGCGGCTGCCAGCGTCTCGCGCAGGATGGCGCCGGAGCCGAGCAGCTGCACCGGCGGGCCGCCGGCCTGCGCATCGGCCGCCCGGTTGCGATAGAGGCCGCGCAGCACGCCTTCGCGCGCGCCCTCCGGCAAGGACGGCTGCGCATAGTTGTCGTTGGTCACGGTCACGTAGTAGAACTGGTCGCGCTGCTCGACCAGCATCTCGCGCATGCCTGCGTCGATGATCACCGCCAGCTCGCCGGCGAACGCCGGATCGTAGGCCTTGCAGTTCGGCACCGTCATCGCCTGTGCGTGGCTGGAGCCGTCCTGGTGCTGCAGCCCCTCGCCGGCCAGCGTCGTGCGGCCCGAGGTGGCGCCGATCAGGAAGCCGCGCGGCCGCTGGTCGGCGGCGGCCCAGATCAGGTCGCCGACACGCTGGAAGCCGAACACCGAGTAGTAGATATAGAAGGGCAGCATGGCCAGCCCATGCGTCGAGTAGGCCGTCGCGGCCGCCGTCCACGACGACAGCGCGCCCGCCTCGGTGATGCCCTCCTCGAGGATCTGGCCGCAGACGTCCTCGCGGTAGTACAGCATGGAGCCGGCATCCTCGGGCTCGTAGCGCTGCCCGTGCGGCGAATAGATGCCGACCTGCCGGAACAGATTGGCCATGCCGAAGGTGCGCGCCTCGTCGGCGACGATAGGGACGATGCGCGGTCCCAGCTCGCCGTCCTTAAGCAGCTGGCCGAGCATGCGCACGAAAGCCATCGTGGTCGACATCTCCTTGCCGTCGGCCGCCAGCGCGAAGCCGGCGTAGCGATCGAGCGGCGGCACCGGAACCTGCGCGCAATCTTCGCGCCGCACCGGCAGATAGCCGCCGAGGCGCGCCCGCTGCCGATGCAGGTAGCGCATCTCGTCGCTGTCCTCCGGCGGCCGGTAGAACTCCAGCGCCGACGCCTGCTCGTCCGACAGCGGCAGGCCGAAGCGGTCGCGATAGGCCAGCAGGGCCTCGCTGTCGAGCTTCTTCTGCTGATGCGTCGTCATCCGGCCCTGGCCGGCGCTACCCATGCCGTAGCCCTTCATCGTCTTGGCCAGGATCACGGTCGGCTGGCCGCGGTGCGAGACGGCGGCGCGGAATGCAGCGTGCACCTTGACGATGTCGTGGCCGCCGCGATGCAGCCGGTCGATGTCGGCGTCGGTCATGGCTTCGACCAGCGCGGCCAGCTCCGGCGAACGCCCGAAGAAGCGCTCGCGGTTGTAGCGACCGTCCTTCGATGACAGCGTCTGAAACTCGCCGTCGACCGTGTCGGCGAAGGCGCGCAGCAATGCCTGCGAGCGGTCGCGCTCGAACAGCGTGTCCCAGTCGGAGCCCCAGACGACCTTGATCACGTTCCAGCCGGCGCCGGTGAAGACGCCTTCGAGCTCGTCGATGATGCGGCTGTTGCCGCGCACCGGTCCGTCGAGCCGCTGCAGATTGCAGTTGATGACGAACACCAGATTGTCGAGCCGCTCACGCGCCGCCAGCGCGAGCGCTCCGATCGACTCGGGCTCGTCCATCTCGCCGTCGCCGAAGAAGCCCCAGACCTTGCGATCGCCGGCGCGGATCAGCCCGCGATGATCGAGGTAGCGCATGAAGCGGGCCTGGTAGATCGCCGAGATCGGCCCGATACCCATCGAGCCGGTGGGAAACTGCCAGAAGTCCGGCATCAGCCACGGATGCGGATACGAGGACAGGCCGCGCAGGCCCTGCCGCGCCGCGCTCACTTCCTGCCGATAGTGCTGCAGGGCCGACACCGGCAGCCTTCCCTCGAGATACGCGCGCGCATAGACGCCGGGCGCCGAATGCGGCTGCAGGAATACCAGGTCTGCGCCGCCCTCTTCGCCGTCGCTGCCGGTGCGCGCGCGGAAGAAATGATTGAAGCCGACCTCGAACAGGTCAGCAGCCGATGCGTAGCTGGAGATGTGCCCGCCCAGCTCGCCGTAGGCCTTGTTCGCGCGCACGACCATGGCCAGCGCGTTCCAGCGCACGATCGAAGCCAGCCGCTGCTCGATGTCCAGATCGCCCGGAAAGCGCGGCTGCTCGGCGGCAGCAATGGTGTTCCGATACGGCGTGACCAGCGACGGCCGCCAGCCGACCTGCTGGCTGCGTGCATGCTGAGCCAGCCGGTCGAGCAGATACTTGGCGCGCTCGCCGCCCTGCGTGGCGATCAGTGTATCGAGGGCCTCGATCCACTCGGCGGTTTCCTGCGGGTCGGCGTCGCTGCCGTCGCCCGCATGCGCCGCCTCGGCATCGGCGCGCACCCAGCGCTGGGCGGAAAGGTCGGTCATTGGGAGTCTCCGGAATGAGCTCCAAATCTAGATCAAGGGACGCGGAATGGGTTGCCGAAGATGGGTTGAATCGCGTAGAGATACGGCATAAATTGCTGTCTTGGGCATTCTTCAAAGCACCTCATGCCGAGAATATCGAAAAAGCCTCATTCCCGTTCCGCGCCGGCCGCCACCGGACGGCCGCGCCATGAGCTCGACGCGATCGACTTGCGCATCCTGGACGCGCTGCAGCAGGACGGGCGCCTGACGAACGTGGAGCTGGCGCGCCACGTCAATCTGTCGCCGTCACCGTGCCTGGCCCGCGTCAAGTCGCTGGAGGAGCGCGGGCTGATCGCCGGCTACGTCGCGCTGTGCGATCCGCTCGCGCTCGGCCTGTCGGTCAACGTGTTCATTTCAGTGAGCCTGGAGCGGCAGCGCAAGGATGCCCTCGACACTTTCGAGCGGCGCGTGGCCGAGCAGGACGAAGTCATGGAGTGCTATCTGATGACCGGCGACGCCGACTACCTGCTGCGCGTCGTGGTCCCCGACATGCAGTCGCTGGAGCGCTTCATCGTCGACCAGCTCGCGAAGATCCCCGGGGTGGCGAACATCCGCTCCAGCTTCGCGCTGAAACAGGTGCGGTACAAAACGGCGCTGCCGCTGCAGGGAGATGCAGCGGCAGCGCGTTGAGCACACCCCTGAACGTCGGACGGCGTGCCGGCTCGGTGCTTAGCGAACGTTGCGTTCGCCCGGCAGCGGCGGACGCGTGCTCTGCCGCTCCGGAATGCCACGGTCGGGCTTCACCGAGTCGGGGCCGGAGTCAGGCGCTGCGGTGGCGGGGTTGCGCCGATTGATGTCGGCCGCTCCGCGGTTCGGAGACGTGGCCGCGCGATGAGCATCCCGCTCCACACGCTCGGGCTTCATCGTTGCGGGCCCGGAATCCGGCGCCGCCGTGGCGGGATTCGTACGTTCCATCTGCTGCTGCGTGCGGGTCGGCGGCGAGGTCGGTGCCCGCTGAGCCGCCGGATCCACCCGTTCGGGTTTCATCGACGCCGGACCCGAATCGGGCGCACGGGTCGACGGCGACGGCGGATCGGCCGCCCACGCGTTCAGACTGAGGGACAGCAGCGCGGCGCTGATGGCGCCGGAGAGAAGAGGCTTGTTCATTTCGGCTCCTTCAAAAATGGATGAGACAGGTCTCGAGGAGATCTGCACAACTGCAAACTCGCTCAGGGTGGACACCGCAAGCCGCATGCCCTGCAAGGACGACCGCTTCGCGCCGCTTGTTCTGGCAAGATGCCGCCATGGTCCCGATCGACGATCTGCTGCTGTTTGCTGGCGCCGCGCTGCTGCTCGTGCTCACGCCGGGTCCGAACATGATCTATCTGATCTCGCGATCGCTCTGCCAGGGGCGGCGTGCCGGCGTGATCTCGCTGCTCGGCGTGCTGGCCGGCTTCGTCGTCCATATGCTGGCCGCCGCGATCGGGCTGTCGGCGGTCTTTCTTGCCGTGCCGATGGCCTACGAGCTGCTGAAGTGGCTGGGCGCGCTGTATCTGCTGTGGCTGGCCTGGCAGTCGGTGCGGCCGGGGGCGCGCTCGCCGTTCGAGCCGCGCGCTCTGCCGCAGGATTCGCCGCGCCGGCTGTTGATGATGGGTTTCGCCACCAACCTGCTGAACCCCAAGGTCGCGATCTTCTACCTGTCGCTGTTCCCGCAGTTCGTCGATCCGGCGCACGGCTCCATCTTCGTCCAGAGCGTCATGCTGGGCGGCACGCAGATCGCCGTCAGCTTCGCCGTCAACCTGGCGATCACGCTGTCGGCCGCCTGGGTCGCGGCCTGGTTCGCTCATCATCGCGGCTGGCTGGCCGCGCAGCGCTATCTGATGGGGCTGGTGCTGGCCGGTCTCGCGGTGCGGCTGCTGTTCGAAGGGCGGCGGCCCGGCTAGCGCGCCGCTTTGCTCTACAGCTGGATCTCCGCCACCAGCGGCGAATGATCCGACAGATGCGACCATGGCCGCCGCTGCAGCACGACCGGCCGATGGATGTCGACATTGCGGACGTAGATCCGGTCGAGCTGCAGCACCGGCCAGCGAGCCGGAAAGGTTCGCGCGGCGTTGCCGAAGGCCTCGACAAAGACTTCGCGCAGGCCGGCCTGCTCGCGCAGCCGGCCATGCGCGCGTACACGCCAGTCATTGAAGTCGCCTGCCACTAGCAGCGGCGCGTCGGCGGGAACCGAGCGGTCGATTTCCTGGCACAGCAGCTCGAGCTGGCGCCGGCGCTGCTGTTCGCGCAGTCCCAGATGGACGCAGAAGGCGTGCATCTGCCGTTCATCCGTGGGCAGTTGCACGACGCAATGCAGCAAGCCGCGCCGCTCGCGCGCACCGACCGAGACGTCCCGATTGGCGTAGCGGACGATCGGGAATTTCGACAGCACCGCATTGCCGTGATCGCCATGCGGGTAGACCGCGTTGCGTCCGTACGCGAAGTCCGACCAGATCGAGTCGGCCAGGAACTCGTACTGCGAGGTCTTCGGCCAGTTCGGATAGCGCATCGAATGCCGCGCGTGGGTGCCGAGCACTTCCTGCAGGAACACGATGTCCGCCCCGGTCTGCCGCACCGCTTCGCGCAGCTCGTGCAGGACGAAGCGACGGTTGAACGAAGTGAACCCCTTGTGCGTATTGACGGTCAGCACGCGCAGCGAGACCGGCCCGGCGCGCCGGGCAGCAGACAGAGTCGACATCGCTCCCCCCGCTCAATGCAGCACCCGCTTCTGCGGCGGGGCAGGCGGCGGCGGGGTCTGCGGAGCAGGGGGCTGCGTTCCGGGATAGGGCGGCGGCGGCGGGTCGCCTACCGGCTGCGGCGGCGGATCGCCCACCGGATTCACCGGCTGGTCGGGAGGCACCGGCGGCGTCTGGTGGACAGAGACGGCGGGCGCAGCAGCGGACATAGGATCGAACATTGGGGCACTCCTGTTCTGAGGATCGGCGAAGAATCGCGGGGCCGGCGACGGCTTTGATCGATCCCTCTGCAAGGGGCGTGCCGCGGCATCCGGCAAAAGCTACGGGAGGCCCGCCGCCTCGCGCGGTTGCTCGCTCGAATGCCGGTGCCCGACGGGGCATGCGGCTTGCTCGGTCTACCGTTCATGAGCTGTCGTCACGGAGGACCGTCAGGTGCGTGCATCGTTTGATTCCGCGCTCACGCATTCGGCACTGCGTCGGCCCGGGCCGCGCCAGTCGAGTCGACTGCTGCAGCTTTCGTCGAGCCAGTTCGCGCGCGAGATCCGCGCAGCGGTGGCTGCCAATCCCTTTCTGGAGGCGGACGGCGTCGACGACGTCGAGGCCGAAGCGGATGATTCGCTGCCCTTGCCCGTCGGTCCGCCGTCGGCGAGGACGGCGGCGCCGCAGGTCGTTCCCGACGTCGTCGTGCGGCGCGATGGCGGCGATTGGCGCGTGGAGATCCACGCGTCGCTGCAGCCTTGCGCGCGCCTGAACCAGGCCTACGCGGACGCGCTGCGCGTCAACGGAAACCTGCGCAGCGACGAAGCCGCGCGCCAGCTGCAGCAGGCGCGCTGGCTTCTGCGCAGCGCCGAGCGGCGGCTGGCCACCATACGCCGCGTCGCCCAGGCCATCGTCGCACACCAGCACGAGTTCTTCGAGCGCGGAGAGATCGCGCTCAAGCCGCTTGCCTTGCGCAACATCGCGGCTGAACTCGGCCTGCACGAATCGACGATCTCGCGCGCCAGCGGCAACAAATACATGAGCACGCCGCGCGGGATCTACGAATTCCGCCATTTTTTCTCGCGCGAACTGCCGACGCGCGACGGCGACACGCGCTCCGCGGCTTCGGTCCGGGCCTTGATCGCGCAGATGATCGCCGACGAACGCAGCGACGCGCCGCTGTCGGACGTGGCACTTGCCGACCTGCTGTCCCAGCGCGGCGTACGGGTCGCGCGCCGGACAGTATCCAAATACCGCTGCATGCTCGGGCTGCCGCCCGTGGACGCGCGAACGCCAGCCAAGGAATCCCTGGATGTCGCATCTCATCGACATTAGCGCGCCGCTTCTGCGTCGACCATCGGACGGGACGCGCAGCGCGCTGGGGCGGCGCGTGCTCGCCTGCCGCCAGCAGACCGAAGCGCTGGTGGAAGGGCTGTCCGACGCCGACTGCACGGTGCAGTCGATGGATGACGCCAGCCCCGCCAAATGGCATCTCGCGCACACCACCTGGTTCTTCGAGGAGGTCGTGCTGAGCGCTCATCTGCCTGGCTACCAGCGCTTCGACGCGAACTACGCCTACCTGTTCAATTCCTACTACGAAAGCCTGGGGCCCCGGCATCCGAGGCCGCGGCGCGGCATGCTGACCCGGCCCGAGCTGTCCGACGTTCTGGCCTACCGCTGGCACGTCGATCGCGCGCTGGCCCGGCTGCTGGCCCGGCTCGACGATCAGCTGGGCCACCGGCTCGACGATCGACGGGGCGGCCGGTTCGACGAGCAGCGGGGGCACAGCCGCGGCCTCCGACGCGACGCGGATGAAACGGCCGCGGCCGCCGCCGCGCTGATCGAGCTGGGCCTGCAGCACGAGCAGCAGCACCAGGAACTGCTGCTCACCGACCTGCTGCATCTGTTCGCGCAGAACCCGCTGCGCCCGGTCTACAGGCGTCCGGCCTGGGCGCCCAGCGAGCCGCGGGCCGAACCCGAGCCGATGCGCTTCGTCGCCTTCGATGCGCAGCGGATCGCCGTAGGCCACGAGGGCGACGGCTTCGCATTCGACTGCGAGGGACCGCGCCACGAAGTCCTGCTGGCGCCGTTCGCGCTCGCCGACCGGCCGGTGAGCAATCGTGAGTGGCTGCACTTCATCGACGACGGCGGGTATCGCAGCGCCACGCTGTGGCTGTCCGACGGCTGGCAGCGCGTCTGCGCCGAAGGCTGGGGCGCGCCGCTGTACTGGGAGCAGCGCGACGGCCAGTGGCTGACGATGACGCTGCACGGCGAGCAGCCGGTCGATCCGGACGCACCCGTCTGCCATCTGAGCTATTTCGAGGCGGACGCGTTCGCGCGCTGGGCCGGCCGCCGGCTGCCGACCGAGTTCGAGTGGGAGCACGCGGCCGAGTACCAGCTGCGGGCCGCGCTCGGCGACAGAACCTGCCCGGGCGCGAACGGCCATGCCGGCGTCGCGGGCCTGACCGGCCATTTCGCGGATTCGCAGCGCTACCAGCCGGAGGCCGCCCGCCTCGGCGGCAGCGGCCCGCTATGGCAGCTGTTCGGCGACGTCTGGGAATGGACGTCGAGCGCCTTCAGTCCCTACCCGCGGTTTCGCCCCGCCTCCGGCGCCATAGGCGAATACAACGGGAAATTCATGTGCGGCCAGTTCGTGCTGCGCGGCGGCTCATGCGCCACGCCGCGGGACCACATCCGCCCCACCTACCGCAACTTCTTTCCACCGCACGCACGCTGGCAGTTCTCGGGCCTGCGGCTAGCCGAGGACAATCAATGAGTTCCACCGCTCCGATCGTGGTCGACCTGGCCCAGGCACGCGCGCTGCGCGATCGCCACCCGATGCTGCGCGACGCAGCGATTCCTCCGGCGCGGACCCGCGCGTCGGTCCGTTCGCTGCCGTTGCGGCCGGAAGCGCATGGCGCACCCTATGACCCGCGCTTCGCGGCCGACGTGCTGAGCGGCCTGGCGCAAGTGGCGAAGTCGATCCCGTCGACCTGGCTATATGATCGCCGAGGCTCGGAGCTGTTCGAGGACATCACGCAGCTGCATGAGTACTATCCCACCCGCAGCGAGATCGCCATCCTGCGCCATTGCGTGAACGCGATCGCCGAGCAGGCCGGCAGCGACGCCGTCGTCGTCGAGATCGGCAGCGGTTCGAGCCGCAAGACGCCGCTGCTGCTGGCGGCGCTCGACAGTCCGCATGCATATGTACCGATCGATATCTCGGCCGAGTTCCTGATCGAGTCCGTCACCGAGCTGCGGCACCGCTTTCCGGGCCTGCGCATGCTGCCCTTGATCGCGGACTTCACCAAGCCGCTGTCGCTGCCGGCGGAGCTGGGCAGCGCGCCGGCGGGCGCTCGCCGGTTGGTGTTCTTTCCCGGCTCGACGATCGGCAATCTGTCGCCGCAGCAGGCCATGCAGTGCCTGTCGCGGCTGGCCGAGCTGGCCGGCGACGACGGCCTGGTGCTGATCGGCGCCGACTCGAACCGCGATGAGCAGACGCTGCTGCCGGCCTACGACGACGCCGCCGGCGTGACCGCGGAGTTCAACCTGAATCTGCTGCGGCGGATCAACCGCGAACTGCGCGGCAACTTCGACCTGTCGCGCTTCCGCCACCTGGCGCGCTTCGACCGGCAACATGCCCGCATGGAGATGCACCTGGTGAGCACCACCGCCCAGCAGGTCGAGGTGCTGGGCCGGCGCTTCCAGTTCCGCGCCGGCGAATCGATCCATACCGAGAACTCCTATAAATATGATGCCGCCGCGCTGGGCGCGCTGGCGCGGGCCGCCGGCCTGCATCGCCGGACCGCGTGGACGGACGAGACGCGGCGCTTCGTCGTCCATCTGTTCGATCGCCGCGGCAGCGCGTCCGCAATGGACTCGGAGCGGACGACACCCGCCTGACGGCGGCTGGCGCCGGCTGCATCCGGCGGCGCTGCTGCGTCGCTCGACTGCTGAGGGCGCAAAGCTCAGGACGCCGACGGGTCTCGCACTTGAGCGCGTGCCGCGCCGCCGTCTTCGCCGTCGCGGCGCGGGTCGGCGGCGGCGGGGCGCGCCGGTTCGACGATCTTCTGCTCGAACTTCGGCAGCGCCGCCAGGATCAGCAGCGCCAGCGCGGTAACCACGATCGCCGAAGCCTCGCGGCCCAGGCCGCAGGCCATGCCGATCGAGGCCGTCAGCCAGATATTGGCAGCGCTGGTCAGGCCGACGATCTGCCGGTCGCGATGCGCCTTGACGATGACGCCGGCACCGAGGAAAGCGATACCGGCGACCAGCCCCTGCAGCACGCGCGACGCGTCGGCCAGGCTCATGCCGGCCTGCATGGGCGCCAGCACGAACAGTGCCGCTCCCAGCGAAACGAGCATGTGCGTGCGCAGCCCGGCCGACTTGCCGCGCCATTCGCGCTCGAAGCCGAGTATGGCTCCCAGCAGCGCCGCCAGGCCGATGCGCATGCAGAACTGCGTCACGGCACGGACGTCACCCAGGTCGGTGAGCTCGCTGCGAGCGACGTGCCACACCTCCTGCCAGATCGGATTCATGCTTGCACCTGCCCATGAAGAACACGATGGGGCAAGGCCTGCAATCCAATCTCCTGTCCGTCTCCCTGCGCGCGGCGGCCCGCGCCGCGGCGCACAGGCCCGGCTTCAGACTCCCTCCAGCGGCGGCTCCTGCATGGCCGCCACCTGCTCGCGCAGCTCCAGGACCCGGTCCTGCCAGTACTGCTGCGTGCCGAACCACGGGAAGGCGGCCGGAAACGCGGGGTCGTGCCAGCGCCGCGCCAGCCATGCCGAGTAATGGATCAGCCGCAGCGTGCGCAGCGGCTCGATCAGATTCAGCTCGCGGCGGTCGAACTCGGCGAAGTCCTCGTAGCCGGCCAGCACGTCGGACAGCTGCCGCGTCATCGCGCCGCGATCGCCGGACAGCAGCATCCACAGGTCCTGCACCGCCGGACCGCTGCGGGCGTCGTCGAAGTCGACGAAATGCGGACCCTCGTCGGTCCACAGCACGTTGCCGGCATGGCAGTCGCCGTGCAGCCGCAGGCTGCGCACGGCGCCGGCGCGCTCGAAGCCGGCGCGCACCGCGGTCAGCGCCTGATCGATGATGCCGGTCCATGCCGGCTTCAGATCGTCAGGAATGAAGCCATTGGCCAGCAGCCAGTCCCGCGGTTCGCTGCCGAAGCTCGTCACGTCGAGCGCGGGACGTGTCGCGAACGGCCGCGCCGCGCCCACCGCATGGATGCGGCCGAGGAAGCGGCCTATCCGTTCGAGCGTGTCAGCATGGTCAAGCTCGGGCGCGCGGCCGCCATGGCGCGGATAGACCGCGAAGCGGTAAGCGTCGAACTCGGCCAGCGTGCCCGCCTCGGCGCCGGGCAGCGGCAGCGCAGGCACTACAGGGATCTCGTGCTCGGCCAGCTCGGCCACGAACGCGTGTTCCTCGAGGATCTGCGCCAACGACCAGCGCTGCGGCCGGTAGAACTTGGCGACCACTACGCGGCCATCCTCCAGCATGATCTGGTAGACGCGATTCTCGTAGCTGTTCAGCGCGATCATCCGACCGTCGCCGCGCAGGCCTACCGAATCGAGCGCATCCAGCACGCGGTCGGGTGTCAGGCGGGCGTAGGGCGCTTCCTGCGGGGAGGTGGGCGGCGAAGGCGGAGCGGCGTTCATGGCGCCGATTCTATGCCGCGGCGGCCGGGCCGGAGCGAACCGGTATGATTCCCGCATGGGGCGTCGCGGCACGCCCCCTTTTTCATGAGCAAGAGTTCGAGCAATGGCCCAGTACGTCTATACGATGAACCGGGTGGGCAAGGTCGTGCCCCCCAAGCGTGTGATTCTGAAGGATATTTCCCTGTCCTTCTTCCCGGGCGCCAAGATCGGCGTGCTCGGCTTGAACGGCTCGGGCAAGTCGAGTCTGCTGCGCATCATGGCCGGCGTCGATCGAGAATTCGACGGTGAAGCGGTGCCGATGCCCAATCTGCGCATCGGCTACCTGCCGCAGGAGCCGCAGCTCGATCCGGCCAAGGACGTGCGCGGCAACGTCGAGGAAGGCCTGGGCGAGACGATGGCGCTGGTCAAGGAGTTCAATGAGATCAGCGAGCGCTTCGCCGAGCCGATGGACGACGACGAGATGAACCGGCTGCTCGAGCGGCAGGGCGAACTGCAGGGCCGCATCGACGCCACCGGCGGCTGGGAGATCGAACGCAAGCTCGAGGTCGCGGCCGATGCGCTGCGGCTGCCGGCCTGGGACGCCGACGTCGGCAAGCTGTCGGGCGGCGAACGGCGGCGCGTCGCGCTGTGCCGGCTGCTGCTGTCCGAACCCGACATGCTGCTGATCGACGAGCCGACCAACCACCTCGACGCGCTGTCGGTGCAGTGGCTGGAGCAGTTCCTGGAGCGCTTCCCGGGCACCGTGATCGCCGTCACGCACGATCGCTACTTCCTCGACAACGTCGCCGGCTGGATCCTGGAGCTCGATCGCGGCCACGGCATCCCGTGGCAGGGCAACTACTCGTCCTGGCTGGAGCAGAAGGAGCAGCGGCTGGAGCTGGAAGCCAAGCAGGAGTCGGCGCGCATCAAGGCCATGCAGACCGAGCTGGAATGGGTGCGCGCCAATCCGAAGGCACGCCAGGCCAAGAGCAAGGCGCGGCTGGCGCGCTTCGACGAACTGGCCTCGGTGGAGACGCAGAAGCGCAACGAGACCAATGAGATCTACATCCCGCCGGGGCCGCGCCTCGGCGACCTGGTCGTCGAAGCCGAGGGCCTGCGCAAGGCGTTCGGCGAGCGGCTGCTGTTCGACAATCTGTCGTTCCGGCTGCCGCCGGGCGGCATCGTCGGCGTCATCGGGCCGAACGGCGCCGGCAAGACGACGCTGTTCCGCATGCTGATGGGACAGGAGACGGCCGATGCCGGCACGCTGCGCGTCGGCGACACGGTACGGGCGGCCTATGTGGACCAGAGCCGCGACGCGCTGGACCCCCGCAAGACCGTCTGGGAGGAGATCTCCGACGGCCAGGACCTGATCCAGGTGGGCAGCTATTCGACGCCGAGCCGCGCGTATGCCGCGCGCTTCAACTTCAAGGGCAGCGACCAGCAGAAGTCGATCGGCGAGCTGTCGGGCGGCGAGCGCAACCGCGTCCACCTGGCCAAGCTGCTGCGCGCCGGCGGCAATCTGCTGCTGCTCGACGAGCCGACCAATGACCTGGATGTGGAGACGCTGCGCGCTCTGGAGCAGGCGCTGCTCGATTTTCCGGGCTGCGCTGTGGTGATCTCGCACGATCGGTGGTTCCTCGATCGCATCGCGACGCATATACTGGCCTTCGAGGGCAACAGCCAGGTCGTCTGGTTCGAGGGCAACTACGCAGACTATCTGCAGGATCGCCGTCGTCGCCTCGGCGATGACGCCGACAAACCCGAGCGGATCCGCTACAAGCCGCTCAGCGCCTGACCGCAGGCATCGTGCCGGTGCGCACCGCAGCGCACCGGCCGCTGTCCTGCTCACTCCGCTTCATCGCACCGCTTTCGCCGCAGGCCGCCCGCCACGCCGGGCACACGCCCTCCGCGAAGGCCTCGTCGGCGCTGCCCGCCACTCATCGCCGGTGGGCGACCGTGCGGCCAAACCTGCCTTACATCTGACGCGCCAAGGGTATTCCCCGTATCTGGCGTGTGCACCTGCTGCCGATGAGATCCGTTACAGATTGTGGGTCGCCGGCCACACCTTACGCCGTTCATCGTAGAGAGGCCGTCGCTACGCGGCCGTGTCAAGTACTCTAGATTGAGAGCGTGCTTGTGAATGACAGGAGATTCCGCCCCTTGCTGATTGCAAGCCTCATCGAAACGAGGCGACGAAGAATCAGGCCCGGAATTTGCATGTGTCCCACTGGCTCCCGGAAATCCGGTGGCGCCAGACAGTTCAAGGAGGATCTATGAACTTGTTCGACACGTACCGCGAGTCGTACGTCAAGGCGCGCGACGAGGAAATGTCCCTCGTCGACTATCTGAAACTGTGCCGCGAGGAGCCCCTGGCGTACGCCACGGCGGCTGAGCGAATGCTCGCGGCCATCGGCGAGCCCGAGATCGTCGATACTCGTAACGATCCGCGGCTGTCGCGCTTGTTCTCGAACCGCATCATCCGCCGCTACCCCGCGTTTCGCGAGTTCTACGGCATGGAGGACGCGATTTCGCAGATCGTGGCCTATTTCCGGCACGCCGCGCAGGGTCTTGAAGAGCGCAAGCAGGTGCTCTATCTGCTGGGTCCGGTCGGCGGCGGCAAGTCGTCGATCGCCGAGCGGCTGAAGGCGCTGATGGAGTCGTACCCGATCTACGCGCTGAAAGGTTCGCCGGTCAACGAGTCGCCGCTCGGCCTGTTCAACCCCGAGCGCGACGGGCCCACGCTGGAGGGCGAGTACGGCATCCCGCGGCGCTACCTCACCGGCATCATGAGCCCATGGGCGGTGAAGCGGCTGAAGGAGTTCGACGGGGATATCAGCAAGTTCCGCGTCGTGCGCATTCAGCCGTCGGTGCTCAAGCAGGTGGCGATCGCCAAGACCGAGCCCGGCGACGAGAACAACCAGGACATCTCGTCGCTGGTCGGCAAGGTCGACATCCGCAAGCTGGAGTCGATGTCGCAGGACGACCCCGACGCATACAGCTACTCGGGCGGCCTGTGCCTGGCCAACCAGGGGCTGCTCGAGTTCGTCGAGATGTTCAAGGCGCCGATCAAGATGCTGCACCCGCTGCTGACGGCGACGCAGGAGGGCAACTTCAAGGGCACCGAAGGGTTCTCGGCCATCCCGTTCCAGGGGCTGATCCTGGCGCACTCGAACGAGAGCGAATGGCAGGCATTCCGCAACAACCGCAATAACGAAGCCTTCCTCGACCGGATTTACATCGTCAAGGTTCCGTACTGCCTGCAGGTCTCCGAAGAGGTCAAGATCTACCGCAAGCTGCTGGCGGCCAGCTCGCTGGCGCAGGCGCCGTGCGCGCCCGGCACGCTGGACATGATGGCCCAGTTCGCGGTGCTCACGCGGCTGAAGGAGCCGGAGAACTCCAGCATCTACGCCAAGCTGCGCGTCTACGACGGCGAGAGCCTGAAGGACGTCGAACCGAACGCCAAGTCGGTCCAGGAGTACCGCGACTATGCCGGCATCGACGAGGGCATGAGCGGCCTGTCGACGCGCTTCGCGTACAAGGTCCTGTCGGCCGTGTTCAACTACGACCAGACGGAGATCGCGGCCAACCCGGTCCATCTGATGTACGTGCTCGAGCAGCGGCTGCTGCGCGAGGGTCTGCCGGAAGAGACGCAGCGCCGCTGGCTGGATTTCATCAAGGGCTGGCTGGCGCCGCGCTACGCGGAGTTCATCGGCAAGGAGATCCAGACGGCCTACCTGGAGTCGTATTCGGAGTATGGCCAGAACATCTTCGACCGCTACGTCACGTTCGCCGACTACTGGATCCAGGACGAGGACTACCGCGACCCTGAGACCGGCGAGAGCTTCGACCGCTCGCAGCTGAACGCCGAGCTCGAGAAGATCGAGAAGCCGGCCGGCATCGCCAATCCGAAGGACTTCCGCAACGAGATCGTGAACTTCGTGCTGCGGGCCCGGGCGGCGCACGGCGGCAAGAATCCGTCGTGGACCAGCTACGAGAAGCTGCGCGAAGTGATCGAGAAGAAGATGTTCTCGAACACCGAGGACCTGCTGCCGGTGATCTCGTTCAATGCCAAGGCTTCGGCCGAGGACCGGAACAAGCATGAGAGCTTCGTCGCCCGGATGGTCGACAAAGGCTACACCGAGAAGCAGGTCAGGTTGCTGTGCGAATGGTATCTGAGGGTGCGCAAGTCGCAGTGACGAAGCCGCGTCGCTGCCATTGAGCTCCGAGCCGGAGGGCCCCACGTGTCCGTCATCATCGATCGCAGACTGAACGACCGCAACAAGAGCGCGGGCAACCGCGAGCGATTCATGCGCCGCTACAAGGCGCAGATCCGGCGCGCGGTGACCGACATGGTGGCCAGCCGCTCGGTGCGCGACATGGAGCAGGGCGGGGAGATCAAGATCCCCGTCCGCGACGTGTCCGAACCCTCGTTCCGCCACGGCTCGGGCGGTGATCGCGAATACGTTCTGCCGGGCAACCGCAGCTTCGAGGCCGGCGACCGGCTGCCGCGCCCGCAAGGGGGCGAAGGCCGCGGCAGCGGCGGCAACGAGGGCGGCGAAGGCGACGGCACCGACGCGTTCGCCTTCACGCTGTCGCGCGAGGAGTTCATGCAGATCTTCTTCGACGATCTGGAGCTGCCGCGCATGGTGCGGACTTCGTTCGGCGAGATCCGAGAGCGCAAGCCGCAGCGGGCCGGCTATACGACGCAGGGGGCACCGAACAATCTGTCGGTGTCGCGCTCGCTGCGCAACGCGATCGGCCGGCGCATCGCGCTGACCGCCGAATCCAGGCGCCAGCTGCTCGCCGCGCAGCAGGCGCTGGCACTCAGCGGCGACGCGCCCGGCAGCGAAACCGCGCGCGAACGGCTGACAGCCGAGATCGACTCGCTGGAACGTCGGATCGCGCGCGTGCCCTTCCTCGACGAGATCGATCTGCGCTACCGCTACCGGACCTCGGTGCCGCAGCCGATCAGCCAGGCGGCCATGTTCTGCCTGATGGACGTCTCCGCGTCGATGGACGAACGCAAGAAGGACCTGGCGAAGCGCTTCTTCGCGCTGCTGCACATGTTCCTGGCGCGCCGCTACGAGCACGTCGAGGTGGTGTTCATCCGCCATACCGACGACGCCGAGGAAGTGGACGAGCAGCGCTTCTTCTACGATCCCAAGACCGGCGGGACGGTCGTGCTGTCGGCGCTGACGCTGATGCACGAGATCGTCGAGGCCCGCTTCCCGGCGGCCGAATGGAACATCTACGGCGCGCAGGCCTCCGACGGCGACGCCTTCGGGGCCGATCCGGAGAAGAGCCGCGGCTTCCTCGAACAGCAGCTTCTGCCGCGCCTGCGCCACTTCGCGTACATCGAGGTCCCCGACGAGGACGCGCGGGTCTCGACGCTGTCCGCCGCCTATCGCCGCATCGAGGCGCCGCAGTTCGCGATGCGCGAAGTGCTGCAGCGGCGCGACATCTGGCCGGTCTTCCGCGACCTGTTCAGCCGCGAGAACGCGCACTGAGGGGAGAAGCGCCATGAGCCGAGCCTGGCCCACGAACCGAGGCGAACCATGAACCTGGCCACCCATTCCTCATCGTTCGGCCCGCCGACGGCTTCGCGCGCCGCGCAGCCGCTGTCGCGAGGCCCGGAGTGGAACTTCGAGCTGATCCAGCGCTACGACCAGGCGCTGGGCCGCATCGCCGTCGACGAATACGGCCTCGACTGCTATCCGAACCAGATCGAGGTGATCAGCAGCGAGCAGATGCTCGATGCCTATTCGTCGACCGGACTGCCGATCTCGTATCCGCACTGGAGCTTCGGCAAGGCCTTCCTGGCGCACGAACACGCGTATCGCAGCGGCATGCGCGGGCTCGCCTACGAGCTGGTGATCAACTCGGACCCCTGCATCTCCTATCTGATGGAGGAGAACTCCATGCCGATGCAGGCGCTGGTGATCGCCCACGCCTGCTACGGCCACAACTCGTTCTTCAAGGGCAACTACCTGTTCCGGCAGTGGACCGCCGCCGACGCGATCATCGACTACATGGTGTTCGCGCGCCACTACATCATGGAGTGCGAGGAGCGCTACGGCGCCGATGCCGTCGAAGAGGTGCTCGATGCCTGCCACGCGCTGATGGACCACGGTGTGAACCGCTATCAGCATCCGCGGCCGCTGTCGGCGGAGGCCGAGAAGGCGCGGCTGCGAGACCGCGAAGCCCATGAATGGAGCCGCCATGACGAGATCTGGCGCACCGTTCCAGTGCGCAATCGCCAGGAATCGGCGCGACGCACCACGCCGATACCGGAAGAGCCGCAGGAAAACCTGCTGTACTTCATCGAGAAGCACTCACCGCGGCTGGCGCCGTGGGAGCGCGAGCTGGTGCGGATCGTGCGCAAGGTGGCGCAGTACTTCTACCCGCAGGGCCTGACCAAGGTCATGAACGAGGGCTGGGCCACGTTCTGGCACTACACGATCCTGAACCGCGCCTACGATCTGGGCCTGGTCGACGACGGCTTCATGCTCGAGTTCCTCAGCTCGCATACCAACGTGGTGGCGCAGCGCGGCTTCGACGAGCCCGGCTACGCGGGCTGCAATCCGTACGCGCTGGGCTTCGCGATGTTCTCCGACATCAAGCGGATCTGCGAGGAGCCGACGGCCGAGGATCGCGAATGGTTCCCCGACATCGCCGGCCAGGATTGGAAGCGCGTGTTCGACTTCGCGATGCGCAACTACAAGGACGAGTCCTTCGTCGCGCAGTTCCTGTCGCCGCGGCTGATCCGCGAGTTCCACCTGTTCGCCATCGCCGACCATGCCGCCGAGCCGATGCTAGAGGTCGACAGCATTCACAATGAATCCGGCTACCGGCGCGTGCGCAGCCTGATGGCGGCGCAGTACGAGCACGCGGCCCGCGTCCCGGACGTGCAGGTCACGCGCTACGACCGCGACGGCGATCGCAGCCTGACGGTGCGCCATACGCGGCATCGCGGCCGCCCGCTCGGCAACGAAACCCCGCGCGTGCTGCGCCATCTGCATAGGCTGTGGGGGTTCACGGTCCGGCTGCAGACGATGGACGAGTCAGGCCGGCCGTGCGCGGCCGACGTCGTCGTGCCCTAGCGGCGTGCCCCGTCCCGCCCGCGAAGCTCGTCTGCACGAGTCGGAGCCCGTCATGCCGCTGGTCTTGTACGGCCATCCCTTCTCGTCGTACACGCAGAAAGTGCTGATCGCGCTGTACGAGAACGACACGCCGTTCGAGTTCCGCTGCATCGGGCCCGAAACGCCGCAGCATTCGGCCGACTGGCTGCGCCGCTGGCCGCTGCGCAAGTTCCCGCTGCTGGTCGACGGCGAGCGCGACCTGGCCGAGACCAGCATCATCATCGAGTATCTGCAGCTCAGGCATCCGGGGCCCGTGCACCTGCTGCCGGCCGATCCGCTGGCCGCGCTGGACGTGCGCTTCCTCGATCGCTTCTTCGATCTGCACGTGATGAACGCGGCCCAGCATGCGGTGGACGGCGCGTTGACCGGCGATCCGGTCAAGCGGCGCGACGGCATGGCGCTCGCCGTGGAAAAGCTGCAGCGCGCCTACGCATGGCTGGACGGACAGCTGGCGGACAGGACCTGGGCCGTCGGCGCCGAGTTCACGCTGGCCGATTGCGCGGCCGCGCCGTCGCTGTTCTATGCCGACTGGGTCCACCCGATCGCCGACTCCTTTGCGGTGCTGCGCGCGTACCGCAGCCGCCTCCTGGCCCGCCCGTCGTTCGCGCGCGCCGTCGACGAGGCGCGGCCGTTCCGCCCGCTGTTTCCGCTTGGGGCGCCGCAGCGCGACTGAGTCAGCTTGACGCACGCAGCCGCGCGCGGTCAACGCGCTGCTGAGGGGGCGGCGCACCGGATCGCAGCCGGACTCAAGCGCGCCGCAGCGGAAACGGCGAACGGTCAGCCGCCATCATCAGTTCGCGAGCCAACACCTCGTACATACGGGCCCGGACCGGCGCTTCATCGGGGCTGTCGATCAGATTGACGATCTCGTCCGGATCGCGGCGCAAGTCATACAGCTCGGCCCAGCCGGCGTGGTCGTACAGCGTCAGCCGATGCGAGGCGCTCACCACGGTGCGCGCCCGCACCGGCTCCGCCAGGCCGAAGGTGGGCGCATGGCCGTCCTCCTCGATCAGCACCGCATCGCGGCCGGTCTGCTGCCCGGCCAGGACGGGCAGCAGGCTGCGGCCCTGCATGCCCTCGAAGGGAGCCAGCCCGGCACGGGCCAGCATCGTCGCCGGAAGATCGATGGTGCTGGCCAGGGCGTCCGTGCCGGCGCCGCGGTTCGGCTGCCCCGCCGCCGTCGGATCGGCCCAGATGAACGGGACGCGGATCAGGCTCTGGTAGTGCAAGGCGGACTTCAGCAGCAGCCCATGGTCGCCCATGAAATCGCCGTGGTCGCTCGTGAAGACGACGACAGTGTTCCGGTCCAGGCCCAGGGCCGCCAGCCTGGCCAGCACGCGCCCCACCACGTCGTCGATCATGCTGATCATGCCGTAGGTCAAGGCCAGCGCTTCCCTGGCCTCGCGCTCGGTGGCGGCGAAGCCCACCGTCGAGTCGATGCGGCCCCGGCCGCGCGCGCGCTCCCGATGCAGGGCTCTCACCGGTGCGAAGAAGCGCTCGGGATCGGCATGGAAGGACCGCGGCAGCACGATTCCCGCGGGGTCGTACATGTCCCAGTAACGGCCGGGGGGCGTGAACGGATGATGCGGATCCGTGAACGAGCAATGCAGCATGAAGGGCTGGCCGCTGCCTGCCGACGATTCGAGAAAGTCCTCCGCGCGCTCGCCGATCCACGCGCTGGGATACTGGTGCGCCGGCACGCGCGTTCGATAGCCCTGCGGCACGACATAGCGCGGATCCTCGATGGCGTTCGCCCGTCCGCGCAGACGATCGACGTCGCCGGCCACCTGCCGCAGCCAGCGCGCATAGTCGCCCTCGACCAGATCGCCGTGCATCGTGCAGAGCTCGACGTGGTCGAAGCCGTAATACGGGGTCCGCACGCGGTGTTCCGGATCCTCCCGCCAGCGGCGCAGGCTCTCGGCGTCGTAGTCGCCGTCGCCCCAGCGATTCCTGACGGCATCGGCATGGGCCGGCACCGGCGGCGACAGCCCGCCCGGCACCGGTGTGCGCGGCGCCTCGGGCGGCAGATCGGTCATGTTCTGAAGATGGCACTTGCCGACCAGGCCGGTTCGATAGCCCGCATCGCGCAGCAGCTCGACGAAGGTGGTGGCGTTGCGGTTCAGCGGAATCCCGTTGCATCGGGTGCCGTGAAGCGAGGGCATGCGGCCCGTCATCAGCGATGCGCGATTGGCCATGCAGACGCCGGTTGCCACGTAGAAGCGGTCGAATCGGCGTCCGCGCGCCGCCAGCGAATCGATGTGCGGCGTGCGCAGCTGCGCGTTGCCGTAGCAGCCGAGATGGTCGGCGCGCTGCTGGTCGGTGGTGATCAGCAGGAAATTCGGCTTCTCAGGCATCGCCGGCCGCCGACTGCAGGATGGCGGTCACATCATCCGGCATGCTGATCATCGCGTCGTGCAGCGTGGGCAGCTGAAACAGGCGCCAGCCCGGCGCCGCTTGCAGCGCTTCGTAGAACTGCCAGAACGGCGAGGGCTTGAAGGCCGCCGACAGCACGTAGATGCCCGGCACGCGCGATACCGCTCCGGTGAGATGCACCGGGTCGGTCAGCGTCTTCAGCGGCTGCGCGGTGACCTTGCTTTGCAGCCAGGCCCGGTCCTCGGGGTCGCTGACCCAGCGTTCCGCATGATGGGGAGGCACATACCAGCCTTCGCCGTCGGTGCGCGCCAGATCGATGATCTCCTGTTTTCGCCAATCGGGGGTCAGGTCCATCGTGCTCTGCCCGTCGCGGGGCACGAACGCGTCGAAGTACACGCGGGCGCGGATGCGCTCGCTGAGCTGATCCGCGACGCCGGTCACGACCGTCCCGCTGTAGCTGTGTCCCGCCAGCACCACGTCCTGCAGGTCTTCCCAGAGAATGAGATTGCCGACGTCTCGAAGATGCGTGTCCAACCCTATGTCGCGGGACAGCAGATGCGAGCGCTCGCCGCAGCCCGTCAAGGTCGGCGTGAACACTTCATGGCCCGCCGCGCGCAGGCGCTGCGCCACGCGGCGCCACTCCCAGCCGCCGTGCCAGGCGGCGTGAACCAGAACGAAGTTGGCCATCGTCTATCCCAGCATGCTGATGTTCGCGTCCTTGATCACGCGCCCCCAGCGGACATACTCGCTGGCGACGAGCGACGCGAATCCTTCCGGCGTCGACGTGACGCCCTGCTCGACCGGCACGCCTTCGGCTTTCAGGCGCTCCATCGTGTCCGGTGCCGTCAGGGCCTTATTCAGCTCGGCGTTCAGGCGCAGCAGGATTTCCCGCGGCGTGCCGGCCGGCGCGAGCATGCCGTTGAAGGCATGGCTCTCCACGCCGGTGACGCCCTGCTCGCCCGCGGTGGGAACGTCCGGCAGCGCGGCCATGCGGGTGGAGCCCGTCATCGCGATGAACTTGAACTTTCCGCTCTTCACGTTCGACGTGACGATCGATGTGGCGCTGTCCATGAACAGGTCGACGCGGCCGCCCAGCATCTCGGTGATCATCTGCGGCCCCTGCATGGGCACGTGCGTCATCGAGATGCCGGCACGCTGCGACAGCAGTTCCCAGGTCAGGTGATGCAGCGTGGCGACCCCCGGCGTGGCGTAATTCAGCTTGCCCGGCTGGCTCCTGGCATAGGCAAGGAGCTCGCGCAGGTTGGACACCGGCAGATCCGGCCGCGCGACGATGAAGTACGGCGAACGCTGGATGATGCCGATGGTGGCGAAGGACTTGGCCGGATCGTAGTTCGCCGAGCGCATCACATACGGTGCAACGGCGAGATTCGATGCCACGCCGACCATGATCGTGTAGCCGTCGGGTGCGGCCCGCGCCACCTCGCTGGCCGCCAGAGAGCCCGCCGCGCCCGACTTGTTGTCGACGATGATGGACTGCCCCAGGCCGCGGGCCATCTTCTCCGCCACTACACGGCCCATCACGTCGGGCAGCGTGCCGGGCGGAAAGCCTATGACCAGCCGGATCGTCCTGGCGGGCCAGCCGCTCGCATCGGCGGCCAGCGCCGGCAGGCGGGTGCTTGCCGCCAGGACGCCCGCGATGGAGGCGAACTGCCGCCGGCTCAATCTGCGCTTCGCCAATGCCTCGAACGGATCCATGGCCCTCTCCTGGTGGGTATGCCTGGCCGCCGCGGCATTCAACCGCCTGCGCGCCGGACCGGTGGAATACGGTAGTGCGTCGGGCCCCCAATGTATGTGCGCCGCTATAAACCAACAATTGAATCTTTGTCGATTCGATATAACCTAGAGGTATATTTCTTCCTTCGATGGATCGGCCATGAGCAGCACGCCCTTGCACCATCGCATCCGCCTGACGCAGCTGCGCCTGCTCGTCGGCATCTGGGAGACCGCATCGCTGCTGGGAGCCGCCAGGAAGCTGCACATCAGCCAGCCGGCGGCCACCAAGGCCCTGCGTCAGATGGAACAGGAGGTCGGCGAACCGCTGGTGAGGCGCAGCAGCGCGGGGAGCGTGCTCACCGAAGCCGGCGAGCTGCTGTGCAGGCGCGCGCGCCTGATCCTGGCCGAGCTGCAGGACGCCGAAGACGAGCTGCGGCTATGGCATGAAGGAAGAGCGGGCCACGTGACCATAGGCGCGCTGCCGGTCGCGACGCCTCGCCTGGTGCCGGACGCGCTGCGCGAGCTTGCGGTGAAAGCGCCGCGCCTCACCGTCCGGGTGGTGGAAGGCAGCTCCGACAATATGTTCTCGGAACTCAAGGCAGGCCGCCTCGACGTGCTCGTCGGCCGCTTCTGGCCGGGTGAAGACCCGGATCTGCTGACCGAGGTGCTGTACGAATCCAGCTTCCGTCTCGGCGTGCGCGCCGATCATCCGCTGGCCCGCAGACGCGGCCTGACTCTGCGCAGTCTGATGAAGCTGCCCTGGATCCTGCCGCCGACCGGCACGCACACGCGCGCGGTGATCGAAGGCATGTTCCGGCTGGAAGGCCACGGCATGCCGCCCTGCGCCGTGGAGACCACATCGTTCCTGGTCCTGCGCAGGCTGCTGCTGCATACCGACATGATCTGCCCGGTGCCGGTCGAGGTGCTGCACGACGACGTGCAGCAGGGCTATGCACGCTTCCTGCCGCTGCTGCCGAGGATGAGCCTGCCGCCGGTGGGCCTGGTGTGCCATGCGCGGCGCCCCCGTTCATCCGCCACGCAGCTCGTCATCGAACAGCTGAAGCAGGAAGGCCGCCGCGCTTCTGATCTCTACATGCGCTGAGCTACCGGTCCGATCGCACGGCCACGGGCCCGCTCGCGTGGCTAGCGGTCCAATCGCATGACCTTCTGCCGCGCCATCGCCGGCGTGAGATTCAGCAGCATGCCGATGTCGGTGAAATCGTCCGGCAGCGCCGGGTTGTGCCAGCCGTGCTGCGAGTGCCGCGCCAGCCGGATCGCCAGCATGACGTTCAGCACGCGCGGATCGTCGGAGCGGTGATCGTCGGTGAAGCGGATCAGCGGCTCGGGCAGCTGCCACGCGTGCATCAGCGCCTGTTCGAGATCGATCAGCTCGACGCCGAGCAGCTCGCGCTGCACGCTGGCGGAGCGCAGCGCCGGGTCGGCGCGCTGCCGCCGCTGCATCTCCAGCGCGTGCTCGGGCGCGTGGCACCAGACCAGAGCCTCGGTGAAGTCGTGCAGCAGTGCCGCCTCGTGCAGCAGTTCGGCATCGTGATCGACACGGTGCACGGCGAAGGCAAGCGAGAACATGGCCGCGCGATGCGCGCGCTGGCACCAGTCCTTCAGGCCGCGCAGCGCCAGCGGATGCTCAACGAGCAGATCCTCGACCGAGGTCTGCTGCCCGAACTCGCGGAAGAAGCGCTCGATGCCGATCAGCAGGATGGACGCGGTGACCGTCTTGGCCTCGGTCACGATGCGCTGCGTGCGATTGGCCGACAGGTACTTCAAAACCTTCAGCGTCATCAGCGGATCGGCCAGGACCACCGACGCGATCTCGTTCGGAGCGGCCTTGTCCTCGTCGGCGCCGATCTGCCGCAGCGCCGAGATCGTGCTGCGCAGCACCGGAATCTCGATGTCGCGCAGCCAGCCGACCCAGTCGTCGACAGGGGCGGGCAGCTGGATCGGCAACTCGGCGGAAATGGCGGCCTCCTGCGTGATGGACGTCCCCGGCAGCGGCGATGCGGGGCGTGTGGCTATTCTATCGGCGGGGGCTGAAGCGGGCTTGAGTGAGAAATGCCACGCCAGCGCGCAATTCGACGGATCCCCCGCCGGCCGCTCGGACCGGCCTGCCGCACGGCGGAGGCTGTTGTCCGCGCGCCGCGCTCGCCCCCTGGTTGACACCGGGGACACGGTATCCTCACATCCGAGAGGATATCCGGCGGCCGCCCCAGGGGGCAGCAACGGCGCGCCGCCCAAAGCCACCCCATTCATGAGAGTGCTACTCGTCGAGGACGATAGGATGATCGGTCAGGCCGTGCAGACGGCGCTGCGCCAGGACGGCTATACGCTCGACTGGGTGCGCGACGGCTCGGCCGCCGACACCGCGCTGACCACCGGCCGCTTCGATCTGGTCCTGCTGGATCTGGGCTTGCCCGGCAAGGACGGCATAGCCGTGCTGCGCTCGCTGCGCGCCCGCAAGGACGCGACGCCGGTGCTGATCGTGACGGCGCGCGACGACGTGCAGGACCGCGTCGCCGGCCTGGACGCGGGCGCGGACGACTATCTGGTCAAGCCCTTCGATCTCGACGAGCTCGGTGCGCGCATGCGTGCCTTGCTGCGCCGCAGCGCGGGACGCGGCGAAGCGGTCTTCACGCATCGCGGCGTGCGCATCGATCCGGCCTCGCGCGAGGTGACGCGCAACGGCGAACCGGTCACGCTGTCGCCGCGCGAGTTCGCGGTGCTGGAGGCGCTGATGCTGCGGCCCGGCGCCATCCTGTCGCGCGCGCAGTTGGAGGACCGCCTCTACGGCTGGGACGAATCGGTCGAGAGCAACGCGGTCGAGGTCTACATCCACGGCCTGCGGCGCAAGCTCGGTCACGACTTCATCCAGAACGTCCGCGGCGTCGGTTATTTCGTTCCGAAGAGCGATGGCCAGGAAGGCGGATGAGCGGCTCGTCGATTCGCACGCGACTGCTGCTGTCGCTGCTGCCGCTGTTCATTCTTGCTGAAGCGGTCGTCGGCTCGGTCTCCTACCGCTCCGTGCTGCGCGAGAGCCATGAACTGTTCGACTACCACCTGCGGCAGATGGCCCTGTCGCTGCGCGACCAGGGCGCGGTGCTGCCGCCGCCGGGGCCGCCCGAGGACCGCGAACAGTTCGACTTCGTCGTCCAGATCTGGAGCTCCGACGGCTCCAAGATCTATCTGTCGCATACGCGCTCGCGCGCACGCCTGCCCGATCGCGCGACGCTCGGCTTCGCCGACGTGCTGGCCGACGGCGAGCGCTGGCGCGTCTACAGCACACTGGCGGGCGGCCGCGTGATCCAGGTCGGGCAGCCGTTCGAGGTCCGCGAACGCATCGCCGCCGCAGCGGCGCTGCGCAGCCTGACGCCGCTGCTGATCTTCGCGCCCTTGATGGCCTTCGCCATCTGGTGGCTGATCGGACAGTCGCTGCGGCCGGTCGAGCGCATCGCCTCCGAGCTGCGCAACCGCGATGCGACGCGGCTCGACCCGGTCTCCGAGGCCGAGCTGCCGACCGAGATCGAGCCCATGGTCCACTCGATGAACGGCCTGCTGGAACGCCTGCGCCGCGCCTTCGCCGTGCAGCGCGCGTTCGTCGCCGATGCAGCCCACGAGCTGCGCACGCCGATCGCCGCGCTGAAGCTGCAGGCCGGCCTGCTCGGCCGCGCGCAGGACGATCAGGCCCGGGCCGACGCGCTGACGCAGCTCAAGGCCGGCATCGAGCGCTCGGCGCATCTGGTGGACCAGCTGCTGACGCTGGCGCGCAGCGAGCCGGACGCGCGCCCCGCCGACGGCGGCGTGGTCGACCTGGCGGCGATCGCCGGTGCCGCCGTGGCCGAGATGGCGCCGCTGGCCGAATCGCGGCAGGCGGCGATCGCTTTCTCTGCCCCCGAGTCGGCCGAGCTCGACGGCGACGCACGCAGCCTGCACAGCCTGGTCCGCAACCTGATCGACAATGCGCTGACGCATTCGCCGCCCGGCTGTCGGGTGCGCGTGTCCATCGAACGCGGCGAGCGCGAGCTCATGCTGTACGTCGACGACGACGGCCCGGGAATTCCACCCGACGAGCGCGAGCGCGTCTTCAGCCGCTTTTACCGGCGCACCACCGGCGAACGCGACGGCAGCGGCCTGGGCCTGGCCATCGTCAAGGCCGTGGTCGAGCGGCACCGCGGCCGCATCGAACTGGACGAGTCGCCGCTGGGCGGACTTCGCGTCCGCGTCAGGCTGCCGGCGGCCGCTTCTTCCGTGTGATGATCGTCAAGATGTCGCTTAAGGCTCTGCTAAGACAATCCCGATATGGTGCCCGCATGGGATTGCCCGCTATCGACCGCGAGGTCCACCGGATGGGAAGGAAGACGCTGATGCTCGCGCTGGCCGGCGCGGGCCTGGTCAGCGCCGGCAACGTCGCGTACGGCTGGAATCTGAATCCGGCCGACTGGTTCGGTCCGCGTGCGGTGCGCGCGTCGGCTACCGAAGCCGCTTTCGCCGAGGAGCGAGTCGACGAGGGACGCAGCGCCGAGATCGCGCCGACGGCCGCTCCCGACTACCGTGCCATCTTCCAGCGCTTCGGACCCGCCGTCGTCGGCGTCACGGTCGACGTGCCGGCCGCCGGCCGCGCCGATGCTGGCCGCGCCGATTCGAGCCCGACCGCCCGCTCGCGCAGCACGCAATCGGCGACGCGCAGCCAGGGCTCGGGATTCATCATCCAGCGCGACGGCCTGATCCTGACCAATGCCCACATCGTCCGCGACGCGCGCGCCATCACCATCCGGCTGGCCGACCGGCGCGAGCTGCCGGCGCAGGTGCTCGGCGCCGACGCCACGACCGACGTAGCCGTGCTGCGGATCCAGGCCAAGGATCTGCCGACGGTGATCTTCGGCGATCCGGCGCAGATCGCGATCGGCGACTACGTGCTGGCGATCGGCCTGCCATCCGGCTTCGACCAGAGCGCCACCTCGGGCATCATCAGCGCCAAGAGCCGCACGCTGCCGGGCGACACCTACGTGCCGTTCATCCAGACCGACGTGGCCACGCGGCCCGGCAATTCGGGCGGGCCGCTGTTCAATGCACGCGGCCGCGTGATCGGCATCAATTCGCAGGTCCACGCGCGCGGCAGCAGCTACGAGGGGCTGTCGTTCGCGGTACCGATCGACGTCGCGCTGCGCGTCAAGAACCAGATCGTCAGCACCGGCAGCGCTCGCCACGCGCGGCTCGGCGCGGCCGTGCAGGACGTCGACCAAGCGCTGGCCGAATCGTTCAAGCTCGACGCCGCGGCCGGCGCGCTGGTGTCGGCGGTCGCGCCCGGCAGTGCCGCCGAGCGGTCCGGGCTGCGCAGCGGCGACGTCATAGTCGCTTTCAACAGCCGGCGCGTCGAACGCGCGGCCGATCTGGCCACGTTCGTCGGCGCGGCCAACCCCGGCGACAAGGCAGCGCTGGAAGTGGTGCGCCAAGGCAAGCGGCGGCCGATCGACGTGCTCCTGAGCGGTCCGCAAGAACCGCCGCTGGCGGTCGCCGAGGCGGAGCGCACCGACGCCTGGCTCGGCGTCAGCGTAAGGCCGCTCGACGCCAATCAGAGCAAGGCCGCCCGCGTGCGCGGCGGCCTGATCGTCGAGCAGGTGAGCGGAGCGGCCGCGCGTGCCGGCATCGAACCCGGCGACGTGATCATCGCGGTCAACGGCCGGCCCATCGTCAATCTCGAACAATGGCGCACGCTGCTGGGCGGCCAGCCGCGGCAGCTCGCGCTGCTGGTCCAGCGCGGCGATCTGCGCATCTTCGTGCCAGTCAAACTCAACTGAAGGGGGACGAGCCACCATGCGCCGCTACGCGTCTCGCCCGGTGATCCATGCGCTGCTGATGACCACGGCAGCCGCCTGGTCGATCGACATCCGCACACCGGTCATGCGTCCGATGGCGCCGCGCGCAGCGACGGCGCCGCAGATGTCCGCCGCCGGTCCTCAGAACGGTATGCCGTGGGCCCCGCCCATGTATCGCTCGACCTCGTCGGGCAGCATCGGCGAGCCGAACAGGAAGCCCTGAACCTCGTCGCAGCCGGCCGCGCGCAGGAAGCGCGCCTGCTCGGCGGTCTCGACGCCCTCGGCCACCACCGCCATGCCCAGGCTCCTGGCCAGTCCCACGATGGCGCGCACGATCGCGGCGTCATCGGGATCGGTATGAATGTCGCGGACGAAGGAGCGGTCGATCTTCAGCAGATCGACGGGAAAGCGCTTCAGATAGGCCAGGCTCGAATAGCCCGTGCCGAAATCGTCGATCGAGATCTTGACGCCGGAAGAGGCCAGGCGACGCAAGGTGTCCAGCGTCTCCTCGGTGTTCTGCATCAGCGTCGATTCGGTGATCTCCAGCTCCAGCAGCTGGGCCGGCAGGCCCGCGCCGGCCAGGATGCCGCCGACGGACTCGTGCAGGTCGCGGCTGCGGAACTGCTGGGCCGACAGGTTGACGGCCAGCGGCTTGACCGGCAGGCCGCGATCGAGCCATGAGCGCTGCTGCCGGCAGGCCTCGCGCAGCACCCAGTCGCCGATCGCGTGGATCAGCCCGGTCTCCTCGGCCAGCGGAATGAACTCGGCGGGACTGATGAGGCCGCGCACCGGATGACGCCAGCGCACCAGCGCTTCCACGGCGCTGAGCGTGCCGCCGACCAGCTCGAAACGCGGCTGATAGTGCAGCAGCAGCTCGCCGCGGCACACCGCGTCGTGCAGCTCGCCTTCCATCTGCAGCCGCTGCGCCGACGACTGCAGCACGCGTTCGCTGAAGAACTGGAAGCATTGGCGCCCCTGTGCCTTGGCGTGATACATGGCCGCATCGGCGCGCCCGATCAACGTAGCCGCATCGTCCCCGTCGCGCGGCGACAGCGCGATGCCGATCGACGGCGTGATGCGCAGCGTATGCCGGTCGAGCTGATACGGCTGCACCAGCTGCTCCAGCACCCGCTCGACTACCCCGACCGCATCATCGGCGCCGCCGATGTCGGCCAGCAGCAGCACAAATTCGTCGCCGCCGACACGCGCCACCGTATCGGTGGGCCGCACCACTTCGCAAAGCCGCCGCGCCACGGCGCGAAGCAGCGCATCGCCGACGGTGCGGCCGAGCGAGTCGTTGACCGCCTTGAAGCGGTCCAGGTCCAGGACCACGACGGCGCAGGCGCGGCCGCGCGGCCGCGACTGCCTGAGCGCGTCTTCCAGCCGGTGCTCGAGCAGATGGCGATTGGGCAGACCGGACAGGCTGTCGTGGTGCGCCAGGTGCCGCACGCGGCCTTCCGCCACCTGGCGTTCGGCGATCTCGCTCAGCAGATGAGCATTGGCCCGCTCCAGCGCTTCGGTGCGCTCATGGACGAGCAGTTCGAGCTCGTCGCGGACGCGCTTGAGCTCCTGCAGCGAGCGGTGGTAGCCGCTGACGTCCTCGATGATCCAGATCGTGCCGCCCTCGCGCGGCTGAGCCGGGTCGATCGCCTTGGCTCGTATGCGGCCGCGGAACACATGGCCGTCGCGGCGCACCAGGTCGTGCTCGAAGTCGACCGTCCGCCCGCGCTGCAGCAGCGGACGCGCATAGTCGAGCAGCGCCTCGTAGGCCGCGCGCGACGGCAGCACCACCTGGCTGAGCTGGCCGCCCAGCGAGCCGACGGGCCAGCCGAACATCTCCTCGAACCGCGGATTCACATGCTCGAAGCGGCGATCGCGGGTGAACGCGATGCCGATCGAAGCGTTCTGCAGAATCGCCTCGTACTTGAGCAGCATCCGCTGCTGCGCCGATTCGTCGCCGGACGACGGCGGCTGGGCCGGCGAGGAAAAGGGGCTATGGTCGAGATCGTACGTGTCCAGCATGCGTGTTTCGTCTGGCGCCGGCCGCGCCGGAGCGCCGGCCTGGGTCGCTCTAGCCCCATGGTCGTGCCAGTGTTTTCGGCTACCGGCTGCCGGCCCGCAAGGGCCGCTCGACGATTTCGCACCGCCCGCCGACGAAAGGTCGGCAGCGGGTGATGGAATTAACAACAACCCTTAAAACGGGCCTGGGAAGGGCCTGAGACCCGCCGGCACGCGTCAACCCGCCGCCACCGCGAAGCCCACTTCGACGCCGCCCGGCAGGTCGCGCGCGAACGCCGCACCGCCGTGGAACTCGGCCACCAGCCGCACCAGGTACAGGCCCAGGCCCAGATGCGCCTCGCTGCCGCCGCGATGGCTGCGCACCGAGACCATGGAGTCGAACAGGTTGTCGCGCATGGCCGCCGGCAGCGGCGGGCCTTCATTGCGCACGGCCAGGGTCCAGTTGCGCGGCGCCGCGCCCGATTCGGGAGTCGCCGGCCGCAGCGACAGGACGATGGCCGTGTCCGGCACGGCGAAATCGTTCGCGTTCGACACCAGCTTGTCGAGCGCCTGGACGATCGCCTCGGGCACTGCCGGGCAGTGGACCGGCCCCGCCGGAGCCTCGACCTCGAAGCGCCGCGGCGCGAACGCGCTGCGATAGCCTTCGGCGCAGCCGCGCAGCAACGCGGCCAGATCGACCGCTTCGAGCCGGCTCTGCGCCAGCATGGACTCCAGGCTCGAGGCCTCGCCCATGCTCGCCACGATGCGCTCGAGCCGCTGCGTGCCTTCGCGTGCGCGCGTCAGGTATGCATCGCGCGGCGCCGGCTCGGTCTCGGCGGCGAGGTTGTCGAGCGAGGATTGCACGACCATGATGGGCGTGCGCAGCTCGTGCACCAGCCGACCGCGCAGATTGCCGACGTACTGCTGATGCTGGCGCAGCCGTTCGAGCACGGCGGCATGGCTGTCCGCCAGCGCGCCGAGCTCGTCGCGCAGGCGCGATGGCGGGATCGCGGCGACCACCCGCCCGCGCGAATCGATGGCCTGCTCCGCATGCCGCCGCAGCCGCACGATGCGCGCCACGGTGATCGAGCCGACGCCCAGCAGCGCCAGCACGCAGGCCGCGAGGGCGGCCGCCGTGAGCAGCGTCAGCCGCTCGATCGCGACCTGGCCCGCGCCCAGCCGGGCGCCGGTGTTCTCCTCCAGCACCAGCGCGCCGACGACGCGGTCGCCGACCCAGATCGGCTGGGCGCTGGTCAGCAGCCAGACCGGCAGGCCTTCCTGCGGCGGCATGCGCTCCGACTGCTGGCCGGGCACGCCGGACAGCGCGCGCGTCAGCGGCGGCGTTGCAAGCGCGCCGGCCGCCTCGGAATCGTCGAGAAAGCGCTCGGGGCGCAGCCGGAACGCCGCCGCGAGCAGCCGCCGCGCCAGCCGCGCGCTCCAGTCGGTCGGCGGCGGCGGCCCGCTGGCCACGCGGCCGGACTGGGCCAGCAGGGCACCGCCCGCGTCGAACACGGACACGCGCCCGCTGGCGCGCGACAGCGCGCGCACCGCATCGACCCACAGCGCCGGCCGGCGGTCGTTGACCGCGGCATCGCCGAGCGGCCGCACCGGCGCCAGCAGCCCGGAGTCGGCGACACCTTCGATGCGCCGCGAGCCCAGGTAGTCGACGTCGACGATGCGCACGCGCAGCAGCGCCGGCTCTTCGTCGAGCTCGATCTCGGCGATCCAGCCGCCGGGCCGTTCGACCGGCTGCACCGTCGACGAACGCATCGCGTCGGGCGCGGATCCGTGCTCGACGATCAGCTCGTCGCCGGGCACGGGCACGCCGTCGCGCATTTCGGGCAGGACCAGCCGCTCGTCATCGGCATCGACCAGCAGGAAGAAGCGGCCAGGCCGCTCCTGCGAGCGCGCCGCCGCCAGCCGTACGCGCAGCGGCGCGCCGGCCGCGCCGTCGGGGGCTCGCATCGGCAGCGCCCGGCCCGGCACGTCCAGCCACTCGGCGGGCGACTGGTCGACGACGACGTCCGCGAGCAGCTCGACCGGCAGCGGCTCGGCCGGCGCGCGCGTGCCGTTCGACTGCAGCCGGGTCTCGAACAGCTCGCGGCGCTCGTGCAGCGAGGCCGCCAGGTTGCGCGCCGCCTGCGCCTGATTCTCGAGCCGTTCGTTGCGCGCCAGCTCGGTCATCACTTCGACGAAGCGCAGGCCGATCAGCGGCAGCACCAGCAGCGGCAGCAAGGCCAGCGCCAGCGTCAGCCGCAGGCCGACCGGCGGACGCCAGCGGCGGCGCGTCCGGGCGGCGCGCCGCTCAGGCGCGCTGGACGAAACGGTAGCCGAGTCCGTAGACGGTTTCGATGGCATCGAAGGACGGGTCTATCGTCTCGAACTTGCGGCGGATACGCTTGACGTAAGAAGTCACCGTCTGGTCGTCGACGACGAGGTTGGCGTCGCGCATCAGGGCGTCGCGATCTTTCACGTGCCCCGGATGGCGCGCCAGCGCGTGCAGCATCCAGAACTCGGTCACCGTGAGCTCGACCGGCGCATCGCGCCAGCGGGCCTCGAAGCGCGGCACATCCAGCCGCAGCGCGCCGCGGACCAGCAGCTCGCCCTGCGCGTTCGGCTGGGCGATCGCGTCGACGCGCCGGAACAGCGCCGTGACCCGCGCCAGCAGATGCGGCAGGCTGACGTTCTTCGTGATGTAGTCATCCGCGCCCAGCCGCAGGCCGGACACGATGTCGATCTCCGAGTCGCGCGCCGACAGCATCAGGATGGGCAGCGCCGGCGCGCGCTCGCGCAGCCAGCGGCACAGCTCGAAGCCGCCGTCGGGCTCGGCGCCGAGCCCGACGTCGATGATCGCCATGTCGGGCAGGCGCGAGGTCAGCGCGTCCTGCGCCTCGCGGCGGTCGGCGAATACCTGAACCTCGAAACCCTGTCGCACGAAGGCGTCGCGCAGGTTCTCGCGGATGGCGGGTTCGTCTTCGATGATGGCGATGCGTCGGCTCATGCTTGAACTCTAGCAAATGCGACCGGCACCGCGCAGCGTGCGGCGGCTCTTGCCGGCGGTTTGCCCGATTCGGTCCGCCATCGGTCCGAATCGCGCCCGGCCCGCGCCGCCGCGGACGCCTGCAATACGGTCTTGCAGCGTCTTGCTGCGATCGCTTGATGGAGATTGGAAGATGTCGCGACAAAGCTCGTCGAGCCACGCCTCGCTCGACGATGTGCCGGTCGGCCAGCACGGCCCCGCCCCCGTGTTCGACTGGCGCGAGTGGCTGGCATTCGTCGGTTGCGTGCTCGGTACCGCGCTGTTCGTATCTATCGTGCTCGGTGCGATCGTGCTGATCGTCACCACTCAGGCCATGGCGCAGACCGTCGCGCCGCGCCTGGCGTCGGTGAACGCCGCCGACCGCGCCATGCTGCTGTTCAAGACCAGCGAGGGCCTGGTCGCCGCGCCGCTGGTGAACAGCGAGGTCGCGATCGACGTCACCGGTCCGCTGGTGCGCACCCGCGTCACGCAGACCTTCCGCAATCCGCATGAACAGTGGTTCGAGGGCGTCTATGCCTTCCCGCTGCCGGACGACAGCGCCGTCGACCGCCTGCGCATGCAGGTCGGCGACCGCGTCATCGAAGGCCTCATCCGCGAACGCGAGGCTGCACGCCGCGAGTATCAGCAGGCCGCCGACCAGGGCCGGCGCGCGTCGCTGGTCGAGCAGCAGCGGCCCAATCTGTTCACCACGCGCGTCGCCAATATCGCGCCGGGCGCGGACATCGCCGTCACGATCGAATATCAGCAGACGCTGGCGCTGAAGGATGGCCACTGGCGGCTGCGGCTGCCGACGGTGGTCGCGCCGCGCTATCGGCGCGACGACGATCCGGCCGCAGCGCTGCCGGTGATGCCGGTGCTGGCCGGGCCGGCGGAGAGCGCGAACGCGAGGGGCGGTACGTCAAGCGTTGCGGCGACCGACGTACCGAACAGCCTGCGCCTCGAAGTTGCTCTGGACGCGGGCGTCCCCATCACGGCGCCGGTCTCGTCCACGCACGCGATCGACGTGCGCAGCAGCGGCACCGATCGCTATCAGGTCCGGCTCGCCGACCGCGCCGTCGCCGATCGCGACTTCGAGCTCGACTGGCAGCCGCGCCCCGGCACCGCGCCGGCCGCCGGCCTGCGCGTCGAGCAGCACGGCGAGCACTTCTACGGCCTGCTGATGCTGTCGCCGCCGATCGAAGGCAGCCTGAGCCGGAAGCCGATGCCGCGCGAGACGACGTTCATCATCGACACGTCGGGCTCGATGGCCGGCAGCTCGTTCGAGCAGGCGATCCGCGCGCTGAAGTTCGGCATCGCGCAGCTGCAGCCGGGCGACCGTTTCAACATCATCCAGTTCAATAGCCGTCATTCCAGCCTGTTCGCGGCGCCCGAGCCCTTCGACGAACGCCGGCAGCGCGCTGCACTGGCCTGGATCTCACGGCTGAAAGCACAGGGCGGCACCGAGATGCGCGGCGCCATCGAACAGGCGCTGGCAGCGCCCACGCCTGCGGGCCTGATCGGGCAGATCATCTTCATGACCGACGGCGCGGTCGACTACGAAGCCGACATGCTGGCGCTGATCCAGACCCGGCTGGGTGAGCGCCGCTTCTTCACCATAGGCATAGGCTCGGCGCCGAACGGCTGGTTCATGCGCAAGGCCGCTGAGGCCGGCCGCGGCAGCTTCACCTACGTCGGCCACAGCGACGACGTCGAGCAGCGCATCTCGGCGCTGTACGCGAAGCTGGCGCGGCCGCTGCTCACCGAAGTGCAGGTCCGCTTCGACGGCGCCGAGCCGCTGGAACCGCTGCCGCCTCTGGGCGAGCTGTATGCGGGCGAGCCCATCGTCGTGCGCGCACGCTTCGCAGCGGCGCCCAAAGGTGTCACCGTCTCGGGCCGCGCCGGCGGCATCCGCTGGGAGAGCCGCGTGCCGGCCCAGCGCGTGGCCCCCGGCAGCCTGCACGTGGCCTGGGCGCGCGCGCGGATCGAACAGCTTGGCGATGAGATCACGCGGCTCGGCGCGGCGCCGCAGCGCGGGCCCGACACGGTCGAAGCGCTGCGAACGCAGATCCGCGATCTGGGACTGTCGCACCATCTGATCACGGCCTACACGAGCCTGGTCGCCGTCGACGTGACGCCGGTGCGTGCAGCGGCTGCCGAACTACGTTCGGGCCAGGTGCCGACGCAGCTGCCGGCCGGCTGGGAGTTCGACGCGGTGTTCGGCGACGGCAGCAGCGAGCTCGGCCGCGGCGCCACGCCGGGCACGCTGCGCATCGCGATCGGGCTGCTGCTGCTCGCACTGGCCGGGCTGCCGGCGCTGCGCGCACAGCGGGCGCAGCGCGCCGGCCGGCAGGCGCGCCGCGTCACGCTGTCGATCCGGAGTCGCGCATGACACCGCTGCTCGCTTCGCGGCTGTGGCTGCTGGATCGCCGCATCGATCTGCAGCATCTGTGGCGCGCGCTGCGCGGCTCGGGCGGGGCGCGCCGCATGCGAGCGCAGGCAGGCCGGGTCGCCGTTGCCGTCCTGCTGGCCCTCGGTCTCTGGCAGCTCGGCGGCGGGCTGTGGCTGTACGGCAAGGCATGGCTGGCGCAGGTATTGATCGAGGACGCCTGGCAGCGCAACCGCGCCGCCGGACACGCGCAGGCCAGACCGTGGGACTGGGCCGACACCACGCCGGTGGCACGGCTGATCTTCCCGGCGCAGCAGGCAGCCTACGTCGTGTTGTCAGGCGAGGCGGGCCGCGTGCTCGCCTTCGGCCCCGGTCACCGGCCCGATTCGCCGCTGCCGGGAACGGCCGGCAACAGCGTGATCAGCGGACACCGCGACACGCATTTCCGCGTGCTGCAGCGGCTGCAGGCCGGCGATCTGCTGGAGGTCGAAGCGCTCGACGGCCATCTGCGCCGCTATCGCGTTGCCGACATGCAGATCGTCGATCATCGCGACCTGCGCGTGCTGGCCGATCGCGGCTTCGACGAACTGACGCTGGTGACCTGCTGGCCGTTCGACGCGATCGTTCCGGGAGGCCCCTTGCGCTACGTCGTGAAGGCAGCGGCAGTCGACGCGTCGTGACGGGCCTCGGCCACGCGCTCCAGATGCCAGGCCTCATCGCCGAGAAAGTTGGCAAAACCGATCAGCCGCTTGACCAGACGACCCAGTGCAAGCTCCTCGGTCATGCCGATCGCGCCATGCAGCTGGATGCCCTCCTCGCCGCAGCGCCGCGCCGCCGGCGACACGAAGGCCTTGGCCAGCGATACCGCACGGCGCCGCACCGCAGGAGCTTCGCCGAGACGCGCCACGGCGGCTTCGCTTATGGCGCGCGACTGCTCGACGACAACGAACAGATCGACCAAGCGGTGGCGCAGCACCTGATTGGACGCCAGCGGCCTTCCGAACTGACGGCGCTGCTGCAGATACGCCTGCGTCGCCGCGAGCACCGCGTCCATCGTGCCGACCGCTTCGATGCAGGCCAGCGCGGTGGCATGGTCGATCGCCGTCTCCATCGCCGGCCATGCATCGCAGGACCCCGACAGGCAGGCTGCGGCCGGCAGCCGCAGGCCTTCGAAGCGCAGGTCGGCGCTGTCGCGGCCGTCGTAGGTCGGCAAGGTCCGGCACCGCAGACCGGGCGCGCCGGCCGGGACGGCGAATACGGCCAGGCCGCGCGAGGGCACCGGCTTTCGGGCTTCGCCAGCAGCGCCACCCGCATCCGACTCGCGCGCCGGAACCAGCAGCACATCGGCCGTACCGCCGCCGAAGACCAGCGTCTTGACACCGTCCAGTCGCCAGCCGTCGCCGTCGCGCCGCGCCTGCGTCGCCACATCGGACGCGTCGTAGCGACCCTGTGGTTCCCATGCGGCGACGGCCGCTCGCTGCTCGCCGGCCGCGATGGCCCCAAGCAGCGCTTCGCAAGCAGACGTCGACGCATCGCGCTGCGCCCGCAAGGCCGCCAGCAGCGGGGCCGCCAGCCCGACGTTGGCCAGCCAAGGCTCCGAGGCGGCGACGCGTCCCAGCGCCTCTGCCACTACCGCGGCATCGCCGGCGTCGCCCAGGCCGCCGCACGCCTCGGGCAGCCCCAGGGCCAGCCATCCGAGCTCGGCGAACTCGCGCCAGCGTTCGCGCGAGACCAGCGGTTCCTGCGGCGCATAGCCGCGCTCGACGTAACGCGCCGCCGCGTCGCGCAGCATCGCGCGCTCATCCGACTCCCCGGCGCAGACGGTCGACCGGCTCGATGTGCTCATAGTCCCAGCACCTGTTTGGCCAGCAGCTCGTGCTGGATCTCGCTGCTGCCGCCGGCAATCGTGTAGCCGCGCGTCACCAGCCGCCGCGACGACGCGGTGGCCGCGTACGGATGGCGCGGCGCGACCGGCTCGCCGCCGCGCTCATGCGGGAGCGTGAAATGCGCATCGTGATCCCAGGGCAGCGTCTGCGGACCGAGCGCATCGACGGCCAGGGTCTCGATGTCCTGGATCAGCTGGCTGCCGACCAGCTTCAGCATGCCGGTTTCCGCTCCCAACCGGCGTCCCGCGTCGGCCTGCAGGCGAAAGCGCAGCACGGTCGCTGCAAGGGTCTCGAATCGCACTTCCAGCTCTGCATACCGGCGCCGGAACCACGGCCGCTCGAACAGCGGCGCGCCGGCCTCGCGAAGCTGCTCGCCGAGCGCACGGACCTTGGCCAGACGGCGACGATTCTCCGCCACGCGTGCCAGGTTCAGCCGTTCGAATTCGAGCAGCGACTTGGCGATCGTCCAGCCCTGGTTCTCGTCGCCGACGCGGCGCGCGACCGGCACCCGCACGCCGTCGAGGAATACCTGATTGAACAGATGCCAGCCATGGATGCCGACGATGGGTCGCAGGCTCAGGCCCGGCGTGCTCATGTCGATCAGCAGGAAGCTGATGCCCTGCTGCTGCCGCACCTCGGCGTCGGTGCGCACGAGGCAGAAGATCCAGTTCGCGTTGTGCCCGTTCGAAGTCCAGATCTTGCTGCCGTCGACGATGTAGTGTTCGCCGTGCGCATCGACGCGGCGCACCGCGCGCGTCCGCAGCGAGGCCAGATCGGATCCCGCCTCGGGCTCCGAATAGCCTTGGCACCAGACATGCTCGAGCGCGACCATGCGGGGCAGGAACTCCTGCTTCTGAGCCTCGCTGCCGAAATGGATCAGCACCGGTCCGATCATGTCGAAGCTCAGCACGTCGGATTCCGGCGCGTGGCCGAGCACCAGCTCCTCCTGGAAGACGGCGCGCTGCGCGGCGCTCCAGCCGGTGCCGCCCCATGCCTGCGGCCAGTGCGGCACCAGCCAGCCGCGCTCGCGCAGCTCTCGCTGCCAAGCCACTACGTCGCCATGGGCAGGCTCGATGCCCAGCCTGACCTTGTCGCGCACCTGTGCGGGCAGGCGCTCGCGCACGAAGGCGCGCACCTCGGCGCGGAAGGCGTCGAGCGACTCAGGCGCCGCGGCCATCGCGCCCCCCGCGCATGAAGATCCGCTTGCCGATCGCCGCGCGGTGCACTTCCGAAGCGCCGTCGTAGATGCGGAACGGCCGCAGCCGCTTGGCGATCATCGCCAGCGGCTGGTCTTCGCACATGCCAAGCGCGCCCGTCATCTGACACGCGCGGTCGGCGACGCGGTTCAGCGCTTCCGAGACGAACACCTTCGCCATCGACGAGGTATGGCGGATCGACTCGCCGGCGTCCAGCCGGCGCGCCACGTCGGCGGTCATCAGCCGGCAGGCATAGAGATCGATGTGCGCGTCGGCGACCATGGCCTGGATCTGCTGATGCTCGGACAACCGTGCGCCGAACGAATCGCGGCGCACGGCATAGTCCTGCGCGATCTCGATCGCACGCGAGGCCAGCCCGATGCCGCGCATGCAGTGGAACAAGCGCGCGCCTTCGAGCCGCAGCTGCGCGTAGTCGAAGCCCTTGCCGGCCTCGCCTATCAGGGCGTCGGCGGGCAGTCGGCATTGCACCAGCCGCACCTCGCCGTGGCCGCCGGGCGCGAAGTTGTCGATCGACGGGATGTCGCGCACCAGCTGCCAACCGGGATTGGCGGTGTCGACGATGAACCAGCTCGGCCCCTCGTCGGCGCGCGCGACCACGATCGCGAAGGCGGCGCCGACAGCACCCGACGCAAACCACTTGTGGCCATCAAGCACCCAGTCGTCGCCGTCGCGGCGCGCGCACGTGCTGATCATCCGCGGATCGGAGCCGACACCCGGCGCGGGTTCGGTCATCGCGAATGCGGAACGGATTTCGCCGGCCATCAGCGGCGCGAGCCAGCGATCGCGCTGCGACGGCGCGGCCAGATGCATCAAGGTGTCTATGTTCGGCTGATCGGGTGCCGCGCAGCCCAGCGCACCGGCGCCCAGGAAGCTGCGGCCGCATTCCTCGAACACGCGCGCACAGTCCTCCCAGCACAAGCCCAGGCCGCCGGCTTCGCGCGGCAGCTGCGGCGCGACCAGGCCGCGCGCGGCGGCCTCGACGCGCAGCTCGCCGGTGACGGCGTCGAGCCATTCCACGTCGTGACCGCGGCTCATGTCTTCGCGCGGTATCACGCAATCATCGATGAACGAACGCACGCGTGCGCACAGCGCGTCGAGCTGCTCGGCAGGCAGCCGGGCCGGGCGCACCGAGCCCGCGGCGGGCACGCCGACCTCGGACGTATGGCCGGCGGCCGGAGCGGACCCGGCCGATGAACTGGCGGAACGGGACATGGTCGATTGACTCCCAGGTGATCGGTCAGGTACGCAGGCGCTCGAAGCCCGGCTGCGGTGCGGCGAAGGCTGCGAACCAGGCTTCCGGCGTAGTGCCCAACGAGGCGGCGCGCAAGGCCAGCTTCGTGCGGGCAAGGGCATCGGCAGGCCAGCCGGCGATGTCGACTGCCCGCTCGCGGCAGCGGGCGAGCACGGCGTCGTCGGCGCAGAGCTCGCTGACCACGCCCAGGCGCAACAGCTCCTCAGCGCCCACGCGCTCGCCGCTCAGCATCAGCCGCGCAGCCACGGCCTCGCTGTGTCTCATGCGCAGCCAAGCCAGATTGTTCGGTGCGGCCATACCCAGCCGCGCCTCGCCGATCTGCAGGAAGGCCCCCGCGCCGCACACCGACAGATCACCAGCCAGCGCGAGCGCCGCGCCGCCATTGATCGCAAACCGCTCCAGCGCGACGATCAGTACGACGCGCAGCGAAGCCAGCGCGACGTGGACCGTACGCCAGTGCGCGGCAAAGCCGGCCACCCAGTCCGGCACCGGCGTCGCACCGAAGGCCTTCAGGTCCAGGCCGGCGCAGAATGCGCCGCCGGCACCGCGCAGCACGACGGCGCGCAGACTGTCGTCGGCCTGCACCTGCCGCAGCGCCGCGAGCAAGGCATCGGCCAGCGCGCCGTCGATCGCATTGCGCTGGCGAGGCCGGTTGAGGACGATCTCGGCCCAGCCTTCGTGCCGTTCCAACAGCACCGCGGCATCGGTCGTGGCATCGGTCATGGCTGGCCGCCTCCTCGCTGCCCTGCGTCAGCTCCGCAGAGTGACGCGGTAGTCCATCATGTCGGCACGGCAATCCGTTTCGCCGTACACCACGGGACGCTGATCCCAGCCTATCGCCGTGGTGTAGACGCGCAGGATCGCCGCCCCCGGCGTGTAATCCAGGCGCCTGGCCATCTTGTCGTCGGCCACCGCAGCGGCGACGCGGACGTGCATCCTGGCGCTGCGGAATCCGAGACTGTCCTCGATCGCCACCGAGACGTCCTGCTCGCTCAAGTCCTCCTCGACGAGCCGGTCGGCGATCTCGACGGCGCACCAGGTGGTACCGACGACGAACGGCACGTCATCGCAGTAGCGCAGCACGGTGACGGCGCCGACCAGGCTGCCGTCAGGCACCTCCAGCTCGCGCGCGACCACTCGCGATGCCTTGACCTTGCGGTACGACAGCAGCTTGCCGTGCGCACGGTGTCCGCGCTTGCGCATGGACTCCAGCACGCCGACCAGCGGTCCGCGCGATTCGCCGCGGCCGGGGCGCGTCACGTACGAACCCTTGCCGTTGAGGGTTTTCACCAGTCCCTGTGCCTGCAGCTCGGAGATGGCCTGCCGCACCGTGATGCGGCTGACGCCGAACCGGGTGATCAGCGCCGACTCGGACGGCAGACGGTCTCCCGGCCGCAGCGAACCGCGCAGGATGTCGCCGCGTAGTGCGTCGCGCACCTGCGCGAACAGCGGCGCGGGCACGTCGACATTCGATGAAAAGCTTGCATCGTCCATGCCACCTATTATAATAGGTCATAATAGGAGACAGCAAGTGGCTACAACGCCTGCGGCCAGCGCCGCGCTGGCCGACACCCTCAGCACCGGGGCCTCCCTTCAGATCGCCGCGCCGAACACGCCGGCGACGCTGTCGCGCCGCCTGGCACCCCGTCCCGTCGCGCTCCGCCCAATTTCTCGCCGTTTTGTCCCGCACCCCGCGGTGCCTGCCTATCTCCATGGCTGCGCGCCCGGTTCGATGCGCCGGCCTCGCACGTAGATCTTCATCACGAGGTAAGTCAAATGAAGCAAGATCGTTCACTTTTCGCGTCCCGCCGCGGGTCGCTGATCCATCTGACGGCCGCTCTCGGCGCCTTCGCAGCGGTGGCGCTGAGCGGCCTGTGGTCCTCCACCGCCGCCGCGCAAGCGGTCGCCTGGCCGAGCAAACCGATCCGGGTCATCGTTCCGTATGCAGCCGGCGGCGTCGTCGATGTGATGGCTCGAGCCGTAGTCATGCGCATGGCCAGCGAACTGGGACAGCCCATCGTCGTCGAGGCCAAGCCGGGGGCCAACGCCAATATCGGCGCCGATACCGTGGCCAACGCCGCCGCGGACGGCTATACGTGGCTGATCAGCGCGCCATTCCTGCTGAACAACCCGATGCTCGAAACCGGCTTGCGCTGGAAGCAGAGCGATTTCATTCCGGCCGCGCGCTTCGCGCTGTCGCCCAGCTATTTCGTCGTTCCGGCCAACTCGCCGGCCAAGTCGGTCCAAGACTACGTCGAAATGGCGCGGCGCTCCCCCGGACTGCAGTACGGCGACGGCGGCACTGGGTCGACGCAATCGATGGCGATCGAGATGTTGAAGGCAAGCACCGGCATCAAGCTCGAGCCGGTCATGTACAAGGGCGCGCCGCCCATCGTGCCGGACCTGGTCGCGGGCACGCTGTCGATGACCGTCCTGCCGTCGACCGTCGCGATCCCGCTGATCCGCACCGGCAAGCTGCGCGCGCTGGCCAATACCAGCGACAAGCGTTCGCCGACCTTCCCCGATGTGCCGACGATCGCCGAAGCCGGCTATCCCGAGATGACGGTGCTGTCGTGGTACGGCATCCACGTCCCGGCCGGTACGCCACCGGAGGTCGTGCGCCGGATCTCGGACGCCGCCGCCGTCGCGTCCGCACAGTCCGAAGTGCGCGAGCGCCTGAACACCGCCGGCGGCGAGATCGCCTATCTCTCCACCACCGACTTCAGCGCATTCATCAAAGAGGATCAGCCGCGCTGGGCTCGCATCGTCGAGGCCATGAAGAAGGGCACTCGCTGAAGCCGCGTCATCCGCTGACACCAAGTTGGCCACAGTCATGACCGCTCCCGGTTCCGCGCCTGCCGCGAACTCCCTCGACGCGCTGTTCTCGCCGCGCTCGATCGCTGTCATAGGCGCCTCGGCGACGCCAAGCAAGATCGGCGGCACGCCGATCGCCTATCTGAAGTCGTTCGGATACAGCGGCCGCATCGTGCCGATCAATCCGAAGGCGGAACAGATCCAGGGCCTGCCCGCGTTCCCCGATCTGCGCTCGGCGGGCGGCGCGATCGACCTGGCGGTCTTCGCGGTGCCGCAGGCCGCGGTGGATGCGGCGCTCGATGACGCGATCGGCGCAGGCGTGAAGGCAGCGATCGTGTTCTCGTCGGGCTTCGCCGAGATCGGCGCCGAAGGCATGGTCGCCCAGGACCGGCTGGCCGCCAAGGCACGCGCGGCGGGCGTGCGCATCATCGGCCCGAACTGCCTGGGCGTGATGAATCTGCGCGAACAGGTCTACGCCACCTTCAGTCCAGCACCCGGCATCGGCCGCACCCCACCCGGCTCGGTCGGACTGGTGAGCCAGAGCGGCGCGTTCGGCGCCTATGCATACTCGCTGGCCCGCGAGCGCGACATCGGACTGTCGGTCTGGGCGTCGACCGGCAACGAGGCCGACGTACAGGTCGCCGACGTCATCGAATGGATGGCTCGCGACGAGCAGACCCGCGTCATCATGGCGTACATGGAGGGTTGCCGCGACGGCGATCGCCTGCGCGCTGCGCTGGCGGCCGCGCAGGCGGCGCGCAAGCCGGTGGTGGTAGTGAAGGTGGGCCGCACGCCGCTCGGGGCGCAGGCCGCGCAATCGCACACCGCGTCGCTGGCCGGCGACGACGCCGTCTACGACGCGCTGTTCCGACAGTACGGCGCCTATCGCGCCCGCGACGTCGAGGAGTTCTTCGCGGTCGCGAAAGGCGCCGCGGTGGCAGGTGTCCCCCGCAACGAGCGGATCCAGCTGTTCACGATCTCCGGCGGCGTCGGAGCACTGATGGCGGACGACGCGTCGTCGATCGGCCTGGACGTGGCCGAGACGCCCGCCGACGCGCAGCGCGAGATTTTCGCGATGGTACCGTTCGCGGCCCCGCGCAATCCGATCGACATCACCGGACAGGTCACCAATGACCGCAGCCTGATCGGCCGTGCCACGCGCGCCACGCTGCGCAGCGGCGACTACGGCAGCTGGCTGGGCTTCATGGCGGCTGCCGGCGCCGGCAATGACTTCTGGCCGATCATCGAGGAGCTGGTGATCGGGCTGCGGCGCGATCATCCCGACACGCTGCTGGCCATCAGCACGATTCTGGATCCGGCCCGTCACCGGCGCTTGGCGGAACTCGGCTGCCTCGCATTCACCGACCCCTCGGATGCGGTGCGGACGATAGGCGCGCTGGCCCGCATCGGCCGCTCGCTCGGCGCGGCGGTGCCGCCGGTGCTATCGTCGCTGGCACCGCCGTGCACGGCCCTGCCGCCCGGCGCCCAGGACGAGCCGTCATCGCTGGCGCTGCTGGCGGCGCAAGGCATTCCGGTGATCGACGCCCGTCTCGCGCGCGACGCGGACGCGGCCGCTGCGATCGCATCTGCGGCGCCCGGGGGCACGCGCTTCGCCGTCAAAGTGGTATCGGCCGACATCCTGCACAAGACCGATGTCGGCGGCGTGAAACTGGGAGTCCAAGCGGCCGAGGCAGCCGCTGCGTTCGACGCCGTCACCGGCGCGGCGCGGCGCACTCAACCGGCGGCGCGCATCGACGGCGCGCTGCTTGCGCCTATGGTGTCGAACGGCGTCGAGTGCATTCTCGGGGCCCGGCGCGACCCTGTCTTCGGGCCGGTCATCATGTTCGGACTGGGCGGCGCCTTCGTCGAAGTGCTGCGCGATGTGTCGATCCGCGTCGCACCGCTGACGCGCGCCGATGCGCTGGCGATGATCCGCGAAGTGCGCGCCTTTCCACTACTGGACGGCGCCCGCGGCCGGCCGCGCTGCGACATCGATGCGGTGGCCGACGCGCTGCTGGCCCTGTCGCGCTTCGCGATAGACGCGCGCGAGACGCTGGACAGCGTCGACATCAATCCGTTCGTCGTGTTCGAGCGCGGCGGCGGCCCAGGCGGCGTGTCAGCGCTTGCGCTGGACGCCGTGGTCATCGGCCAGGGCGCCGCTTCTGGGGCCAGCGCTTATCCGGTCAATTCTTGATCTGGTCAAGCATTGAAGCCGGGCGCCTGCGGCGGAACGATCGCCGCTTTCGAGCGAACCTCGTCGCGCGACGCGGGCTTGGCTGCGTGCCGATACAGCGGATTCACTTCCGCCGCGCCTTCGCCGTACTGGATCAGATACGGTTCGGATTGAGCCGGCGCCTGCACCTGTGCCTGAGCGGCTGCCGCCGGGAACGGACCGGGATAGTCAGTTTCGTAGTTGATCGGCTGAGCGGCATGGGCACCCACCGCGGCGAGCGAAACGGCGGCGGGAATCAGCACTTTGAGCAGCGTTTTCATGATGGGGTTCCTTGTCTGATTGGAGGGAGGACATCGGCTTCTTGTCGTCTGCCGATGACCGTCATTGTGGAACCCTCAGTTCACGCTGCTCTGTCGCGTCTGTCCTCGTTGGGGATCGCCTGGATCTCGCTTTCGTCTCGGCGCCGCGCGTGCCCGGCGCTCAGCCGTTGACGCCGCAGCAGAGCTTGTACTTGCGACCGCTGCCGCACGGACAGGGATCGTTGCGGCCCACCTTGGGCTGCACGCGACGCACCGTCTCCACGCGCATCTCCGCAGGCGTCGTGCCCGACAGACGATACGGCCGGAAGAATTCATGGATGTCGGCCGCATCGCCGATCATGCCGTCGATCAGACTGTCGCGCTCGCGCCGGCTCAGCGGCCGCGCGCCGTCGTCCAGCGTCGCTGCGAGCGCCTCGATCGCCGACAGCGCGTCCGAGAAGTCCTTCTCGTCGACCAGCGCATCCCAGCTGTCCGGGAACAGCTCGACCGCCTGCAGGAAGCCGACCGCCCAGGCGCTGCCGTCGGCGTGGCCCTGCTCGTCATAGGCGAGCACCGGCGAATACTCGCCGCGATCGAAGGCACCGACCACGCTGGCCGCATGCCGCGTGATCAGCGCGGCGAGCTCGGGGTGAGCGTCTACCAGCGCGGCAGTGGCAGCAGCAGCGGGCGCCGCAACGGGAGCGGCATCAGCAGCGCCGCCAGGAACCGCGTCGGCGTCATCGGCGCCGGCCTCACCGAGCGCGTACGACAGCAGCTGCGCAGAACCGACCGGTTCGGGCGTGCAGGCCAGACCGGCGATGAAACCGTCTAGCTCCTCGACGACCATCGCATCGTCGTTGTCGAGCGCATCGAGCAGCGCATCGAGGCGGCCGATCTCGTCGGCCGACAGCGCGGCGCCAGTGGAACTGAAAGGGGGGTCGAAACGGATCATGGCGCGCATCTTACGCGTTGCGGCCGCGCATGCCTGCGGGCCTTGGGTTTTTTGACGGAACGGTCAGATTCGACGTAGCGGAGCGGCGCCGCGGCAGTTGCGTCACGACCCGATAGCGCAGCCGGCTCAGGCCAGCCGCTTCAGCACAACCGGCTCGAATGCCACATGTGCGCCATCCGAGCCGAACAGCACCTGCCCTTCCTGCATCGTGCAGTTCAGCCGCATCGCGCGCTGCGCCAGCGCCGCCAGTTCATCGGTGGCGCTGGCGGGCACGGCGAGCACCGACAGATTGTCGCTGCGCATCAGTGTGGAAGCATTCTGCGACCACCAGACGTCGGCCTTGGGGCCGCCGTAGGTCAGCACCGCGACCGATCGCGAGCGCGAGCAGGCGCGGCGGACGCGGCGTTCGTCGGGCCAGCCGACGTCGATCCATTCATCGAAGGCGCCGGTCAGGTCAGCGCGGTACAGATCGGGATCGTCGTCGCTGGACAGGCCGCGGCCGAACTGCAGCGCGGTGTCGGCGTGAAGCGCGAAAGCGAGCACGCGCACCATCATCCGCTCTTCGGTTTCGGACGGGTGGCGCGCAATGGTCAATGAATGATCAGCGTAATAGCCGCGATCGATATCGGCGACCGACAACTCGGCTTTGTAGATGCTTGCTCGGAGGGCCATGCGGCACTGTACCGCAAGCGCAGGCGGCGTTCGCCTGCGCCGCGCCGCCGCCGGCGGAGCGGGCCGGCTCCGCCGGATGCTGAGCTGAGCTGAGCTGAGCTGAGCTGAGCTGAGCGGAGCCGAACCGCGCCTCAACCGCGCGACGGCCCGCCCGGCCGCGACTCGCGCGGCGCTCCGGGCCGCACGTTTTCGCGCATCGGCCGCTCGCCATGCGGCCCGACGCGAGCCAGCCGCTCGGCCACGCGCTTCTGCTGCTCGGGCGTCAACTGCCGATAGATCTCGTTCATGTTGCGGGCCCGCAGCTCAGCCAGCTGCGCCGCGGCCTGCGCATTGCGCTCGGCCAGCGCGCGCGCCTTGGCCTGATCGTAGTCGGCGGACAGCGGCAGGCGAGCCAGCTCTTCGCGGGTCTGGCGCAGCACCTTGGCCTGTTCGCGGATCGTCGGCGCGCTGGCGTGCATGATCTCGAACACCTTGTCGCGCTGCGGCTCGCTCAGGTTCAGGCCGCGCAGCCATGTCATGCCGTGCTCGGCGCCGCGGAACTGCATCGGTCCGCGCGGGCCGGCATGCATGCGCTCGTGACGGGCATGGCCATGGCCGCCCATCATGCCGGGCGCGTGCGCGCCCATCGGGCCTGCGCCCATCGGACCCGCGGCCGGCGGCATGCCGCCGCGGCCGCCGGGCCCGGGACCACCGGGGCCGGCACCCGGACCGGCTTGGGCCACGGCCAGCAGCGGCGCAGCCAGCGCAAGGCCGCCGGCAACGATGAAACGGGCGATTCGGCGTGATTTCATGAGATGACTCCTGTGTCTTGATGTCGGCGTCCGCGGCCGACCGGCTGCGGTACGGGTCCATCATCGGGGAGCGGCGCGTTAATTGCGGTTGGCCAGATGTAAACATTGGTAAAGATCCGTGTCCGGAATGCACAGCGCCCTTACCGCGGCAGCGGCGCCTCGCTATGATCGACACGGACACGCCCCCCTCACCCGACGAACTTCCGGATGCCACGCGTACTGCTGGTCGATGACGACGCCGAGCTGACCGATCTGCTGAGCGAGTACCTGGAGCGCGAAGGCTTCGACACCGAGGCCGCTCACGACGGCGAATCGGGCGTCGCGCGCGCGCTCGCGGAGCGCTTCGACCTGATCGTGCTTGATGTCATGATGCCGAGACTCGACGGCGTCGAGGCGCTGCGCCGGATTCGCGCGGAGAGCCAGGTGCCGGTGCTGATGCTGACGGCGCGCGGCGACAATGTCGATCGCATCGTGGGGCTGGAGCTGGGCGCCGACGACTACGTGCCGAAGCCGTGCACGCCGCGCGAGCTGGTCGCGCGCGTGCGCGCCATCCTCAGACGCATCCGGCCGGCCGACGCGGAATCCACCGAAGGCCCGGTCGTCACGGGTCCGCTGCAGCTGTGGCCCGGCACCCGCAGGGCGAGCTGGAACGGTGCGCCGCTGTCGCTGACCAGCACCGAGTTCAATCTGCTGGAGGTGCTGGCCCGCCACGCCGGCCGCGTCGTCGACAAGGCCGAGCTGTCGCAGCAGGCCATGGGCCGCACGCTGGCGCGCTTCGACCGCAGCATCGACGTTCATGTCAGCAGCCTGCGGCAGAAGCTCGGCGTCCGCGCCGACGGCTCGTCGTGGATCGAAACGGTTCGCGGCAAGGGCTACCAGCTGGTGCGCGAATGACGAGCCGCGATGCGGAGGTGCGCGACGGCGCTCCAATCGGCCGTTTGTTCTGGAAGGTGCTGCTGGCCTTCTGGCTGACGCTGCTGAGCGCGGTCGCAGTCATAGGCACGCTGCTCTGGCTGCATCAGCGCGACGCGCAGCGCGAAGCGACGCTGGCCGCCGGGCCTCGCGCCGAGCTGATGCTGCAGTCGGCCGGCGCCACCCTGCGCCACGGTGGACCTGCCGCGCTGGCGGCGCTGCTGTCCGAGCCCATGCCGCGGGGCGGGCCGGCGCTGTACGCCGTCGACGTGCGCGACCAGGATCTGCTCGGCCGGCCGGTGCCGCCGGAGGCACTGATGCGAGCAAGACAACTCGCCAGCCGCACGGCAGCCGGCAGACCGGCGGCCGGCGGCGCATCGGTCGCGGCGCGCGCGATCCGCTGGGACGAACGCAGTGGCCTGCTGCTGTTCGTCACGCTGCCCGACGACATGGCCGAGCAGGGGCCGCGGCGGATGGCGATGCGCCGCCCGGCGCCGCCGCAGCCGCTGTCGCCGTGGGTGTTCGTGGCGACCGGACTGCTGGCCAGCCTGGCGTTCAGCGCCCTGCTGGCCTGGTATCTGACGCGGCCCATCCGTCATCTGCGACGCGCCTTCGCAGCGGTCGCCGAAGGCCGTCTGGAGACGCGCGTGGCGCCGCGGATCGGCCGGCGCACCGACGAAATCGCCGATCTCGGTCACGACTTCGACCGGATGGCCGGGCAGCTGCAGCAGCTGATCGCGGCGCAGCGCCGGCTGCTGCACGACGTCTCGCACGAGCTGCGCTCGCCGCTCGCCCGGCTGCACGCCGCGATCGGACTGGCGCGGCAAGACCCGCAACGCGCCGACGCGATGCTCGAACGCATCGAACGCGAGGCGGTGCGGCTCGATCGCCTGGTCGGCGAGCTGCTGACGCTGGCTCGTCTCGAAGCCGGCCAGTCGTCGCCGGCGCGCGAGCACACCGATGTCGTCGAGCTGCTGGCGGGCCTGATCGACGATGCGCGCTTCGAGGCGCAGGCCCGGCAGCGCGACGTGCGCTTCAGCGCACCGCCTGACGCCTTCGTCGATGCCGACAGCGAGCTGCTGCATCGCGCGTTCGAGAACGTCGTCCGCAACGCAATCCACCACACGCGCGAAGGGACGGTGGTGGAAGTGACGGCGCACCGCGACGAGGCCCGGCACCGGCTGATCGTGACCGTCGACGACCACGGACCCGGCGTGGCCGCGGACGAGCTGCCGCGGATCTTCGAGCCCTTCCATCGCAGCAGCGGCAGCCCGGGATTCGGCCTCGGCCTGGCGATCGCGCGGCGGGCCGTCGAGGCGCATGGCGGCCGCATCAGCGCCGAGAATCGCGCCGGGAATCGC
>JBFWXS010000001.1:51498-59435 GCA_050187175.1 Burkholderiaceae bacterium
GCGGATCTTCGAGCCCTTCCATCGCAGCAGCGGCAGCCCGGGATTCGGCCTCGGCCTGGCGATCGCGCGGCGGGCCGTCGAGGCGCATGGCGGCCGCATCAGCGCCGAGAATCGCGCCGGGAATCGCGCCGATGATCGCACCGACGATCGCGCCGGCAGCGGACTGCGCATCACTGTCGAGCTGCCGCTGCAGCTTCGCTGAAGAGGCCCTACAATCACAGCGCCCGCTCGGGCTTCGCAGGCGTACGGCCGACATCCACGAGGAGCACGCATGAAAGCCGCATGGTACGAGCAGCTCGGCCCCGCCGCCGATGTATTGCAGATCGGCGAGCATCCCGAACCGCAGCCGGCCGCCGGTGAGGTACGTGTTCGCATCCACGTGTCCGCGGTCAATCCGTCCGACACCAAGCGGCGCACCGGCCGCAGTGTCTCGGCGAGCGCGTTCGCGCGCGTGATCCCGCATCAGGACGGCGCCGGCGTCATCGATGCCGTCGGCGACGGCGTCGACCGCGCGCGCATAGGCGAACGCGTCTGGGTCTACGAGGCCAACCTCGGGCGCCCATTCGGCACGGCGGCGCAATTCACCACCGTGCCGGCCCGCAAGGCCGTGCCGCTGCCCGCAGGAGTCAGCTTCGAGGAAGGCGCCTGCCTCGGCATTCCGGCGATGACGGCGCACCGCTGCGTCTTCGCCGACGGTCCGGTGACTGGGCAGCAGGTCCTCGTCCAGGGCGGCGCCGGCGCGGTCGGCTACTACGCCGTGCAGATGGCGCGGCAGGGCGGCGCCGAACGAGTCATCGCCACCGTCAGCCGCGACGAGCAGGCCGAACGCGCGCTGGAAGCCGGCGCGCATGCGGTGATCAATCGCCGCAGCGAGGACGTGGCCGCCCGCGTCCGGGCCCTGTGCGGGCAGGCCGCCCCGCTGGACCGCGTGATCGAAGTCTCGTTCGGCGCCAATCTACTCACCGACGTGGCGCTGCTGGGGCCGGGCGGCGTCATCGCCACCTATGCGTCCGACGCGGTGCTGGAACCGGCACTGCCGTTCCCGCCGCTGCTGCAGAAGAACCTGACCGTGCGCTTCGTGCTCGTGTACGCGATGTCGGAGCAGGCGCACCGCGACGCGGCCGACTGGATCAGCCGCGCGCTGGCCGAGGGACGGCTGCGCCACCAGATCGCCGGCGTGTTCGCGCTCGACGACATCGTAGCGGCGCATGAAGCCACCGAATCGATGAGCCAGGTCGGCAAGGTGCTCGTCCGCATCGATTGAGTGCCCATCCGGGCGGCGCGTCGACGCGCCGGCCCGGCAAGCGCCACTCCTCGACAGACTGCTGTTTCCGCGCTCTCGATCATTGCCGGGCCGATACCGGCGATCCAGAAGTGTCCGCTTGTCCGCGGCCGGCCGGTACGCGCCTTTCTTCACGCCTTCCGACGACGGAAACAGCATGACAAGCACGCAGACGAAGAACAGCGACATCCTGACCCAGAGCCCCAGTGAGGTGATGAACCGATTCCGCAAGGGCCTGCTGCACGGCGCCGGCTACGACGTCGGGCAACTGAAGAAACGCCCGCTGATCGCGATCGCCAACTCGCATACCGAGCTGACCACCGGCCATTCGCACCTGCACCAGCTCGCGCGCCACGTTCGCGACGGCATCATCGCGGCCGGCGGTGAATCGGCCGAGTTCAACGTTCCTGCGCCGTGCGACGGCGTGGCGATGGCGCATGACGGCATGCGGTATGTGCTCGCGCAGCGCGACCTGATCGCCGATCTGTGCGAAACGCATCTGCGCTCGCAGCCGTTCGACGGCGTCATCTTCATCGCCGGCTGCGACAAGATCAATCCCGGCATGATGATGGCGATGGCCCGTCTCGATCTGCCGGCGCTGTACCTGTCCGCCGGACCGGGACAGCACGACATCCGGCACGACGTCGGCATGCGGCAAGGTTCGGTCGATCACCGTCCGTACATGGACGATGACGCGCTGCTCGACAAGACTCTGACCTGTGCGACCTGCGGCGCCTGCGAGGTCATGGGGACGGCCAATACCTTCCAGTGCCTGGCCGAGGCGATGGGCATCTGCCTACCGGGCACGTCGAACATCCCCGGCTGGCATGCCGACAAGCTGCAGGCCGCGCGCCGCACGGGCGAGCACATCGTGAAGCTGGTCGCGGCCGGCCTGAACGCTCGGCAGATGTTCACGCCCGCGTCGCTACGCAACGCCATCGTCACCTGCATGGCGATAGGCGGCTCGACGAATGCCGCGCTGCATCTGCCGGCCATCGCGGACGCGGCGGGCCTGCGCATCACCTCCGCGGACTTCGACGCCGCCTATGAGGTGCCAACGCTGCTAGGCATCAGCCCGAACGGTCCGTACGGCGTCTACGATCTGTTCGTCGCCGGCGGCATGCCGGCCGTGCTCAAGCGGCTGGCTCCGCTGCTGGACACGAGCTGCATGACGGTGACCGGCAAGCCGCTGTCCGAATCGATAGCGCGCGCGGTCGTCAGGAACCCGAAGGTGATCCCGCCGCTGGACCAGCCGTTCCGCCCCAAGGCCGGCATCGTAGTGCTGCGCGGCAATCTGGCGCCTGACACCGCCGTCATCAAGTCATCCGGCGTCGACGAGAACATGCTGATCTGCAGCGGGCCGGCACGCTGCTTCGATTCGGAAGACGACGCGCAGCACGCCATCGTCCGCGGCGAAGTCGCCGACGGCTCGGTCATCGTGCTGCGCTACCTGGGTCCCAAAGGTGCGCCCGGCATGCCCGAGATGCTAGGCATCACCAGCTCGCTGAAGCTCAAGGGTCTGAAGCGGACCGCGCTGGTCACCGATGGGCGGTTCTCTGGCGGCACCAATGGCGCCTGCGTCGGCCATGTGTGTCCGGAAGCCTCCGACGGCGGCCCGATCGCGTTCGTCCGCGACGGCGATCTGATCGAGATCGACGTGCCGGGCAAGCGCCTGCACCTGAGCGTCGACGAAGCCACACTGGCAGCGCGCCGCGCCGAATGGCAACCGCTCGTGCGCGAAGCGCCGCACGGTTTCATGCAGCGCTATCGCAAGCATGTGGGCCCGTCGGCCGAGGGTGCGATCCTCGGTTGAGCGCTCAGGTGGAGGCTCAGGTGAAGCGCTCAGCGACTCTGCCGCGCGAACACGGCCGCTTCGTCGATCGCCTCCACGGCCGCCGGCAGCAGGCGCGCGTAACTCAGGAAGCCGTGCACGATACCTTCGTAGACGCGCAGCTGCGCCGCAGTACCCGCCGCGCGCAGCGCCTCGACCAGTTCCAGCGAATCGTCGCGCAGCGGATCGAGCCCTGCCGCCGCCACCCAAGCCGGCGGCAGGCCGTGCAGCGCGCCGCCGATCAGCGGAAACGCGGACGCCGCATCAGCCGGCGTCCGGCCGCCGAGATACGCCGTCTCATAGCGCTGCATGGCGGCGCGCGACAGGCCGAAGCGGCCATCGGCGAACGCTCGCATGGACGCCGACTCGCGCACCGGCAGATAGACGCCGTAGAACAGCAGCAGCGACTGTGGCGTCGACTCGCCGGCATCGCGTGCGCGGATGGCTTCGGCCAGCGCGAGATTGGCGCCGGCCGAATCGCCGGCCAGCACCCAGCGCGCCACCGACGACCGCTCCGAGCGCAGCGCGGCAAGCGCCTGCCGCACGTCGTCCGCCGCGGCGGGGTACGGATGCTCGGGCGCCAGCGCATACGCAATACCGCTGACCGGACAGCGCGCCGCCACGGCGAGTCGGCGCATGATCCCGTCGTGCGTATCGAGCGAGCCCACGCACCAGCCGCCGCCATGCAGATAGACGATCTCGACATCCTGCTCGGCACCGACCGGCACGTAGCGGCGCACGCGCACACTGCGGTCCGCCGACGGGTAGCTGGACTCCTCGATCGCCGCCATGGCGGGAGCCTCTTCCAGCCACCAGCGGCGCTCGCGCAGCAGTTGCGCGCGCGACTCGTCGAATGGCATCGTGTAGCGGTCGCCCTGCCCTTCGCGCAGCTCGGCGATGCGCGCCAGCGTGACGCGCATCTCCGGCGTGGGCTGCTCGCTGTCGTCGATCGGGATCGAAGTCATGGCCGGCGGACTCCGGTTCAAGCCCGCTCGGGCAGCAGCCCGCAGACGGCGCGGAACAATGGCGAGTCGGCGCGTCCGAGATCCTCGAGAACATCGAAATGCGTGCGGCCCTCGACCTCCATCTCATCGGCCTCGCGGCCCAGCGAGCGCAGCCGCTGCGCGAAGCGCCGGCTCTGCTGCTTGAATCCTTCCGTCTCGAGGCCGCCGACCGCCAGCACGAAGCGGCTCGGCTCGAAACGGGTGAAACCAAGCGGGCTCAGCGTATCCGCTTCGTCCTGCGTCATGCGCACGTCGCGGTTGACGCTGGTCTGCAGCAGGGGATTCAGATCGAAGACGCCGCTGATCGCCGCGACGCCCTGGATGCGCAGGCCGCCGAGCTGCTCGGGGCTGCGGCCGGCCAGCACGCCGCTGAGGTGGCCGCCGGCCGAGTGGCCCGACAGGACGACCGCATCGCGGCGCACGCCCAGCGTCTGCGCCGAGCGCCCCAGCCAGCTCATCGCCTGCTCGACCTGCGCGGCGATCTGCGTCAGCGTGACGGTGGGCGCCAGGTCGTAGCCCAGCAGCGCCACGCCCAGCCCCGCTTCGGTATACGGCTCCGCGATGAACGCGAACAGATCCTTGCTCAGCGCGCGCCAGTAGCCGCCATGGATGAACACCAGCAGCGGTGACGGCTCTTCGGAGCGCCGCGCCGGAAAGAAGTCGATCAGGCAGCGCGGCCCGGCCCCATAGCGCTGGTCGCGCAAGCCGCCGCTGCGCGCGTACCATTCGGCGCTGCGCGCCGCGAACGAACGATAGACGTCGTCGCGCTCCGGATGCCGGATGCGCAAGTTGTACTCGCGCTCCAGCGCCGGCTCCAGCGCCGGCTCCAGCGGCGGCTCGATGGGCGATTCGACGGCCGAATCAAACGCCAAGATAGGCCTCCCGTACACGGTCATTGGCGATCAGCGCCGCCGCGCCGTCCGACAGCGCGATCCGCCCGCCTTCGAGGACGTAGCCATGATCGGCGCGGCGCAGCGTCACGCTGGTGTTCTGTTCACAGACGAAGATCGTCAGCCCGAGCTCGCGCAGCCGCAGCAGGGTATCGAAGATCTGCGTCACCACGAGCGGCGCGAGCCCCATCGACGGCTCGTCCAGCAGCAGCATGCGCGGGCTGCTCATCAGCGCGCGTCCGATCGCCAGCATCTGCTGCTCGCCGCCCGACAGCGTCCCCGCCGCCTGGTCGAGCCGTTCTTCCAGCCGCGGAAACAGCTCGAGGACGAAAGCCAGATTATCGGAGAAGCCGCCGCGGTTCTTCGGAAACAGCAGCTGGAACGCGCCCATCTCCAGATTCTCTCGGACGGTGAGCGGCGCGAACACCTTGCGCCCTTCTGGTACCAGCGCCAGCCCCAGCTTGACGATGCGATCGGCCGACATCGTGCTGATGTCCCGGCCGTCGAACATGATGCGGCCGCGCACGGGCCGCAGCAGGCCGCTGATCGCGCGCATGGTCGTGCTCTTGCCGGCGCCGTTGGCACCGATCAAGGCGTGAAAGCCGCCGCGCGGCACGGTGAACGAGACCTCGGACAGCACCTCGCCCTGGCCGTAGTCGGCGCGCAGCGATTGCACGTCAAGCATGTTCGGCCTCCTCGCCCAGATAGGCGACGATCACCTCGCGGTTGCGGCTGACCTCGGCGGGCGCTCCCTCCGCCAGATGCCGGCCGTAGTTGAGCACCAGCACTTCATGGCACAGGTTCATCACCATCCGCATGTTGTGCTCGACCAATAGCACCGTGACCCCGCTTTCGTTGACGCGCCGGATGATCGCCGACAGCGCCGCCTGTTCACCGTGCGGCACACCGGCGGCCGGCTCATCGAGCAGCAGCAGCCGCGGCTCGGCCACCAGCGCACGCGCGATCTCGAGCAGTTTGGCCTCGCCGAAGCTCAGACCCGCCGCCGACGAGGTCGCGCGATCGGCCAGGCCCAGCAGCGCCAGCTTCTCGTACGCGCGGCGCTCGATATCGGCCTCTTCACGGCGCACCGCGGGCAGGCCGGCCAGGCTGGCGAGAAAGCTCGAGCGGCCGCGCGGATGGCGGCCGATCATCACGTTCTCCAGCAGGCTCAGCTCGCGGAAGATCTGCAGGTTCTGGAAGGTCCGCGCGATGCCGCGCTCGGCGCGCCGGAACGGACGCAGCGCGACGATGGACTCGCCGTCGAAGCGGATGTCGCCGCGCGTCAATGCGACCAGCCCGGCGAGCGCATTGAACAGCGTCGTCTTGCCGGCGCCGTTCGGTCCGATGATGCCCTTGATGCAGCCGGACGCCACCGAGAAGCTGAGTTCGTCCACCGCGCGCAAGCCGCCGAAGTGGACGCTGAGATCCCGCACTTCGAGCAGATTCATCGCCGCCGCCACCGCAGTTTGTCGAGCACGCCGACCAGTCCGTTCTGGAAGTACAGCAGGACCAGGATCATGCACAGGCCGAACAGGAACAGCTCGGCGTCGTGCACCTGCCGCAGCAGCTCCGGCACGCCGGTGTACAGCAGCGCGCCCAGGAACGGTCCCCAGAACGTGCCCCAGCCGCCGAGCGCCACCATGACCACCAGCAGCACCGACGTGAAGAAGGTGAAGGTCTCCGGCGACGCGAACATGTTGAAGTGCGCATATAGCGCACCCGCAAGGCCCGCCAGCCCGGCCGAGAAAGCGAAGGTGGCGACTTTCAGCCGGAACGCGTCTATGCCCAGCGCGCCGGCTGCGATCTCGCTGCCCGCCACGGCGCGCAGCGCGCGGCCGTTGCGGCTGGAGACCAGATTCAGGATCAAGAACATGGTCACGAAGCCCGCGGCCCAGGCCAGCAGATAGAAGCGGCCCGGCGTGTCGAGCTCGAAGCCGAACAGCCGGAACGGCGCGATGCCGCTGAGCCCGTTCGGCCCGCCGGTGAGCGGCACCAGCTCGACGAACAGCACGCTGAGAATGGCATTGAATCCCAGCGTCCCCATCGCAAGGTAGTGGCCGCGCAGCCGCAGCGTCGGCAGCGCGATCAGCATCGCCGCGAACGCGGTGCCCGCCATCGCCAGCACGGTGCCGAGCGCGGGCGCCAGGTCATAGCGCGCCGACAGCACCCCCGTGATGTACGCGCCCAGACCGAACAGCGCGCCGTGACACAGCGAAATCTGTCCCGCATATCCCAGCACCAGGTTCAGGCTGGCAACCAGGATCAGATTGATGAAGAAGGTGACGCCCAGGCTCGTTATGTAGTCGTTCGGCGCGATCAGCGGCCAGGCCAGCAGCAGCAGCCAGACCACCGCCAGCCGCAGCCGCTGCGACGCAAGCCTGGCCCGCAGGCTGCCGGCAGCGGCCGCCTTGTCGGAGTCGGTACTCAAGATGGCGGCCATATCATCCGTTCCATTCAGACGCGTTCGACATGGCCGCGCCCCAGCAGCCCGGCCGGCCGCACGAACAGCACCAGCAGCAGCACGACGAAGGCCACGGCGTCCTTGAACGCCGACGAGATCGTCCCGCTAGCCAGCGCCTCCAGGACGCCGAGCAGCAGACCGCCGACCACCGCGCCCGGCAGGCTGCCCAGCCCGCCCAGCATGGCCGCGGAGAAGCCCTTGAAGCCGAGCACGGTGCCGTGATCGAACGAGGTCAGCGTCAGCGGCGTGATGATCACGCCGGCGATCGCACCGACTGCGGCCGCGATGCCGAACGACACCAGCATGCTGGTTCGCGGGCTGATGCCGACCAGCGAGGCAGCGTCGGGCTCGGCCGCCGCGGCGCGCATCGACTTGCCGAGCATGGTGCGCGAGAAGAACAGATGGGCCGCGACCATGACGACCGCCGTGATGCCGACGATCCACAGCGTCTGCGACTGCACCGACAGCG
>JBFWXS010000001.1:59535-66479 GCA_050187175.1 Burkholderiaceae bacterium
TCGGGCTCGGCCGCCGCGGCGCGCATCGACTTGCCGAGCATGGTGCGCGAGAAGAACAGATGGGCCGCGACCATGACGACCGCCGTGATGCCGACGATCCACAGCGTCTGCGACTGCACCGACAGCGGGCCGATCGCGAGCGGCCGGTCGCCGGAGAAGGTCGGCAGGCCGGCCGGGTTCTTGCCCAGCGTCAGCATCACCAGGCTCTTGGTGCAGATCGCCAGCCCGATGCTGACCAGCGTGATCAGCAGCGGCGACGGCCGGCGCAGGCGGCGCATGACGAGCACGTCCGACAGCAGGCCGACCACCGTGACGACGACGACGGCCGCGAGACAGGCCATCGCCAGCGGCATGGTGCCGGTGGCGAACAGCGCCGCCGCCACCATGCCGCCCATCATCACCCATTCGCCCTGCGCGAAGTTGATCGCGTCGGTCGCCTTGAAGATGACGTTGAAGCCGAGGGCGATCAGCCCGTAGATGCTGCCGGTGCTCAGGCCGGCGATCACCAGCTGGAACAGGTCGCTGCTCATTGCATGCTCATCGCGTGCTCAGAGGCGGCCGAGGCGCGGATGCGGCGCGAGCTCCGGCGTGATGCCGAGCTCGGCCAGCCGGCTCTGCGCGCGGCCGAGATAGTCGACGAACACCTGCTCTTCGCGCGCCGCGGACACGGCGCCGAGGCCGGCCTGTTCCAGCAGCGCGGCGTCGCGCGCCTCGCTGCTGCTGTCGATGCTGCTCGACAGCGTCGGCACGTGATAGCCCGCGTAGGCGACGTTCTCCACCCAGGCAGCAACGGCGCGCGCGATCGATTCGCGCTGCGCACGGTCGGCCGCGGCAACGCGCGACTCCAGGTACAGCCAGCCGAACGACGCATGCCGCTTCTTGTCGGCCAGCACGCGCTCGAACAGTCCGCTCAGGGCCGGCTCGCGCGCCGCGGATGCATAAGCCTCGAACAGCTCCAGTTCCAGACCGTCCTCGACCGCGCAATGCGCCGCGACGTAGGCGTCGAGCGAGCGATCGGCATCGAGCGCCTCGCGATACAGCGTCTGGTTGATGACCGGCTCCCAGGCCGCGTCGGCGGGGCGCTCCAGATAGCCGCCAAAGGCCTCGGCCGCCAGATGGAAGGCTTCGACGTGCCAGGCTTCCTCGGTGTTGCGCACCGTCAGGAAATACTTCGGATCGGCTTCGCGGTCGATCTCGAGGCAGAAGCGGATCAGCAGCGCCGGCGTCTCGGCCAGGCCGGTGTACTCGACCCAGGCGCGCCGGCTCCAGACGCGGCGCGCCGCATCGCGCAGCGCGGCATCGTGGCCGGCGGCGCGCAGGGCCGCCCAGTCGATGTCCTTGGTCGGGTCCCAGCGCGAGCGCTTGGCGGTTTCATACAGCTCGCGAATCGACGCGATCGACTGCGACAGGTCGAGCGGAAAACGCCGTTCGACGTGGATGCGGGTGGGCGTGGCGGCGGCCGCTGCGTTCATGGCTCAGAACTCCCCGGCGATCTTCGGATGGCGGAACATCGGCAGCTCCATGCCCCAGGACTCCTTCATCTGCCTGCGGATGCGCGCAATCGATTCGACGAATACCGGCTTCTCGAGCTCCTCGACGGTGGCGCCGAGGCCTGCCTGCCAGGTCAGGCGATCGCTTTCGATCTCGCTGTCCGAGGCCGGATTCGATGGCGACAGCCAGGCGCTGTGATAGCCGTTGAGCTCGACCTTCTCGATCATCGTGATCACCGCCTGGCGCACGCGCTCGAACTGATCAGGCGTCAGCTGCTTGACGCGGCTGTTCATGAAATACCAGCCGAAGGCGCAGTGGCGCACCTCGTCGCGCATGATCAGCTTGCAGACCCGGCGCGCCACCGGATTCGGCGTGATCTCGATCAGATGGCGGAATACATCGAACGCGATCTCTTCGGCGGCGCAGACCAGCGCGGCGATGATGCCTTCCAGCGGCACGTCGGGATCGAGCGCCAGCTTGCGCACGCCGTGCGTGGCCACCGAACCCTGGTACGCGCTGCGCGCCGGCTGCTCGATGTAGCCGCCCAGCCGCTCGGCCATCCGGAAGCAGACCTCGGCGTGCCGCGACTCCTCCTGCGAACGGATGGTGAAGAACAGCCGCATGTCCGGCGCGTGCTTCTCCTGGCAGTAGCGGATCTGCAGCGCCGGGCTCTCCGAGATGGCCCCGTATTCGCCCCAGGCGCGCCGGCTCCAGTACATGCGCGCGCCGAGCCGCTGCTCCTCGGTGAACGCAGCGGGATCGAGCTCGTCCCACGGCACGTCGGTGGCTGGATTCCACTGGTTGCGCGTCGCCAGATGGAACAGATCGCGGATCTTGGGAATGCGGATGCCCAGGTCGAGCGGAAACCGCTGCTCGGGTGCGTCGAGGATGGTGGGAACTTGCAGCACGGCGCTCATGGTGATCTCCGTGTCGGACGGTTACTGGTAGTCGGCCAACCGGAACCGGCCGCCTTCGTATTTCAACAGGACCAGGTCGCTCTTGGACAGCCCCGAATGGCGTTCCGGGCTGAAATTGAACACGCCGCCGACGCCCTGGTAGCCGCGAATGGCGGACAGCGCATCGCGGATCTTGGTCTTGTCGCTGCCGCCGCGCTCGACCGCCAGCCGCGCCAGATGAATCGCGTCGTAGGTCTGCGCCGCGAACTGGTTCGGCCGCCGCTTGTAGCGCGCCTCGAAGCTCTGCGTCAGCGCGGCGATCTGCGCGCGGCTCGGATCGCCGGCCGGCAGATCGTCGCCGACCGGAAACTTGACGCTGACAAGCAGAACGTCCTTGGCGGCATCGCCGGCCAGATCCATGTAGCGCTTGTCGACGAAGCCGTAGCTGTGCACCAGCTGCGCGCCTATGTTCATGGCGCGCGCCTGCTTCATGAACACCACGCCGGGGCTGGCCACCGTCCAGCAGACGATCGCCTGCACGCCTGCGCTCTTCAGCTTGGTCAGCTGCGGCGTCATGTCGGTATCGGTCGGATTGAAGGTCTCGTAGATCATCTCGAGACCCCGCTTGGGCGCGACCTTCTTGGCCTGTTCGACGGCGCTCTGGCCGAAGCCGCTGGAATCGGCCAGCAGCGCCACCTTGCGGAAGTTGCGCTTGGCGAAGTAGTCGGCCAGGCGCTCGATGACCTGGTCGTCGTCGACGGTAGACTTGAAGGTCCACGGCCGCTCGGCGACGGGGTGAACGATCTGCATGCTGCCTTCGGTGGACATGAACGGCAGACCGGCCTTCTCGGTGATCTGCAGCATCGCGAGCGCCATGCCCGACATGTTGCCGCCGCCCACGACGATGTCGACGTTGTCCTGCGTCATCAAGCGGCGCAGTGCGTTCAGGCCCTTCTGCGTCTGGCTCTCGGCGTCATAGAAGAACCACTGGATCTTGCGTCCGCCGATGCCGCCGCGCGCGTTGATCTCCTCGATGGCCAGCTCCATGCCGGCCTTCATGTCCTCGCCCAGAAACGCGGCCGGACCGGTCACCGACAGCACGGATCCGATCTTGACCGGCCCCGCTTGCGCGCGCACGGGCAAGGCTAGGGCCATAGGCGCCGCGGCGGCGGCTTTCAACAGCGTGCGACGATCGACTGCGGGTTTCATGGAACTCTCCGGAGACGGTGGTTGGTTGTATGGAACGTCTGGTGAGGCAGTTCTGGGAAGCAGTTCTGAGAAGCGGTTCGGGTGAAGCGGTTCGGTTGAAACAGTGCTGGCAAAGCGGTTCTGCAGAGAAGCGGCAAGGGGTCGCGTCGAACGGCGGCCGCTACGAATTCGCCGCCGGCCAGCCGCCGACGGAGCTGACGTCGGCGATGCCGCCCGGGTGCCGCGACGACGGATGCCCGACGCCGGCAGGCTGGTCGGCGTCCGACGTGAGGTTGACGGCGAACGCACAGCGGACCTTGTCGGCGCGATACCAGGAGCGGCCGGCCATCGCCGGTACGCCGTCGTCGCCGTAATAGACCATCTCGCGGATCAGCACCGGATCGCTGCGGCGCACGCCGAGCAGCGACGCGCCGCTGGCTCCGGCAAGCGCGGATTCGACCTTGTTCTCGCCCCGCACCAGGCGGATGCTGCGCGCCAGCAGCAGCAGCAGCGAAGTCGTGGACGCTTCGTCCCGCTGGATCGAATGCGAGAAGTCGGGATGGATGTAGCGGTAGTCGTAGGAGATCGTGATGTCGCCGTTGCTGCGCACGCGCTCCAGGCACAGGATCTCGCGCTGCGCTTCGATGCCCAGCCACGGCGCGACCTCGGCAGGGCACGGCGCCAGCTCGAAGCGCTGCAGCGCGAGCTGCAGCGGCCGCCCGACTTCCGCCCACTGGTCGAGGAAGTTCATCTGCGGGCTGAACGACTCGTCGAACTTCTCGCGGTTGACGAAAGTGCCATGGCCCTGCTGCCGGTGCAGCCAGCCTTCATCGGACAGCGCCTGGATGGCCTGCCGCACGGTTGCCCGGCTGATGCCGAACATGGTGCACAGCTCGCCTTCGGAATAGAAGCGATCGGCGGGATGATCGCCGGCGGAAATCATGGCCTTGAGCCGGCGCGCCACTTGCGCGTACAGCGGCAGCGGCGAACGCCGATCGAGCCCCCGCGCAGCGCGCGGCAAGCCTGGGACAGCAGCATCGGCACGAGATTCGGAAGCCACGGTTCTGAGCGCCTCGGTTCGTTCGACTCGACACACGACCTTCCCCCGGGACGCTTCCCGGGGATTCCACGTGCGCCGTCTCCCCGGGGCGCCGTAGAAGTTGCTTGCTTGTACGGATATACGAACATTATCCTAAGCGCATCGCCGCTTCACCGTCAACAGGATTTCGCGACCCGGCCGGCGCGGCAACGAATCTTTCGTCATGTCTTCATGCGCAGGCCGACGAGCCGGGGCGCCCCACGCAAGGAACCGATCGCCGTGCAGATCGCCACCATCGATTTCCCCGCCCCGCTGGCCGGCATCGTCGAAGCCCGCTTCACCGAGCCCGACGCGATCGAGCACGCCGAGCTGGTCGTCTGGCATGCGGCGGCGGTCTTCGACCGCTACGACCAGGCCGTCGAGCAGCGCAGCGACGCGCGCGACGTGCTCGGTGCCGGCGCCTCGCAGGATCTGCTCGCCGAGGCCCGCGGCATGCGTTCGGCCTTCCGGCGCCTGCTCGAACGAGGCGGCACGCTGGCCGTGTTCACGCCGCCGCCGCGCATGCTGGGCGTGCATACGCTGCAGGAGATCGTCGACTTCGACCCGCTCGAAACGCTGCCGCTGAAGGGCCCGCGGCTGAGTCCGCTGGCCGAGGCCAAGGCCGATGCCGATGCCGATGCCGATGCCGATGCCGACGCCGACGCCGACGCCGGAGCGGCGATCTCGCCGACGACCACTACCGCAGCCACGATCCGCTGCGACGCCGGCGAACCGTTCCGCAGCTTCTTCGCTCGCAGCGCCGGCTGGCTGCAGCCGCGAGCCGCACTGGCGGAAGTGTTCGGCCATGCCGTCGCGCATGCGCGGGACGGCGCCGCGCTGGCCAGCTTCGGCTACGAGCATCCAGGCCGGCTGCTGATGCTGCCGGCGCCCCGCGCCGATCTGGACGCGCCAGCGCGCTGCGCGCTGCTGGCCCAGCTACGCGAACTCGCTCAGCGGCTCGATCCGGCCGCCTCCGCCGCGACGCTGCCGAGCTGGGCACTGGCCCGCAGCTCGCCCGAGGAGGCGGCCTTGCGCGCCGAGCTTGCGCAGCTCGCCGCCGAGCTGGCGCGCACGCGGCAAGCACTGGAAACCGCGCGCCGCACGCTGCGAATGCACGAGCGGATGCGCTTGCTGACGGCCGGCGATCCGTTCGACGTGGCCGCGGTGCTGCCTGATGCGCTGTACCGGCTCGGCGCCTATCCGCAACCGCAAGGCGACGGCGAAGCAGACGTCACGTTCGAGATCGACGGCCGCGTAGGCGTGCTCACGCCGATCGCACCCCAGCCGCACGAAGCCGCCGCGACCGTCGACCGCGCGATCGGACGCGCCCGTGCGATCAGCGGCGAGTTGGGACTGCCCGTCACGCCGCTGCTGCTGTTCGTCGGCGAGCATCGCGTGCCGCCGGACGAGCGCAGCGGCGCCCCCTCCGAACTGCGCGCGGCTGCCGCGGCCGCCGGCGCGGCACTGCTAGACACCGAGGCGATGCTGCAGGCCTGGCGGCACGGCGACGGCGCCTTCCTGGTCGACGCGATGCGCTCGGCGCGCTGACCATCCGCAGTGGGCCGGCACGCGCCGGCGCGCCAGCCCGAGCACGGGCACAGGCACAGGCACAGGCACAGGCAGGGTCACCACATCTCGCGCAGTCGGCCGGCGACGTCGACGATCGGCTGCGCGGATCCGGCGCTTCCCGATGCACCGCTTGAGTCAGTCAGCGCCACCGCATTCGCGTCCTCCCCGCTCACGCCCGGTGCCACTCTGTCGAGGCAAGCCAGCACCTCCGGACTGAGGAAACGGCTGCGCGCAGCGTGCACATAGGCCGGGCCGTAGCGCGGCTGCTGCGTCACGTACCAGCGCTGCGGTTCGAGCAGGTACAGCGCATCGCGCGAACGCGTCATGGCAACGTACAGCAGCCTGCGTTCCTCGTCGATCGACTCGCGGCGCGAGGTCGCATACTCGTTCGGAAAGTTGCCGTCGGTCACGTTCAGCACGTAGACCGCATCCCACTCCTGACCCTTGGCCGAATGCACGGTCGACAGGATCAGGTAGTCCTCGTCGCGCAGCGCGCCGTCGGTCAGATCGCCGCTGGCCTGCGGCGGATCCAGCGTCAGTTCGGTGAGAAAGCGCTCGCGGGTGGCGAACTCGCCGGCGACCGCCTGCAGCATGTCGAGATCCGACGCGCGCACGCCGGCATCGGCGTGGCGCAGCTCGAGCAGCGGCTGGTACCACTCGCGCAGCGGCGTCATCTGCGCCGGCCAGCGCGCACCCGGGGCCAGCAGCAATGTCATCAGATC
>JBFWXS010000001.1:66579-106271 GCA_050187175.1 Burkholderiaceae bacterium
TGCGCCTGCGCCTGCGCTCGCAGATGATCGAGGCACCGGCGCGCATGCGACGGTCCGAAGCCGCTCATCAGCTGCAAGGCGCGGAAGGCTGCGATGCCGTTGCGCGGGTTCTCTGCCCATCGCAGCACCGACAGAACGTCCTTGATGTGCGCAGCCTCCAGGAAACGCAGGCCGCCGTGCTTGACGAAGGGAATGTTGCGCCTGGCCAGCTCCACCTCCAGCGCATCGCTGTGGTGTCCGCTGCGAAACAGTACCGCCTGCCGCTTCAGCGGCACGCCGGCCTCCCGATGAAACAGGATCCGATCCGCAACCCAGTCCGACTGCGCACGCTCGTCGGCCACCGTTACCAGCTGCGGACGAGCGCCGTCACCCCGCTGCGCGTGCAGTGTCTTGCGGTGCCCGCGAGCGGCTTCGGCGATCAGCGCGTTCGAGGCATCGAGCACCGGCTGCACGGAGCGATAATTCCGATCGAGCGTGATGCACTGCGCCGCCGGCTCGAATCGTTGCGGGAAGTCGAGGATGTTGCCGACGTCGGCGGCGCGGAACGCATAGATCGACTGCGCGTCGTCACCCACCACGGTGACGCCGTCGCCGTGCGGCTTCAGCGCGGCCAGGATGCCGGCCTGCAAGGCGTTCGTGTCCTGGAATTCGTCGACCAGCACGTGATCGAAGCGCGCGCCGATATCGCGCGCGAGCTCGGCGTCGTTCATCGCGGCCTGCCACCACAGCAGCAGATCGTCGTAGTCGAGCACGCCATTGGCCTGCTTGCGTGACACGTAATCGCGGAACAGCCCGCGCAGATCGTCCTCGCAGCCGGCGCACCACGGATACATCTCGCGCAGCACGCGCTGCAGCGGCCAGCCGGTGTTGACGCGATGCGAGTAGATCGCCAGGCACGTGTCCTTGCGGGGGAAACGCCGCTCTTTGGCCGACAGGCCGCGCTCATGGCGGATCACGTCGATCAGGTCGGCGGCATCGCCGCGATCGAGAATGCCGAATGTCGCATCCAGCCCGATGCGCGGCGCGAACTGCCGCAGCAGGCGAGCGCCGACCGAATGGAAGGTGCCGGCCCACGGCAGCCGGGTCGCGGGAACGCCGCTGCCGGCCAGCGCGGCCTGCATCAGCAGACGTTCGGCACGGCGCGTCATCTCCGCGGCAGCCCGGCGGCTGAAGGTCAGCAGCAGGACCCGCATCGGGTCCACGCCCTGCGTCACCAGATAGGCGACGCGATGCGCCAGCGTGGCCGTCTTGCCGGTGCCGGCTCCGGCGATCACGAGCAAGGGTCCCGACCGGAAACATCCGCCGACGTCAGCGGCGCCGAAGCAGACCGCGCGGCGCTGCGCATCGTTCAGGCGATCGAGGGCGAGACTGGAGTAGGCGGACATGGCCGCGAGTCTACCTGGATATTTCCTCAGTGCCTCGGCGCGGCCGGGCCGAGGCCCCGCCAGCCTCATGCCGGCGACTACAATGGGGCTCGTCCTGTTCCGTGCATGAGGTCGCCATGATCACCGCCGCACAGTGCCGCGCCGCAAGAGCCATGCTGGAATGGTCGCGCGAGCAGCTCGCCGAAGCCGCGTCGCTCGATGTCCATACGATCGCCTCCTTCGAGAACCGCAGCCAGCAGCCCGACGCGGCAACGCGCGAACACATCGAGCGCACGTTCGAGGAGAACGGGGTGGCCTTCTTCCCGGAGAACGCCGACGGCGGCGCCGGCGTGCGATTGAAGTTCAACCGCAAGGAAGTGCGCGCGATCCGCAAGTGGGAAGGCGAAGGCGGCACTGCAGCGGATGACGACGTCTGAACCGATGCACCGTCGATCCCGATGCACCGTCGATCCGGCAGCCTCGGCCGCGAGTGCTGCGGAAGCTAGCCGGCGACGAAGCTGCGGGACCAGGCGCGCGCGAATTCGATCAGGAAGTCCCGGAACGTCTCCACCGCCGGCGACGGTGAATGGCCGGCCCGCATGATCAGAAGATAGTCCAGGCGCACGACCGGCCGCCCCAGCGGAATCAGCGCCAGGCCGAAACCCGCCGCGAGATCCTTGGCGAAGACGGGACAAGCCGTGACGCCGAAGCCCGATTGAACCATTGCGAACGCGGTATTGACGCGGCGCACCGCGGTCAGATCCGTGGGAAAGGCCTTTCGCCGTCCCTCGTCGCTTCTGAACGGCTCCCAATCGGCAAAGCGTCTGTGGAAGGTCACGAACCGCCGCCGCTGCACCTGATGCCAGGTCACTTCGCGCCTGCCCGCGAATTCGTCGTCGCGACGGACTGCGAGCATCAGATTGTCGCTCATCAGCAATGAGCTGCTCAGTTCGGCGTCATCGACGGGCGCGGTGACGATCCCCAGGTCGACTTCTCCGCGCCGCGTACGCGCGAGCACCTCTTCGACCGGCCCGTCATAGAAGTGCAACTGCACCTGCGGATAGCGGTCGCGGAAACTCGCCATCGCCTGCGGCACCAGCGTGCAGGACAGCACCTCGGGCGCCGCGATCCGGACGATGCCGCGGCGCATCTCCTTGAGATTCATCAGATTCGCAATCGCGGCGTCGAGATCCTGCAGCACCCGCTCGGCCAAAGGAAAGAACTCCTTGCCCACGGCGGACAGGCTGACGGCCCGTGTGTTGCGATCCAGCAGCTTTACACCGAGCTGCGACTCCAGCTCCTTGATCAGCCCGCTCACTGCCGCCGGCGTCAGATGCAGCTCCTCGGCGGCAACGGTGAAGCTGCTCGCGCCCGCGACGGCCAGGAAAGTGCGCAGCTGCCGCAGAGTAATATTATTAAGCGTTCGTTGATTAATCATCAGAATATTCTGATTGTGTGAAAAATCAGGATAGCGGAAAGTCTGCGCTCATCAAAGCAATGCAGAACGCGGGACATGGCGCGGCTCAACGATGCGCAACGACTGGAGGCGGCCCGGCAACTGCTGGAAGCCCAGCGAACCCGGATGCCGGCGGCCCGGCTTTCCGACACCTATCCGGAGATGGATTCCGAGGACGCCTACGCCATCCAGTCGGCTGCCGTCGCGAAGAGGATCGCCGACGGCGCCGTCGTACGAGGCTACAAGATCGGCCTCACCTCGAAGGCCATGCAGGATGCCGCCGGCATCAGCGAGCCCGACTACGGACATCTGTTCGATGACATGCTGCTTGCGGACGGCGCGCAGATTTCAGCCGCCGCGTATCTGGCCGCCGGCAATACGGTCGTCATCAAGCCGCCGGAATGGGCGCCTCTGACCTGCTCGATGCTGGCGGACGTCGCCGAAGCGGCAGGACTGCCCGCAGGCGTCGTCAACGTCGTGCAAGGCATAGGCTCCGACACCGGTGCGCGCCTCGTGTCCGACCCGCGCATCGCCCGAGTCTCCTTCACCGGCTCGGTGCGGACGGCGAAATTCATTGCGCAGGCCGCGGGCGCCAATCTCGTGCCCGCCAGCTTCGAGCTCGGCGGCAAGTCGGCCTTCGTGGTGCTCGACGACGCCGATCTCGATCTGGCCGCCGCCACCGCCGCCCTGCAGTATCGGAACGCAGGCCAGGTCTGCCTGGCTGGAACCCGGCTCCTGGTGCACAGCCGCGTCGTCGATGAGTTCCTGCTGCGCATGGAGGCGGTGGTGGAGGAGCTGCGAGTCGATCGAGCGCGGGCCGATGGCGTACGCATTCTGTGGGGCGGAGACAAGCACCCGGCGGGAGAGCTCTTCTACCGTCCGACGCTGGTCACGGACGTGCGGGAGGACTCGGAAATCGTGCAGAGCGAAGTGTTCGGACCCGTGCTGACTCTGCAGACCTTCGACACCGACGACGAGGCCGTGCGTCTCGCCAATAGCACGCGCTACGGACTCGCAGGCATCGTGTTCGGAGAGCCGGAGCGTGCGCTCGCAGTGGGCCGGCGCATGCGCAGCGGCATGGTGTGGATCAACGCCTTCTTCCTGCGCGATCTGGAAGCGCCGTTCGGCGGCATCGGCGACTCCGGCATCGGCCGCGAAGGCGGGCACTGGAGTTTCGATTTCTTCTGCGACCTCAAGGACGTGATGCAGCCCCGGCAGCCTTACGCACCCGTATTCGCAGGCCGCTGAAGCGCGGGCCGCTGAGAACACCGTCAACGCACATATCGCCCCTGACTATCCCACCGTGAATCTGCTCGCCCCTCTATGGCGCGGCGAGATGATCCTCAGCGTGGGGATCTGCCAGAACGCGACGGCCAGCCACTTCCTCGCGATGGGCGAGATCATAGGCAAGGCCATCGCCAACCTCGATGCGAGAGTAGTGCTGGTGGCATCCGGACAATATCAGCGTCCCATCGCACGTCACCCTCGACCACGAGGTCATGGCGTCGTGGTCCCGCGGAGACCACGCCGCCGTCATCGACCGCTATCCCGAACTGCGCCAGGCCTCTTACGAAGGACTGGGCGGCCACTACATGCAAATGGTCGGCGCGCTGGGCGGGCGGTCATGTCGGGCTCGCGGTGAGCAGCTCTCCGAATACGAGAACGCAATGGGTACCGGCAATGTCCATATCTGGTTCGACACGAGCTCACAAGGAGACGTGGAATGAGCGTCCTCGACGGCCCCAGGCAAGAGATCAGGCGCGTTCTGTTCGGCGGCGCGCCGTACTGGGCCACCCCCAGCGGCGAGGGTCTGCTCCTGGCCGACGGGCGCCTGGTGGGCGTGGATGAGGTCATTCATCTACCCCCCTGCTCGCCGAGCAAGATCATCTGCCTGCATCTCAACTACAAGTCGCGCTTCTATGAGCTCCGCGGCAAGCGGCCTGCCGATCCCTCCGAGTACGGCACTCCGACGTACTTCATGAAGCCCGTCACCTCGCTGAACGCGCACGGCGGCGAGATCGTGCGTCCCGACGGCTATCGATACCTCAATTACGAGGGCGAAGTCGCCATAGTCATCGGCAAAGCTACGCGCAACATCAATCCCGACGAAGCCTGGGATCACATGGCCGGCTTCGCCTGCGCCCTCGACATGGGCCTGCAGGACATGCGGGATACCGACGCCGGTTCGATGCTGCGCGTGAAAGGCGCCGACGGCTTCTGCCCGATCGGCCCCGGCATCGTCTCGGGCGTCGACATTCGCCAGCAGACGCTGCGGACCTATCGAAACGGGCGCCTGGTTCAGGAAGGCAGCCTGGCCGACGAGTTGATCTTCGGGTTCGATTATCTGATCGCCGATCTTGCCCGCCACATCACCTTGATGCCGGGCGACCTGGTGCTGACCGCCACGCCGGCCAATTCGCGCCCGCTGGAAGTAGGCGATGTCATCGAAGTCGAAGTGACAGGTCTGGGCCGGCTGACCAATCGCATCGTGTCTTGTCCCGCGCCTCGCGCACAGGTAGGCCACATGCCAGGCAGCAGCGCCGAGGTCATCCGGGTCGCGCTCGGCAACGACGAGCGACTTCCGCATCAGCTGCAACGACCGAGCTCAGACACCCCTCTGGAAAGGACCTAGGCATGTTCAGTCGCCGATCCATTCTTCGCTTCAGCGCGGCCGCCGGCGCCGCCTGGGCCGTAAACAGCTTCTCGCAAGGCAGGCGGCCGATCACGATCGTCGTCGGCTACGCGCCCGGCGGCTCTCCGGACTTCGTCGCGCGCCTGATCGCCGAACGGCTGCAAGGCAGGCTGGGACGTCCCGTGATCGTCGAGAACAAGTCCGGCGCCAACGGCCAGCTGGCTCTTGCCGCCGTCCAGAATGCCGCACCCGATGGCAGCACCTATGCGCTGGTGCCGCCCGGGCCGCTCACGATCTTCCCCAGCTTGTATCGCAAGCTCGCGTTCGACGGCACGCTGCTGCAGCCGATTCTCGCCCCGGTGAGCTTCGAGCATGCGGTCGCGACCAGCAATGCCACGCGTGCCACCTCGCTGGCGGACTTCCTGGCGCTGGCGAAAAGCGATCCCGGCAAGGCGCTCTTCGGGGTTCCGGCCGCCGGTAGCCCGCCGCACTTCGTCGGACTGCTTCTCGGCAAATCGGCGGGCATCGCCCTGCAGCCCGTCGTCTACCGGGGCGGGCCGCCGATGCTGGTCGACCTGATGGGCAACCAGGTGCCGCTGGCAATCAATGTGATGTCGAACTTCGTAGAGCATCACCGAAGCGGCAAGCTGCGGGTGCTCGCAACGACCGGCAATCAGCGCAGCGCGCTGCTTCAGGACGTACCGACACTGTCCGAGCTGGGCTTCAAGCAAGCGACCGTGCAGGAGTGGTATGCGTTCGTTGCACGCAAGGACGCCGTCCCGGCTGAAACGGCGGCGTTCGTCTCGGCCGCACGCGAAGTCGTCCAGCTGCGGGAGGTGCGTGCCGCGCTGCTGGCATCCGGCCACGCACCCGCCGACATCGACGCGCAGGCGCTGGCCGCCGACATCGCCCGGAACCGGGAGCGATGGTCGATGCTGATCAAGGAAGCGGACCTCAAGGTCGAAACCTGACGCCATGGCATCGCCGGCCCACGCCGCCGCCGCAGCGCCCGATCAGAAAACGACGACGCTCCGAATCGACTCGCCTTCGTGCATCAGATCGAACGCATCGTTGATCCGCTCCAGCGGCATCGTGTGCGTGATCAGGCTGTCGATGTCGATCTTGCCTTCCATGTACCAGTCGACGATGCGCGGCACGTCGGTGCGGCCGCGCGCGCCGCCGAAGGCCGTGCCTTTCCAGACGCGCCCGGTGACGAGCTGGAACGGCCGGGTATGGATCTCCTGGCCGGCCCCGGCGACACCGACGATCACCGAGACGCCCCAGCCGCGATGGCAGCATTCGAGCGCCTGGCGCATCAGCTCCACATTGCCGACGCATTCGAAGCTGTAATCGGCGCCGCCGCCGGTGAGCTCGACCAGATGCGCGACCAGGTCGCCGCCGACCTCCTTCGGGTTCACGAAATGCGTCAATCCGAACTTGCGGGCCAGCGGCTCGCGCGCCGGATTCAGGTCGACGCCGATGATCTTGTCGGCACCGGCCATCCGCGCCCCTTGCACCACGTTCAGGCCGATGCCGCCCAGACCGAACACCACGACGTTGGCGCCGGGCTCGACCTTGGCCGTGTTGATCACCGCACCGATCCCGGTGGTGACGCCGCAGCCGATGTAGCAGACCTTGTCGAACGGCGCGTCCTCGCGGATCTTGGCCAGCGCGATCTCGGGCAGCACCGTGTAGTTGGCGAAGGTCGAGCAGCCCATGTAGTGGTGGATCTTGCGGCCGCCGATGGAGAAGCGGCTGCTGCCGTCCGGCATCACGCCCTTGCCCTGCGTCGCGCGGATCGCCGTGCACAGGTTCGTCTTGCGCGACAGGCACGACTTGCACTGCCGGCATTCGGGCGTGTACAGCGGAATGACGTGATCGCCCTTCTTCAGCGACGTGACGCCGGGACCGACGTCGACGACGACTCCGGCCCCTTCATGACCGAAGATGGCCGGGAACAGCCCCTCCGGATCGGCGCCCGAGCGCGTGAACTCGTCGGTATGGCAGACACCCGTGGCCTTGATCTCGACCAGCACCTCGAAGGCGCGCGGACCCTCCAGCTGCACGGTCTCTATCACCAGCGGTTTGCCGGCTTCGTAGGAAACGGCTGCGCGTACGTCCATCGTGCTTCCTTGTCATTGCTTGCGAAACCGGAATGGTAACTCCCTTCAGCGGGCCACTGCTGGAACGGCGGTGCGCGCAAACGCCCCGCCAACCGGCACCGGGCGGACGACTCACTCGAGCCGGGTGAGACCGCTGGACAGCCCGCTGAGCGCCTGTGAATCGACTACCACGACGCGCCCGTATTCGAGCCGGATGACACCCAGCTCCTGCAGGGCGCGCAGCTCGCGGTTGATGACCTGGCGCCGCGATCCCAGCAGCTGCGCGATCTCGTCCTGCGAAAGCTGGACCTCGCTGCCTGCGAGAGGCGTAGCCGCGGCCAGCAGCGAACCCAGCAGCGCAGCGATTCGCGATCTCATGGAGTGGGCCGTGGCGTTCGTGTAGAGCGCGATCATCCTGCGATGACGGCGGTTCATCATCGCGAACAGCGAGATGGCCAATTGCCCATTGGCGCGCAGCATGTCCATCAACAGCGCGCCAGGGATGCTCACGATGTAGGTATCCGCGCGGGCCGCCGCCGTGAACACATAGGGTGCGCCGGAGATCAAGGGTCCGAGGCCGTGGAAATCGCCGGCGAAGCTCAGCCGGATGGTGAGGCTGCGGCCGGCAACCGTCTGAGTCGAGACGCGGATCGCTCCGGTCGCCAGCAGGTACAGTGAGTGCGCCGGATCGCCCGGCGAATGAAGGATGTCGCCGTCCGACAGTTTCAAGGATTCAGCGGCCGAGACGAGGCGCTCGATGCAATCGGCGGGCCAGTCTTGAAACAGTTCGGATTGGCTGATGGCCAGCCGCGAGATCGTATTCATTGCGCGATGGCCGGGCCGCGTATATGGCCCGGCCATCCGCAATACTAGCGCACGCCTATTCGATCCTCACGTTGGCCGACTGAACGATCTCGCGCCACTTCGCGATCTCATTGGCCAGCAGCTTCGACGACTGGGCCGGGGTTGCCGGCTCGGGAACGCCGGACCCGCGCGCCTTCGATCTGGCTTGCAGATCGGACTGGCGCAGCGCCTGGTTGATCTCGGCGTTCAGGCGCTCCACGATCGCGGCCGGCGTCTGCGCAGGAACGGCGATGAAGCTATTGGTGACCACCTCGCAGTTCGGAAAGCCGGCCTCGGCGATGGTCGGCACCCCCGGAATGTCCGGGTATCGCTGCCGTCCCGTGATGGCCAGCGCCTTGATCGCCTTGCTCTTGATCTGGCTCATGACCGGCGGCAGCAGCTCGAAAGCGGCATCGATCTGACCGCCGCGGACCGCGGTCGACAGCGCGGCGCTGGTGACGTAAGGGACGATGACGAAATCTCCCTGGATCGCCTTCTTGAAGAGTTCCGCGCCCAGATGCTGAATCCCTCCGTTGACGTCTCCCACGCCGATCGTGAGCTTGCCGGGCTGCGCCCTGATCGTGCGCACCAGCGCGCCCAGGTCGGCGTACGGCGACTTCTCGTCAGTGACGATCGCCAGCTCCCCGGAGCTGATGACGGCCACCGTGGAGAGATCCTTGAGCAGGTCATACGATCCGGACTTGCCGAGCGATTCTGCGATGGCCGACTTGGTGCCGAGCATCAGCATCGTGTAGCCGTCCGCCGGTGCGCTGACCACGCGTCTGACCGCCAGCGCGCCGGCGGCGCGCGGATCGTTCATGACGACCACCGACACGCCCAGCGACTGGCTCAGCTTCTCCGCCATGACTCGCGCGGTCAGGTCGGACGAACCGCCGGGCGCCGCCTGGACCACGAATGTGATGACACGCTCGGGGTAGCGCTGCGCATGGACGCCGGCCGAGTAGGCCGCGGCCAGACCGAGCATCGACTGAACCGCCGTGCGGCGCGAGATGCTGAGACTTCCCTTTCGCATCGTCTTGTCTCCTTCCATTGAACAGTTTGATTTGCCGGCCCGCACCCGCCGGTTTCGGGGCGCTCAGCGACCGGGCAGGACAGTGGCCTTCGCTACGCCGAAGCCGATGCGTCGGAAGCCGGCGGCTTCGCAGAACGCGCTGACCGACAGGCTGTCTCCGTCGCCGACGAAACCGCGCCGTTCGCCGGTCGGCAGTTCGACCGGCGCCTTGCCGCCGGCCGTCAGCTCGTACATGCAGCCGCACTGGCCGGACTCGGGGCCGGAGACGGTGCCGGTCCCGATCAGCTCGCCGCGTTCCAGCGCGCAGCCGTTGGTCGTGTGATGTGCGACCAGTTGCCCGATCGACCAGTAGCAGTCCATCAGATTGCTGGAGCCCAGCAAGGCCGGCGGCTGTCCTTGCTCGCGAGCCTTTGCCGTCTGCAGCCGGATCTCCAGCTGCACGGAAAGCCCGCCGCGCTCGCTGTTGCGCGAGGTGTCGAGATTCGGCGGCGGCGGCGGGTGGCCTGAGGCGCGCTGCCAGCGCTGCCGAAACGGCCGCAGCGCTTCCAGCGTCACCACCCACGGCGAAATAGTCGTCGTGAAGCTCTTGGCCTGGAATGGTCCCAGCGGCTGGGCCTCCCAGCCTTGCACGTCGCGCGCAGTCCAGTCGTTCAGCACGGACAGCCCGAAGACGGCCTCGTCGGCGGCGTCGACGGACAGCGGCTCGCCTTGCCTGCTCGGCGTACCTACGTAGATGCCCAGCTCGGCCTCGTAGTCCAGCATGCGCGTGGGCCCGAACGCCGGTACGCCTTGCTCGGACAGTCCCAGCTGGCCGCTCGGCCGACGGAACTCGTAGCCGCTCACCCGGACAGTCGAGGCGCGGCTATTGTAGGCAAGAGGGCTCCATACGAATGCCGGCGGCAGCTCCGGATTCTGCGGGCGCTTGAGCCTGACCATACGCGAGATGTGGTGGATCGACGCCAGGCAGTCGGAGAAGTTCGGAATCGGGGCCGGTACGGTGAACTCGGCGCGTTCGGTATCCGTCAGCGCGCGCGTCACGGCTGCCTCATGCGGCGAGCCTTCGCGCAGCAGGCGCGACAAGCCGGTGCGCAAGGCCGTCCAGTGCGGCCGGCCCAGGCTCATCAGCGCCGCCATCGACGATTCGCCGCATGCCTGCGCTGCCTGGGCTGCCGACTGATCGAGATGGTCCCGCACTGCGTGGACATCGAGAATCCGGTCACCGATGGCGACGCCGACTCGAAACGCCTGGCTCGTTCCGGCCTGTCGATAGACGGCGAACGGCAGGTTCTGGATAGGGAAATCCGTGCCCGCCTCGTTGGCCGCCGCAATGAACGAGCGAAGCCGCGGGTCGTGGGTTTCATCGAGGCCGGCGGTCGGCCGGCCGGTATCGATACCGATGGAATGGCTCATGGTGTCTCCGGTCGTTCTCGTCAGGCGGCCTTGCGCCAGGCCGCAAGAAAGGCCTCGCGCCTTGCCCTGCGCTCGTCGCGCAGCACCCGGTTGTGGAAGTCCACCTGGTCCACGTCCGAGCCTATGACTTCGGAGCTGCCTCGCAGGTCGGCATAGCTGATCCCGCTGCCGTTTCCTTCAGGCCCCAGTCCCAATGCCGGCCCGCCTCGTTCGAATTCGCTCAGGCCGCGGAAGAACTGCTGCCGCATCTTGGCGATCACCAGATCGCTGGCGCCCAGATGCTCGCGCGTCCGATCCACGATAGGCACGCTCTCCGCGACGGCCGCATCCTCGGCGCGCAGGTCCTTGAATCCCGACCAGTGGCCGAGCGCCATGGCAGCGCGGTTCTGGCCGAAGTCGGTCCGCGTCCTGTCCAGCGAATTGGCCAGGAAATCGTCGTGGTCGACGAACTTCAGGCCCAGCACGCCTTTGGCCGCGGACTGGCTGCGCCACCATTCCTGCGTCCGATTGAGATCCCATTCGAGGCGCCAGAATGCGGTGCGTCGATTGTTGATGGGAATCATGAACAGCACGCGGCTCTCTTCTTCCCGAGTAGTACCGTTGAGCACGGTGAACGGCGCGATGAACTCGGTGACGCGCAGATAGACCTTGCCGTCGCCGCGTTCACGGCGCGAGTAGGCCTGCAGGCCATACGGCGTTTCCAGCACGGACAGCTTGGGCGCGTTGATGCCCTTGATGTTGCTGACGCTCTGATTGACTTCCTGCTTCACCGGCTCGGCATGCAGGATGCCGATGTGCGCGGAGTCGAGCAGCGTCTCGAGGTTCTGCGTCCAGTTCGAGTCGGTGTAGCCGACGCGCGCACGCCGGTGCTCCGGCGGCGCGCTGCAGAACTCCCATTCCGGAAACACGGGCGGCTCGCCGGCGCCCAGATACACCCACAGCACGCCGCCGGCTTCGCGCACCGGCCAGGCTCTTGCGCGCACGGTCGAACAGAACTTCGGATTCGATTCGGACAAGGCGCCGATGCACTGTCCGGAAACGTCGAACTTCCAGCCATGGAAGATGCAGGTGATTGCATTGTCACCGCTTCGGCCGAGCGACAGCGAAGCACCTCGATGCGGACACTGTTCGTCGAGAAAGCCGACCGCGCCATTGTCGGCACGAAAGGACACGAACTGCTCGCCCAGCAGCTCCACCTTGCGCGGCGGACCGCCGGCCGCCAGGCTTTCGGATCTCAGATAGGGCAGCCAGTAGCGCCGCGCCATCTCGTGCAGCGGCGAACCGGGCTCGACATTGTTATAGCGATCGTTGTCTTCCTTGGACAGCATGAATGGCATCTCCTCGTCGAACCGCGCAGCGAGCCTTGCGGCGTGCGCGTGCGGCGAATGTTCGCCGCGTGAACGCGGGATGCCAATCCGTGGCGGAGCTCAAAAGCAAGGAATGTTTCAGTTGCCCGCCGATTGGTTCCGGCGGCGATCTGGCGCCGGAAGCCGGTGCATGAAGGTCGATCAGTCCTGCGCGCGGCAGTTGTGCGACACGCCGCCGCGATCGACGTAGGTCGCCTCGCTGCCCTTGCCGCGCAGCGACTCGCGTCCTTCCGCGTACCAGAAGCCGGAGGCGGCGCGCTGCGGATACAGCGCCACGATGCGGCCTTCGTTGAAGCTCATCACGGCCGCCTCGGGCGCCCGCGTGAAGCGTACCGAGAACTCCAGCCCGTCCTGGCAGACGAAGCGCGCGCGCGGTTCGGTGGCCACCGAACCGTCGGTGGTGGCGGGCGCGGCGCTCGAGCCTTCGCCGAACGACCAGGAGCAGCCGCTTGCGGCGACGGCGACGAAAACAGGGGCGAGGATGGAGACGGAGAGGCGGTTCATGACGGATGGGGTGGGTGCCCGTGGATCGGACGAAGGCAGCGCATCAACTATACCCCGTCGACTGCGCGCCGGCGCATGGAACTGCATGTCGGCGCGTGGGGACTGTATGTCGGCGCAGGGGACTGCGTGCGGCCGCATCCGGATGACGAAAGGCAGGTTGGCGGTTGGCGGTTGGCGGTCGCCGGTCGGCATTCGGTGGTCGGCGGCCAGCGCCCAGCGACCCGCGGCCGGCAGCCGGCGGCCGCCGGCCAATTGACGCGCCGCCATGGTTTTACGGATGAGCTGGCATGATCTCGCCCCATGCCCCGCCGTTTGCGTCCGCCTCTGCTGCATCGACTGCACCGCCGTCTCGCCTTGATCGGGGCCCTGGCCTCGCTCGCCGCGCTGTCGGCGTCGGCCTCGCTGGTGGCCGGGCCGGCCGGCATCGCCGATGACGATGCACCGCCGCGGCCGCGGCTGGAATACCTGGGCCAGCAGATCGTGCCGGCCGGCACGCCGGCTCTGGGCACGCGCTTCGGAGGCATCTCGGGCCTCGACTATGACGCGGCGAGCGGACACTATTGGGCAATCAGCGACGACCGCGGCCGCTACGCGCCGGCCCGCGCATACCGGCTGTCGCTCGACCTGCAGCGCTTCACGCGGTCGAACGAGGCCGGCTCCGACGGCGTCGCCATCGACCGCGTCGTCACACTGCGCCGATCCGACGGCTCCCCGTTCCCCGACGGCACGCCCGACGCCGAAGCGATCCGCGTCACACCGGAAGGGCGATTGATCTGGGCCAGCGAAGGATCGCGCGGCTTGTTCGGGCACGACAATCCGATGCTCGTCGAGATGCGCAGCGACGGGCGTCTCGTGCGTTCGTTCCGGCTGCCCGAACACTATCTGCCGGCGCCGCAGCGCGGCGTTCGCGACAACCGCGGCTTCGAGAGCCTGACGCTGACGCCTTCGGGCGCCACTGTCTGGGTCGCCACCGAGAACGCGCTGCTGCAGGACGGACCCGCCGCCACCGTTTCGGCCGGCAGCGACAGCCGCCTGCTGTCGTTCGATCGTCGCAGTGGCCGTGCCGGCCGCGAATACGTCTATCGCATCGACCCGGTGATGGCCGAACCGCTGCTGCCTGGGCTGCCGGCTATAACCGGGCTGGTCGACATTCTGGCACTCGACGACCAGCGCTTCCTCATGCTCGAGCGTTCATTCTCGGTAGGCCCGGGCTGGAAGGCGCGCGTGTATCTGGCCAGTACCGAGGCAGCCACCGATGTGTCGCGGCGGCCGTCGATCGCCGGCGACGCCGACGTGCGGCCGATGGCCAAGACGCTGCTGCTGGAGCTGAGCAGCGTGCGCAATGCCGACGGTTCGCGGCTGGCCGTGGACAACATCGAGGCGCTGACGCTGGGACCGCCTGTCGACGGCACACCGACGCTGATCCTCGTGTCGGACGACAACTTCAGCAGCTTCCAGTTCACGCAGTTCATCGCGTTCAAACTGCACGGACTCGATGAGGTCATCGGGGCCAGGCCGCCGCGCGGCCGATAGAATCGGGTGCTCGCGCCAAGGAGACCACCAAGGAACCCCCGCATGCCCAGCGCCCCGATCAGCACGGCAGTTCCCGCCTGCGTCGAAGCCGGCGGCGGCGATACCGCGGTGCTGCTGCTGCACGGCGTCAGCGGCGGCAGCGCCGTCTGGCCGCCGCAGATGCAGGCGCTGGCCGAAGCGGGTTATCGCGCCGTCGCATGGGACATGCCTGGATACGGCAACAGCGCGCCCGTGGCGCCGTACACGATGGCGGCGCTGGCCGATGCCCTGCTGGCGCTGATCCACCATCTGCAGGCGGCGCGCACGGTCCTGGTGGGTCATTCGATGGGCGGCATGGTCGTGCAGGAGGCGCTGGCCCGCGCGCCGCGCTGCGCGCAGGCGGTCGTGCTGGTCGGCACCAGTCCGGCGTTCGGCAAGCCGGACGGCGACTGGCAGCAGCGGTTCATCAGCGAACGGCTCGCGCCGCTCGCGGCCGGCAAGTCGATGGCCGATCTCGCCGAGCAGCTGGTGCCGGCGATGACGACGGCGGCCGCGGATCCCGCCGGCATCGCGCGGGCCAAGGCGGTCAATGCCGCCGTGCCGGCCGCCACTTACGAGGCGGCGCTGCGCGCGCTGGCGGGCTTCGACAGGCGTGCCGCGCTGGCCGATCTCGACGTACCGACGCTGTGCCTGGTCGGCGAGTTCGACACGGTCGCGCCGCCGTCGGTGATGCGCGGCATGGTCGAACGTATCCGCGGCGCGCGCTTCGAGCAGATTCCGGATGTCGGACATCTGGCGCCGATGGAGGCGCCCGCGGCGTTCAATGCGTCGCTGCTGGGGTTTCTTCGCGAGACGCTCGCGTAGCAGCGACACGATCTCATTGGTCGGCGCCGCGATGTCATCGGTCGGTGTTGCCGGACGAGGCGAAGATCAGTAGCCGATCGTGATCCCATAGTTCGTCTTCAGCCATTCCGCATAGCGCTTCACGTCGACGGTGCCGACCAGCGACACCGTACCGCTGTTGTCCATCTGCCTTGGCCGGATCGGGATGATGAAGCGATGCGTGTCGGCAGGCTTCATGCCCGGCACGTCGGCATGGCGTTGCGACATGCTGGAGACGATCCGGCCGCTGGCATCGCGGCGCAGGTAGTCGCGATCGCCGAAGCCGTCGTCGTTGCGATCGTGCACGAGCGCCTGCTCGACGGTGCTCAGCCGGGGGCTCAGCGCCTTCATCGGCAGACCCATGGTCCTCGCCATCTCGACCATCCAGACCAGGGCCACGTCAGACAGATCGCCGTCCGATTCGCCGCCCCCGACATCGGAATGGCCGCCGATGAAGCCGCGTTCGATCACGTAGGCATCGCCGCCCAGCGCGGACTCGACCGGGAACTGGCTGCGGCGCTCGTTCAGCGCGACGGCATGGAAGGTGGCACGCACGGCGGACGGAATCGCCAGCTGCCAGCGTCGCGGTGAGTAGCGGTTGTATCCGAACTTCGCCACCGTATCCCACAGACCAAGGAAGCGCAGATCCAGGCAGACGCCCGTCGATCCGTAGCCGCTTTGCTGGACGCGCGCAGCGACGCGATTGACGAAATCGCGCGCCATCGCCGCGCCGCGCGAGAAGCCGACCACGTCCAGCGGCACCTGCTGCCCGCGCCAGCGTTCGTCGAGGAATCGGTCGAGCGTATCCAGCATGTAGTCGACGCGCTGCGCGGCGGTGTTCGCATTGATCGCGTCCAGCAGATTGGTGCGGATGCCGCTGCCCGGGTCGTCGAGGCCGACGCCGGTCATGTACCATTTGTTCGGATCCTCGTAGTGCTCGAAGAACTTCCAGACGTTCGACTGTTCGTACGGGCCCTGCGGCGTGCTGCCGTTCTTCGTGCCGTCGAAGGCGAACAGCAGCAGGCCGAGCGGATCTCCGGCCAGCATCGGGTTGCCGTCGGCGTAGCCGTAGGGATCGAAGCCTGCCGCCAGACCCAAGGGGTCGGGCTCCAGATATCGGCCCGCCGAAGGGTCGTAGCTGCGCTGATAGTTGTCATGCAGGCCGGTCTCGGCGTCGAAGTACTGGCCGGCGAAACGCAGCGGCTGGCGCAGCGGACCCGCGACGACGGCGGCGCCGTAGGCGTCGTAGTCGGCGCGCCATACGAGGCGGCCCGCTGCATCGGTGGCAGCCACCGGCGTACCCAGATGATCGTGATGCAGCCACGCGATAGCCGGTGCTCGCACGCCGGTCTCGTCGACATCGACGATTGCGACGACCAGGCCGTTCCAGCGCAGATAGTGACGGATCAGCCGGCCTTGCGCGTCGGTCTCGGCCTCCAGCGCCTGCTCGCGATAGAGGAAGCCGGCGACGCGATCGCCGGCGTCGCGCGACACCCGCTCGCCTAGCGCGTTATAGCCGTATCGAATCGTACGGCCGTCGGCGCCGCGGACGCCGACGATCCGCTGCTGCGGGCCGTACTCAAGGCGCCAGTCGCCATGGCGCAGCGGCAGACCCGCGGCATTGCGCGATCCGGCGGCGGCCTTCCAGTCGGAACCCGCGCGCGTGCGGGCGGCGAACCGCGCACCGGTGGCCACGTACGCGAAGTACTCGACATGGCGAAGACCGCTAGGCGCGGCGTTCGCCGGATCGTTCAGGACAAGTCCGGGCGCGGCACTCGATACCCCGGCGGCGTGACGCTCGCGGATGATCAGCCGGCCGAAGCCATCGAAGCCATAGCGGTCTTCGCCGTGTTCGTGCGCCACCGCGACCGGCAGGCCGCTGCGGTGCCAGTCGAAGCGGCGGAAGGACAGCGGCGTATCGCGGCCGCGCACGCGCGCGGCATGGCTCCAGCGCAGCTCGCGGGGTCTTCCCGAGGCATCGTCGACACGTTCCAACCGGATGCCGTTGCCGTAGCGCAGCTCGATCGGATGCACGGCGCCGGGCCGATAGTCGGCGCCGGCCACGATCCACGTCGGCATCCTTGCTCCTGGCGCGGCCCAGCCGAAGCGCCGTCCGCGGCCATTGGCGTCGTACTCGTGCAGCAGCCGCGAACCGTCGGACAGCCATTGCTCGGCGAGCCGGCCATGAGTGTCGTAGAGGAAACGTTGCCTATGCTCACGGCCGGCCGCGACGCGCACCAGTTCGACTAGCCGGCCATGCACATCGTGCCGCACAGCGGCCTGCTGTGCCGGATGATCGATGCCGACGAGCCGCGCGCCTTGATAGCGCAGCCGCGTCTCGATGCGTTCACCGGCCAGCGACTGTTCGCGGCGCGTCAGGCGGTCGGCGGCATCGTAGCCGCGGCGGTCTATCGTGCCGTCGGCATGTTCGATCTGCCGCAGCCGGCCCAGCGCGTCGAAGCGGTAGCGCCGCAGGCCCGGGCCGGAGGCGTAGTCGAACACGAGACGCCCGAGATCGTCATGCAGCCGTTCGCTGCGGCCGCCGCCGACATCAGCCACCGATACGCGACCGTGGCTGCCGTATACCAGCGCGACCGGCAGGGCAGCGGGGACATGCACGGCGTCGGCCAGCGAGTCGCCGATGAAGCGGCGCCAGCCATGACTGGAGCTCAGCAGCAGACCGGCGCCGCCAAGCTCGAACGACCAGCGCTCGCCGCTCGGCCATTCGACGCGGAGCGGGCGACCGAGCGCGTCGTAGGCTATGCGGATCGTGCCGCCGGCCAGCGACGCCGCGGCGAGCCGCCAATGTCTGTCGTAGTCGCGTTCGCGGCGCACACCGTCGGGCAGCCGTTCCGCGCGGACCCGGCCCAGTGCGTCACGCTCGATGTCATGACTCAGCATGCCGCCGTGCTCGATGCGGATCAAGCGGCGCCGATCGTCGTAGTGAAAGCTCGTACGAATCGACGTACCGTCGGTGTCCAGCCGTTCGATCGCAGCCAGCTTGCCGCGCGCAATGCCGTCGGTGTGATAGTCGAAGCGCAGCGATGCGAAGACGGGATCGGGCGTCGCCGCGGAAGCAGCGTCGCCGTACGCGGCGGGCGCGAAGCCATCGAGCGTCAGCGCGTCGAGCCGGCCATCGGAACGGCGCCGGAGCGCGATCGTCATCGTCCGACCGCGCACCACGCTGCTGCGCTCTATTCTCGACGGTGGCGCGAACGGATCGGCGTCATCCGGATAGAACAGCCGTTCATGCCAGACCGAACGCCCGCGGTCGTCGACGATGCGCCGCTCGACGATGCGCCCGGCCCGGTCATGTCGCAGCCGTTGCCGGCCGACCGAGACGATGCCGTCTGCATTCCGCTCGATGCGCCAGCCGGTTGGCGGACATGTCGCGCATGCTTCGCCCTCGGCGTCGACCAGCCGGGGCAGATGCCTGCGCATCGCGTCGGTCCATCGATAGCGGGCGCGCCCCGCGGTCGAAGCGACCTCGGTGCTGCCGAGGGCGCCTTCGCGCAAGGGCAGGCGATAGACGAAACGCAGCGCCTCGCTGTCCGGACGGCCGAGCGCAAGCGTCGACGCCACGCGCTGCAGCTCGTCGTATTCGTAGCGGCTGCGGCGGCCGGACGCATCGGTGACGCCGGTCAGCAGCTGGAACGCGCGCGCGTCGTCGTAGTGATAGCGCAGCTGCCGGCCATCGGGATAGCGCACACGGATCAGCTGGCCATGATCGTCATAGTCGTAGTGGATGCGCAGACCGTCGGGCAGGCGCAGCGCCGACATGCGCGGACCTTCGTATTCGAGCGCGAGCTGCCGGCCGGACGTGTCGTCGATCGATGCGAGCCGGCCAGCGTCGTCGTAGCGCAGCCGCAGCGCATCGAGGTCAGTGGACGTCACCGAGATGAGCCGTCCCCCGGCATCGAAGCCGAGCCTGCGGCCGCCGGGCCAGTGCCAGCTGAAAGTCTCGGCGGCGGCGTTCGAGGTCACGGTGCCGCCGTTCAAGGACTCGTCGCCGCTGTTCAGCGCCAGGACCTTCCCATCAGCCGCGTCACCGCTGCCGAACACGGCGTGCGGAGCGTGCGCCGCGCCGGCAGGCGGCACGGACTGTGGGGCGGAGCGCGCATCCGTTCGCACACGGCCGCGCGACGAAGCGCCGCGCAGCGGACCGAAAACGATGCGGCGGCCGTCGCCCTGGATGATCTGGAGCTCGACGCGTCCGTCGCGTTCGAGCCGCGCCAGGCGCGTATCGAAGCCGTGGCTCCAGCCTCGGCCGAGCGAGAGCGCGAACGCGCTGCGGCTGTTGTAGTGGCGGCTGAACAGCAGGCGCAGCGGCTCGTCGTCGGCCGCGGCGAACGCAGTGGTCGGCAGCGCCGCGGCGCCCAGCCCCGCAGCCGCCGCGGCGTGCGGACCGGGCAGACCGGCTTCGGTGGCGGGCGCATCGACGTCGGGCAGCAGCACGTCGATCTGGCGCAGGTACTTGTTGCCGGTGACTATGTCGACCGGATTGCCGGCCTGCCGCAGCGCGTCGCCGACCGGCAGACTGGCCGGCTCGCCGCTGCCGGCCGCCATGCGGCAGACGGGCGCTGCGGGCGGCTGACCGCCGGCCAGCGCGTCGACGAAGGCTTCGCCGCCGCTGCCGGCCGCGCCGGGGCCGATGGCGCCGCCCGGCGGCAGCGGTTGCTGCGCGGGGCCGGGTGCGCCGCCGGCGGGGGAACACATCGCCGCGCCGAAGCTGACCGATGAGGTCGCGAGCACGGCGAGCGACAGGACGATCGGCAGCACAAGCGGCAGCACGAGCGACCGTGCGAACGTTCGCAAGACTGCCCCTGGCACAAGCGCCGGGACGCGGGAACGGAAGGCACGGCGTTTGCCGATCTGCAGCAGTGGCGAGCTTGGGTTCATGCGGCCACCTTATCGAGCCGCCCCGGTCGGGACAATTGCTCGCACGGCCTACTTCGGACCTTGCTCGCACGGCCTATCTCGCAGGTCCGAACACCGTTCTCCCCGCATGGCCACGGTGCGCATCTCGCACGCCGCCGTCTACGGCCATCGCGGCCCATGGCGGCGACGCGCGTTATGCTTCAGCCATGTCCGAACGCCTGCAAGCCGTCTATCGTCTGCGAGCCCGCGCCGCCGATGTCGATGCGCGCGCGCATCGGCTGGCGGTCGAGCAGTCGATCGAGATGCCGCCCGAGGCGGTCCGCGACGAACGCGTCCGCGCCGAGGTGATCGGCCGCGTCGACTCGATCGAGCCGGTCGCGGGTCTGGCTGACCGCTTCGAGGCGACGCTGTCGCTCGCCGTCGAAACCGTCGGCGGCGAAGCCGGCCAGCTGATGAACATGCTGTTCGGCAACTGCTCGCTGCAGGAAGACGTCGAGCTGGTCGACGTGCGGCTGCCGGACTCGCTGCTGCGCGCCCTGCCCGGGCCGCGCTTCGGCATCGAAGGCTGGCGGGCGGCCGTCGCCGGACAGCGGGCCGAAGCCGCCGGACACAGGGCCGAGGCCCCCGAGCGCCGCGTCGATGCCCCCGAGCGCCGCGTCGAAGCCCCCGGACGCCGCGCGGAAACCTCCAGCCAGCGCTCGCTGACCTGCACTGCCTTGAAGCCGCAGGGGCTCCCTGCCGACGCGCTGGCCCGGCTCGCCTACGTCTTCGCGCGCGCCGGCATCGATGTGATCAAGGACGATCATGGCCTGGCCGATCAACGCGCGGCGCCGTTCGCGGAGCGCGTCGCCGCGGTCCAGCGGGCGGTGGACCGCGCCAACCGCGAGAAGGCCGACAGCGATTCGCCGCTGGCCGGCCATCGCTCGCTGTATGCACCCAGCCTGAGCGGCGGGCCGGCGCGGCTGGCGGGGCAGCTGCGCCTGCTGCGCGACGAAGGCGTAGGCGCGCTGCTGGCCTGCCCCATGATTCTCGGCGTGCCGACCTTCGTCGAGCTGGTCCGCGCCGACGCCGGCGTGCCCATCATCGCGCATCCGGCGCTCGCCGGCGCGGCGCGCATCGCGCCGCCGGTGCTGCTGGGGCGGCTGTTCAGGCTGTTCGGCGCCGACGCGACGATCTTCCCGAACTGGGGCGGCCGCTTCGCGTATTCGCGCGCCGACTGCCTTGCAGTCGCCGAGGCGGCGCGCGCGCCGCTGGGCGGACACGCGGCAGCGCTGCCGGTGCCGGCCGGCGGCATGAGCGTGGAGCGCGTCGGCGAGATGCTCGACGCGTTCGGGCCGGACACGATGCTGCTGATCGGCGCCGACCTGCTCGCCGCGGGCGACGCGATGGCTGAGCGTGCGGCGGCCTTCGTCTCCCGGGTGCATGCGCGCGCCGCGACGACGCGGGTTCCCGGCCGTTCCGCCACCGCCTCCTGACGACACGGACGCCATGAGCACATCCCAGCCCCCCGCGCCGGCCGATTCGCCGGTGCGCCGTTTCCAGCCCGGCTTCCACTGGGAGCGCGTCGATACGATGCGCTACAAGGCCGAGGGCAGCGCGCCGTTCCGCGACGTCACGCGCCAGGTACTGTTCCACGACGAAGCACTGCATTGCGAATGGCGCTATTTCGAGGTTGCTGCCGGCGGTCATACGACACTGGAGCGGCACGAGCATGCACATGCGGTGATGATTCTGCGCGGCAGCGGCCGCTGCCTGGTCGGTTCGCGCGTCTACGAGCTCGCCGAACGCGACCTGGTCACCGTGCCGCCGCTGACCTGGCACCAGTTCCGCGCGGCCGCCGACGCGCCGCTGGGCTTCCTGTGCCTGGTCAACAAGGAACGCGACCGGCCGCAGCTGCCCGACGCCGCGACCTTGTCGCAGCTGCGTGCCGACCCCGCCATCGCCGAGTTCATCCGCAGCGGGGACTGAGACGATGAGCCGAACCTTCGACGGCTGCACGGCCGAGCCGATCGCCCCGCATGCCGGCGCGCCGCTGCTGCAGCGCGCCGGCGGCATGCTGCGCATCACGCTGAACCGCCCGGCCGAGCACAACCGGCTCGACCCGGCCGACATCGATGCTCTGCTGCCCTTGCTGGAGGAGCTGGAACACGCAGAAGATGCACGCGCCCTGGTCATCACCGGCAGCGGCGCCGTGACGTTCAGCTCGGGTTATACGCTGCAGGCGATAGTCGCCGAGCTGGACGACCGGCTGGAACGCATGCTCGACACCATAGAGCGGCTGCCGTTTCCGACGATCGCGGCCTGCAACGGCAGCGTCTACGGCGGCGCCACCGATCTCGCGCTGTGCTGCGATTTCCGCCTCGGCGTGGCCGGCATGAAGATGTTCATGCCGGCAGCGCGCTTCGGCCTGCACTACTATCCCGGCGGGCTGCGCCGCTACCTGACGCGGCTCGGGCTGCCCGCGGCCAGCAAGCTGATGCTGACCGGCATGACGATAGACGCCGACGAGATGCTGCGTATCGGCTTCCTCACCGAGCTGGTGGCACGCGAGGCGCTCGACGAACGGGTAGAGACCTACCTCGAGCACATCGCACGCACCGAGCCTGTGGCCGTGGCGCAGATGAAGCGGCACCTGCACGAGATGGCGCAGGCCGGACTCGAGACCGCTGCCGGCCGCGCGACGCTGACCTCGATGACCGACGCCTATCACGCCAGCCTGCACTCCGACGAGCTGCACGCCCGGCTGGCGCAGTTCGGCACGCGCTCCCGCTGAGCGGCGCGCTGCTGCGGAAGGCGAACGCTCTGCCGCTCATGACACCGTATTCCCGCTGCAAGGAGAAACGAGCATGCGACAAGCCCCTCCCTTTGTACCGTCCCCCGCACGGCGAACCACGCTGCGCCGCTTGGCCGGAACGGCAGCCGCGCTGCCGCTGAGCTGGGGCGCCGCGCGCCCCGCATCGGCTCAGCCCCGGGGCAGCCAGACGCCGCCGGCGGCGACCGGCTCGAGCGCGGCCCGCCCCGGCGCCGCCGGCCCGGCCACGCCGCTGCGCGTCGTCGAAGTGGCCGCCGGCCTCGAGCATCCGTGGGCGCTCGCCTTCCTGCCAGACGGGCGCATGCTGGTCACCGAACGGCCGGGCCGGCTGCGGCTGCTGTCGGCCGACGGCAAGCAGCAGGCCGCGGTCGACGGCGTGCCGCGCGTGCATGCGCGCGGCCAGGGCGGCCTGCTCGACGTCGCGCTGAGCCCGACCTTCGCGCAGGATCGCACGCTGTTCCTGTCGTACGCGGAACCGACGCGCAACGGTGCGCGCACGGCCGTGGCGCGCGCGACGCTGTCCGATTCGCCGAACCCGTCGCTGCGCGAGCTGCGCGTCATCTTCGGGCAGAAGCACGATCCGGCCGGCGGTCATCATTTCGGTTCACGGCTGGTGTTCGCGCGCGACGGCAATCTGTTCGTCACGCTGGGCGACCGCTTCGAGCATCGCGATCGCGCGCAGACGCTGGACAACCACTACGGCAAGATCCTGCGCATCGCCCCCGACGGCAGCGTGCCCGCCGACAATCCGTTCGTCGGCAAGGCCGATGCCTTGCCGGAAATCCATTCGTATGGCCACCGCAATGTGCAGGGGGCCGCGCTGCATCCGGCCAGCGGCCGGCTGTGGACGCACGAGCACGGGCCGCAGGGCGGCGACGAGGTCAATCTCGAGAAGCCGGGCGCCAACTACGGCTGGCCGGTGATCACGTATGGCCGCGAGTACGGCACCGGCCTGAAGATCGGCGAGGGCACCGAGCGGCGCGACATCGAGGCGCCGCTATTCGAATGGACGCCGTCGATCGCGCCGTCCGGCATGGCTTTCTACACCGGCGACCGCTTCCCCGCCTGGCGCGGCAGCCTGTTCGTCGGGTCGCTGAAGTACCAGATGCTGTCGCGGCTCGAGCTCGACGGCGAGCGCGTCGTGCGCGAGCAGCGCTTGCTCACCGATCTGAAGTCGCGCGTGCGCGACGTGCGGCAGGGGCCGGACGGCTATCTGTATCTGCTCACCGATGAGTCAAATGGCCGGCTGCTGCGGGTGATGCCGGGCTGACGGCACGACGGAAGCGGTAGATCGCTTGCGTCGAGCGCAGGCTCGCCAGCCGGTGCACCGGGCGGCCATGCGCCAGGAAGGCGCGCGCCGTGATGTCCAGCCCCAGCCGCGCGAGGAAATCCTCGAAGTCGCGGATCGTCGCCAGATGCAGGTTCGGCGTGTTGTACCACTCATAAGGCATCTCGCGCGACATCGGCATGCGGCCGCGCAGGATCGACCATGCGTGGTACCAGTGGCCGAAGTTCGGGAACGAGACGATGCCTTCGCGGCCCACTTCGCTCATCTCGCGCAGCACCTGCTCGGTCTGATGAGTCGCCTGGATGGCCATCGACAGCACGACGACGTCGAACGATGCGCGGCGGAACATGCCGAGGCCGGCTTCGATGTCGCGCTGGATGACGTCGACACCGCGCCGCATGCAGGCCAGCAGCTGCGCGTCGTCGATCTCCACGCCATAGCCGCGGCAGCGCTTGGCCTCGTGCAGATGCGCCATCAGCGCACCGTCGCCGCAGCCGAGGTCGAGCACCCGCGAGCCGGGTTCTATCCATTGCGCGATCTGCGCGAGGTCGGCACGCAGTCCGTTCATGCTGCCTCCGTCGCGGCCACGCGCTGCGCGACGCGCTCGAACCAGCTGCGCACGACAGCGATGTACTGCGGATCTTCGAGCAGGAACGCATCGTGGCCGTGCGGCGCGTCGACCTCGGCGTAGGTGACGCGACGGCCGTTCACCAGCAGTGCCTCGACGATCTCCCGGCTGCGCTCCGGCGAGAAGCGCCAGTCGGTGGTGAACGAGACGACCAGGAAGTCGGCCTGCGCCGGCGCCAGCGCGCGCGCGAGGTCGCCGTCGCAAGCCAGCGCCGGATCGAAGTAGTCGAGCGCCCGCGTGATCAGCAGATAGGTATTGGCGTCGAAGTAGGTCGAGAACTTCTCGCCCTGATAGCGCAGATACGATTCGATCTCGAACTCGATGTCGTAGGTGAACTGGTAGTCGCTGCGCAGCGCCGCGTCGCCGCCGTGCCGGCGCAGCGTGCGGCCGAACTTCTCGGCCATGGCGTCGTCGGACAGATAGGTGATGTGGCCGATCATTCGCGCCACCTGCAGCCCGCGGCTGGGCACCACGCCGTGATCGTAGAAGCGGCCGCCGTAGAAGTCGGGATCGGTGATGATCGCGCGCCGCGCGACTTCATTGAACGCGATGTTCTGCGTCGACAGCTTCGGCGCCGTCGCGATCGCCACGCAGTGCGCCACGCGCTGCGGGTACAGGCAGGCCCAGGCCAGTGCCTGCATGCCGCCCAGGCTGCCGCCCATCACGGCGGCGAAGCGCTCGATGCCGAGCTGGTCGGCCAGCCGCGCCTGGGCATGCACCCAGTCCTCCACCGTCAGCACCGGAAAGTCCGGCCCATAGGCGCGCCCAGTGGCCGGATCGGGGCTCATCGGGCCGGTCGATCCGAAGCAGCTGCCGAGGTTGTTCACGCCTATCACGAAGAAGCGGTCGGTATCGACCGGCTTGCCGGGGCCGACCATGTTGTCCCACCAGCCGACTTCGGTGGGATCGTCGGCGTAGACGCCGGCCACGTGATGTGACGCGTTGAGCGCATGGCAGACCAGCACGGCGTTCGAGCGCGCAGCATTGAGCGTGCCGTAGGTCTCGTAGACCAGTTCGTAGCCGCCGATCGACGCGCCGCTGCGCAGCGGCAGCGGCGCGTCGAAGCGCATGCGGCAGGGCTGCACGATGCCGACGGAACGGACGCTCTTCGATTCGAGCGGTGGCGGAAGCGGTTGGTTCAAGATCTTCGCCCGAGCGGGCGCGGAAAACAAAAAGCCCGACCAGCTTGCGGGCTGCTCGGGCTTCAGGAAATGCTCCTTGGCCGCTTTAGCCGGATTTGTTACGCGCCCGCAAGCTGATCCTCAAATCGGCGCGATGGCTTCTCTGCTGCGGGTCGGGTCGGCGGAAAACCGCCCGGCCACGCGCAACAGCCATTCGTCAAAGGTAAACGCGCGGGGCGCGACTGTCAAATCCGGCGGCCCGCGGCGGCGTGCGGCTCATCCCCGAAACCGCCGCCGCCGGGCGTTTCGACGATGAAGACGTCGCCGGCCGCAAGCTCGACCTTCTCCGCATGGCCGAGGACCTGGATTCCGCCGTCGGCGCGCAGTACGCTATTGCGGCCGCAGGCGCCAGGGCCGCCTCCGGCAGCGCCGAAGGCGGGATATACGCGCCCGTTGGACAGGATCGAGGCCGTCATGCCCTCCAGAAAGCGGATCTTGCGGACGCCCCCGTCGCCGCCGCGCCAGCGCCCGGCGCCTCCGGAACCGGCACGGATCTCGTAGCTTTCGAGCCGCACGGGAAACCGCTGTTCGAGCACCTCGGGATCGGTCAGCCGCGAGTTCGTCATGTGCGTCTGAACGACGGCTGTGCCGTCGAATCCGCCGACGAGTCCGCCGTGGCCGTCGAACACGCCGCCGGCGCCCGAGCCTCCGGAGATCGTCTCGTAATACTGGTGCCGGTCGTTGCCGAACGTGAAGTTGCTCATCGAAGGCGTACCCGACGCCATCACGCCGAGCGCTCCGTACAGGCAGTTCGTGATGCACATCGACGTCTCGACGTTGCCCGCCACCACCGGTGCGGGCGCCGTCGGGTTGAGCATGCTCGCCTCGGGCACGATCACGGTGAGCGGCCTCAGGCAGCCGTCGTTCATCGGGATTTCATCGTCGACGAGCGTGCGGAACACGTAGAGCACCGCTGCGATCGTCACCGCCTTCGGCGCATTGAAGTTGTGCGGCAGCTGCGGCGAGGTACCGGTGAAGTCGATGACGGCGCTTCGCGAATCGCGGTCGACGGTGATCCGGACGCGGATGACGGCGCCGTTGTCCAGCGTCAGTTCGAACGATCCGTCGCGAAGCGCGCCGATCACGCGCCGCACCGCCTCCTCGGCGTAGTCCTGCACGTAGCCCATGTAGGCGGTGACGACGTCCAGTCCGTACTGGCGGACCATGCGCAGCAGTTCCTCGCGGCCTTTCTCGTTGGCCGCGATCTGGGCTCGCAGGTCTGCGACGTTCTGGTCCGGGTTCCGCGCCGGCCACGCCGCCGACGAAAGTGCGTGTCGCAGTTCGGCCTCGCGGAACATGCCGTTTTCGACCAGCTGGAAATCGGTGAGCAGCACGCCCTCCTCGTCTATCCTGCGGCTGTCGGGAGGCATTGAACCGGGAGTCTTGCCGCCGATGTCGGCATGGTGGCCGCGCGAGCCGACGTAGAACAGGATGCGCTCGCCGGCCTCATCGAAGACGGGCGTGATCACCGTGACGTCCGGCAGATGCGTGCCGCCGGCGTAGGGATCGTTCAGAACGTAGACGTCGCCGGGTTTGAGCGGTTTGAGCGGTTCGAGCGATTCAAGCGACCCGGGCGAACGCACGGACGCGGCGGCTCCGGCGGCTTCCACGTGCCGCTCGATCACCGCCTGAACGCTGGCCCCCATCGATCCGAGATGCACCGGCATGTGCGGCGCATTCGCGACCAGCCGCCCCTCGGCATCGAAGATCGCGCACGAGAAGTCGAGCCGCTCCTTGATGTTCACCGAATGCGCCGTGTTCTGCAGCCGATAGCCCATCTGCTCGGCGATCGACATGAACAGATTGTTGAAGATCTCCAGCATCACCGGATCGGCGGCGGTGCCGACCGCGACCTGCCTCGGGCGCGGCAGGTGGCGCGCCAGCAGCAGATCGCCGCCAGCGCTGACCGTCGCGCGCCAGCCCGGTTCGACGATCGTGGTGGCCGTCGATTCGACGACGACAGCCGGACCGTCGATGCTCGCGCCAGGATGCAGCGCCTCTCTGGCATGGAACGGCGTATCGCGCCAGTCCCCATCCATGAAGACCGGACGCTCGGCGATCGCTGCCGGCGAGGGCCTGCGGTCCGGGACATCCGACGAACACGCCGGCGATGCGAGCCCACTGTCCTCCGGTTCGCACAATGCTTCGGCGACGGCGGATTCGAGCACCAGCTCACGCCCGGGCAGCAGGAACGCGAAGCGCTGGCGATAGGCCTGCTGGAAGGCTTCGCGCAGCGCCGGCTCCGGCCCCCACGGCACGGACAGCGAGGTGTCGGTGCCCTGATAACGCAGCAGAACGCGGCGGTTCACCCGCAGCCGCTCGGACGGCAGGCCCTGCGACAGCAGCTCCGCGCGCGCCGCGCTCTCGAGCGCGTCGAGCGTCGCCTGGGCCTGCGCATGACCCCCGGCATCGAGAGGCCGTTCGATCGAGCGTTCGCGGATCGCGACCTGCTCGGCCAGTCCCATGCCGTACGCCGACAGCACGCCGGCCAGCGGGTGCGCCAGGACGGCCTGCATGCCGAGGACGTCGGCGACCAGGCACGCGTGCTGGCCGCCGGCGCCGCCGAAGGTGGTCAGCGCATAGCGGGTGACGTCGTAGCCGCGCTGCACCGAGATCTTCTTGATCGCGTTGGCCATGTTCGCCACCGCGATATCGATGAAGCCCTGCGCCACTTGCTCGGGGCTCATCCGTCGGCCCGTCGCCGCGGCGATTTCCGCCGCCAGCTCGTCGAAGCGCCGGCGCACGACGCCGGCGTCCAGCGGCTGATCGCCGTGCTCGCCGAACACGGCCGGAAAGAAATCCGGCTGCAGCTTGCCGAGCATGACATTGGCGTCGGTGATAGTCAGCGGTCCGCCTCTGCGGTAGCAGGCCGGCCCCGGGTTCGCGCCCGCTGAATCCGGACCCACCCTCATCCGCGTGCCGTCGAAATGGAGGATCGATCCGCCGCCGGCCGCCACCGTATGAATGCTCATCATCGGCGCCCGCATGCGCACGCCGGCCACCTGAGTCTCGAACTCGCGCTCGAACTCGCCGGCGTAGTGAGACACGTCGGTCGAGGTGCCGCCCATGTCGAAGCCGATGACGCGCTCGAAGCCGGCCCGGCGGCTGACCTTCGCCATGCCGACGATGCCGCCGGCGGGACCTGACAGGATGGAGTCCTTGCCCTGGAATTTCCGGGCATCGGTCAGCCCGCCGTTCGACTGCATGAACTGCAGCGGCACGCCGGGCATCGCGTCGACGACGCGGTCGACGTAGCGCCGCAGCACCGGCGACAGATAGGCATCGACCACCGTCGTGTCACCGCGCGGAATCAGGCGGATCAGCGGCGACACCTCATGCGACACCGAGATCTGCGTGAAGCCGGCCTCGCGCGCGATCTGCGCGAGGCGGCGTTCATGCGCGTCGAAGCGATAGCCGTGCATCAGCACGATCGCGATCGCTCGCAGTCCCGACGCGCGGGCCTGCTCGAAGGCGCTGCGGGCGGCCGCTTCGTCGAGCGGCTGGATCACCTCGCCGTCGGCGGACAGGCGTTCGTCGATCTCGACGACCTGCCGGTACAGCAGCTCGGGCAGCACGATGTGCCGCTCGAACAGCTTCGGCCGGTTCTGATAGGCGATCCGCAGCCCATCCCTGAAGCCGCGCGTAACGGCCAGCAGCAGCGGCTCTCCGTTGCGCTCGAGCAGCGCATTGGTGGCCACGGTTGTGCCCATCTTCACGACTTCCACACGCGATGCATCGATCGCTTCGCCGGGTCTCAAGCCCAGCAGGCGCCGGATTCCTTCGACCGCTGCGTCGTCATAGAGCTCCGGATTCTCCGACAGCAGCTTCGCCGTCTGCAGGCCGCCGTCGGGACGCCTGGCGACGATATCGGTGAACGTGCCGCCGCGATCAATCCAGAACTGCCAGGGGCGCATCTCGAATCTCCAGAAACTTCAGGTCAGGGCGAACGGGAACCGTCGGCCCGCTTGCGCGCGGCCGGAGCAATGAGGCGGGAAATGGTGGCGGTGGTCTCGAGCAGCGCGGCGCGCAGCGTTTCGCGCGTCCGCTCGAAGCGGACGGCGGGCGCCACCAGATTGATGCCGGCGATGACGGCGCCGTCGGCCCCGAAGACCGGCGCGGCAATGCCGGACGCACCTTCCAGCAGCACGCTGTGAGTGACCGCGTAGCCGTCCTCGCGAATCGCATCGAGCCGTTCGAGCAGCTGCATGGGCGTCATCGCCACACCCCCGTCGCTCTTCGGAAGCTCGGCGCTCAGCAGGAACTTCTCGATCGCCTCGCGCGACTGATGCGCCAGCAGCAGCAGGCCGACGCTGGTGAGCACCGCCGGCCGCACCGCGCTGATGTCGGGGTCGAAGCGCAGCTCGTTCGCGCTGATGACCTTCGCGATGTACTGGACCTGGCATTCCGGCGTCAGCAGGCCGAGCATCGCGCTCTCGCCGACGGCGCTGACCATGCGCTTCATCAGCGGTACCGCGATGCGCAGCAGCTGGGCCGGCTTGCCGCCCACCCAGCTCGGTTCGTCGCTGCGGAAGGCGGGGTCGAGCCGGAACTGGCGGCCCGGTTCGCTGACGACGTAGCCGCGCGCTTCCAGCGTGCCCAGCAGCAGCGAAACGCTGCTCTTCGGATGACCCAGGCGCCGCGCGATCTCGCTCACGCCCAGCGGGCCGTCGACGACCGAGAGCAGTTCCAGCAGATCCAGCGCGCGCTCCGCGGATTTGACGCCTCCTGAACCGCCATCCGTTTCACGGGCCGTCTCCCGCGCCGCCTCTTTGGAAACAACGTTCTCATTCATGGACATATTCTATCGTATTGTTCAAAGGGTTGACTTTTGTTCTGTAAAAGGCCAAATTGGCGTCACACAGCTACTGTCACTCAGCTATCCATCGGGAGTCAGATTTGGGCAAGACCATTGCGGAGAAGATACTGGCTCGGGCCTCGGGCTCCGCTCACGTCGACGTCGGCCAGGAAGTCCTGGCCGCGCCGGACTTCGTGCTGGCGTACGACTGGCCCGGCCAGACCGACGTCATGTTCAGGGAGATGCGCGAGAACCTCGGCATCGCCCGAATCGCTGAACCAGAGCGTATCGGCTTCTTCATCGACCACATGGTGCCCTCGGCGACGCCGCAGGAGGAGAAGGTCCACATTGGAACCCGGAACTGGTGCGCCGAGAACGACGTCGCGCTGTTCGAGAAGCGCGGCATCGGCCACCAGGTGGCCTCGGAAGTGGGCTACGCCGTGCCGGGCGCCTTCGTCGTGCACTTCGACGGGCACGTCAGCCAGCTGGGCGCCTTCGGCACGCTGGCGCTCGGGCTGCGGCGCAACGTCATGGAAGCGATCGTCCGCAAGCAGGTGCCGATCCGCGTGCCGGCCACGGTCCGCATCGATCTGGAGGGCGAGCTGCGCACCGGCGTCATGGCGCGCGACGTGTTCCACCACATCGTGCGGCAGCTCGGCCCGAGCGCCTGTCGATTCCAGGTACTGGAGATCGGCGGCGACGGCGCCGAAACGATCTCGACCGAAGGACTGCAGACGATCACCGGCCTGGCGATGTTCACCGGCGCATTGACGGCGATCGTCAATCCTTCGCCCGCCCGGCTTGCCTATGCGCAGGCCCGCGCGCGCAAGCAGATCGAGCCGCAGTACAGCGATCCCGATGCCGTCTATGCGAGCCGCCATCGGATCGTGCTGGACGAGCTCGAGCCCATCGTCGTGGCGCCGCCAAGCCCCGCCAATACGCGTCTGCTCAGCGAACACGCCGGCCTGGAGGTTCATGCCGGATATCTGGGCTCGTGTGCGTCGGGCCGGCTGGAGGAGATCCGCATCGCCGCGCGGATCCTCGAAGGCCGCCGCGTGCATCCGGGATTCTCGCTGCACATCGTGCCGACCAGCCAGGAGATCATGGCCCAGGCGGCACGCGAGGGACTGATCTCGACGCTGGTCGAAGCAGGCGCCTTCGTGTCCTCATCGAGCTGCGACTTCTGCTACGGCCGCATCGCGACGATGAGCGAAGGACAGCGCGCCGTGTCGACCGGGACGCTGAACGTGCGCGGGCGCATGGGCAGCATCGACTCGGAGATCTATCTGTGCAATGCGGCCACGGTCGCGGCTTCCGCCTTGAACGGGAAGATCACCGATCCGCGCGACTACCTCTGAGGAACCGCCATGCCGCTTAGCAACCTGTCCGGGCGCGTCGCCTACGTCTTCGACGAACCCGACTTCGACATCGATCAGATCGTCGGCGTCAAGAACATAAAGGTCCAGGATCTGGATGAACTGAAGAAGGCCGTCATGCAGGCCTACGACCCCGACTTCGTCGCCGTGGTGCGCCCCGGCGATCTGCTGGTGGGCGGCAGCAACTTCGGATACGGGCATCCGCACTACCCGTCGATGCGCATCATGCGCCATCTGGGCGTGCAAGGCGTGATCGCCGACTCCTTCGCGCCGGGCTACTGGCGCGGCGAGATGAGTCTCGGCTTTCCGCAGGTCACCTGTCCGGGCATCCACCAGGCCGTCTCCCGCTGGGATGAGCTCGAGGTCTGCTGGGCCGAAGGCGTAGTGCGCAACCGCACCCGCGGCACTTCGCTGCCGATGGAACCGTTGACGCAGGCCGATGCCGAACTGCTGGCCGCGGGCGGACTGGTGCCTTACCTGAAGCGCGTGATGAACGGATCCGAACACGGAGCGGAGGCGCGATGAGCCTGTTCGTCACACAGCAGCCGGCGCAGCGGCGCGCCTTGCTCAAGCAGCGCATCGAGGGCGGGCGCATCGTCGTCGCGCCCGGCGCGGGCGACGCGCTCGGCGCCCGCCTGATCGAGCAGGCCGGATTCGACGCCGTCTATGTCTCGGGCTTCGCGGTCGAGGCCAGCTTCGGCCAGCCGGACCTGGGCCTGCTGGGCATGTCCGAGGTCGCGGCTCGCGCCGCCGAGATCGTCCGCGCCGTCGACCTGCCGGTCGTCTGCGACATCGACACCGGTTACGGCAGCATCGGCAACGTGATCCGCACGCTGCAGTGCTTCGAGCACGCCGGCGTCTCCGCGGTGCAGCTGGAGGACCAGGCGCTGCCGAAGAAGTGCGGAGCCATGCAGGGCAAGCAACTGGTCAGCGCACAGGAGATGACGGCCCGCATCCGTGCCGCGCTGGACACGCGCCGCGACAGCAATCTGCTGGTGATCGCGCGGACGGACGCTGTCGCCGTCGAAGGCTTCGAGGCCGCCGTCGAACGAATGCATCTGTACGAGGAAGCCGGCGCGGACATGAGCATGATGCTCGGCCCATACGGGCAGCCGGAGCTGGCCGCGATGGTCGGTGCCGCCCGCCGGCCGGTCGCCTTCGTGAACTCGGAAGCGATGACGATGCCGCTGCTGCCGGTCGAGCAGCTGGAGCAGCTGGGCATCCGGATGGCGATCTTCCCGATCTCTCTGCTGCTGACCGCGGTTCATGCAATGCGGTCCACCCTCGCCTGCATCCGCGACGGCGGAACCACGCAGCCGCTGCTCGAATCGTCGATGACCGGCTTTCGAGAGTTCAACGAACTGATCGGCACGCCCGCGGCCCGCGAATGGGACGCGCAGTACCGGGCCTGAGCCCGTCGCTGCGCCCGACAGAACCAACCCGGAGGTCCTTGACCATGAAGTTGATCTCATTCATTGCGGGCGCGCTGCTCGCCGGCACCGCCAGCCTGGCCGGCGCCCAGCCGTCCGACTACCCGAACCGGCCGGTCCGCATCGTCGTGCCCTGGCCGGCGGGCGGTGTCGTCGACGGCGTGATTCGCCTGCTGGCGCCGAAGCTGTCCGAAACGCTGCGGCAGAACGTCGTCGTCGACAACCGCGCCGGCGGCGCAGGGCTGGTCGGCGCGCAGGAAGCAGCCCGCGCCGCGCCGGACGGCTACACGCTGCTCATGGTCTTCGACAGTCTGGCCATGGCACCCGCCGTGTACCAGAAGATGCCCATGGACCCGTTCAACGATCTGGCGCCGATCTCGCTTCTGGTGCGCGCGCCGCTGGTCGGCGTATCGACCGCGAACTTTGCTCCCACCAACATCCGCGAGCTCGTCGCCTACGCGAAGGCGAATCCGAACACCGTGACCTTCGGCTCGACCGGCGTCGGCAGCTCGTCGCACCTGACGGCTGAACTGTTCGCGCAGGCGGCCGGCGTCTCCATGGTGCACGTGCCGTACAAGGGAGGAGCCCCGGCGCAAAGCGACCTCATGGGCGGTCATCTGCAGTTGTTCTGGGGCAGTACCGCGTGGACCAAGCCGATGGTGGACTCCGGCAAGGTCAGGGCGCTGGGACAAGCCGGGCAAGTGCGCAGCTCGACCTATCCCGATCTGCCCACGCTCGCCGAGCAGGGCTATCCGGATTTCCGCGCGTATCTGTGGATGGGTATCTCGGCGCCGAAAGGCACGCCCGACGGCATCGTGGCGCGCTGGAACGAAGCGCTGCGCGTGGCATCCAACGACCCGAACGTGCGGCGCCAGCTCGTCGCGCAAGGATTCGACGTCGTGATGAGCACGCCCGCCGAGTTCGGCCGCTTCATGCGCGAAGAACACGACAAGTGGGCGCGCGTCATCCGCGAGGCAAAGATCCCGCTGCAGTGAAGCGGGCGGCCGATCCGGCCTGCCGGGGGCGATGAGCGCGGCCGGCCGCGCTCATTCATCTCCCATCAGCTTCGCCAGCAACGCACGCACACGCAACGGATCGTCGCTGTTCAGCAGCCGGTTCACGCGCGGCACTAGCTTCGACGTATCGGCGCGCAGGATCTCCTGCTTGACGCGCAGCAGGCTGGCCGGGTGCATGGAAAACTGCGTCAGCCCCATGCCGAGCAGCAGCCGGGTCGCGGCCCAGTCGCCGGCCATTTCGCCGCAGACGGCGACCGGCTTGCCGGCCTTGCGCGCCGCGCGGATGGTCATCGCGATCAGCCGCAGCACGGCGGGATGGAAGGGCTCGTACAGCGAGGCCACTTCATGGTCGGCGCGATCGATGGCCAGCGTGTACTGGATCAGGTCGTTGGTTCCTATCGACAGGAAATCGAGCCGGCGCACGAACAGGCTTGCCGTGAGCGCAGCCGCCGGCACCTCGATCATGCCGCCGACCGGCATCTGTTCGTCGAACTCCAGCCCGCGTCCGCGCAGGTGCGCCTTGGCGAGATCGATCAGCCGCAGCGTCTGATCAATCTCGTGGCTGTGCGCCAGCATGGGCACCAGCAGGCGCACGCGCCCGAAGGCCGAGGCGCGCAGGATCGCGCGCAGCTGCCGCATGAACATCTCGGGCTGTGCGAGACAGTAGCGGATTGCGCGCTGACCGAGTGCCGGGTTCGGCGAGGTCGGCGTCTCGTCGCCGTGCAGCGCCTTGTCGGCGCCGATGTCCAGCGTGCGGATCGTCACCGGCCGGCCTTCCATGCCGAGCGCCGCGGCGCGGTAGGCCTCGAACTGCTCGTCCTCGTCGGGCGCGAGGCGGCGGTTCATGAACAGGAACTCGGAGCGGTACAGGCCGACGCCGTCGGCGCCCGCGGCCATGGCGGGCGTGGCTTCCTCGGGCATCTCGATGTTCGCGTGCAGCTCGACCGGCACGCCGTCCAGCGTCACCGCGCGCACATGGATCAACCGCTTCAGGCGCTCGCGCTCGATCTCGCCGGCAGCCTGGCGGTGCCGGTATTCGGTGAGCACCGTCTCGTCGGGCGCGACGATGACCACGCCGGCCTCGCCGTCGAGGATCAGCCAGTCGTCGTCCTGGATCAGGTGGCTGGCCATGCCGAGGCCGACCACGGCGGGCACGTTCATGCTGCGCGCAAGGATCGCCGTGTGCGAGGTGGTGCCGCCGAGGTCTATCCCGAAGCCGATCGCCGAGCGCAGCGACAGCATGTCGGCCGGCGCGACGTCCTCGGCCACGAAGATCGCCGGTTCGGAGACCGCGGCTGCCGCCGAGCGCGAGCCCGACAGCACGCGGATGACGCGGTCGGCCACCTGCTGCACATCGCGGCCGCGCTCGCGCAGGTAGGGATCCTCGAATTCGGCGAACTGCGCCGCCAGATGCCCGGCCTGCGACGCGACCGCCCACTCGGCATTCCACAGATGCTCGCGCACCACGTCGCGCGCGGCCTGCGCCAGCGCGGGATCGTCGAGGATCATCATGTGCACGTCGAGCAGCGCGCGCGCCTCGGCAGGACCGTCGGCCGGCAGATGCTCGGCCAGCGCGTTCAGCTCGGTGCGGACCACTTCGAGCGCGGTTTCCAGCCGTGCCAGCTCGCGATCGAGTTCGTGCGGTTGCAAGCGATAGCGCACCACGTCGCGATGGCGCGACTCGAGCACGCGCGCGCGGCCGATCACGATGCCGCCGCCTACGCCGGTGCCATGCAAGCTGAACATCTGCCGCCGCTCTCCGCCTATTCCTCGCCGAAACCTTCGCCGACCAGCTTCACCAGCGCGTCGACGGCTTCGCTCTCGTCGTCGCCGTCGGCCTCGATCAGCAGCGTGCTGCCTTTGGCCGCTGCCAGCATCATGACACCCATGATGCTCTTGCCGTTGACGCGGCGTCCATTCTTGGTGAGCCAGACTTCGGCCTTGAACTTGGACGCGGTGGCCGTGAGCTTGGCCGAGGGCCTGGCATGCAGGCCGAGCCTGTTCACGATGACCGCTTCAGCTTGCCGCATCGTCGGGGGATCCTGTGGCTGGGGTCGAACCGGAGGCCGGTGGCAGCGTCGCCGCCGCGCCGCCGGTGCCCGGCACTTCGGGCAGCGCCGGACGGATCGCTTCGCGGCCGGCCTCGATCAGCAGATCGAACAGCTCCTCGACCGGCATGCGGCGATGCGTGATGGCCTTCAGCAGCAGCGGCAGATTGACGCCGGCCAGCACGCAGACGCGGTGCGGCGCGGCCAGCTGCATCGCGATGCGCGACGGCGTGGCGCCGTACAGATCGGTGAGCACGATGACACCGCTGCCGTCGTTGATGCGCATCAGCAGATCGCGCGCCGCACCGGAGGCGAACTCGGGGTCTTCGTCGGGGATCACATCGAGCGCCGCCACCTGCGGCGGCAGGCGCCCGAAGATATGACGCAGGCAGTGCAGGAGCGCCGTTCCCAGCGGCTCGTGCGAAACGACCATGATGCCGATCATGAGCGCTGCGCCGCGGTCTCCAGCGCGTCGACGAACAGCCGCGCGACGTCGTAGCCGGTCTGCTGACGGATCTCCTGGAAGCAGGTGGGGCTGGTGACGTTGATCTCGGTGATGCAGTCGCCGATCAGGTCCAAGCCGACCAGCAGCAGGCCGCGGGCGGCCATCTCCGGCGCCAGCGCTTCGCCGACTTCGCGATCGCGCCGCGACAGCTCGCGGGCCACACCGCGCCCGCCGGCGGCCAGGTTGCCGCGGAACTCGCCTTGCTGCGGAATGCGCGCGAGGCAGTACGGGACGACCTGCCCGCCGATCAGCAGCACCCGCTTGTCGCCGTCGCGGATCTCGGGCAGGAAGCGCTGGGCCATGACCGAGCGCGCGCCGAACAGGTTCAGCGTCTCGATGATCACCGACAGATTGGGATCGTCGTGCTTGGCGCGGAAGATCGAGGTGCCGCCCATGCCGTCGAGCAGCTTGAACACGGCTTCACCGTGCTCCCGCACGAAGGCGCGCAGATCGTCGGCCGAGCGGGTGACGATGGTCGGCGCGGTGAACTGCGCGAACTCGGCGATCGACAGCTTCTCGTTGTGGTCGCGCACTGCCCGCGGATCGTTGAACACGCGCGCGCCATGGCGCACCGCGTGCTCGAGCAGGTAGGTGGAGTAGACGTACTCCATGTCGAACGGCGGGTCCTTGCGCATCAGCACGGCGCCGAACGCGTCGAGCGGTTCGCGCGCGGGCTCGCCGAGCTCGTACCACGGCGCGCCGCTGCCGGTCGTGTCGGTCAGCCGCAGCGGCCGCGCGGTGGCGACGGTGCGGCCGCCGATCAGCGCCAGTTCATGCTGCTCGCAGACGGACAGCTCGTGGCCGCGGGCCGCGGCCTCGACCATCATGGCGTAGGTCGAGTCCTTGTAGGTTTTGACCAGCGGCAGCGGATCCAGAATCACCAGCACGCGCATCGGCAACACTCCGTTTCGTCAGGGACGCCGCGGCGATCAGCCGTAGCGCGACTGGTCCGGGTCCGTCTGTTCGAGCTCGACCGCCGCCGCCAGCGCCGCCAGCCGCGCCACTACGCCGTACACGTAGAAACGGTTCGGCGCCTGCTCGACCGACGCGCTGCGGTCGGGCAGGTTGCAGCTGGAGGCAAACGGCAGCGGCACGAAATGCATGCCGGGCGCGTTCAGGTTCTCGTCGCGCGCACGGTCGGCGTGCACGCGGTAGAAGCCGCCGACGACATAGCGGTCTATCATGTAGACGACCGGTTCGGCCGCGCCGCCCTCGACGGTCTCGATCGTGTGCACGCCCTCCTGCAGCAGCACGTCGTGGACCTCCAGGCCCTCCTTGACGACGGCCATCTTGTTGCGCTGCTTGCGGTTCAGGTTGCGCACCTCGGACGCGTCGCGCACCGACATCACGCCCATGCCGTAGGTGCCGGCATCGGCCTTGACGATGACGAATGGCGTCTCGGTGATGCCGTATTCCTTGTACTTGGCGCGGATCTGCTTGAGCAGCGCATCGACGTTGCTGGCCAGGCACTCCTCGCCGGTGCGCTCCTGGAAATCGATCTGGCCGCAGCGCGCGAAATACGGGTTGACCAGCCACGGATCGATGTCGAGCTGCTTGGCGAAGCGCTTGGCCACGTCGGCGTAGGCCGCGAAATGCAGCGACTTGCGCCGCACGGCCCAGCCGGCGTGCAGCGGCGGCAGCAGCACCTGCTCGTGCAGATCCTTCAGCACGTCGGGGATGCCCGACGACAGGTCGTTGTTCAGCAGGACGGAACACGGATCGAAGTCGACGACGCCTACGCGCCGGCCGCGCCGCAGCAGCGGCTCGACGACGATGGACTGGCCGTCGGGCAGCGGAATCGGCGTGGCGGCCGTGATCTCGGGGTTCAGCGTGCCGAAGCGGACGTTCAGGCCGGTCTGGCGCAGGATAGTCGCCAGCCGCAGCACGTTCTGCAGGTAATAAGTGTTGCGCGTGTGATTCTCGGGAATCAGCAGCAGATTGCGTGCGTCCGGACAGTACTTCTCGATCGCCGCCATGGCAGCCTGCACGGCCAGCGGCAGCATTTCGGCCGACAGGTTGTTGAAGCCGCCCGGGAACAGGTTGGTATCGACCGGTGCCAGCTTGAAGCCGGCATTGCGCAGGTCGACCGACGCGTAGAACGGCGGCGTGTGGTCCTGCCATTCCAGCCGGAACCAGCGTTCGATCTGGGCGGTGGCATCGAGGATGCGGCGCTCGAAGTCCTGCAAGGGCGCGGACATCGCGGTGACGAGATGTGGAACCATGGGATCGCCAGCGAGGGAATTGGCGGATTGTAGCGCCCTGGCCGAGGCCGATCTTTGCGTAGGGTCGAAGGGGTGGGCGACGGGCGCGCGGGCGGCCGGGAGGACCGGAGGAGCCGCGCCGGGCGGACGGCGGGCCCCGCCAGGCGAGCGGCAGTGGGGCGACGGCGGGGGCGACGGCGGAGGCGACGGTGGAGACCGCGCCGGGTGAACGGCGAAGGATGGCGGAGGACCGAGCGCCGCCCGGCGGCCCGATCGTCCGGATGGGGCGGCGGACGAAGAAAGAAGGCCGGCCGGGGACGCGGATCGGCGGCCCTCCGGCCCCACCGGCCGCGCGGCGGCTGGCCTCTCGGAGCAAGCGGGCAGGTCAGCGCCCGCCCGCCGCGCCCGCCCGCCGCGCCCGCCCGCCGC
>JBFWXS010000001.1:106371-175607 GCA_050187175.1 Burkholderiaceae bacterium
GCGCCCGCCCGCCGCGCCCGCCCGCCGCGCCCGCCCGCCGCCGATCAACCGCCGTTGACAGGCATGGGACGATCCGGCGCGCCCAGCACGGCCGCGCCGGCTGCACCGGCCGAGGCAGCGGCGAGCGCGGTCGCCGCGCCTGCCGGTACGGGCGCCCCCGCACCGGAAGGGGCGCGCTCGGGCAGCTTGGCCAGCGCGGTGCACAGCAGCGCGGCCAGATACGGCAGTGACTGCAGCGCCAGGATCGTCATCCACATCGCCGATTCGATGTGGCCGGGCTCGCGCGTGACCGCCATGCCGAACACGCAGACCCACAGTCCGGCCAGCAGCAGCAGCTCCTCGCGCACGGCGCCGTAGCCGTCGCTGGAGCCGCCGCCGGCTGGCTTGCTGCCCTTCTTGGTGATCTCGAACACGGCGCGGCGGAAGGTCAGGCCGCTGAAGACGCCGCGCGCGACGGCGTGCGACAGCGCCATGCCGGCCAGCGCCGAACCGGCGATGTCGCGCGGCGAGCAGCCGACGCGGCGCCAGTACAGCAGCGGGCCGAACGCCGCCTTGACGACGAAGAACACGAACAGCGGCACCATGAACAGCGTGATCGGCAGGCTGAAGTACTGCGGCGCGGCCAGGACGCCGACGGTCCAGGCCATGGCAGCGAACGCGAACACCAGATGCAGCGCATCACCGATCCACGACAGCCAGCCGGTCAGGAAATGGAAGCGCTGGCCGGCGCTGAGCCCCGAACCGCGCACCAGCGTCTGCCAGTGGCCCTTGAGAATCTGCATCGCGCCCTGCGCCCAGCGGCGGCGCTGCTTGCGGAACGCGGCGAAGTCGTCGGGAGTCAGGCCCTGGCCCATGACGCGGTCGACGTAGACGGTGGAGAAGCCGGCATCCATCAGCCGCAGGCCGAGCTCGGCATCCTCGCAGATCGTCCATTCGGCCCACTGACCGTGCTCGCGCAAGGCCTGCGCGCGGATCAGCGTCATGGTGCCGTGCTGGATGATCGCATCGCGCTCATTGCGATGATGCATGCCGATGCGGAAGAAGCCGTCGTACTCGAAGTTCATCATGCGGCGGAACGGCTGGCGGCCCCAGTCGCGATGCGCCTGCGGCGCCTGCACCACGGCTACCTTCTGATCCGCGAAATGGCCGACCAGCGAGCTGAGCCAGTCGCGCTTGACGACATAGTCGGCATCGACCACGCCGACGATCTCGGCCGCCGGGTCGGTCTGCTGCAGTCCGAAGTTCAGCGCGCCGGCCTTAAAGCCCGGCCAGCTCGGCAGATGGAAGAACTTGAAGCGCTCGCCCAGCCGCGCCACGTGTTCGGCGACGGGGCGCCACAGCGCTTCGTCCTTCGTATTATTGTCGATGACAAGCACTTCATAGTTGTCGTAGTCCAGCGCGCGCAGGCTGTCGATGGTGGCGATGACCATCTCGGGCGGCTCGTTGCAGCAGGCCAGATGGATGGACACGCGCGGCTGCGGCGCGCCGGCCGGCAGCGGCTGGGGCTCGAAGCGGCGGCGCAGGTTGCCCGGCCAGAACATCTCGACGAACTCGAAGCCGTTGGCCAGCACTATGGCGATCATCGCCAGCAGCGACGGCAGCAGCACGATCAGCGCGAGCCAGTCGACGGGCCGCAGGTAGTAGTCGAACGGCAGCGCCACCAGCCACACGAGCAGCGACGCGCAGGCCTGGATCAGCGCAGCGAACAGCACCCGGCTCGCCAGCCGCAGATGCGGGAACAGCAGGCAGAAGGCGAGGATGGGCAGGAAGGCCAGCAGCGAGGCGGCGATCGCCTTGCCGCTCCAGTGCGGATCGGACTGGATCGGACCCTGCATCGCGAACTTCGGCGTGCGGTCGGCGTGCATGATGCCCCAGTAGGCGCCGGCCCGGCCTTCATTGGCCACTTTCCATGGCTGGTCGATCGCTTCCATCAGGAAGTAGTCGAACTTGCGCGTCTTGGCCAGCGAAACGAACTCGCGGATGAAGCGGGCCTGATCATCGGGCGACGCGCGCGCGCCGTCGAAGCGGTCGCCCTGGCTGGGCCAGCCGATCTCGCCGATGACGATCTTCTTGTGCGGGAAGCGCCGCTGCAGCTGGTCCAGCCGTTCCAGCGCGTAGTTCAGCGCCTCGCTCGCGGGCAGCCCCTCCCAGTACGGCAGCAGGTGCACGGTAATGAAATCGACATGGCGCGCCAGCTCGGGATAGCGCATCCAGACGTGCCACGGCTCGGCGGTCGAGACCGGCACGTCGAGCTCGCGGCGCAGCTCGTTGAGATAGGCGATCAGCTCGCTGGCCTCGAGGTCGCCGCGCAGCATTGACTCGTTGCCGGCGATGACGCGGTCTATGCTGTGCTCGTTCTGCACCGCTTCCTTGACGGCCTCGATCTCGCGCCGGTTGTTCAACGAGCGTCGGTCGAACCAGACGCCGGCCGTCAGGCGCAGACCATGCTGGCCCGCCAGCGCCGGCAGCTCGGGAAACTCGCTCGAGCTGTAGGTCCGCAGCCGCTGCGTGTGGCGCGCGAGGATCGCCATGTCGGCGTCGATCTCGCGCAGCGTGGGGAACTTGCGCTTGATCGGATCGTCCCAGCGCTGGAACACGTTGTAGGCCATGCCGGCCACCTTGCCGTCGACGTCGGGCGCGTCGATCGGCCGATGCAGCGCCTGCCAGATCCACAGGTTGGCCAGCACGACGAGCATGGCGACCGCCACGGCCTTGACGCGGACCGGTGCGGGCATGGTGCTGACGAGATCGCGAAGGGCCGGAAACCAGGAACGAACCGACCCGCGGCTCGAACTACCGCCGCTCATGTATGACATCGATGAAAACCTCTTGCTGGGGACTCAGCGCCGACGTGGTGAACGAAATTGATGCAAGCTCCGGGCGAGCCCGCAAAAGGACTCAGACGAACTGACTCAAACGAATTGGCGTCGGCCGGGTTGACGCCGGCAAACCCCAAGCAATCGATATGCCCGTTGCGACGAGAACGCTGCTCTGGTCCCTGCTGTTCGCGCTGACCGCCATCGGCAGCGTGATCTGGCAGGCCTGGCCGCGCGAAGTGCCCGAGGCCGGCGTGGAACGCGTCGACTGCGTGTCGTACGCGCCGTTCCGGCTGCCCGGCGAATCGCCGTTCGACGAGACGGCGCGAGTCTCGCGCGCCCGCATCGCCGAGGACCTGCGGCTGCTGTCGGCGCGCACGCAATGCGTGCGCACCTACTCGATCGACCAGGGCCTCGATCAGGTGCCCGAGGTCGCGCGTGAGCTCGGCATGCAGGTGCTGATGGGCGTCTGGCTCAACCGCGACCGCGCCCGGAACGCTGTCGAACTGCAGCGCGCGCTGGCCCTCACGCAGGCGCATCGCGACGTGGTGCGCGCGCTGGTCGTCGGCAACGAGGTGATGCTGCGCCGGGAGCTGGCCGAGCACGAACTGCTGGCGCTGCTCCAGCAGGCGCGCGCCGGGGCCGGCGTGCCGGTCACCTATGCCGACGTCTGGGAGTTCTGGCACAAGCATCCGCGGCTGGCCGGCGCGGTGGACTTCATCACGATCCACATCCTGCCGTATTGGGAGGACGAGCCCGTCGGCGTCGACGAGGCCGTGACGCACGTGGTCGACATCTACCGGCAGATGCAGCAGGCATTTCCGGGCCGCACGCTGCTGATCGGCGAAACGGGCTGGCCGCGCGCCGGACGCGCACGCCGGCAGGCCGAGCCCGGCGTGGTCGAGCAGGCGCGTTTCGTGCGCGGCTTCGTCGCCGAGGCTCACGCGCAGCGATTGCCGTACAACCTGATCGAGGGCTTCGACCAGCCGTGGAAGCGTCACCTCGAGGGTGCCATGGGCGGCTACTGGGGACTGTTCGACAGCGCCGGCCGCCCGGCCTTCCCGTGGCACGGCCCGATCGCGCCCGAGGCGCGCTGGCGCGAACCGCTGCTGGCCGGCGGCGCGGCCATGCTGCTCGCCGGCGCGCTTGCGCTGTTCCGGCAGCGGCGCGAGATCGGCCTGTCCGTTCCGCCCGGCCGGCGCGGTGTCGACGGCGCAGCGCTGGGCGCGCAGCTGCTGTGCGGGCTCGCCGTCGGCATCGTGCTGCACGTCCAGTGGCGCTATGTGCAAACCTGGCATCGCGATGCGCTCGAGCTGGCGATCGGCGGCGGCGGAGCGGTGTTGGGCGCGCTCATGGTCTGGCTGGCCGTCCGGCGCGCGGGCGGGTGCGGCGAGGCGAACGGATACGTCGACCCGGCCGGAGGTGCCGCCCCCGGTCGCGCTGCGCCCGGCCGCGCTGCGCAGCTCCCCGGCCTTGCCGAGCTGCTGCGTATCCCGTCCGCGAGCACGAGCGCCGCACCGTCGCGGCCCCCGACCAGCGAGGCCTTGCTGTCGGCCTTGCGCGCACTGTTCCTGTTCGGCGCCGCCGCGACCCTGCTGCTGCTGGTCTTCGACGCGCGCTATCGCGGCTTTCCGTGGCCGCTGTTCGCCCTGCCGACCGGCGCGATGCTGCTGCTCGCCGCGCAGGGACAGCGGCTGCCGCCCGACGCGCGCGAGGAGCGGCTGCTGGCCGGCGTCATGGTCGCGGCCGCGCCGCTCGTGGCGCTGCTGGAGCGGCCCAGCAATCTCGCGGCGCTCGGCTTCCTCGCGCTGCTGCTGGCGCTGGCCGCCGCCTGCTTCGGTCTGCCGCATCAGAAACCGGGACGCGGCGCGGTTCGCACCAGTACCAGCGCGCCGAGCAGCGCGGCAAGCGCAGACGGCTCGAACGAGTAGAGCACCAGCCCCGCGCTGCCGAGCGCGAGAGCCAGCTGCGCCCAGCCTGCGCTGCGCCGCCATGTGGCATAGGCGCCGACCGCCAGCGCGACCCAGCCGATGCCCTGCGTGATAAAGGTCAGCAGCAGCACGGAACGCAGCGCGCACCAGCCGGTCCATGGCGCGGGGTCGCACAGATGAGCGATCGCCGGCGGCTCGACCACGGCGTGCCGCAGCAGCTGCGCCACGGCGAAGGCGGCCAGCGCCGGCCATGCGGCCGCGGCCAGCCGTGCGATCGCGGGCCGCGTCAACGCAGCGGGAGCCTTGGCGCCGGAGGGGGCTGGGGCGCGGCTCATCTGCGGCCGGCCTCCGGGGCTCGGCGACCGCTCTCGAAGGGCCGATTGCCTCGGGCGCCGGTTCGATTGTCCTTGTCCATGGGCCGCGATTCTAGGCAGTGCCGCGCGGCAGCCCTGCCGAATGCCCTGTCGGCCGACGCGGAAAGGATAGGAAGCATGGAAAGCGGAGGCGGCACAGAAAGCAGAAAAGGCGCGCCGTCACGGCCGCGCCTCCCTGCTGCTGCGCCGCCTGAGCGGCGCCCTTCTTCCGCGCCTGGCGGCGGACCTGCCCGGACATCATCCGGCAGGGATCCGCCCGCTCGCCCATCACATGTGATAGGCCGACTCGCCGTGCGACACGATGTCCAGGCCTTCGCGCTCTTCGTCCTCGGCGACGCGCAGCCCGACGATCATGTCGACGATCTTGTAGCAGATCGCCGCGACGACACCCGACCAGACGATGGTGATGACCACGCCCTTCAACTGGACCGCCAGCTGGCTGGCGATCGAGAAGTCGGGACCGCCGGTGCCGCCCAGGCCGGGCGCGTTGAACACGCCGGTCAGCAGCGCGCCGACGATGCCGCCCACGCCGTGCACGCCGAACACGTCGAACGAATCGTCCGCGCCGTGCAGCCGCTTCAGGCCGTTGACCGCCCACAGGCAGATGAAGCCGGCAGCCAGGCCGATGACGATGGCGCCCATCGGACCGACCAGTCCCGCCGCCGGCGTGATGCCGACGAGGCCGGCCACTGCGCCCGACGCGGCGCCCAGCATCGACGCCTTGCCGCGGCCCATCGCTTCGCCTGCGCACCAGGCCAGCGTCGCAGCGCCGGTCGCCAGCAGCGTGTTCAGCAGCGCCAGCGCGGCGCCCGCGTTCGACTCGAGGTTCGAGCCGGCATTGAAGCCGAACCAGCCCACCCACAGCAGCGAGGCACCGACCATGGTCAGCGTCAGCGAATGCGGAGGCATCGCTTCGCGGCCGTAGCCGAGCCGCTTGCCGACCATGATCGCGCCGACCAGACCGGCCACGCCGGCGTTGATGTGCACCACGGTGCCGCCTGCGAAGTCGAGCGCGCCGTCCTTGAACAGCAGGCCTTCGCCGTACCACACCATGTGCGCGATCGGCAGGTAGCTGAACGTGAACCACAGCACCGAGAACAGCAGCACGGCCGAGAACTTGATGCGTTCAGCGAACGAACCGACGATCAGCGCCGTGGTGATGCCGGCGAAGGTCGCCTGGAACGCGACGAACACGTACTCGGGCAGCTTCACGCCCTCAGTGAAGGTATCGGCCAGCGTTTCCACCGATACGCCCCTCAGGAAGATCTTCTCGAGCGACCCGAAGAATGCGCCTGTGCCGGTGAACGCCATGCTGTAGCCGTAGATCACCCATAGCAGCGTGATCAGCGAGAACACGACGAAGACCTGCATCAGCACCGACAGCATGTTCTTCGTGCGCGCCAGCCCGCCGTAGAACAATGCCAGGCCCGGCACCGTCATCGCGATGACCAGGACAGTGGACACCATCATCCATGCCACGTCCCCTTTGTTCACCGTCGGTGCCGCTGCGGCGGCCGGTTCCGCCGCGGCCGCGGCCGGAGCGGCTGCCGGTGCGCCGGCAGCCGGCGCTTCAGCAGCCGGTGCCGCCGGCGTCGCGGCCGGCGCGGACGCATCGCCGGCCGGCGCCTGCGCCAGCAGCATGGGCGCCATGGCAGTAGCCGCTGCGTCGGCGGTGACGCCCGACTGCGCGGCAAGGGCCGCGACAGGTGCCAGCAGCAGGGCCAGGCACAGGGCAAAGACTCGGGTCAGGGATTTCATGAGAGAAGCCTCCGATAGCGGATGCGAGCGCGCTGGCGCTGCATGAGCGGTCCTAGTTTTCACAGCGCCTCGTTGCCGGTTTCGCCGGTGCGGATACGCACGACTTGTTCCAGGTCGTAGACGAAGATCTTGCCGTCGCCGATCTTGCCGGTGCGCGCGGCGCCTTCGATCGCTTCGATGGCGCGGTCCACCAGCGCATCGGCCACCGCGACTTCGATCTTCACCTTGGGCAGGAAGTCGACCACGTACTCGGCGCCCCGATACAGCTCCGTGTGGCCCTTCTGCCGGCCGAAGCCCTTGACCTCGGTGACGGTGATCCCCTGCACGCCGATCCCCGACAGCGCTTCGCGCACTTCGTCGAGCTTGAACGGCTTGATGATGGCGGTGATGAGTTTCATACGATCCTCCATGCGCAGCCGGCTCGCGCCGGCCGCAATGACGACGACAGACTCAGAACGTCTTGCTGACCGACAGCACGACTGTTCCCTTGCCAAGGTCCTTGTTGTAGGCGTTGCGATAGCACTGGCCTTCGCCGCCTTTCGCATCGGTATCGATGTAGGCCAGACCGACCGTCAGGCCGACGATCTCCTTCGACACGCCGAGCTTCCAGTCGGTGTACGAGCAGTCGCGGCGCGAACGGACCTGGATGCCGTCGACCGAACCGGACGGAATGATCTGGTGGCCGACGTGCGCGCCGAGCACGAAGCCGCTGCCCAGCTCGAAGTTGCCCGACAGATCGATATAGCCGGCGCCCTTGCTGTCGACCACGCCGAACAGGTTGCTGACGCTGTGCGAGTACTTCAGCGTCAGCATCTTCCAAGTGCCTGCCACGTACAGCTCGGTCGTGTTCGGCGAGGTGAAGCCCGACGGATAGCGGCCCGGGTAGTAGTAGTGCAGCACGCCGATGTCGTAGCCGAAGTCGCCGGCGCTGCCCTTGAAGCCGGCGTACCAGTCGGTCTCTACGCTGTTGCTCGCACCCGCGTCCGACAGCCAGCTGACGTTGGTCCACCAAGTGCCGGCGTAGAAGCCGCTGGCGTGCGAGTAATCGAAGCCCCCCTGCACGGCGGGCTTGCCGTTGGTCTGGTTGATGCCGCGATAGCGATACTCCGAGACCAGGCTCAGATTGCCGCTGAACGTATGCGGCGAGGCGGCCGGCGCGGATTGCGCCGCCGCGTACGTTGGCAGGCCTGCAATGGCCGCTGTAGCCAGCGAGACGGCGACGAGGGCTTTCTTCATGATCGGGCTCTCCTGATGAAAAAGGTGTGATCTGGGCCGGGATGCGAACCGAAACCGCCGGACCCTGAACAGCATTTCTTGTGCCAGGCGCGATTCGCAGCGCCGGCGTCCTAAAGCCTGGGTTTGATGCATGGCTGCGGCGCAGCGCGCGCCGGCTTGGTGCGCGCCGCGCTCGTGCACGCTCTTGGTGCGGACGCGCGGGCTGACGGGCGTTCGTCGCAAGGCCTGATCCGATGGCCTCGGCCGTCCGGCGCAGGCAAAGCGGCACCGCGCCGAAAGCTGCGTGCTAGACTGGCTCCACGATGACGAATACTCCGCAATCCCTGTTCGGCGAGCTGCAGGCGCGCATGTCGGAGCTGTTGCGCAACAGCCCGGCGGCGGACATCGAGCGCAACATGAAGGCGCTGCTCGGACAGACGTTCCAGCGCTTCGACCTGGTCACGCGCGACGAGTTCGAGGCCCAGCTGGAGCGGCTCAATCGCCTGCAGGCCCGCGTCGAGCAGCTCGAACAGGCGCTGGCCGAGCGCGACCGCCCGCAAGCCTGAGCGCTGGCCGGCGCCGCAACGCACGCGCCGGCAGCCGCAGACAGGCGCATCACGGCTGCCGCCATTCCCGCATGCCATGTCGCTGGCGATCGTTCACAGCCGCGGCCTGGTGGGAGTCGACGCGCCTGCCGTCACCGTCGAAGTCCACATCGGCAACGGCCTGCCGGCCTTCCACATCGTCGGGCGGCCTGAAACCGAGGTACGAGAAAGCCGCGAGCGCGTGCGCGCCGCGCTGCTCCATGCCGGCTTCGATTTCCCGAACCGCCGGCTGACCGTCAACCTCGCGCCGGCCGATCTGCCCAAGGGCTCGGGCCGCTTCGATCTGCCTATCGCCGCCGGCATCCTGGCGGCCAGCGGCCAGATTCCCGCCGCTGAACTGGACGGGCTGGAGCTGATCGGCGAGCTGTCGCTCGACGGCACGCTGCGCCCGGTTCGCGGCGCGCTCGCCATGACGCTGGCGATGAGCCGCGACAGCCGCCCGCGCACGCTGTTACTGCCGCGCGCCAACGGCGCCGAAGCCTCGCTGGCGGGGGGCCTGCGGCTGCTGGCCGCCGATACGCTGCGCGACGTCGCCGCGCATCTGCTCGGCGCGAGCCCGCTGGAGCGCATCGACGGTGCCGCACCGCCGATCGTCGCGGCCGCCCACGGCGAGCTCGCCGACGTCAAGGGCCACGCCGGCGCCAAGCGCGCGCTGGAAGTCGCCGCCGCGGGCGCGCACAACCTGCTGATGGTCGGCCCCCCGGGCGCCGGCAAGTCGCTGCTGGCCCAGCGGCTGCCGTCGATCCTGCCGCCGCTGTCGCCGCAGCAGGCGCTCGAGGCTGCCGCCATCGCCGGGCTCGGCGGCCGCTTCAGCCCGGCCCAGTGGGGGCACCGCCCGTTCCGTTCGCCGCACCACAGCGCGTCCATGGCGGCGGTCATAGGCGGCGGCGCCCAGCCGCGTCCGGGCGAGGCCAGTCTCGCGCACCACGGCACGCTGTTCCTCGACGAGCTGCCCGAGTTCAGCCGCGGCGTGCTGGAAGGGCTGCGCGAACCGCTGGAGACCGGTCGCGTCAACCTGGCGCGGGCCGCGCGGCACATCGATTTCCCGGCCCGCTTCCAGCTCATCGCCGCCATGAACCCCTGCCCCTGCGGCCACTTCGGCAGTTCGCGCTGCCGCTGCTCGCCGGAGCAATTGCGCCGCTATCAGGCGCGGCTATCGGGGCCGCTGCTGGACCGGATCGATCTGTTGATCAACGTGCAGCCGGTCGACGAAGCCGAGCTGCTCGGCGGCCCACCGTCGGAACCGAGCGCCGCGGTGGCCGCACGCGTAGAGCGTGCGCATCACCGGCAGTACGAGCGGCAGGCCGCGCTCAATGCGCATCTCGAACCGCGCGCCGTCGACGAGCATTGCCGGCTCGAGCCCAACGCTGCGGCGCTGCTGCGCGAGGCGGCGCGCCGCCGGCAGTGGTCGTCGCGCGCGCTACACCGCGTGGTGAAGCTGTCGCGCACCATCGCCGATCTGGGGGAGGCTGACGCGATCGTGGCGGCGCACGTGGCCGAAGCGATCTCGTATCGGCACGCGCTGCAGATCGACTGATCGAGGGGCGGCGCAGCGCGGCGCAGCGCGGCGCTTCGCCTCAGTCGAGGACCATGCCGGCTTCCAGCATGCGGGCCAGCGACACCAGTTTGGGGCCGACCTCCTTGCGCAGCTTCTGCGTCGGCAGCGTGCTGATCGGCGCTCCGCAGTTGAGGCCGCAATGCACCTGCCCATTGCGGTCGAACACGGGCACGGCGACCGTGTGGTAGTCGGGATGGAAAATCCCCGAGTTGACGATGAAGCCGTTCTCCTCGTAATCCGCCAGGGCCGCCCTGAAGGCCTTGCGGGCAGCTTTCCAGCGCTGCGCATCATCGCGCTCGATCTCGGCGATGAGCGCTTCACGCTCGTGTGCCGGCAAGCCGGCCAGGCAGGCCCAGCCGAGGCCGGAATCGGCGACCTGAAAGACCGAGCCGCGCCGCAGGTTGGTCAGCAGCGGATTGTCTCCGTGGCAGCGCTCGATCATGACCATCTGCAGCCCCTGGCGCGTGGCAAGCCCGCAGGCCGCGCGGTAGTGATTGGCCGCCTCCTGCATGTGCGGCCGCGCCAGTTCCACCACGTCGAGCCCGGCCAGCGCGCTGATACCGAGGCGCAGCACGGGTAGCCCGGGACGCATCCGGTCGCCGGCGGTCGAGATCAGCATGCCCAGCTCGAGCATGGTGTGGCACAGCCGCCAGACCGTCGGCTGAGGCAGGCCGGTCAGCTTGGCCAGCTCCGACCCGGACAGCTCCGGCGTCGTCGAGGAGAAGCAGCTCAGGATCTGCAGCCCTCGCGCGAGCGCGGTCACGAACTGCCGGTCTCTTCCTTCGGCCGCGGCGACATCGACCTCCGCGACCTCCATCGTCTCCGTGCTCGTCGTGGATTTTCGGGCCGCGCGCGTAGCGCCCCGGTTGCGCTGGGTTTGAGGCATGAGTATGATCTTAGCAGATTTGCGAGTAATCAATTCGCATAGCGAATTATCAGGTTCTCCCACAGGAGTAACTATGGCATTACCAGACAGGATCGCGATTCACGAGGTGGGCCCGCGCGAGGGCATGCAGATCGAGAAAAACCCGGTCGCCACCGCCGACAAGATCCGGCTGATCGACCTGCTGTCGGACTGCAACTTCCCCGAAATCGAAGTCACCTCGTTCGTCAGTCCGAAGTGGGTGCCGCAGATGGCCGATGCGGAGGACGTGGTTGCGGGGATCAAGACCCGCCCCGGCACGGTCTACACCGGCATCTATCTGAACAGCCAGGGCATGGTGCGCGCGCTGAAGACCAACAAGCTGACGGTGCTGGGAAAGCTCAGCATCACAGCCAGCGAGGCGTTCTCCAAGAAGAACACCAATCGCACACTGGAAGAGACGCTGGCAGAGGCCGAAGAGCGCATCGAGGCCGCCCGCGAATGGAAGGTGGCCATCACCGAGATCGGCGTGATGTCGGCGTTCGGCTGCAACTACCAGGGCGATATCGCGCCGGAGCTGGTGACGTCACTGATCGACAGGCTGGTTCGCACCGCACGCGAGCATGAGCTGCCGATCGAGCTGATCCAGCTGGCCGACACGATGGGTTGGGCCAATCCGCTGTCGGTGCGGCGGCTGGTGGGCATGGTCCAGGACCGGTGGCCGGAATACAAGATCAATCTGCATCTGCATGACACCCGCGGTCTGGGGCTGGCGAACGCGCTGGCTGCGATGGAAATGGGCGTCGACGATTTCGACTCCGCGGTCGCCGGTCTGGGCGGCTGTCCCTATGCCGGCTTCAAGGACGCCGCCGGCAACATCGTCACCGAGGATCTCGTACACCTGTGCCAGGAAATCGGTGTCGAGACCGGCGTCGACCTGGATCGCCTGATCGAGGTTGCGCGCGAAGCCGAACGCATCGTCGGCCACCCTCTTCCAGGCAAGGTCCTGCGCGGCGGCGACCTGCCCGCTTACCGACGCAAGCTGCAGACGAAGGCCTGAGAAGGCCTGATACAGCGCTCCCCTTCCCTCATCAAAGGAGACAACAGATGAACAGATTCAACCGACTGATCGGAGCGCTTGCCACGGCTGGCGCGCTGCTGGGCGTGTCGTACGCATCCGCGCAGGAATATCCTTCGAAGCCGGTCACCCTCGTGCACGGCCTGTCCGTCGGCGGCCAGACCGATCTCACCGTACGGGTGCTCGCCCATTCGCTTTCCAGGATCCTGAACGCGCCCTTCGTGGTCCAGCCCAAGCCGGGCGCCGCGCAGCAGATCGCAGCCGCCTTCCTGGCGAACGCACCGGCCGACGGCTACACCATCGGCCACTTCTACCAGGGCGCGTTCTCCACGACGCCTTTGCTGCAGCCGTCCGCGGTCAACGTCGACGACCTCACGCCGATCATCGGCTGGCAGATATCGCCGCAGCTCCTCGTGGTGCGCGGCGATTCGCCGTACAAGAACCTGGCCGACCTCGTCGCGGCCGCCAAGGCCACGCCCGACATTCCCTACGGCCACCTCGGCAAGGGAACGGTCACCTTCATGGCGCCCACCGTCTTCTCCAAGGTAGCCGGCATCCGGCTCAACGACATCCAGTACAAGGGCGACGCCGATCTCATTACCGCGGTCATGGGCGGGCACATCCAGATGGCGTCGATCACCGAGGTGGCGGCGGCGCCGCTGCTCGAGGCCGGCAAGCTGCGCGCCCTGGTCACGTTCGCCAAGCAGCGCACCTCGGCATTCCCGGACATCCCCACCTTCGAGGAGCAGGGCTTCAACGTCCCCATCCAGGTGCCGGTGGGCATCATCTTCGTGCCCAAGGGCACCCCGCCCGCCATCACGCGCAAGCTGGGCGATGCCATCCGGCAGGTGATGAAGGACGAGAAAGCCAAGGCGGAATTCGCGCGGATGAAGCTGGCGCTCTACGACCTCGACAGCAAGGCAGTCAGCGAGCTGATCGAGAACGAGCGCAAGACCTATCAGCCCATCCTCAAGGAAACCGGGCTGATCAAGTAAGCCGCGCTGATCAGACAAGCCGGGGTTCCGTCCCATGAAGAAAGCCTACTGCGCCGAGTACATCGTCGACGGCGTGAGCGAACGGCCGCTGAGCGGGCACGCGCTCGTCGTCGAGGCCGGCCGCATCGCCGGTCTTGCCCCGCTCGCCGAGCTGGGCAGCGATACCGAGCTGATCGACCTGGGCGACTGCACGCTGCTGCCCGGCCTGATCGACAGCCACGTGCATCTGGTCGACGACGGCTCGCCTCGCCCTCGCGGCCTGGTCGAGACCGAATCGCGCGGCATGACCCTGCTGCGCGCCGCGCAGCGCGCGCAGGACAGCCTGTGCGCGGGCGTTACGGCGCTGCGCGACATGGGCGCGCCCACCGGCGTGATCCCCACGCTGCGCGATGCAGCGCGCGCCGAGGTCACCGTGAGTCCGACCATCGTCAGCTGCGACACGCAGCTCACGATCACGGGCGGCTACGGCCGCCGCGAGAACGTGCTCGGCCGCGAGGTCGACGGCGCGCAGGACATGCGCCGGACGGTGCGTCAGCTGTTCAAGGACGGCGCGGACTTCGTCAAGCTGATGGCCAGCGGCCAGGTGTCGAACGCCGGCGCGGGCCTGGAGGCGTGCCAGTTCACCCAGGAAGAGATGGAGGCCGCGGTCGACGAAGCGCATCGGCTGGGCCGCGCCGTTGCCGTGCACGCCGTAGGACTGAAGTCGATCGAGTCCTCGGTCGCCGCCGGCGTGGACTGCATCGAACACGGCAACTTCATGACCGAGGAGCTGGCCGCCCGCATGGCCGAGCGCGGCATCTTCTTCGTGCCGACGCTGCTGCCTTATCAGGTGCTGGCCCATCCCCCGCAGGAATTGCTGCTGTCCGAGGATGTGCGCCGCAAGGCGCAGGTGGCGTGGGAGAAAGTGCTCGAGGCGGTACGTATGGCGCGCGCCGCAGGCGTGCGCATCGGCGCCGGCACTGACAGCGGCGGCCCCTGCATCGCGCATGGCTCGGTGGCCCGCGAGATTGCGCTGCTGGCGCAGGCCGGCCTGTCGCCGATGGCCGCGCTGCAGGCCGCTACCCGTACCAATGCTCAGATCCTGCGCCTGCCGGACGCCGGCACGCTGGAAGCCGGCAAGTCCGCCGACGTCCTGGCGGTGGAGGGCGACCTGCTGCAGAACCTCGATTCGCTCGCGCGCGTGCGCCTCGTTCTGAAGGCGGGGCGCGTCGTCTCGGGCGGATCCTTCAAGGCCCGGCGCAGCGGCGCAGAGGGCCGCTATCTCGGCGAAGAAGGCGGCTTCTTCTGCCGCTGCTGAAGAGTGTCATGAAACCGCAGATCTACTACGACGACGTGCAACTGAACATGGAGATTGCTCCGATCTCCAAGGGCCCGATGAGCACCATGCACATCATGCGCTGGAGCGCGGCCATCGAGAACTGGCATCGCATCCACTACGACCAGCCGTTCGCCGTCGGCCACGACAAGCTGCCGGACGTGCTGGTCAACGGCTCGTGGAAGCAGCACGTGCTGGTACAGATGATGAAGGACTGGGTCGGAACGGGCGGCTGGGTCTGGAAGACCAAGTTCAACTTCCGCGACAAGGACCTGCCGGGCGACATCATCACTGCCCGCGGCACCGTCACCGCGAAATACGTTCGCGGCGACCACGGCTACGTGGAATGCGCCATCCGGCTCGAGAACCAGCGAGGCGTGCAATCCACGACGGGCGAGGCGGTCGCCGTCCTGCCCATCCGCGGCGGCAAGCCGGTTCCCTATCCGTTCGTGCCGGACGAGCCCGCATGATTCACGAGATGGTCGGCGATCTGCTCGACGGTATCGCCGCTCGGTTCGCCGACAAGGAGGCGTTCCGCATCGGCGCGCAAAGCATCGGCTACGCGGAGCTGGCGCACGCCTCCGACGTCCTGGCGAAAGGCCTGCTCGCAGCCGGCGTGCGCAAGGGAGACCGCGTCGGCGTGTGGATGGGCAATCGGATCGAATGGCTGCTCACGTTCCATGCCGCGTCACGCATGGGCGTCGTGCTGGTCCCGCTGAGCACCCGCTTCAAGGCCGAGGAGGCGCGATACATCCTCGCTCAGAGCGGCGCCGCCTACCTCGTCATGAACGATCGCTTCGCCGGCATCGATTTCGTGCAACTGCTGGACGACGTGGCCCCGGGATTCCGCTCGACCGGCCGCGCCGAAGCCCTGCCGTCGCTGAAAGCCTGCTTCTGCGTCTTCGCGGACGGCGAGGCCGCGCAAGGACTGCATGCGTTCGCCGACGTTCAGCAGCTCGGCCGGACCGAGCCGGAGGCACGACTGGCCGACGTCCGCGCCGGTCTGCTTGCCGACGATCCGTTCCTGATCCAGTACACGTCGGGTACCACGGGCTTCCCCAAGGGAGCCGTGCTCACGCAGCGCAACTTCGCGCGAACCGGCTACGAAGTGGGCCTGCGACAGCAGTTGACGCCCCAGGACCGGTTCTTCAGCCCCGCTCCGTACTTTCACGTGTCCGGCACCATGCACGCGTTCATCGCGCCGCTGGCCCACGGCTGCACCGTCTATTCCGTGGAGCGCTATGCGCTCGAGGCCGTGCTCGACACGATCTGCCGCAACCGCTGCACGGCGTACCACGGCTTCAACTTCTTCAAGGACTACTTCGCTCGCCGCGAGGAGTTCGCCGACCGCTACGACCTGCGCGTCCTGCGCCGCGCCTGGACCACCGGCACGGCAGTGGACATGGCGAACATCGAATCGCTGGGCATTCGAGTCTGCAACCTCTACGGACTGAGCGAGACCACCGGTTGCTCGACCATCAGCACGACCGACGATCCGGAGGAAGTGCGCTCGCGCACGGTGGGCAAGCCGCTGCCGGGCGTCCAGATCTGCATCCAGGACCGCCATGGCTCCGGCGCGCATCTGCCGGCGGATGAGGAAGGCGAGATCTGCATCCGCGGATGGAACGTCATGACCGGCTACCACGGCAAGCCGGACGAAACGCGCCAGGCCTTCGATGCCGACGGCTGGCTCCGCAGCGGCGACCTGGGCAGCATGGACGCGGACGGCAATCTGCGCTTCCTCGGCCGGCTGAAGGACATCATCCGCGTCGGCGGCGAGAACCTGTCGCCGCTCGAAGTCGAGAACCTGTTGCGCCGCCATCGGAAGGTGGCCGAGGCCTGCGTCGTGGGCGTGCCGGACGCACGCCTGGGCGAGGTCTGCATGGCCTTCATCCAGCTGCGCCCCGAGCAGACCGCGGAGGCGGAGGAAATCGTCTCGTTCTGCCGCGCGCACATCGCGGGCTACAAGGTGCCGCGGCATATCCGCTTCGTCGAACAGTTTCCGATGACGGGCAACAACAAGATCCGCCGCGCGGAAGTCAAGGAACTCGCAAGGAGAAGCATCGATGTCTGAACCGCAGTACATCACGGACGAGGTACGCGCGCTGATCGGCGTGCAGTCCGAAGAGCAGGTCGCGTGCGACGCGGTGGAGCGCGGTGCCATCCGTCGCATGGCCCACGCGATCATGGATGACGACCCTCTGTTCTGGGACGATGCCCAGGCACAGGCGACGCGCTACGGGACGGTAGTGGCGCCGCCGCTGTTTCCCGTGCACATGTTCCAGCGCGACGCCGGCGCTCCCGATCCGCTGGACAAGGCCTGGGAAGACCCGGACTACGACGGCAGCAAGCCGGCGACCGCCCTGTTCGCTTTGCCGAACATTCCGATTCCGCTCAAGCGCCTGCTCAATGCGGGCGTCGAAGTCGAGTTCTTCCGGTACGCCCAGCCGGGCGAGCGCGTCACCGTCGTCAATCGCTATACCGACATCTTCCAGAAGCAGGGCAAACGGGGGCCGATGGTCTTCGTGGTGGTCGAGCGGCGATTCCGCAACGACAAGCAGCAGCCGCTGCTGATCTACAAGCAAACCCTGGTGTACTCATGATCCAGTTCGAACTGCCTTCGGAATACGAAGACTTCCGCAAGACGGCACGCGACTTCGCGCGCAAGGAGGTCGCTCCGCTGGTGACGCAAGCGGAGGAGAAGGAGGAGTTTCCCAAGCAGCTGCTCCGGCGCATGGGCGAGCTCGGCCTGCTCTGCCTGACGGTGCCCGAGCAATACGGTGGTCCCGGCGGCGACATCTTCTCGCAGTGCATCTTCACCGAGGAGCTCGGCTACGTATCGCTGGGCATGGCCATCGGCACCATGGTTCACGCCGCCTACGCGGCATCGCTGCTCGTCGAGTGCGGAACCGAGGAACAGAAGCGGCGCTATCTGCCGCCGGCATGCGCGGGTGAGGAAGCCTGGGCTTTCGCCGCGACGGAGGCCGAGGCCGGGTCGGACCGCAGCCGCATCCAGACCACCATCCGCGATGCCGGCGACCACTACGTGCTGGACGGAACCAAGACGTTCATCACCAACTCGACCATCGCTGACTATCTGATCGTGGAAGGCTACAGCGACAAGTCCAAAGGCATGCAAGGCCTGTCGCTGCTGATCGTGCCGCGCGACACGCAGGGCCTGTCGGTGCGCAAGCTCAGCAAAGCCGGCATCCGCTGCTCCGAGATCGCCGAGCTCACGTTCCAAGGCTGCGTCGTGCCGAAGGAGAACCAGCTGGGCATCCACGGCGAAGCCTTCGAGAAGGTCAAGCGCATCCGTATCGCCAGCTGGCTGCTGGTCGGCGCGCGGGCGATCGGCGTCTCGCGCGCCGCGTTCGACGCGGCGCTCGATCACGCGAAGACGCGGGTGCAGTTCGGCCGCCCGATCGGCCACTACCAAGCCAACGGCTTCCGGCTGGCGGACATGGCCGTGGACATCGACGCCGCGCGGCTGCTGATGCTGCGCGCCGCGGCGCTGCACCACCGCGGCAGCGAGTGCGCCCAGGAAGCCTCGATGCTCAAGCTGTTCTCGTCGGAGATGGCGGTGCGCATCACCGGCCAGGCGCTGCAGATGCACGGCGCGGCCGGCTACATGATGGACTCGCCGCTCCAGCGCTACTTCCGCGATGCGCGGATGCTGACCATCAGCGAGGGATCTTCGGAGATCCAGCACATCAATCTTGCACGCGGCCTGGGCATCAAGGCGAACGACTACTACGCCTGAGCCCTGGCCGGATCCATCACACGAGGAGACAAGGATGAATCGACTCAAGCCCGAAGCACAACTGCCGCGACGCAGAGTTCTCGCCGCCGGCGCACTGCTGGCTGCGGCCGGCCTGCCCCTACCTGCGGCGGCACAGGCCTTTCCGTCCAAGCCGCTGCGCCTGGTGGTGCCGTATCCGCCCGGCGGCCCCGCGGACATCGTGGGGCGCCGCGTGGCCGAGTTCATGTCGAAGGACCTGAACCACCCGGTGGTCGTCTTCAACCGCGACGGCGCCGACACCATCCTGGGCGCGGAGATGGCCGCCAAGGCGCCGCCCGACGGCCATACCCTGGCGCTGCTGGGCGACTCGGTGGTGATCAACACCGCCAGCGGACGCAGGCTGCCCTACGATTTCGAGCGTGAACTGATTCCGATCACCGCGGTCTATTCGGGTCCGCAGGCGATCATGGTGGCCGCCGACAGCCGCTTCAAGAACCTGCAGGATCTGGTGCAGTACGGCCGGGCCAGCCCGGGCAAGCTCACTTACGCCGGCTTCGGCGGCGCCAGCGCCGTGGTGTGGTCCACCGCCACCTTCCTCGAGGCCGCCGGCGTCGAGGCGCTGCAGGTCGCCTATCGGGGCATGACTGCCGCGCAGAACGATCTGATCGGCGGGCGCATCGATTTCATCCTGGGCGGCACCACCGCGGCCCTCCCCGGCATCGCGGCCGGCAAGCTGCGCGCTCTGGCGATCATGAGCAAGCAGCGCTCGCCGCTGCTGCCCGAGGTTCCGACCGCGATCGAGCAGGGCGTCAACGCCGAGACTGCCGGCTGGTACGGCGTCTTCATGACCGGCGGATCGCCGCCCGAGGCCGTCAAGGTGGTTCATGCGTCACTGCTTCGCGCCATGGAATCGAAGGAGCTGCGCGAGCTCTACCAGAAGCAGGGCGGCGCGCCGACGCCGATGAGCACCGACGACTTCCGAGCCTTCCTTCAAGCCGAGCTCAAGCGCATACGCGCCTTGGCGCCGAAACTGAAGATCAGCTTCGATTGACCCCCCGGGCAGACCACCATGACAACCCGAATCTGGCATCAGAGCTTCACCGTACTGGGCGATCTGCCGGCCTACCGCGAACTGCTCGAAGCGCGCATCCGCAAGGTGGTGCGGCCCGATACCGAGGTCGTGATGCACGGGCAGCTGCCGGGCACCTACAGCAGCGACTATCCGGGCGCGGATATCCGCTACCGGGCCCTGAACTGGCTGCATGGCCTGCAGTGGCTGACGGCAGCGCTGGAAGCGCAGCGGCAAGGTTTCGATGCCATGGTGCTGGCCACCATTCCGAGCCCCTTGATCGGCGAGATCCGTACGCTGGTCGACATCCCGGTCGTCGGCTACGGCGATACGGCGTTCCACTTGTCGGGCCTCTACGGCCGCCGTGTCGGCTTGCTGTTCTTCAATCCGAACCGCGGCGACTACTGGCCCGAACAGGTGCGCGAGTGGGGCGTCTCCGAGCGCTTCGCCGGCATCTCGCCGGCAGGCGTGAGCTTCGCCCAGGTGGCGGGCGCCCTCGCCGATCCGGCCAAGCGGCCGGCGGTGATCGCCGCGATCCGCGCGACGGGCGAGCGACTGGTGGAGGAAAAGGGCGTCGACGTCATCGTGCCGGGCGAGATGCCGATGAACCTGCTGCTCGCGGAGGAAGGCGTCAACCGCATCGGCGGCGCGACGGTGATCGACGGCATCGCGACTACGTTCAAGATGGCCGAGACCATGCTCGACCTCAAGCGGCTCTCGGGCATGGAGCACAGCGAACGCGGCTACTTCCACGACCGGCCGCCGGCGGAGCGCGTCGAGCAGGTGCTGAAGTTCTATGGACTCGACGCACTGCGCCAGCGGATCGCCAAGGGCTGAGCCTATGCGGCATTCTCTGGATCCGCTGTTCGAGCCCGCGTCGATCGCCATCATCGGCGCGTCCTCCGACCCCACGCGGGTCAGCGGGCGTCCGGTGCAGATGCTGAAGGACGCGGGCTTCGCCGGCGGCATCCATCCCGTGAACCCGCGCCGCGACACCGTTCAGGGGCTCAGGTCCTATGCTTCGCTGGAGCAGATCGAGGGGCCGGTCGACCTGGCATTGATCTCCGTGCCCGCGGCCTCGGTGGAGCAGTCGCTGCAGGACTGCTGCCGCGCAGGCGTGGGGGTTGCCGTCGTGTTCGGCTCCGGCTTCGCGGAAACGGGCGAGACCGGCCGCGCCGCGCAGGAGAGGCTGGCGCGGATCGCCCATGAGGGCGGCGTGCGGCTGCTCGGCCCCAACTGCATGGGCGTGTTCAACGCGTGGACGCGCGCCTACGTGACCTTCCCCACGGTCTTCGCTTCCGATTGGCCGGAGCCCGGCAACGTCGGCCTGGTGAGCCAGAGCGGCGCCTTCGCGGCGTTCTGCTACGCCCGCGCCAAGCTGCAGGGACTGAAGCTCAGCTACGGCGTGATGACGGGCAACGAAGCCGACATCGACTTCGCCGACTGCATCGAATGGCTCGCGTGCAACGAACGCACCAAGGTGATCGTCGGATTCATGGAAGGCTTCGCCGACGGCGCCAAGCTGTGTCGCGCGCTCGAACTGGCGCGAACGCGCCGCAAGCCGGTAGTGGTACTGAAGGTGGGGCGCTCGCCGCTCGGAGTCGACACCGCGCGTTCGCACACCGCCCAGATGGCCGGCGAGGATGCGGTCTTCGACGCCGTGTTCGCGCATTACGGCGTGCACCGCGCGCAGACCCTCGACGAGCTGTTCGACGTGGCACTGCTGGCGGCGTCCGGCCCGGTGCCCGCACGCAAGCGCCTGGGCATCGTCACGATCTCCGGTGGCGCCGGCGTGCTGATGACCGATTCCGCGTTCCGCCACCAGGTCGAAGTGCCGGCGCTGCCGGAGTCGGCCCAGCGGCCGCTGCGCGAGCGGGTACCGTTCGCCAGCCTGCGAAATCCGATCGACACCACCGGCCAGGTACTCGACGATCCGACGCTGTTGCCGGACATGCTGGCGGCCCTGTGCACCGCCGGCGATGTCGACGCCGTGGCGGGCTTCTACGCCGGCATGGGCATGTCGGAGGCGGCGCCGCAACTGGCGTCGACCCTCACCGCGGCCGCCGTCGCGCATCCGGACGTGCGTCAGATGGTGTGCGCCCTGTGTACGCCCGAAGTGCGCGATGCGCTGTGGGAGGCAGGCATCCCCGTGTTCGAGGATCCTGAACGGGCGATTGCTGCCTTCGCTGCGCTGACGCGCGTCGGCCAGGCATTCGCACGGCCGCCCGGCACCCGAGGGCCGGGACTGGTGAAGCTCACTCTGCCGCAGACTCCGCTCGACGAGCATGCCTCGATGGTCGTATTGCGCGAGCTCGGCATCGCCACGCCGCCGGCGCGGCGGGCTGCCACGCCGCAGGAGGCGGGCGAGGCAGCGGATGCGCTGGGCTATCCGGTGGTTGCCAAGGTGCTGTCGCACGCGCTGCCGCACAAGACCGAGGCCGGAGCAGTCGCGCTGTCGCTGCGTTCGCGCGAGGAAGTCGTCGCCGCCTGCGAGCGCATGCTGCCACCTCGCAATGCGCGGCTCGAAGGCATTCCCGTTGCGGGTCTGCTGGTGGCGAAGATGGTGTCCGGCGTCGAGCTGATCGCCGGCCTGCATCGGGATCCGGTGTTCGGCCCGGTGGTCATGGTGGGCATGGGAGGCCTCCACGCCGAGCTGCTGCGCGACCGGGCCATGGCCCTCGCGCCCGTTGATCCCGACGAGGCGCTGCGGCTGCTGCGCTCGCTGCAGGGCTTCGCGCTGCTCGACGGCGCGCGCGGCCAGCCGGGCTGCGACCTCGCAGCCGCGGCCGACGCGATCTCCCGGCTGTCTAGCGCCGTATTGCCGCCGGCGGTGGAAGGGATCGAGATCAATCCTCTGATCGTCGGCCGGGCCGGCCAGGGGGCGCTCGCAGCCGACTGCCTGATCCGCTGAGCTCGCCACGAGGAATCGCTTCCCGCATGGAACAGGTATTGACGCAAGAGGACAGGGCCTTCCGGCAGGAGATCCGGGCATTCATCGAGCGCGCGCGCCCGAGCGCGTTCCATGAGAAGGCCAAGGCCGGCATCCCGTTCGACAAGGACGACGAGATCTTCTGGCAGAAGACGCTGGACGAGGCCGGCTACGGCGCGCCGGCCTGGCCGGTGGAGCACGGCGGCACAGGCTGGAGCCCGCTGCGGCGCTTGATCTTCGCGGAGGAGCTGGCCATGAACGGCTGCCCGCGACAGTCGCCTTACGGGCTGGGCATGCTGGGTCCGGTGATCATGGCCTATGGCAACGAACGCCAGAAGCGCCACTATCTGCCGCGCATCCGCAGCGCCGAGGATTGGTGGTGCCAGGGCTATTCCGAGCGCGGCGCCGGCTCCGATCTGGCCGCGCTTAGGACACGCGCGGTGCGCGACGGCGACTCCTACGTCGTCAACGGCCACAAGATCTGGACCAGCACGGCGCACGAAGCGAACATGATGTTCGCGCTGGTGCGCACCGACGACAGCGGCAAGCGGCAGCAAGGCATCACGTTCCTGCTGATCCCGATGGACGCTCCCGGCCTGAGCGTGCGCCCCCTGCTGGCGATCGACGGCAACCGCCGCTTCAACGAGGTCTTCCTCGATGACGTGCGCGTGCCGGTGGACAAGCGCGTGGGCGAGGAAGGCCAGGGCTGGACCTACGCCAACGCCTTGCTGCAGAACGAGCGGCTGATGATCGCCGACCTCGCACGCTCCAAGAAGCGGCTCGCGCGCCTGCGCAAGGTGATCGCGCAGCGGCGCGTCGGCGGCGCGCCGTTGAGCTCTGACCGGGGCTTCATGCGCCGCGTGGCGGAAGCGGAGATCGACCTGAAGGTGCTCGAGTACACGACCTTGCGCTTCATGTCGCAGGAACAGGCCGGACGACCGATGGGAGCGGAAGTCTCTCTGCTGAAGATCAGGGGTTCCGAGATCGCGCAGGCGTTGCTCGCGCTGACGCTCGAAGCCGCCGGCACCGCTGCGCTGCCCTATGCGGCATCCGACGCGGGTGCCGATGCATGGCCCGACGACTATGCCGAGCTGCGCGGCATCGTCGAGGACCACCTCTACTATCGCGCGGCCACGATCTACGGCGGCACGACGGAGATCCTGAAGTCGGTCATCGCGCGTCGCGTGCTCGGGGTCCGGGCATGAGCGGCATCATCGCCAGCCTGATCACTTCTCCGGATCAGGTGCAGCTGGCCGACTCGGTTGCCCGCTTCGTTCGCGAACGCTATGCGCATCGCGATTGGCAGCAGATCGTCGACGGAGAAAGCGGCATCTGCGAAGAGCGCTGGCGCGCCATGGCCGAGCTCGGCTGGCTCGGGCTGGGCCTGCCGGAAGCGTGCGGCGGATACGGCGGCTCGCTGCAGGATGCCCTGGTCGTGATCGAGGCGCTGGGAGCCGGTCTGGCGGCCGAGCCGCTGGCCTCGACCGTGCTCGTGTGCGGCGATCTGATCGCCACGGCTGCGTCCGCCGAAGCGGCACAGCGGATCGTGCCCCGCATCGTGGCGGGCGAGCTGCGGCTGGCCTTTGCCCATGACGAGGATGACGACGGCGGCGACGCGGCCGAGCCGGCGCATGGGGCCCTCCGGGCGCAGGCGGCCGGCGACGGCTGGCGGCTCGACGGCGAGAAGCGCCGGGTGCTTGACGCGCCGCACGCCGGGGCGCTGGTCGTCTCCGCGCGCGTCTCGGGCGGCCGCGGTGATGCCGACGGCTTGGCGCTGTTTCTGGTGCCGGTCGATGCGCCCGGCGTCAGCTTGAAGACGGTGCGCACCTTCGATCGGCGCCGCATCGCCGACGTCGTGCTGCGAGGCGTTGCGCTGGACGGCCAGGCGATGATCGGCACCCAAGACACGGCGCTGCCCGCGATCCGGCGCGCGCTCGATCGCCGGATCGCCGTGCTGGCCGCCGAGGCCAGCGGGCTGGCCGCCGTCGCCGTCGACACCACGCGCGACTATCTGTCGACGCGGCTACAGTTCGGGCAGGCGCTGGCGTCGTTCCAGGCTCTGCAGCACCGCCTGGTCGACATGTATATCGCGTGCGAAGAGATCCGTACCGCCGCGCGCATCGCGGCGATCGCTTGCGAAGCCGGAGAATCCGCCGGCACCTTGATCTCCGCCGCCAAGGTCAAAGTGTCGCGAGCCGGCCAGCGCGTCGGACGCGAGGCGATCCAGCTGCACGGCGGCATGGGCATGACCGACGAGATGGCCATCGGCGACTGCATGAAGCGCCTCGAAGCCATCGCGCTGCTGGCGGGCGGTGTGGACGGGCACCTGGATCGCTGCGCGGCTCGCGGGCCTCTTATCGGTTGAGGCGGGGCGGCACTACCTCCTGCTGCCGCCGCCGCCGTCACTGCCACTGCCACTGCCGCCCCGAACGCTGCCACCATCGCCACGATATGGCACGATCGCAGTCGCGTCCCTCTCCCGGGCCATTGCGGCAGGCTGGCTGCCGCCCCCACTGCGGTGATCGAAACATGGAAAACACTCTCCCCCTGTCCGGCCTGAACGTGGTCGAACTGCACGCGATCGGCCCCGTGCCCTTCGCCGGCTATCTGCTGCGCCTGCTCGGCGCGTCAGTGCTGCGTGTATCGCCGCCGGTCGATCCGGGCCTCGGCGTAGCCGGCAGTCCGCAGTTCGACGTGCTGAACCTGGGCAAGGAGCGGCTGCTCACCGACCTGAAGACACCGGAAGGGCAGCGCGCGCTGCACAAGGCGCTCGCCACCGCCGACGTGCTGCTCGAAGGTTTCAGGCCCGGCGTGCTGGAACGGCTGGGGCTGGCGCCGGCCACGCTCGAGACCGACTATCCGCGCCTGGTCATCGGCCGGCTGTCCGGCTGGGGCAGCAGCGGCGATCTGGCACCGCGCGCGGGCCACGACATCAATTACCTGGCGCTGTCCGGGGTGCTGAATGCGATCGGCAACAAGGAATCGCCGGTGCCGCCGCTGAACCTGGTGGCGGATTTCGGCGGCGGCGCCATGCATCTGCTGGTCGGGGTGCTGGCGCGGCTCGTGCGGCGCTCGATCGACGGTCGCGGCGGCGTGGCCGAAACCAGCATCCTGGCGGGCACGGTCGGCCTGACGCCCATGTTCTACGGCATGCTGGCCGACGGCAGCTGGCAGCTGTCGCGCCTGAGCAATCTGCTCGACGGCGGCCTGCCGTTCTATCGCGTCTATCCCTGCGCCGACGGCCGTTTCATCGCCGTCGGTGCGCTCGAGGGCAAGTTCTATCGGCAGCTGCTCGACCTGACCGGCCTGGCCGGCGAGATCGACGCTGCGCGCCAGTACGATCCGGCCAGCTGGGCGGACACCGCAGCGCTGTTCGCGCAGCGCTTCGCCAGCCGCAGCCGCGACGAATGGGCGCAGGCCGCCGCCGGGCTGGACGCCTGCGTGTCGCCGGTGCTCGACTTCGCCGAGGCGGCCCGGCATCCGCACAATCTGGCCAATCGCCTGTACGCGCACGAACCTTTCGTGCAGCCGGCGCCGGTCATCGTCTTCGAGCGCGACGGCCAGCCCGGATGACACCTGCGCCGGGCGGGCTGGCGGCCGGCCTCGGCTATGCGCTGGCAGCCGGCCTGCTTTGGGGCATGGTGTTCGTCGCACCGGCGGTGCTGCATGACTACCCGCCGGTCGTGCTGTCGATCGGCCGCTATCTGGCCTTCGGACTGATCGCGGCCGTGCTCGCGATCGGCGCGGCGCCGGCCCTGAAGGCCTTGCGGCGCGCCGACTGGATCGAGGCGTCCAAGCTGTCGCTGGTCGGCAATCTGCTGTACTACAGCTGCCTGGCCTCGGCAATCCAGCTGGCCGGCCCGCCGCTGCCGACGCTGGTGATCGGCACCCTGCCGCTGGTGATCGCGGTCTGCTCGAACCGTTCCGAACAGGCGCTGCCGTGGCGGCGGCTATGGCTGCCGCTGCTCGTGATCGCGGCCGGCCTGGCGCTGGTCAACGCCGACGAGTTCGCCGCCTTCACGGCTGCCGCATCGGCGCAGGCCGGCTTCCAAGCCGCGGACGGCGCCGGTTCGGGCGACGCCGCCGGGGGCACGCGCTCGTACGTCGCAGGCGCACTGCTGGCGCTCGGCGCCGTCGCATGCTGGACCTGGTATCCGATCCGCAACGCGCGCTGGCTGCGGCAGCGGCCCGGGCTGCGCTCCGACGTGTGGGCCACCGCGCAGGGATTGACGACACTGCCGCTCGCCGCCGCGGGCGGCCTCGTCCTGTGGGCAGCGACGGCGGCCGGCATGCCGATCGGCGCGCAGGATTTCGACGGGCCGCTTGGGCCGCGGCCCGCGCTGTTCATCGCCGCGATGCTGCTGATGGGCCTGCTCTCGTCGTGGGCCGGCACCTTGTGCTGGAACCGCGCCAGCCAGCTGCTGCCGACCTCGCTCGTCGGGCAGCTGATCGTCTTCGAGACGCTGTCGGCGCTGGCGCTGGCCTTCGCGTGGCGCGCGCAATGGCCGCCGCCCGCCACCGCCGCCGGCATCGCCGCGCTCGTGCTCGGCGTGGTGCTCGGCGTCAGGGCCTTTCAATCGTAGGCAGCTCGCCGCTGCGGTCCAGCGGCACCGGCTGCGGCGGCTGCACGCGCCAGCCCAGCAGAACGCAGCACGCTACCATCTGCACGGCGATGCAGGTCAGCAGCGCCGGGCGGAAGCCTGCCGCACCCGCCGCATGCCCCTGCTGTCCACCAAACAGATCGACCAGCGCGCCGAACAGCCACTGCGCGCCGAACATGCCGATGAAGACGAGCAGGTTGTAGGCGGTGAACGCGCGGCCGGTCAGCCGCTCCGGAAACGACAGGCTGACGTGCGTCTGCGCCAGCGTCTGGCAGGTCGAGGCCAGCGCCAGCGGCAGCCACAGCAGCCAGGCTGCCGGCCCGCTGGCGAACGCGATGGCGATCTGCAGCACGATCATCACCAGCGCTGCGCCGCCCACCAGCTGCAGTGTGCCGACGCCGCGGCGCGCCAGTCCCGGGACGGCCCATCCGAGGCCGAGGAAGCCGCACATCAGCACCAGATTGACGATGAACAAGGCTTGCGCCGCTGTCGCCGCATCGATGCCCAGCACCTGCCGGAACCACGGCCCTATCCACAGCGTCTGCAGCGCGATGAAGGTCGACTGCATCGTCAAGGAAACGACCGCGAAGCGCCAGAAGTACGGCTCGGCGAAGACCTCGCGATAGCCGCTCCAGCGCGAGTCGTCGCCGTTCGAGGCCGCCGGCTCCTTCGGCACCACCGTGTAGACCGACAGCGCGCACAGGCACAGCAGCACGCAGGCCCCCCAGAACAGGCCGCGCCAGCCGACCAGCGGCAATGCGAGCTGAGCGGGCAGCGTCGACACCAGCGAGCCGAGCGCGCCCGCGACTAGCATCCACACCGCCAGCTGCTGCTGGCGTTCCGCTGCGTACCAGAAGCGGAACGCCCGCAGCGAAGACATCAGCGCACCCGATACCCCCACGCCGATCAGCGCCCGCCCGACCCACAGCATGGCGGACGAGCCGGCGAGAGCGAACACCGCGCAGCCGGCCGCTGCCACCGTGAGCAGCGCCGCGTCGGTCCGCCGCGAACCATAGCGATCCAGCCAGATGCCCAGCGGCAGCTGCAGCGCGGCAAAGCTGAGGAAATAGGCCGATGACAGCGAACCCAGCTGCGTGTGCGTCAGCCCGAATTCGTCGATCAGATCGGGCGCGATGATGACGTTGACGGTGCGCAGCCCGTACGACATGAAGTAGCCGGCCGCGAACGCGATGAATACGCGAACCGCCAGGCCTGCGGGCAGCAGCGAAGTCATCGTCTGCGCGGACATCGGCTCACTCGACGATGCGGAACGAATCCAGGAACAGCTGGGCCTGCTCGGCCGGCAGCGCCGGCCCCACCACGACCACCTGCCAGGCGCGATCGCCGCGCGCCACGAATTCGGCCGCCATCTGCGCCGGCTGCTCGCGTGTACTGCCGCTGATCTGCACACGCAGCGCGGGGTGGCGGGCGACAGAGCGGCCGCCCGAGTCGAGCACCGTCACGTCGACCTCGGCCTGTGCAGTCTCGCGGCCGGCGATGTTGCGCGCCATCGCCGTACGCATCGCCGCCACGGCCTTCTCGCGAGTAGCCGGGAGCGCATCAGGCAAATGCACCGCGCCGACGGTGAACGCGATATCGTCGACCCTGGCACCGGTCATCGTCATCGTGACCGGCAATCCGTCGAGATCGATAGGACGCGACATCGAGGCGGGCTTGCCGGGCAGCATGACATTGAATCCGGCCGCCGGTTCGCGCAGTTCGCGCCAGTTGTAGTCCGGCGTGCAGGCAGTCAGGAGCACGAGCGCTGCGACGGCCGCCAGGGCACGCGCGCGCAGGGGGGATGGGCGATTCATTCGATAATGGTAGCAACCGGCCCCGACTGGGCGTTTTCGACGATGGAGACTGGCATGATCTACGAATTCAAATCGCGTGCGACGGGCAGCGTCGTGATGACCCGGCCGGTGGCTGAATGGATCCTGAAGATCATCGGCAAGGATCCAGGTCCGACCGGCATCATCACCGTCGACCAGATGCCGGGCGCCATCGCTGCCCTGCGCCAGGCCATCGACGAAGAGAAGCGCGAACTGCGCGCCGCGCAAGGCAGCAACCGCAGCGACACCGAAACGGACGAAAAGAGCGACGACTATCCGGTCTCGCTCGCCCAGCGCGCCTACCCGTTCATCGAGATGCTCGAGCAGGCGCATCGTGGCGGCAAGGACGTGACCTGGGGCGTCTAGGGCCTGGTTCACGCTGCGATCGCCCCCGCGCCGCAGCGTGAACGGACTCTACGCCGGCGCGCTGCGGCGCTCCACCAGCACGTAGTGCTTGGTCACCGGCTCGACCACCTCGAAAACGCCTTCGAAGCCGGCCGGAATCACCGCGGCCTCGCCCGGCCCCACGTCGACGACTCGGCCGCCGGGACCATGCAGCCGGACGCGCCCTTCGATGACATGGAAGAACTCGTCCTTCGCCGGGCCGAAGCGGATGCGCCAGGCGCCGACTTCGCATTGCCAGCGGCCGGCACTCAGCCCGCGCTCGCCGGCCTCGAACCAGTTCCATGTCAGACGCCGCGGATTGCCGTTCAGCAGACGCTCGGGCGCCGGCCTGTCCTCCACCGCTGCGACCGGCTCATCGCCGAACTTGACGATCGCCGGAAGGCCGCAATTGTCGGCCGGGCGTCTTTCTTCCATCCCGTTCTCCCTTACCATCGCCGGGCTGCCGATTATAGGTTCAGCCGCAGAACGTGACTGAAGGCAAAGAAAGGCCCGCGTCGCTTCTGGCAGACTGGCCGCGGACGTCGACCGCACGCGCCCGACCGGGGCGCGTCGCGCCTACGCATCCGGCCGTTCCAACACCTGAGGAGCTCCAACAATGACTGCCGCAGTGAGCATACGCTTCGCGCGAAACCTAGAGCTGAACCTGAAGCCACGGCAGACATTGGGGCCTGAAGCCGCCTGCCGGTGGCTGGACGAGCAATTCGAGCGCTTCGGCGCCGAGCCGCTGCGCGCGTCCGGCAAGGTGCTGATCGCCGACAAGATCCTGGCCGTGGCGAGCGCCGCGGGCTACGAATTGTTCGCCCGGGACGCCGCCTGGGCCGAACGCTATGCGGCCAGCGTCACTGCGGCGCTGGGGAGGCCGGTGGTGTGCGTGGCGGCTGATGATCGGATGTTGACGTACTGAGTCAGGCGGTCGCGGCAGAGCTTCCCGTCTAGGCAGTCGGGGCGGGGGAGCGGCAGGCCCGGGCCGGCGGGCGGGCTGGGTGCGCCGGTCGGCCCGTTGGGCTGACTCCCCTGTGCTGCTCGGCGTCGCATACATCCCAGCCGTCAGCCCGCGCCTGCCGCTCCCTGCAACGATAGTGGCGTGCCAGGAAAAACAAAGCGGCGTCTGCAGCGATCTGTCTGGCGACGATCCATCAGCGCGAGAGCTGCGTCACGGGCGCCGCACGGAGCGGCTGCCTGGCTTCACACGCGGATTCTGAGCGCGATTTCGTACAAGAGATGATCCGCAAACTGGCTACCGTCGCCTGCCACCGCTGTATCGGCAAAGGCGTGGGCCGGGCGCAGCGGCTGGGCATCGGGGCCAGGCGTCGCGGCCGGGACGCGTGGCGTGTGGCCGCCGTAGGCGCGGCGCTGTATGCGCAGCCGAGAAGCGCAGGAAGCTTGGACCGCGCGCAAAGCGCGCCACCATTCTGACTTACGGCGTCTGTCTGAGCGGAGCTCCCCAAAGGGGAGCGCAGCGAGTTACGCCGTGGGCCAAGCTTCCGAGCATCGCAGGGAACCCCTTTGCGAAGCAAAGGGGCAAGCATCAGCGCCGCGCCCACGGCGGCCACACGCCACGCGTCCCGGCCGCGACGCCTGGCCCCGATGCCCAGCCGCTGCGCCCGGCCCACGCCTTTGCCCGCCACAACCCAGGCACGCCCGTTAGCTGGACAGCTCCCGCATCGCCCCCACCAGCGCCGCACACTGCTCCGGCGTCCCGATCGTGATGCGCAGCCAGTCCCCGATGCGCGGCGCACCGAAGTGGCGGACGATGATGCCTTGCGCACGCAGCGCGGCCGCCAGCGCCGCGCCGGCATGGCGGGGATGGCGGGCGAAGATGAAGTTGGCCTGCGACGGCAGCACCTCGCAGCCGAGTCCGGTGAGCTGCGCAACCAGCGTCTCCCGGCTGTCGATCACCGCCTGCCGCGTCCGCGCCAGCCATGCGTCGTCGGACAGCGCTGCCGTTGCAGCGACCATGGCGAGCCGATCGATCGGGTAAGAATTGAAGCTGTCCTTGACGCGCGTGAGCGCCTCGATCAGCGGCAGCTGCCCGAGCGCATAGCCGATCCGCAGGCCGGCCAGCGCATGCGATTTCGACAGCGTGCGCACCACCAGCAGATTGTCGTGCGCGGCGATCAGCGGGACGGCGCTCTGCGCCCCGAAATCCACATAGGCTTCGTCGATCACCACCACGGCATCGCGGCAGCGTTCGAGCAGACGTTCGATCTCGCTGCGCGGCAGCGCCCGGCCCGTCGGCGCGTTCGGGTTCGGCAGAATGATCGGGCCGCCGCCGGCTTCGTAATCATCGATGCGCAGCGCGAAGTCGTCGGCCAGCGGCACGGCCTGGAAGTCGATGCCGAACAACCGGCAGTAGACCGGATAGAAGCTGTAGCTGATGTCGGGAAAACGCAGCGGCAGCGACTGCTTGAGCAGCGCGCGGAATGCGAAGCCGAGCACCTCGTCCGAGCCGTTGCCGACGAAGATCTGGTCGAGCTGCAGCCCCTCGCGCGCCGCGATCACCTCGCGCAGCGGCTGCGCGGTCGGATCCGGATACAGGCGCAGCGACTGGCCGTCCGCGCCGAGCTCGCGCCGGATCGCGTCGAGCACGGCCGGCGATGGCGGATACGGATTCTCGTTGGTATTCAGCTTGACCAGCTGCGCCAGCTTAGGCTGCTCGCCCGGCACATAGGGCGTCAGCTCGTCGATGCCGGGGCTCCAGAAGCGGCTCATGGACGGCTCCCACGGCGGTAAGCGGCCCGGCGGTAAGCGGCCCGGCGGCAAGCGGTCCGCCGGTCAGCGGCCGGCCGGGCAGCGGCCAGGAAAAGCGGTGTCGTGTTCATCGGCGTAGCGTAGCGCATCCGCGAGCGCCCGACTCAGCGAGCGGCCGGTGCCGCGAGCTGCGCCGCTACTGCCCCGCCCGGCCGCCGAAACAGCAGCATCAGTCCCAGCACCGTGCAGGCCGCGACGACGATGACCATCGATCGCGGCGAGCCGTCGTTGAGGGCGCCCACCAGCGCGCTGGTCACCGCGGCGACTGCGTACTGCATGACGCCGAGCACGCCGGAGGCGACGCCGGCATTGTGCCGATAGGGCGCCATGCACAGGACTGTCGAATTAGGCAGGATCATGCCCATGCAGGCCATGACGACGAACAGCGGCACCGCCACGCCCCAGAAGCCGCCGACGCCGGTCGAGCCGAGCACGAGCAGCACCAGCCCGGCGCATGCCTGCAGGCAGACGCCGAAGCGCAGCATGGCGGGCAGCGAGACGCGCCCGAGCAGCGCGCCGTTCAGCGATGACAGCGCGATGAAGCCGGCCGCGTTGACGCCGAACAGCAGCGTGAAGCCCTGCGGCGACAGCCCGAAGCGTTCGATGAACACGAAGGGCGCGCCGGAGATGTAGGCGAACAGCGCTCCGATCGTAACGCCACTGCCCAGCCCGTAGCGCAGCATGTGCGGATCGGCGAGCAGCGTCAGATGCTGGCGCAGCACGCGGCCGAGCCGCAGCGGTTCGCTGCTGCCGGGGTACGAATCGACCAGGCGCCAGAGGACCGCCGCCAGAACCAGCACGCCGAAGGCGGCGAGCAGCCAGAAGATCAGCCGCCAGTCGCCGAAGCGCAGCAGCTGCGCGCCGATTATCGGTGCCAGGATGGGCGCCAGGCCCATGACCAGCATGATGCGCGACAGCACGCGCGCGCCGTCGCGCGCATCGAACAGATCGCGCACCATCGCGCGCGGAATGACCGCCGTCGCACCGACCCCCAGCGCCTGGACGAAGCGCCAGCCGATCAGGGCCTCGGGGCTGCCCGCCGCCGCGCAGCCTATCGTCGCGACGATGAACAGCGCCAGCCCGGTCGCCAGCGGCGCCTTGCGGCCGAAGCGGTCGGACAGCGCGCCATAGAAGATCTGTCCGGTGGCGATGCCCGCGAAGAACGCCGACAGCGTGAGCTGGATCGTCGCCGGCGGTGCCTGGAACTCGTGCGCCAGCGCCGGCAGCGCCGGCAGATACATGTCTATGGCCAGCGGCGTGAAGGCGGTCAGGGCCGCGAGCATGAACACCAGCCCGGGCGAGATCCGGGATCCGCCCGTCGCGGCGGCGGATCCGATGGAGGAGGAGTGCATAGTCGAAATCCTAACCCAAGGCCACGGCGCAGCCGGCGGGCAAGCACAGTACACTGAGCATCGTGACCGCCTCCGCTCGTCCGCTGCTCGCGCTGAGCACCACCCTGCTGATCCAGACCGTCGCCAGCGTCGCCTTGACGTCGCCGTCGGTACTGGCGCCGGTGGTGGCGGCCGAGATCGGCGTGGGGGCCGAACGCGTCGGCCTGTTCGTCGGCCTCGCGTATCTGGCGGCGATGCTGTCCGGCCTTTACAGCGGCGACTGGGCGCATCGCTTCGGCGCATTGCGGCTCAGCCAGGCCTCGATGCTGTGCTGCGCGCTAGGCGCGGCGGCCGGCGCCTCGGGTGCACTGCCCGCGGTGGTGGCTGCCGCGGTCGGCATAGGCGCCGGCTACGGGCTGACCAACCCGTCGGCGGCCAATCTGCTGATGCGCCACTCCCCGCCGCAGCGGCGCGGCTTGTTCTTCTCGATCAAGCAGACGGGTGTGCCGATCGGCGTCGCGCTCGCGGCGCTGCTGCTGCCGTGGGCGCTCGACAAGATCGGCTGGCAGCCGGCCTTGCTGCTGGTCGGCGGCGCCTGCATGCTCGTGGCAGTGCTGCTCGAATCGCTGATACGGTCGCTGGAGCCCGAGCGCCGCGCTGCGGCAGCTAAGCCGGCACCACAGGAGGTCAGCGGCAACGCGCTGCTAGAGGTGCTGCGCGACCCGCCACTGCGCCGCCTCAGCCTGACTTCGTTCTCGTATGCATCGACGCAGATCTGCTTCGTCACCTTCCTGGTGTCGTACCTCAATCTCGAGCTGTCGCAGTCGCTGGCGAGCGCGGCCGGACTGCTGGCCGCCGCGCAGGTGGTCGCGACGATAGGCCGCATCGTGTGGGGCTACAGCGCCGATCACTGGTTCACGCCGGACGGACTGCTGGCCGGCCTGGGCATAGCGATGGGCGTGGCCTGCGCAGGACTGGCGCTGCTGGGCGAAGCCTCGAGCCCGATCTGGATCTCGCTGGCCGCGTTGGCCTGCGCGGCCAGCGCCATGGCGTGGAACGGCGTGTTCTTCGCGGAAATGGCGCGTCACAGCGGCCGGCACAGCATCGCGCGGATCGCCGGCGCCACGCAGGCCTTCACCTTCGCCGGCGGCATGATCATGCCGGTCTTGTTCGCGCAGGTGGTACGCGCAAGCGGTTCGTATCGCACCGCCTATCTGCTGCTCGCGCTGCTGCCCATTCTGGCGGGACTCGCGATGTGGCGCTCCATCGCACGGCGGCCGGCGGCGCTCGGAGGCTGAAGCGCGCCGCGCGGACCCACAGGCATAATCACCACTCCCCTCCCGGTTCTCAGGAGCGTGCCCGATGAAACCCATGAAGAAGAAGGACTACGAGGCCGCCCTCGAACCATTGGAGGTCGAGCTGAACAACCTCACGCACTGGCTGGCGCATACCGGCAAGCGGCTGATCGTTCTGCTCGAAGGCCGCGACACCGCCGGCAAGGGCGGCGTGATCGCGACCATCGCCGAGCGGCTCAATCCGCGCCAGGTGCGGATCGTCGCGCTGCCCAAGCCTACCGAGCGGCAAGCCAGCGAATGGTATTTCCAGCGCTACGTGGCGCATCTGCCCGCGGCCCGTGAGATGGTGCTGTTCGATCGCAGCTGGTACAACCGCGCCGGCGTCGAGAAGGTCATGGGCTTCTGCACCGACCAGCAGTACCAACTGTTCCTGAAGCAGGTGCCGATATTCGAGAAGCTGCTGACCGACGACGGCATCCTGCTGTGCAAGTACTGGCTGGCAGTCGACCAGGTGCACCAGGAAGAGCGCTTCGCCGAGCGCGCCGAGGACCCGCTGAAGCGCTGGAAGCTGTCGCCGGTCGATCTGGCCTCGCGCCAGCACTATGCCGACTACGGCAAGGCCCGCGACGCGATGTTCGCCGCCACGCATACCAAGCACGCGCCATGGCACGTGGTGAACTTCAACGATCAGCGCCGCGGTCGATTGAATCTGATCCGCCATCTGCTCGACCGGATTCCCGATCCGACGGTGCCGATCGAGACGATCGAGTTCCCGCCGCTGCCCGGCAAGCCGCAGAAGGAGCGCTTCGAGGGACCGGTCAAGCCCATTCCCGAGCGCTACTGAGCGCCGCGCCCGATCAGCGCACGTTGATGACGCGCATGCCCTGCTGCGCGCTGCCGCTGCGGTCGAGCACGCGAATGGTCGCCTGCCGCGCCTGGAACCCCGCCGGCAGCGGCAGCTTGCCGGTGACGTGCTGGTAGACGCCGAACGACACTTCGACCGGATCGAGCGTGACGGTCTGCTCGCGGCCGCCGCGATCGCCGGCCACGGCGAACTCGAGCCGGCCGCGGAACGGCGCGCCGGTCTTGCGTTCGCGGGTGAGCAGTACGTGATAGGCCAGCTGGCCCGAATCATTGGCCAGCTTCGCGGCGCGCACCCCTATCGTTCCGCCGCGCGGGTCCGGCGGCAGCACCTCGTCGAACAGATCCAGGTCGCGCTCGAGCCGGGCCACCATCTGGCGCGCCGCGCTCAGGTCGGCCTGCTGGCGCTCGGCATCGCGGCGAGCAGCGCTGCTCTCGGCATTGGCCTTGTCCAGCGCCGCCTGCAGCTCGGCCACCTGGCTCTCGAGGCCGGCGGCGCGATCGCGCAGCTGCACCGATTCCTCGGCGCTCAGTCGAGGCGGCAGATATTCCTGCTGCAGGTAATAGAGACCGCCCGCGCCGACGGCAATGCCGAGCAGCAGCAGGACCAGCCAGCGCGGCACCGCCCAGTTGCGGCGCCGCCCATAGGGGTGCCGCTCGAACACTACCGGCCCGTTACGTCGAAACAAACTCATCGTGTTCGGGTTCCGTTGCAGGCTGAAGGATAGACGATCGCGCCGGCGCCCATCCTGTCAGCCCCGCGAGGTCGCGGCGGCGTCGGAACTCGGCGCGGGCCGCTCGCTGCGCGCGCGCTCGCGATGCAGGATGTACAGCCCGGCCCCGATCAGCAGCACGATGCCGCACCAGGCGAGGACGTTCGGCACGTCGCCCCAGATCAGATAGCCGAGGATGAGAGCAAATAACAGGCCCGAGTAGCGGAACGGCGCGACCACCGACAGTTCACCGTTGCGCATCGCGGCGATGACCAGTATGCCGCCGACCGACAGGAAGACCGCCGCGAGGGCCAGCAGGCCGGCGGCAAGAGCGGTCAGCGGCTGCCAGCCCTGCACGATCGAAACAGCCCCGGCGAACAGCGTGATCATCACCGATCCCGTCAGCATGATGATGATCGCGGGCACGGCGACCTGGATCGTGCGCGTCAGCAGATCGCGCAGCGCATGGAACAGCACGCCGAGCAGACATACCAGCGCGAACAGGTTGAAGCCGGTCGCGCTGGGCTGGATGATCAGCAGCACGCCGGTGAAGCCCACGGCGATCGCCAGCCAGCGACTGGCATCGACGCGCTCGCGCAGCAGGATCACCGCGAACACGACCAGGAACAGCGGCGCCGCCAGCCCGATGGCGACGGCGTTCGGCAGCGGCAGATGCATCAGCGACCACAGATAGCAACAGGTGCCGAGCGCATCGAGCAGCGAGCGGACGATGACGCGCGGCTGCCAGGCCTCGCGCATCTGCCCGAAGGTTCCCATCGCATGCGCGATCACCAGCACGAGCAAGGTGGCCATCAAGCCCCGCAGGAATACCATCTGCCCGACGGCTAGACCCGAGCTCGCATATTTCACCAGCGCGTCGTTGGCGATATAGCAGGCCATCGCCCCCGACAGGCACAGGATGCCGCGCCGATTGGCCGCCAGCGAGGTCTGGATCATCGCGCCGGACCGCGCTGGCCCGCCGTGCCCGCGCCGCTCCCGGACCGACCCGCGCGCGCCGGCGTCAGCAGCCCTTGCAGCAGCGGCGCCAGCTGCGGTCCCTCGAAGATGCGGATCCGGTGCTTGCCGGCGAAGCGCCGCGCCTGATCGGTGATCTGACCCGTCGCGACATAGATGCAGTCATGCGCATCGCCGGTATCGGCCATCGCCTGCAGCTCGCGCAGCGGCTCGATGCCCGTCCGTGCCGCCTTCCAGCGCTTGCCGCTCATCAGCGAGATGCGGCCGGCCTTGATCAGCCTGAAGTCTGCAGCACTCCGGCCGTCGAGCCGCTCGACCGAATAGCCGTCGCGCCGCAGGCCCTGTTCCAGCAGATCGGCGAATTCGCTCCAGCCGAGCGCGCCCAGCGCGGCCACGGTGCCGCTGATGCGCGCCGCGCTCGGCTGCTGCGCCTGCCGCCATGCGCGCACCAGGCCGATCCCCAGGAACGGCAGCGCGGCCACCGCGCCGACGATGACGTAGCCGGTGGGCAGCAGCAGCTGCGACAGTACGGCGATCACTGCGGCGATCGCGATGCTGATCCACCATTGGGATCGCAGCAGGATCGCGAACAGCGAATTGGGGGCCATCTCGAACTTCAATCGTCACCTCGCTGGGGGCGGCCTCGAAACGCACAGCGGCGGTGCGCCGCAGGCCGAACCGGGGTTCTACCACAAGCTGGGGACGCCCGGATGACCTGGCGGCAATCCGCAGGCATCGCGGGGTTTCAGGGGAGGCAGCGCAAGCTGTCGGACGCCGGCAGTTTGGGCGCCTGCCGGAGTTTCTGCAGGGGCGTCGCGACGCCCGCGCTGTCGCGACCCGGCGACACTGCGCCCCCCTCTGTTGCACCGCCGCGTTCCTCTCTTCCGCGCGGCGCTCCGTGGTTGCCGCAGCGCGGCGGGCCTTCCGTTTGATGCAGGTTCCAACCGCATCAACCATGCTGCATGGAGGCCATCGATCATGCGACATCTTCGTCTCCCCCTCCCGCCCTTCGCAATTGCGCAGGCCCGCGCGCAGCGCCCGGCAAGCAATCTGCGCGCAAGCATGCTCGCGGCAGCGGGAGTCGCCGCCGCCCTGGCGGCGTTTACGGCAGTCGGCGCGCTGACCGCACCGAACGCCGCCGCGCAGAGCAGCCGCGACGCCCAGCAGCGCTATCAGGACGAGCGCTCCGCCTGCAACGTCGCGCCGCCGTACATCGACCGCGCGGCTTGCCTGCGCGAAGCAGGCGCCGCGCTGCAGGCGTCGCGCCGCGGCCAGCTCACCGACAGCGGCAACTACGAACAGAACGCGCTGATGCGCTGCACCCCGCTGCCGGCCGACGAGCGCGCCGACTGCGAGGCGCGTGTCCGCGGCCAGGGAACGACTCGCGGCAGCGTGGCCGAAGGCGGCATCTATCGCGAGAGCGTGACGACCATGGTGCAGACGCCGGAAGGCTGGCGGCCGTTGAGGCCGGGCGAGCGGCCGTAGGCGAACGCGGGGCGGGTGCCCGCGGCCCCGCGACGCGCGCAGCCGGTGGAAGCGCTAACATAGGTAGATTCGGCGCCGTCAGCCGCTCGGCGCGGCATCCGCCTGACACCGGCCGGCACGCATGACGCAGAACGACCGCAGCACCCGTCTCGATCGCCCGGTCGACGCCAGCTACGATCACATCCTCGGCGGCGCTGCCGCCGACATCACGCTGGTCGAGTACGGCAGCTATGCCTGCCCGTACTGCCGCGCCGCCAACGAACGCATCGCCGAGGTGCGCGGCCAGTTCGGGCCGCGGCTCCGATACGTGTTCCGCCACCGCCCGGTTCCCGGCAGCGAGCTGGCGCAGCGTGCCGCCGAGCTGGCCGAAGCGAGCGATCCGGACCAGTTCTGGCCGGTGCACATGGCGCTGATGACTCGCTCGCAGTCGCTTACCGAGGGCGATCTGCAGGCGGTTGCGCAGCAGCTCGCGCTGCAGGCCCTGCCTGCCGACGAGCAGCAGCGACGGCGCAGCGCGGCCGCGGCGCGCGTCGCGGCCGACCTGAGCAGCGCCCGCGCCAGCGGCGTACTGGTGACGCCTACGTTCTTCATCAACGGCCGCCGCTACGACGGCGCCTGGGACGAAAGCTCGTTCTCGGACGCCATGCTGGGCTCGCTCGGCCACCGCGTGCGCTCGGCAGCGCTCGATTTCGCCGCCTGGGCTCCGTCGACCGGCTTGCTGCTGCTGATGGCCACCGTGCTCGCGCTGATCCTGACCAATTCGACCGCCGGGCCGGCCTTCGAGACATTCTGGCAGCAGCCGCTCGCGCTGGCCTTCGGCGGCGCGGCTTTCGAGATGCCGCTGCGGCTGTGGGTCAACGATGCGCTGCTGACGATCTTCTTCCTGGTGGTCGGGCTGGAGATCAAGCGCGAGTTCACGGTCGGGCACCTGGCCAGCCGCAAGTCGGCGGCGCTGCCCATCGCCGCCGCGGTCGGCGGCATGGCCATACCGGCACTGCTGTACGCGTGGCTGATCCCGGCCGGGCCGCTGGCCGCCGGCTGGGGCGTGCCGATGGCCACCGACACGGCGTTCGCCGTGGCCCTGATCGTGATGCTGGGTCCGCGCGTGCCGATCGAGCTGCGCATCTTCCTGACCGCGGCGGCCATCGTCGACGACATCGGCGCAATCATCGTCGTGGCCGCGTTCTACTCGGGCGAGCTGCACGCGGCGTACCTGATCGCGAGCGGACTGCTGGTCGTGCTGCTGGCGCTGTTCAACCGCTGGGGCATCTACCGGCCGCTGCCCTACGTGCTGGCCGGCACGGCGCTGTGGGCCTGCGTGCATGCCGGCGGCCTGCACGCCACGCTGGCTGGCGTGCTGCTGGCGATGTTCATCCCGACGCGGCCGCCGCCGAACCTGCGCGCGCTGGTGACGCAGGCCGAAACGGTCATGATGGCCGAGTCGCGCCGCGGCGAGGACGTGCTGCGCCATGGCCCGTCGCTGCCGGCCCTGCGCGCGCTCGACGCGATTCACGACCGGCTCGAATCACCGGCCGATCGCATGCTGCGCGGCATCGAGCCCTGGTCCAGCTATTTCGTGCTGCCGGTGTTCGCGCTGGCCAATGCCGGCGTCGCGGTCTCCATGCAGGTGCTCGACGGACACGAAGCGCTGATGCTGGCCATCATGGCGGGCCTGGTGCTCGGCAAGCCGGTCGGCCTGCTGCTCGGCGCGCTGCTGGCGGTCCGCTTCGGGCTGGCGGTCAAGCCTTCGGAATACTCATGGCTGCAGTTGACCGGCGCCGGCGCGCTGGCCGGCATCGGCTTCACGATGTCGCTGTTCATCGCCGGCCAGGCCTTTCCCGGCGCAGGCGACTTCGCTGCCGCCAAGATCGCCGTGTTCGCCGCTTCGGTGCTGGCGGCGATCGCCGGCGTCGCGCTGCTGTGGTGGGCCGGCGTCAAGCAGGCCGGCGAGCTGCCCACGCCTTCGTCCGGCTGCTTTGCGCGACGACGCTGCTGCTGGCCACGGTCGCGGCTTGCGGCGGCGGCGACAGCGGTTCGACGCCGACCGACCCCGGCACGCCGCCGACCAATCCTGAGCCACAGCCGGAACCGCAACCTGAACCTCAGCCCGAGCCCGAACCGCAGCCGCAGACCGCTGCGGCGTGCCTGAATCCCGCGCTGTATTCGACGCCGGGCACGGTCGTCAAGTACGACTTCAATGTGTCCGCGGGCAGCGCCAATATCAGCGCATCGCAGACGCAGACCGTCGAGGGATCCGCGACGCTGAACGGACAGTCCGCGACGCGCATCGCGATCAGCGAGACGATTCAAGCGCCGGGCAAACCGGACGAGACCTTCCAGGGCATCAACTACCTGAGGCTGTCCGAGCAGGTGGTCAGCGTGGTCGGCACGAGCTCGGTCTTCGACAAGGGCGGGCAGGCGGTCACTCAGACTCTCAGCTTCGCACCGGCTGCGCCTGATCTGGACTTCTCGCTGGCCGTCGGCGCATCGAAGACGGCCAGCTCGACGGCCAGCCTTTCCTTCAATCCACCCAGCAAATCGGGCAGCAGCAACGGCACGGTCGTGATCACCTTCGAAGGCTTCGAGACCGTCACCGTACCAGCCGGCACTTTCCAGGATGCATGCCGCTTCAAGCTGAGCATCACGACCTCGTCCGCGCAGACCATCACACGCTGGATCGCGCGCGAATCGGGCATCGTGCTACGCACGGTGTCCAGCACCGGCGAGTCGCAGAGCCTCGCCGCGGCGAGCATCAACGGCGCACCGGTGAACGCCCGCTAGCGCCTGCAGGCCACGTCATGGAGCGCACACCTACTGCCGCCATCGAGGAAAGGGCGCCTGCCATGGAGGCCCGGACGGGTCAGCGCGCGGCCCCGAATCCGCTGACGGTGAACGGGCGCCTCAAACCGGCCGCTGCCGCCGGACGGCCGTCGGCGGTGCCCGCGCAGGTGATAGCCAGCGAAACGCTGTTCGGCCAGGCACGGGAAGTACTGATCCTGCACAACAATCGCCTGTACCGCCTGCGTGTCACGATGAGCGGCAAGCTCGTCCTGACGGCCTGAGCGGGCCACTGCACCCGGCCCGGCGATGCGCATGATGCGCCGATGAGCCACCGCCCCCGCGCCTCCGAGGCTACGGCATCAGTCGATGTTCAGCGACGCACCGATCGCCAGCACATCGGCGTCATAGCGGAAGAAGGCCGAGTTGGAGTCCCGGTGCTCGCGGCGCAGATCGGCGAACAGGCGGATCGTGCGCCGCCATTCCCAGGAGATCGACAGGCCGGCGACGTTCAGCCTGTCCTTGCGAAGCGGCCCCGCTCCGAGCACAAAACCCGGGTCGCCGTCGTAGGAGCGCGTCTGGCGCTGCAGGCTGGCCTGCAGTCCCAGCTTGGCGGTGGGACGCCATGCGGCGGACAGCAGCAGCGCCTGCACGTCCACATAGTTGGCGCTGAGCGTCTCGGCAGCGCCTATGTCCCGCCGCAGCGAGACGTTCCATTGCCAGGCATCGCTCGGGTACCAGCCGGCATCGATCGACCATACCGGGCCGCTGAAGTCGCGCTGCCCGAGATTGTCGAAGCGGCGCGTGGCCACACCGACGTGAGCGCTGAGGCGGCTCTTGTCGCTGGGCACCAGCTGAGCGCGCAGCAGCAGATCATGGTGGCGATAGCCGTTGTCGACCAGCAGAGGCAGCGGATTGCCCATCGCGTCGACCCCGCTCCGGTTCGGATAGCGGCCGTCGCCGATGCGGGCCAGTACGGAGATGGTGGTGCCGCTGCCCGGCGCATATCTCAAGCCGGTCTCCCAGGCGTTCTGCCGCCAGTCGGAAACGTCATCGCCGCGCTCATTGTCGCGCCGGTCGATCTGCGCCGCGGCGTAGGCGGCCCAGCTCGGGGTGAGCCGATAGCCAAGCTCGGTTCTCAGCCGGTCGCGCCGGATCAGATTGCCTGCATTGCGGCTGTCGAGCTCGGCGAAGGACACCTGCGAACGCGAGTCGCGCAGCTGCACGGCGCCGAACCAGCGGCGGCCGTACTCCCATTGCCAGCCCAGATCGATGTGGTGGCCGTCGTGGTCGAGCCGCGAGTTCCCGTCGTAGGACACGCGCTGCAGCCCGATGTCAGCGTTCAGCCGCTGCAGGCCCCAATTCTTATCGATCGACAGCCCGGCCGACGTGATGCGCGACCAGTCGCTGCGCCGCGACGGCCCGCCGAACGCCGCGGGCGAGAGCTGGTCGGGAAGGCGCAGTACGTTCGAGTCGAAGACGAAGCTCTGCTGCAGCGACCACGCCAGCGGCCGCGCCTGCTGCGCGACGGCTGGAACGGCAAGCGCCACCGCGGATGCGACGAGCAGGGTCCGCAATGCAGTGGCCATGGAAGTTGCTGAGAAACTGGAAGCGATCACGATGCCAGCGTCAAACGAAGTCGGTCCGGACTCGAGAGGCAAGGCCGGGGAGCGCCGGCACAGCCGCGGCCGGCGATCTTCAGCTGCCATGGATCACTCGCCCGTACAGCGATTCCACACAGGGCACGACCGCCTGCGCGCTGAACATGCGCAGGGCACGGCGCCGCGCGGCCTCACCCATCTCTCCAGCCTTGTCGGGCGCAGCCAGCAGCGAAGCTATCGCGCGGACCAGCGCGGCGACATCCCCGGGCGGCAGCAGCAGCCCCTCGATGCCGTCGTCGATCGCGTCGGGAATACCGCCGACGGTGGTCGCCACCACCGGCAGCCCGCCTGCCATGGCTTCAAGAACGCTCATGGGCAGCCCTTCCCGGTACGAGGGCAGGACGTAGACGGCAGCGTTCGCGAGCTCGCGCGCCTTGTCATCCGGTCCGACCCAGCCGAGCAGCGTCACGTTGCGTTCGAGCCGCAGTTCACGAATACGCGCGCGCACCGCATCGAGTTCGCCGTCGCCGCCCAGCCGCAACTGCACCTGCGGCCAGCGCTTGACCAGCTCGGCCATCGCATCGAGGAGATCATAGGTCCCCTTGCCGCGGCCCAGCCGGCCGAGACCGAGCAGTACCGTCGCCGAGCGGCGTGGCGCGATGCGGTCGGCGATCAGCACCGGGTTGTGGATCAGCACCGGCGACGCCTGCGGGCAGACGTCCAGCAGCCAGTCGCGCCAGGACGTGGACAGCACGATGACTGCCGCACTGCGGCGCAGCGTCGCACGAATGAAGGCCCGCCGCAGGGCGCCGCATTCCTGCCCATAGAACGAATCGAAGCCGCCGCCGTGCAGCTGCACCACGGCCGGCCGGCGTGCAAGGAAGGCCGGCCACAGAAACAGCGACTTGCGCCAGAAGCTGCTGCGCGAAGCAGTGTGCACATGGACCAGCGCAACGCGCCCTGCCAGCAGCAGCCCCATGAAGCGCAGCCATGCCCGCAGCGCGGCCGCCGACTTGCGCAGGCGGGCGCCGTCGACGTACGAGATCAGATAGCGCACGCGGGCACGCTCGAACAGGCCGCTCGCGCGATAGACGCACACGACGGACGCAACGCCGCCGCGCGCGCCGGGATCAGGGCCGACCATCACGACGACTTCATCGGCCATCGCAGCCTCCGGCATGCCGCAGAACCGCCTGTGGAGAAATCGAACACACGCACCGGGAGATGACGGCATGAACCTCAGCATTACTTCGCGCACGGCGATCGTTCAAGGACGGCGCGACAGCCTCATCGGATTCCTGAAGTCGATCACCGACCCCTCGCTGATCGTGCTGACGCTGTTCGCGTCCATCCTCGCCCACGGCGACAGCATCCGCGGCGTCGATCTGCTGCTGGCGATGCTGGCTTTCTCGCTGACCTACCCCGGCGACATCCCGTTCCGCCATCGCAAGCTCGGCCTGTTCCGAGAGATCATCGGCAACTGGACGCTGGTGATCGGCATCCTGCTGCTGTTCGGCTATGCCGCGCAGTTCCTGGCCTACTTCGACATGCAGGTCATCACCGCATGGATCGTCGGCGCACCGCTCGTCATGATGCTGGCGCACTGGGTCGCCCCGCCTATCCTGCTGCGGGCGCTGGCGCTGCGCCGGCCCAAGCGCGCCGTCATCATCGGTGCGCACGAACTCGGCCACCGGCTGGAGCGCGCGATCCACGGCGACCCGTTCATGGGTACCCAGGTACTCGCCTTCTTCGACGACAGGCGCAGCGAGCGGCTGAGCGCTTTCGAGCAGGCGCCGCTGGCGGGGCGCCTCGAGGACGTCGCCGCATTCGTGAAGTCCGAGCGGGTCGAGCAGCTCTACATCACGCTGCCCATGTCGTCGCAGCCGCGCATCCTGCAGCTGCTCGACGAGCTGCGCGACACCACCGCTTCGATCTACTTCTGCCCCGATATCTTCGTCTTCGACCTGATCCAGGCGCGCATGGATGCGATCGACGGCATGCCGGTCGTCGCGGTCTGCGAGACTCCATTTCACGGCACCACCGGCATGCAGAAGCGGCTGAGCGATCTGCTGATCGCCGCGGCCGCCCTGCTCGTCACCGCGCCGCTGATGCTGGTCATCGCACTCGCCGTCAAACTGGATTCGCCGGGACCGGTACTGTTCAAGCAGCGACGCTACGGCCTGGACGGCCGCGAGATCGTCGTCTGGAAGTTCCGCACCATGCGCGTAATGGAAGATCGCGATTCGGTGACGCAGGCGACGCGCAACGACAGCCGCGTCACGCGCCTCGGACGCCTGCTGCGGCGCAGCTCGCTCGATGAACTGCCGCAGTTCTTCAACGTGCTGCAGGGACGCATGAGCGTCGTCGGCCCACGCCCGCACGCGGTCGCCCACAACGAGCAGTACCGCAGGCTCATCAAGGGCTACATGGTCCGTCACAAGGTCAAGCCCGGCATCACGGGCTGGGCGCAGATCAACGGCGCCCGCGGCGAAACCGACCACGTCGAGCTGATGGAGCGACGCATCCGCTACGACCTCGACTACCTGCGCAACTGGTCGCTGCGGCTGGATCTGAAGATCGTTCTGGCCACCATTGCGCTGATCTTCCGCGACCGCAACGCCTACTGATCCGCTGTGCAGCGGCGGCCGGCGCTCAGGCGCCACTGCGCGCGGGCTTCGCCGCGCGGCGGCGCGCAGCGAAGCCGACGGCGCCGATGCCCGCCAGCATCAGCGCATAGGCCCGCGGTTCGGGAACCGGCGAGATCGACTCGACCTTCAGCACCATGTCGTTGAAGTCGCCGTCGACCCCGTCCTCGAAGGCCAGGGCCCAGTTCGTCGAACTACCGTGCTGGTAGGCCAGGACACGGCTTTCGCCGCCGGCGTTGAGGCGGTCCAGCGAGTAGACCAGCGGCCCGTCGCCGGTCTGGAAGTAGAAGCCGAAGGCATCGGGACTGATCTGCTCGTTCTGGACGCTGCCGCAGTTGACGGCCGAACCGCCAAGCAGCGAGCAGTCGAAGATGTTCGAGCTGCCGACCTGCAGGAAGCCATGGCCGATGCGGATCGCCGCATCGGCGCCGGCGGCTGCCGTCCCCAGCAGCAGATCGTAGGTGAACAGGTTCGATGCATCGCTGCCGAACCAGACGCCGAAGCGGTTGATCGCCGCGTTGCCGGCGAACTCGGCCACCAGGGTCGGGATGGTGGTCGCCTCGCCCGTGGCCGAGCGCCACATGCCTACGCTGCTCTGTCCGTGCGCAGCCGACACGGCGCCCGTGCCGAACAGGTCATCGAGGATGGTCTGCAGCGCCAGCTCCGAGGCAGGCGGCCCGGCGATGTCGACCGGCCGCTGATTGAACGGATCGGCGCCGGTGGCGGCCTGGGCTCCCGCCACGGCGAGACTGGCCAGCAGCAGCGCTAGCGGTTTCATGGACTTCATCACGACCTCCGGGCTGGGGAATCACGCTTGGATTGTCATCACATGGCTGGCTTCACCGCGCCGGCCGAACGACCTGAACCGACGTCAGACCGAAGGTCTGAACCCACAGGTTCGTGTCGGCCACGCCGGTCACCGAGTACGCGAAGGACACGAGGCGATGCGTGAACGCCTCGAGATTCAGCGAGTGAGACCGTTCGCCGGTATCGGAAGCGGCCTCGGCATCGAGCGCGACCTCGGCATCGAGCGCGGCCCCGGCATCGCTCGCAAGCTGCAGCGACAAGGCATGCGGCATCGCGGGCACACGGCCGGCAGGCACTACGAAACCGGTGCCCGCGACGCGGCCATTGCCTTCGAAATAGTAAGTGGATCGGTCCAGGCCGGCCGTCACATAGCCGTTCGCCGCGGCGCCGGTCCCGCTTTGCGTCAACAGGAATCCATCGCCGCCATAGACGCGGCCTGAATGCAGTCCCGGCACGCGATGCGACGCAAGGCCATGGGCCAGCTGGATCGAGCAGCAGGGAGCGAGCTGCGCGGCGCAGGTCAGCGTGCCGACAATGGTCGAACCCGGCTCCAGACCGAACTCGCCGTCGCGACGCTCCGCACGGCCGATGAACCTGATCATGACAATGGCCGGATGCGCTGACGGCACCGGCTGCGCGGAGCGCGCCGCGTGCGCCGGATGCGCGCGCAGTCTTGCCGCAGACAGGGTCTGCGGGCTTGAGCGCATGTGCATCATCGGCCGAATCTCCTGCCGACGCGCCGCACGGCATCGAAAGTCCATGCCGCGCCCGGCACGACGCTTCCGGTCTGCATTCGCTATACCTCTGGCTGCCAGCAATCGTCGCGCGGCTCGCCTTGGTGCGGCCGCGTTCTGAAGACGTCTCTGCGTCTCCGTGGGCCCGAGCTCCTCCGTCAGCGGAGGCAGGCTGGACAAGCGCTGCGATGCCTCACCGGTCGAGACCGATGCGGTGAGTGCTTGCTGGCTTGGCGCGAAAAAGCCGCCTAGCTGGCGAGCGAAATGGCGCTCAGCGGAGCAGTCGGGGCCGGTACTCCGGGAGTACGCGCGGCAAGTCCGGCTGAGCGAGTCTGTTCCAAGACTTGATGAGAATGATACCTATTTGCGCGATTCGACTCAATAGGCTCCTAGAATGTCGGCCATGAAAAAGACGCTTCACCTGGTGGCCGGGGCGCGGCCGAACTTCATGAAGATCGCCCCGATCGTTCGCGCCTTGCAGGCGCGTGCCGATGCGTTCGATTTCCGCATCGTGCACACCGGCCAGCACTACGACAGGGAGATGAGCGACGTCTTCTTCGAGGAGCTCGGCATTCCCAGGCCGGACTTTCACCTGGATGCCGGCGGCGGCAGCCACGCTCAGCAAACCGCCAGGATCATGGTGGCCTACGAGGAGATCTGCCTGCGCCAGCGGCCCGATGCGGTGCTGGTCGTCGGCGACGTCAACTCCACGCTGGCGTGCTCGATCGTGGCCAAGAAGCTGCATGTCCCCGTCGCGCACGTGGAGGCCGGCCTGCGCAGCGGCGATCTGCGCATGCCCGAGGAGATCAACCGCCTGGTGACCGATGCGATCACCGACTGGTTCTTCGTCACGGAGCCGTCCGGTGTGCAGAACCTTCTGCGCGAGGGCAAGCGCGAGGAGCAGATCTTCTTCGTCGGGCATGTCATGGTCGACAATCTGTTCCATCAGCGTGATCGGCTCGCGCAAGCCGATCTGAAGACGTTCGTCAGCACGGAGCTGAAGCAGCGCTTGCCGCGCTACGGGGTGGTGACCTTGCATCGGCCCTCGAATGTCGACGATCGTGCGTCGCTGGCGGGTATTGCCGGGGCGCTGCGCCGGATCAGCGAGGAACTGCCGCTGGTGTTCCCCGTACACCCGCGCACGCGCGGCAATCTGGAGAAGTTCGGTATCGATCCGGGGCCGCGCGTCACGCTGACCGGACCGCTGTCATACATGGACTTTCTCGCGCTGTGGAAGGATGCGGCGCTGATCCTGACCGACAGCGGGGGGCTGCAGGAAGAAACGACGGCGCTGGGGGTGCCGTGCCTGACGCTGCGCGAGAACACGGAGCGCCCCGTCACGGTCGAGGAAGGAACGAACGTGCTGGTGGGCTGCGATCCCGATCGCATCGTGGCGGCGGCGCGGCAGGCCCTGTCGGGCGGCGCCAAGGCCGGGCGGCGGCCGCAGTTGTGGGACGGGCGCGCGGCGGAACGGATCGCCGAGGTGCTGGCGCGACAGCTCCGGTCCGACCGGCAAAGGTAGAATCGCCTGCGGGCCGCGATCCGGCGGCCGCCGTATCGCCACCACCGCTTTCCATGGCCTCCCGAGCAAGCCTGCGCAAGAGTTCCGAACCCGCCGCGACATCGCGCTCGGAAACCGTGCTGCTCGCGCTGCGCGACATGATCACGCGCGGCGAGTTTCCGGCCGGCTTCCACCTGCAGGAAGTACCGCTGGCGGAACGCATGGGGGTGTCGCGCACGCCGATCCGCGAAGCGCTGACCATGCTGTCGAAGGAAGGGCTGCTCGAACCCGGGCCGAAGCGCGGCTACAAGGTCCGCACCTTCTCGATCGAGGAGATCGTCGACGCCTACGAGATCCGCGCCTCGCTGGAAGGCACGGCCTGCCGCCTGCTGGCCGAGCGCGGTCTCGAGGAAGATGTCGTCCGCCGGATCCGCGACCTGCTCGATTTCGGTGATCAGATGCTGGAGCGCGGCGAATTCTCGTCGCTCGAGCAGGAGCCGTGGAGCGACATGAACAATGCGCTGCACGGCGTGCTGGTCGATTCGGCGGGCAATGCCATGCTGAAGAGCTTCGTCGAGCAGAGCTACCGCGTGCCGCTGGCCGGCGCGCGGCACGTGCACTGGTACCGCTTCGATACCGAGAACTTCGAGATGGCCCGCCACGCGCATCGCGACCATCACGAGATCTTCAATGCGATCATCCGGCGCCAGTCGGGCCGCGCGGAAGCACGCATGCGCGAGCACATCTATTTCTCGCTGGACCTGGTGCGGCACCATTTCCGCAGCCAGACGGTCGGCTTCGATACGGTCACGCAGCTCAAGCCCATCGTCGACGGCCGGCTGCGCTAGCCGTCAACGGTGGGCTGCGCCAGCATCGGACAGCTGTCCCAGCCCTCTTCCATCAGGCACTGAGCAGCTCGCCTATCGCCCGGTCCACGAAATCGACGTCGGCCGGATCCGAGTTCGGCGACCCGGCGCGATGGCCCCATGCCGATTCGATCACCCGCAGCTCTGCCCTGGGCATCGCGGCCACGGCGACGGCGCTGTCCTCGGGCGGAAAATAGAGATCGGTACGGCTCGGCATCACGATCGCGGGGCAATCGATCGCAGCCATCGCCGCCTGCCAATCGCCGCGATAGCGCTCGTTGTGCGACGGATCGAACGATTGCCAGGTCGCGATCATGGACAGCAGATCGTTCGCGTCGCGCGCGATGAAGTTGTCGCGCCAGCGCGCGGCCACGTAGTCGTCGACGTCGTCGCAGCCTTCCCGCCGGTACAGCTGCTGCCGATAGAAGTCTGGCGACATGGCCCAGCCGGCGTAGAGCCTGCCGACCGCCTGCAGCCCCTTGATGGGCGGTGCGGCGTACTCGCCGTCGCGCCACGCGCAATCGGCGGTCAGCGCGGCCTTGATGCCGTCCAGGAACACGCGGTTGTGCGGAGTGGTGCGCGCCGAGCCGCACAGGCAGAACAGCCGGCGCGTCCGTTCGGGCAGATAGCTGCCCCATTGGAACGCGAACTGCGCGCCCATCGATCGCCCGATCACCAGCGCAGGCAGATCGACGCCGAACACTTCGTCGAGCAGCCGCGCCTGCAGCCGCACGTTGTCGAGCATGCTGATAGACGGAAAGCGCCGCCGGTCGAAGGGCACCGGCGTATTGCTCGGCGATGACGACAGCCCGTTGCCGAGCAGATTGATGCTGACGATGAAATAGCGCGCCGGATCCAGCGCGCGGCCGGGGCCGATCAGCCATTCGTTGTTGCGATGCGTGGATCCGAACCAGGTCGGAAACAGCACGAAGTTGTCGCGCGCGGGCGCCAGCTCACCCCAGCTGCGGTAGGCGAGCGAGACGGCCGGCAGCCGCACGCCCGACTGCAGCGTCACATCGTCGAAACGGTGCAGTCGGTAGTCGGCACCGGCACCGGCACCGGCAGGCGAATCATGGTCCATGAACGGCTCGCTCCTGAATCGGTCGCATGCGACGGGCGCGTCAGGCGGCGTCGAGCGCCGCCGCCTTCAGCGGCACGTCCTCGCGGGCCGCCATGGCGGCATCGACGCGGACACGCTGGGCTACCCACTGGCTCATCAGCCGGGTGTCGCGGCCGTTGTTGATCAGATTGGCACCGACCACATGTCCCTCCTCGAGATACAGCACCGAGAAGCGCTCGGGCGAGCCGCCGCCGCGCTGCACGACCTCGTCCCAGGCGTGCGGGTAGCCGACTATCTGCAGGTTCATGTCGTACTGGTCGGTCCAGAACCACGGCACCTCGCCGTACGGCTGCGTCGACCCGCAGACGATCCGGGCCACCGCGGCCGACTGGTTCTCCGCGTTCTGCCAGGACTCGACGCGTACGGTGCGTCCGATCACCGGATTGAAGTGCCGCGATACGTCGCCGATCGCATAGATGTGCGGATCGGAGGTGCGGCCGAACTGGTCGGCGATGATGCCGTCCTTGACTTCGATGCCCGCCGTCTCGGCCAGCTCGGTGTTCGGTATCGATCCGGTGGCGTTGACCACCGTGTCGGCCATCAGCTCCTCGCCGTTCGACAGCTCGACCATCGCGCGCTGCCCGTCAGCGCTCAGCGACATGCGCCGCGGTGTCGCGCCGACGATGATGCGCACGCCGTGGCGCCGGTGCAGCGCGACGATGTGGTCGCCCACCAGCGGCGCCACCGCCTTGTAGAGCAGCGAGACGTTGCGCTCGACCAGCGTGACTTCGCAGCCGAGCCGGCGCGCGGTGGCCGCCACCTCCAGGCCGAGAAAGCCGCCGCCGATGACCAGCAGCCGCGCGCCCGGCAGCAGGCAGCTCCGCAGCTGAGCGGCATCGTCGAGACTGCGCAGCGCGCGCATGCGATCACCGAGCTCGAAGCCGAGCAGCTGGCGCGAGCGCAGGCCGGTGGCCAGGATCAGACGCTCGTAGTCGAGCGTCGAGCCGTCCGCCAGATCGACCTGACGCTGCTCGCGCCGGATACGGATCGCGCGCACGCCCAGCCGCAGCTCGATCGCCTGCGCTTCGTAGAACGACGCCGGCTGCAGCGTCACGCTCGCTTCGCTGTCGCTGCCCTGCAGCACCGCCTTGGACAGCGGCGGACGCTCGTACGGCAGATGCGGCTCCTCGCCGATCAGCATCACGCGGCCGCGGTAGCCGGACGCCCGCAGCTGCTGCGCGGCCCGCGCGCCGGCCTGACCGGCGCCTATGATCACCACTGTCATCGCCGGGAACGCCTCAATAGAGCTTCGTGTCGCCGATCCCCATCACTCGGTCGACGTTGTAGTTGATCAAGTTGTAGACCCCCAGCTCCAGACGCGACAGCCGTCCGGGCTCGTAGCGCGGCGAGCTGGCTGCGTCGTGCAGCGATTCCATGACCGACGCGTCCTCCTTGAGCACAGCCATCGTGAACTCGTTGTAGGGCGCGACGCGTTCGCGGAAGTCCGGCAGCGCGTGCCATTCGGCCGGCCACAGCATGTAGCAGGTGATGCGCACACGGGACGGACCGAGCGGCCACATGATGATCGGATGCACATTGTCCGAGCGTGCCAGCATGTGGAAGTTCGGCGCCAGATGGGCCGAGCACGCGAAGCGCGGCGACTTGTCGGCGAGCCACGGCATGTTGCCGAAGCGGCTCTTGCCGTCATACGTCATCGGCCGGGCATCGTAGTACGCGGTGAAGGCGGTCGAGCCCGTGCGCACACCGGTGTAGCGCTCCACGCCCATCGTCGGCCCTATGGTCTTCGCGTGCAGGACCCGGCTGTGATAGTTGTCCATCAGGTTCTCGACCGGGAACTTCCAGTTGCAGTCGACCTCGAGCACCAGCTTGTCGGCGAGGCGGCAGTCCTCCTGCCGCAGGAAGCCGAACTCGCGCTGATACGGCGCGATCCATTCATCCCACGGCAAGGGCTCCGGATTCAGCGACACGAAGATCCAGCCGGCCCATTCACGCAGCGCAATCGGCTTCAGCCGGCAGTTCGCCTTATCGAAGCCGACGGCCTGGTCCATGAACGGCGCGCCGATCAGCTGGCCGCCCAGGTCGTAGAGCCAGCCGTGATACGGACACATGAACTCCTTCGCGTTCCCTTTCGGCTCGGAGGTCACGGCGACGCCACGGTGCGCACAGCGATTCATGAACGCCTGCAGCTCGCCGCGCTCGTTGCGGGCGACGATGAAGGGCTCGTCCACCACTCGCAGCGACAGGAAGTCGCCGGGTTTCTCCAGCTCCTCCACCCGCGCCACGGCGAGCCAGTCGTGCAGGAAGACGCGCGCCTTCTCCAGTTCGTAAGCCTCTTCCGACGTGTAGTAGTAGCCCGGCAGGTGGCTGGCTTCCGCCAGCGGCTTGCGGATCGCGCCTGCGCCCGGCCCGACGGCCGATTCTGCTGCTTTTGTGTCCATATCGCTTTTCACTCAAAAAGGCGGTTTCAAAGTCTCCAACGAACGAAGCGTATTTGTATTCATGACAGGCCTATAAGCCCAAATTTCTGTTTACAACCGCGCCGTTTTGGCTATTATGTACACATATCTCAAAAATTGCTACGGCAAATCAACGGCAGACACTCCTGCCAACAGCAGAGATGAGTCAATGTGGATACCTATTGCAAAATCAACGGATGAGGTCGGCGAGCATGGAAACGGCTACGAGGTCGACGGTGAATTCGTCGCGCTGTTCCGGCTGGACGGCTGTTATTTCGCGACCAGCAACGTCTGCACGCACCAGTTCGCGCTGCTGACCGAGGGTTGCGTGGACGGCGAGTTCGTCACCTGCCCGATGCACCAGGGGCGCTTCCACATCCCCAGCGGCGCCGCACAAGGCGCGCCGGTGAGCGAGCCGATCCGCACCTTCCCGGTACGGGTCGTCGACGGCGTCATCGAAATCGAGCTCGCGCAAGGAGAAGCCGCATGAGTGCCGATCCGGCCGCTATCTTCGACCGCCAGCACTTCGGTGCGCGCATGGGCATGGGGCGGCGCCCGGGCCTGCTGATCGTCGACTTCACCGTCGGCTTCAACGATCCGCAGGCGTTCGGCGGCGGCAACATCGGCCAGGCCGTAGAGAACACCGTGGCGCTGCTCGAACGCGCGCGCCGCGCGGGACTGCCGATCGCCCACACCAAGATCATCTACGCCGAGGACGGCTCCGACGCCGGCGTGCACTGCCTGAAGGTGCCGCGGCTGAAGACGCTGACCGAGTCCAATCCGCTGAGCGACTTCGTGCCGGCGCTGATGCCAGCCGCAGGCGAGATCGTGATCCGCAAGCGGCTGCCGTCGGCCTTCTTCGGTACCGATCTCGCCGGCATGCTGGTGGCCAAGGGGGTCGACACGCTGTTCATCGCCGGCTGCACCACCAGCGGCTGCGTGCGCGCAAGCACGCTGGACGCGATGTGCCACGGCTTCCGGCCCATGGTCATCGCCGACTGCGTCGGCGACCGGGCCGTCGGTCCGCACGAAGCCAGCCTGTTCGACCTGGACAAGAAGTACGCCGACGTCATCACGCGCGCTCAGGCATTGGCCGCGCTGGAGAGCATCGATGCCGGTCAGTGACGACCTGCGGGTGCAGCGCTGGTCCGACGTGCTGGCGCTGTGCCGGCTGCGCGGCGACGAGGCCGTGGTGGTGCTGACGGGCGAGGCGACGCACCCGCAGAATCTCGACGACGCGATGCGCGCCGTCGCGCGGACCGGCGCGCGCGCGCTGCGCGTCGATCTGCCGCCGCTTGCGCCGGCCGGGCCGATGGGCGGCGACCGCACCACTTTCGTCGGCATGACGCCGCTGAGCGGGCACCGGCTGGGCGTGGATCTGCTCAAGCGCGCCGACCTGGTCATCGATCTGATGGGCCTGCTCCATTCTCCCGAGCAGACGGAAATCCTTGCCGCAGGCACCCGCATGCTGATGGTGGTCGAGCCGCCCGAGATGCTCGCGCAGCTGATGCCTATGGCCGACGACAAGCGCCGCGTGATGGCGGCCGACGCGCGGCTGAAGGCAGCGCGCGAGATGCGCGTCAGCTCGCGCGCCGGCACCGATCTGCGTCTGACCCTGGGCCGCTATCCGACCCTGCCCGAGTACGGGTTCGCCGACGAGCCGGGCCACTGGGACCACTGGCCCAGCGGCTTCATCTCGACCTGGCCGCTGGACGGCAGCGCGCAGGGACGGGTCGTGATCGACGTCGGCGACATGCTGTTCCCGTTCAAGACCTACGTGACTTCGCCGATCGCGATGGAGATCGAGGACGGCCGCATCCGCAGCATCGAAGGCGGCTTCGAGGCCCGCTATCTGCGCCGCTTCATCGAGGCCTATCGCGATCCCGACGCGTTCGCCGTGGCCCATGTCGGCTGGGGGCTTCAGCCCAAGGCGCGATGGACCGGGCTGGGGCTGCGCGACAAGTCGCAGTCGCTGGGCATGGACGCCCGTTCGTACTACGGCAACTTCCTGTTTTCAACCGGGCCGAACGCCGAAGCCGGCGGCCCCAACCAGTCGCGCTGTCACATCGACATCCCCATGGCCGGCTGCTCGGTCAGCCTGGATGGCGAATGGATGGTCATCGAAGGCGAAGTCGTCGCTCCCGACCAGCGGGTCGAGAACTGAGCGCGCCGATCCTGTGTTCACCCCTCAACGTGGAGTGTTTCGAATGATGCTCAAGACATGCCTTACCGTGGCCTTCTGTATCGCTGCCACTTCGGTCGCCGCGCAGATCCGCGTCGGCATCACGCTGTCGACGACCGGCCCGGCTGCTTCGCTGGGGATCCCGGAGAAGAACACCGTCGCGCTGTATCCCGAGACGATAGGCGGCCAGAAGATCGAGTACGTCGTGATGGATGACGCCACCGATACGACGGCAGCGCGGCGCAACACGGAGAAGTTCGTCGCCGACGGCGTCGACGTGATCATCGGCAGCTCCACATCGCCGGGCACGCTGGCGATGATCGAAGTGGCCGCCAAGTCCCGTACGCCGGTCATCAGCCTGGCCGCGGCGGTGCGGCTGGTCTGGCCGATGGACGACCAGAAGCGCTGGATCTTCAAGATGCCGTACAACGACTCGATCATCGCCGAGGCGGCCGTGCTGCACATGGTGAAGACCGGCATCAAGACGCTGGGGCACATCGGCTTCAATGATGCGTACGGCGAAAGCTGGTATCTCGAACTGGCGAAATACGCCGAGAAGCACGGCGTCAAGATCGTCGTCTCGGAGAAATACAATCCCAAGGACACCAGCGTCACCGCGCAGGCGTTGAAGATCATCGCCGCCAATCCCGATGCCGTGATGACGGTGGGCTCGGGAACGCCTGCCGTGCTGCCGCAGGCCACGCTGCTCGAGCGCGGCTACAAGGGCAAGTTCTACCAGACTTCCGGCGTCATCAACAACGAGTTCCTGCGCGTCGGCGGCAAGAGCGTCGAAGGCACGCTGCTGCCCTCGGGTCCGGTGATCGTCGTCGACGAGCTGCCGGAAAGCCATCCCGCCCGCAACCCCAGTCTCGACTACAAGAAGCGCTACGAAGCCGTGCACGGTCCGGGGACGATCACTACTTTCGGCGGCAACGCCTGGGACGCGATCCTGGTGCTGCAGAAGGCGATTCCCGATGCGCTGAAGGCCGCGAAGCCGGGCACGGTGGAGTTCCGCTCGGCGCTGCGCGATGCGATCGAATCGATCAAGGGCTTGCCCGCCACGCATGGCGCGATCAACATGACGGCCAGCGACCATAACGGCTTCTCGGCCGACGCACCGGTCATCATCACGATCCGCAACGGCAAGTGGGCGCTGGCCAGGTAAGGCATTCCTACATGAACGCCGACATCGCGCTTATCCTCGCGCAGGACGGAGTCGTCAACGGCGCCATCTACGCGCTGGTGGCGCTGGCGCTCGTCCTGGTCTACGCGGTCACCAGGGTGATCTTCATTCCGCAGGGCGAGCTGGTATCGTTCGGCGCGCTGACGCTGGCCAGCCTGCAGATGGGCCAGGTCCCGCCGACGGCATGGCTGCTTGCCGTCATGGCGCTGACGGTGCTCGCCGTCGAAGGCTGGCAGGCCTGGCGGACCAGGTCCGCCGCCCTGGCGCGGCGGACCGCCTTCTGGAATCTGCTGGTGCCGGCGTTCATCGTGGGCCTCGTCTATCTGCTGGCCCCGCTCAAGCCGAACTACTTCGTGCAGCTCGGCCTGGTCATCGCGCTGGTGCTGCCGCTGGGCCCGATGATCTACCGGCTCGCCTACCAGCCGATCGCAGACGCGTCGGTTCTGGTGCTGCTCATCGTATCGGTGGCCGTGCACCTGGCGCTGGTGGGACTGGGCCTGATTTTCTTCGGTCCCGAAGGGGTGCGCACCACACCGTTCATCGAGGGACGGGTCTCGCTCGGCGTCATGGACATCTCCGGCCAGGGGCTGTGGGTCGTGACCGCCAGCCTGCTGATCATCGTCGGCCTGTATCTGTACTTCGGCCGCACGATCTTCGGCAAGGCGCTGCGCGCCACCGCGATCAACCGCAAGGGAGCCCGCATCGTGGGCATCAAGACGACGTATGCGGGCAGCATCGCGTTCCTGCTCGCGGCGCTGCTGGCCGTGGTCTCGGGCGCACTCATATCGCCGATCACCACCATGTACTACGACACCGGCTTCCTGGTCGGCCTGAAGGCCTTCGTCGGCGCAATCATAGGCGGGCTCGCGAGCTATCCGATCGCCGCCGGCGGTGCGCTGCTCGTGGGGCTGATCGAATCCTATTCGTCGTTCTGGGCCAGCGCCTTCAAGGAGGTGATCGTCTTCACGCTGATCATCCCCGTGCTGCTGTGGCGCTCGCTCACCAGCCAGGCCATCGAAGAGGAAGAAGACTGATGGCCCGCTTCCTGCTTCCCGCCGCCGGCGTGCTGCTTGTCGCGGCGGCACCGCTGCTACTGCCCGACTTCCATGTGACCATGCTCAACTACATCGGGCTGGCGAGCCTGGTCACGCTCGGGCTGGTGCTGCTGACCGGCGTCGCCGGCATCACTTCGTTCGGCCAGGCCGCGTTCGTCGGGCTGGGCGCCTACACGACGGCGGTGCTCAGCACGCGCTACGGGATGTCGCCATGGTTGACGCTGCCGATCGGACTGGCGCTGACCGCCGCGGCCGCCGGCCTGATCGGCTGGCTGACGCTGCGGCTGAAGGGGCACTATCTGCCGCTGTCGACCATGGCCTGGGGCCTGAGCCTGTACTTCGTGTTCGGCAACATCGAGTCGCTGGGCGGCCAGACCGGCATCGACCGGATCCCCGCCCTGGCAGTCGGCAGCTTCGCGTTCGACACGCAGCGCCGGTTCTACTACCTGATCTGGGCGGTGCTGCTGCTGGCGATGCTGCTGGTCGCCAACCTGCTGGATTCGCGAGAGGGCCGCAACCTGCGCGCGCTGCGGCGTGCCGGGCTGATGCTGCAGTCGTTCGGCGTCGATACCAGCCGGACCAAGACCATCGCCTTCGTCTACGCCGCCCTGCTGGCAGCGCTGTCGGGATGGCTGTACGCGCATCTGCTGCGCTTCGTGAACCCGACGCCGTTCGGCCTGAACGTGGGCATGGAGTATCTGTTCATGGCCGTGATCGGCGGCGCCTCGCACGTGATCGGCGCGGTGGCGGGCGCGGCCACGCTGAGCCTGCTCAAGCAGGCGCTGCAGGAATGGCTGCCCTCGCTGCTGGGACACGCGGCGAACTACGAGATGCTGGTGTTCGGCATCCTGATGATCCTGCTGCTGCAGCGCGCCCGCGACGGTCTGATGCCCTTCTTCGATCGCTTGCTGCCGCAGCGCAGAGCGCGGCCGCTGCCCGAGCCCAGCGGCGAACTGCCTAAGCGGCAGCAGCCGCCGGCCGGCGAGCTGCTGCTGGAAGTGCAGCGGGCGCGCAAGCAGTTCGGCGGGCTGGTGGCGGTCGACAGCGTGTCGTTCCAGATGCGCAGCGGCGAGATCCTCGGCCTGATCGGCCCGAACGGAGCGGGCAAGAGCACGATCTTCAACCTGATCACCGGCGTGACGCCGCTCACCTCCGGGTCGATCCGCTTCCGCGGGCAGCCGCTCGAACGCTTGCCGCTGACGGCGATCGTCGGCCTGGGTATTGCGCGCACCTTCCAGCACGTCAACCTGGTGCCGGCGATGTCGGTGCTCGACAACGTCGTGGTCGGCGCCTATCGGCGCGGCCGGGCCGGCGTGGCGGCCGCGTCGCTGCGGCTGGACGGCGCGGAGGAAGCGCGGCTGCGCAGCGAAGCGATCCGCCAGCTCGAACGCGTGGGTCTGGCAGCGCGCATGCACGAGCCCGCCGGCGATCTGCCGCTGGGACAGCAGCGCATCCTGGAGATCGCCCGCGCCTTGACCGCCGATCCGATCCTGCTGATGCTGGACGAACCGGCGGCAGGCCTGCGCTTTCGCGAGAAGGCGGAACTGAGCGCGCTGCTGCGCAAGCTGCGCGGCGAAGGGCTCAGCGTGCTGATCGTCGAACACGACATGGATCTGGTCATGAACCTGGTCGATCGGCTGGTGGTCATGGATTCCGGCCACAAGCTCGCCGAGGGCGAGCCTTTCGCGATCCAGACCGACGACAAAGTGCGGGAGGCCTATCTTGGCGCCTGACCCGATCATGCCCCTGCTGCGCGTGGAGCAGCTGTGCGCGGCCTACGGAAAGATCGCCGTGCTGCATGAGGTCTCGCTTTGCGTCCACAGCGGCCAGATCGTGACCGTGATCGGCCCGAACGGCGCCGGCAAGAGCACGCTGCTGAACGCGCTGGCCGGCATGCTGCCGTCGCGCGGCACGGTCATGCTCGGCGAGCACAGCCTGCGCGACATGAGCACCGAAGCGCGCGTGCAGCGCGGCCTGGTGATCGTTCCCGAGAAGCGCGAGCTGTTCGGCGCGATGAGCGTCGAGGACAACCTGCGGCTGGGCGCCTTCATCCGGCGGCGCGACCGCGATCGCTGCGAGACGCTGCTGGCCGGCGTCTTCGAGCGCTTTCCCAAGCTGCGCCAGCGGCGCCGGCAGTTCGCCGCCACCTTGTCCGGCGGCGAACGGCAGATGCTGGCGATCGGCCGCGCGCTGATGAGCGAGCCGCGCCTGCTGATGCTCGATGAACCCAGCCTCGGACTGGCCCCGTTGATCGTCCGCGATATCTTCTCGATCATCGCCGACCTGAAGTCCGCCGGCGTCTCCATCCTGCTGGTCGAGCAGAATGCGCGCGCGGCCCTTCAGGTGGCCGACTACGGGCACGTGCTGGAGAACGGCCGGGTCGCGCTCGAAGGAGACGGCGAGGCATTGTCATCGAACCCGCGCGTCGCGGAAACCTATCTTGGATTCGCGCGGCCGCATGCCGCCGAAGCCGGCGAATCCGCAACCGAGGAGGTCGACCGATGAGCTCGACGAACCGCTACATCGGGCAATCGGTCCGGCGCCGGGAGGACCATCGCTTCGTGACCGGCGGTGGCCGCTATGTCGACGACATCCGGCTGCCGGGCATGCTGCACGCCGCCTTCGTGCGCAGCCCGCACGCGCATGCGCGCATCGCGGCCGTTCATACCGATGCCGCGGCGGCCATGCCGGGCGTCGCCGCGATCTACACCGCCGCCGACTGGCTCGGCGACGGCCGCGGCGACATGCCGACGATCGCACCAGTGGCCTTCTTCGACGGCCGTCCGATGAACGAGGTCTCGCGACCGGTGTTCGCCGACGGCTGGGTCAAGCACGTCGGCGACACGGTGGCCATGGTGGTCGCCGAGACGCGCAACCAGGCGTTCGACGCGGCGGACGCCGTCGAGGTGGACTACGAGTCCGCGCCGGCTGCGGCGAACACCGCCAGCAGCCTAGACGACGGCGCGCCGCTCGTCCATCCCGTGTTCGGCTCGAACCTCGCCTTCGAGCATTTCATCGGCGACCGGGCCGCGACGGAGCGCGCTTTCGCACAGGCGGAGCACATCGTGGAACTGGAAGTCGTCGCCAATCGCATCAGCGCGAACGCGATGGAACCGCGCGCCTACCTCGGCGTCTACGACCCGTGGAAAGGCGACCACGTGCTGTATTCGAGCACGCAGATCCCGCATCTGATCCAGCGCTATCTGGCCGAGCACGTACTGCGCGAGCCGGAGCACATGATCCGCGTGATCGCGCCCGACGTCGGCGGCGGCTTCGGGCCGCGCAACACACCGTACGGCGAGGAGGCCGCGGTGCTGTGGGCCGCGCGGCGGCTCGGCAGGCCGGTGAAGTTCGTCGCGACGCGCTCCGAATCGCTGCTCACCGATGCGCACGGCCGCGATCATCACACCCGCTGCCGGATGGCACTGACGCGCGACGGCCGCATCCTCGGCATCGAAGCCGATACGATCGCCAGCATGGGCGCCTACATGACGGCGTTCGGGCCCAGCATTCCGGCGCACTACTATCCGCGCGTGCTGTCCGGGCTCTATCGCGTACCCGCCGTCCATGTGCGGGTGCGCGGCGCCTATACGCATACCGTTCCGGTCGAGGCCTATCGCGGTGCCGGAAGGCCCGAAGGGATCTACGTGCTGGAGCGGCTGCTGGAGAACGCCGCGCGCGAGCTCGGCATAGACACCGTCGAGATCCGGCGGCGCAACTTCATTCCGGCCGACGCGTTTCCGTACGAGACCTGCCTGGGCTTCGCCTACGACTCGGCCAATCCCGAAGGACTGCTGCAGAAGCTGCTGTCGCTGACCGACTACGCCGACTGGCGCGCTCGTCAGCGCCAGGCGCGCCAGCGCGGAGAGGCGATCGGCATCGGACTGGCCGGTTTCGTCGACTGCTGCGGCGCGCCCAGCCGCGTCGCCGGCCGCATCGGACGGCGGATCGGCGGCTACGAAGCGCTGACGCTGCGCGTCCACCCGTCGGGCAAGGCCACGCTGTTCTGCGGCACGCATTCGCACGGGCAAGGGCACGAGACTTCGTTCTGCCAGATCGTCGCCGAGCAGTTGCAGATTCCGCTGGCCGACGTGCGCGTGATCGAAGGCGACACGCAATGCTCGCCGTCGGGGCTCGGTACCTGGGGCTCGCGATCGATGTTCCTAATCGGCCCGGCGATCACGCGCGCTACCGGCCGCCTGCTCGACAAGGGCCGCCGCCTGAGCGCGCACCTGATGCGCTGTGATCCGTCGGACGTCCGCTACGAAGGCGGCTGCTTTCGCGCCGGCGATGGACGGACCATGCCGTTCGCCGAGCTGGTCCGGCACGCCTATGCCGGCCACGACTATCCGGAAGACATGGAGCTGGGCATGGAGGAAGTCGTGTTCTTCGATCCCCCCGACCGCAACTTCCCGTCGGGCATGCAGCTGGCAGTCGTCTCGGTCGACCTCGAGACCGGTGTCACGCGGATTCTCGAGTTCGCCGCGGTCGACGACTGCGGCGTGGTGATCAATCCGATGATCGTCGAAGGCCAGCTGCACGGCGGCGTCGCCCAGGGCATCGGCCAGGCGCTGCTCGAGGAATGCACGTACGACGCCGGCGGCCAGTTGATGGCCGGATCCTTCATGGACTACGCCATGCCGCGTGCCCACGACCTGCCGTCGATCCGCTTCGCCCACCAGCAGACGCCCAATCCCAGCAACCCGATCGGCGTCAAGGGATCGGGCGAGAGCGGCGCCATCGCCGCGCCTGCCGCCGTCGCCAATGCAGTGATCGACGCGCTGTGGGAATACGGCATCAGGGAGATCCACATGCCGATCACCCCTCGCAAGGTCTGGCACGCTTTGAACGATGCGCGCGACCGCGCAACGACCTCACTCAGCGGTGCGGCGCTGCAGCCGGAGGTCGTGTCATGAGAGCGCCTGTCGACGACCGTGGCCAATGCCAGCCCCAGGTCCAGGTGACCATCACTGTCAACGGCAAAGCCTGCGAACGAAGCGTCGAAGCGCGCACGCTGCTGGCGCAGTTCCTGCGCGACGAACTGGGGCTCACCGGCACCCATGTCGGCTGCGATACCTGTCAGTGCGGCTGCTGCACGGTGCTGGTCGACGGCGACGCGGTCAAGTCGTGCACGGTGCTGCTTGCCCAGCTCGACGGCGCCAGCATCACCACCATCGAAGGACTGTCGGACGGCAGCGGCGGCCTGCATCCGGTACAGGAGGCGTTCAGCGCCTGCCATGCCCTGCAGTGCGGCTACTGCACGCCCGGTTTCGTGATGAGCTCCGTGGAGCTGATCGACAAGTACCCTGAACTCGACGAAGCCGCCGTGCGCCATCTGATCGAAGGCAACATCTGCCGCTGCACGGGCTATCACAACATCGTGCGGGCGATCCTGTCGGCGCAGGCCAAGCAGGCCACACCATGAATTCCTTCGAATACTTGAGCCCGGCAACGATCGACGAGGTTGGCCGCCTGCTCGACGAGCTGCCCGAAGCAAAGGCGCTGGCCGGCGGCATGAGCCTGCTGTCGGCGATGAAGCTGCGGCTGTCGTCGCCCAGCCACCTGATCGACCTGCGCCGGATCGGCGTGCTCAAAGGCATCCGGCTGGAGGGCGGCGAGCTGGTGATCGGAGCAATGACGCGGCACGCCGAAGTCGCGGCGCATCCGCTGGTCAAGACGCATCTGCCGGCGCTGGCCATACTGGCCGGCGGCATCGGCGACCGTCAGGTCCGCAATCGCGGCACCCTAGGCGGATCGCTGGCCAATGCCGACCCGGCCGCATGCTATGCAGCCGGTGTGCTGGGCCTGGGCGCGAGCTTGGTGACGAGCCGCCGACAGATACCTGCCGACGAGTTCTTCGTCGATCTGTTCACCACGGCGCTGGATCCGACCGAGCTGCTGACTGAAGTCCGCTTTCCGCTGCCCGCGCGCGCCGCCTACCTGAAGTTCCATCAACCGGCCTCGCGTTTCGCGCTGGTCGGCGTCATGGTGTCGCAGGCAGTCGACGGCGGCATCCGGGTCGGCGTGACCGGCGCCAAGGCCTACCCCTTCCGCGCTGCGGAGATCGAGCAGGCTCTCGGTGCCAGCCTGCACCCGTCGGCCGCGGCGGCCGTCGAGCTGGCCCCGGACGACATGAACGCCGACATGCACGCCGATGCCGTCTATCGCGCGCGCATGGTCTCGGTGATCGCCGCCCGCGCGGTCCAAGCCATGTGCCAATCATGCAACTGAGTGCTCAACGACATCTGCCTACCGACGTCGAAACCAGCTGGAAGCTGCTCAACGATCCGGCCTTCCTCAAAGACTGCATTCGCGGCTGCGAATCGATCGAACGGATTTCCGATACCGACTGGCGGCTGGCGATGGCGGTCCGCATCGGGCCGGTCGCCGCCCGCTTCTCCGGCCGGTTGACACTCGGCGATCTGCAGCCGCCCACCGCCTACACCTTGTCCTTCGAAGGCCAGGGCGGCGCAGCCGGCTTCGGCAAAGGCAGCGCCAAGGTGCGCCTGTCGCCCGCCGGCAGCGGCAGCCTGCTCGACTACACCGTCAACGCGGAGGTCGGCGGAAAGCTCGCGCAGATCGGCTCGCGGCTGGTCGACGCGGCGGCCCGCAAGATGGCTGAGGATTTCTTCTCCGCCTTCGATGCCAAGGCGACCGAGCACGCGCGGCAGGTGCACGCGGCAGCTCCCGGGGGTCTGCCCAGGCCGATCGAGACGAAGCGCCCATGGCTGCTTCCCGCCGCGCTGGGCGTCGCCGGTCTGCTCGTCGTCGTGGTGCTAAGCATCGCCTGAACGGCAGCGGCGTTTCGCACCGCAGGGCTCAGCGCTCCCCGCCGTAGCGCTCGCCACCGTAACGCGCATCGAGCAAATCCAGCTCGCGCACCAGACGCCGCGCCGTCTCATCGCCGATGCGGCCGGCGCGGGCGATGCGGAACACCTCGTCGCGCTCCGCGTCCAGCGCGGCCAGCCGCAGGCGGCGCTCGATGTCGCCGACGTGCCGGGCCATGGCGCGGTCCTCGCCGGTCTTCACCGCCTCTTCGATGCGGCGGCGGTAGACCTCCATCAGCCGTGCTGCCGCGTCGGCATAGAGATCGGCATCGTCGCGTCCGGCGGCGAGCTGGTGATGCGTACGTTCGATGGCACGGATCGCGGCTTCCGCAGCCGCCGCCCGCGCCTGGTCCTCATCGGCCTGGCGCGACGGCTCCGGCGGCATATGCAGGCCGCGCAGCAGCCGCGGCAGCGCCACGCTGGCCACGATCAGCGACAGGATGATCACGCTCGCTGCCAGGAAGATCGACAGCTCGCGCGCCGGGAACGGACTGCCGTCGGGCAGCGCCAGCGGCAGCGTCAGCACGCCGGCCAGCGTCACCGCGCCGCGCACGCCGGCCACCGACATCGCCAGGATGGGCCGCCAGTGCAGCCGCAGCGGGCTCTCCGAATGGCCGTTGCGATGCGCGCGGAACAGCGTCAACGCCAGCGACAGCCAGACCCAGATGAAGCGCAGGCCGGCGAGCGTCAACGTGATGGCGAGCGCGTAGATCGCCAGCCACCATGGATCGTCGTGGCCGCTTTCCAGCACGGCTCCGACCGCGCCGTCGAGAATGCCGGGCAGCTGTTCGCCGAGCAGCACGAAGATCGCGCCGTTCGCCGCGAACTGCAGGCTGTCCCAGACCGCGGTGCGGTGCATGCGCGTGGCCGCCAGCGCTCGCCCGGAAATCTCGGCGTAGCTCATGGTGATGCCGGCGGCGACGGCCGCCAGGATGCCGGAGCAGCCCAGATGTTCGGCAAGCAGATAGGCGCCGAACGGAATCAGCAGGCTGATCAGCACCTGTGAACCCGATTCCTCGCCGAAGCGGCGCGTCAGCACGATCTTCAGCTGCATCGTGCCCCAGGTGGCGGCCACGCCGATCACGATGCCGCCTATGGCCAGCCACAGGAAGGTGAGAAAGGCCTGCGGCAGCGAGAAGGAGCCGGTGATCGCCGCGGCCACCGCGAAGCGCAGGCAGACCAGGCCCGACGCATCGTTCAGCAGCGACTCGCCCTGCAGGATGTGCATCATCCGCTTCGGGATGGGAATGCGTTCGGCGATCGCCGACACCGCCACCGGATCGGTCGGCGACAGCACGGCCGCCAATGCGAAAGCCACCGGCAGCGGCATGCCGGGAATCAGCCAGTGCATCAGGTAGCCGAGGCCCAGCACGGTGAACACCACCAGCCCGAGCGCCAGCGCGAGGACGGTGGTCTTGTCGCGGAACAGCGTGGACTTGGGAATGCGCCAGCCGTCGAGAAACAGCAGCGGCGGCAGGAACAGCAGGAAGAACAGTTCCGGCTTGAGCTGCACGCCGAGATTGGCTACCGAGGCGATCGCAGCGCCGAGCGCGATCTGGACCAGCGGCAGCGGCAGCGGGATGGGCAGGACGCGAACCAGATAGCCGCTGGCGACGACAGCGGCGAGCATCGCCAGAACGACAGAAACCGTCGGCATCGCGGAACGGGTGCGGAGCGGGGGATTGCCGCTCAGTCTACGCGATGCGGCATGGGGCGCCCACCGCTGCCGCGGCGAGCGCCGAAGGACAGCTTCAGCTCGTAGCGGCCGCTTTCACGCGAGTCGCCGTGAAGGGGCGGCTGCGTCCCTGCGCATCGGTTACCGTTCCGCTCATGCGGCCGCCATGATCAGCCGTGCCGCTGAAGCGCTGCGGCTTGCCTTCGGCATCGGCAATGGAGAAGCTGATCTGCCCGCCTGCCAGCCGCGGATCGACCAGCGGGCCGCGCCGGTTGCCCCACGCGCCTTCGCCGCGGAGCTTCTGGTATTTCTGCTCGAAAGTGAAGCGCACGGCCGGTTCGCCCTGCAGCTGAGCCGTCCATTCCCCGCCGACCTTGGCCGGCACCATCCAGAACAGTGCCTGCCGGCCGTCGAGATTGCTAGTCTGGTCGGGCTCCCAGTCGCCCATCGTGAATTGATGCGAGGCGACGCGCGTACCCGGCTTCATGTCGAGCAGGATGGGGCGCAAGCGTTCGTTCAGAGTCGGCAGCAGATACAGCGTGATGACGTCGGCATGCGAGAAGTCCGACTGGAAGATGTCGCCCTGCCGGAACTCGACGTTCTTGACGCCGGCCTTCTCGGCGTTGCGCCGCGCCAGCTCGACCATGTTCGGGTTGTATTCGATGCCCATTGCGCGCGCACCGCGCTTGGCAGCGGCGATCGCGATGCGGCCGTCACCGGCGCCCAGATCGACGACCTGATCGCCGGGCTTGACCTTGGCCATGTCGAGCATGCTGTCGACCACGGCCTCCGGCGTCGGCACCCAGATCACGTCCTTGCCCGCCTGCCCCACTTGCGGCTCGAAGACCTCGCCCTTGCCGGGCGTGGTGGCCAGCGCCTGGGCGAGCAGCGGAAAGCCGGCGGGCGCCGCGCCCGCTGCGGGCGATTCAGCGATCCCGGGTACGGCGGTCGCGCTCAGCGCGCCGGCGACGCCCACGGCCGTCAGCGCGCGTCGCCAGGTGGAACGGGGGAAAGATGCGGAAACGGCCAGGAGGACTGCAGAATCAGCGCGGCGGGCAATGGGCATTGCGATTCTCTTGGTGTCGGTGGAACCCGCATTGATACCACGGCGGCGGCGGCGCGGCGAGAGAATTCCCCGCGTCGCACCATGGCGAAGCAGCGCGCGGCCGTACAGGCCGGCGGCTCAGGCAGGCGCTGCGATGTTCGCCAGTGCGCGCGAGATGTCGGCGGCCGCCTGCGGCCGCACCAGGCGGGCCACTTCCGCGCCGTCGCGCAGGAACACCAGCGTCGGCCACAGCTTGACGCCGAACGAGCGCCCCAGCGGACGACCTCGTCCGTCGGCGACCTTCAAGTGGCGGATCTCGCCGTGCGGCTGCAAAGCCGATTCGATGAGCGGCTGAGCAGCCCGGCAATGGCCGCAGGTCGGGCTGCCGAATTCCAGCAGCACCGGACCGCGCAAGCCGTCGACGTCGGCGCGCGACGGCTCCTGGTCGGTGTAATGATGATTCATGGTCATAGCACTTTGGCGAAGCTCAATTCGTGCCCGTCGTGATCGGTCAGATGGAAGTATCGCTCACCCCACGGCGCATCGCTGGGCGCCGACGAGGGGCTGAATCCGGCCGCCAGCGCCCGGCGGTAGAACGCGTCCACGTCGGAGACGTGGAAAATGACCCGCCCCCACCAGCGCACCGCGCCCTGCGACTCGACGGTCAGGTTCAGGCACGACGCGCCGCAGCGGAAGGTGCTGAACGACTGCCCGGCGCCGCCGTGCTTCAGCTCGAAGCCCATCGCGAGATAGAAGGCCACCGCGCGCGCCATGTCGCCGGTCGACAGCGTCACCGCGCTCAGCGACTCGATGCATGGCGCGGGGCCGGGTTCGCGCGCGGACACCGAAGCTTCATTCGACGGAACGATCATCGGGGCCTCCCTTGTCCGCTCAGCCGAAGCGCAGCGCGTAGATCGGCGGCAGGTGCAGCGCCACCGCCCGCCAGCGGTCGCCGCCATCGTCGCTCGCCCACAGGCTGCCGGTAGCGCTGCCCATCAGCAGATGCTCGCCGTCGCCAGCCACGTCCAGCCCATGCCGATAGATCAGGTCGTAACAGTCGCGCTGCGGCAGGCCATGGCGCGACGACCGGAAGCTGCGGCCGCCATCGTCGGTACGATTGACCGCCAGCGCGGCATCCACCGGAATACGCCGCACATCGGCCTGCGCCGGCACGAACCAGGCACGCTCGGGATCGCGCGGATGAACCGCCACCGCGAAGCCGAAGCTGGCCAGCGGCACGTCGGCGATCTCGTGCCACGAGGCGGCATTGTCGGTCGAACGCCAGATGCCATTGTGATGCTGGCACCACAGGACCTCCGGACGCTCGGCGCAGCGCACGATGCGGTGCGGATCCTGGATGTTCGGATCACCGGCGCCCTCGGGCGGCATGTAGGCGGCCCGCATGCCGTCGGCACTGAGCGTCCAGCTGGCCCCATCGTCGCGCGTGACCCAGGCGCCGCCGCAGCTGATGCCCAGCAGCAGCTCACCGGGATTGCGCGGGTGCGCACAGATCGAATGGATGCCAGGAACGTCGTAGCCGCCGCCGAACCAGGCAGCGCGTTCCGGCCGCGACCACAGTGAATCGACCAGCGTCCACGAACGCCCGAAGTCCGACGAGCGGAACAGCCCGCCCGGCAGCGTGCCGGCCCAGACGGTGCCGTGGGCCGCCTCCAGCGACCAGATCTGCACCAGCTTCCACGGCACGCCGTCGGCGCCCTCCGGCTGCGGCGGATAGACCGGCGTGGCCACCTCCTGCCAGCTGGCGCCGGCATCGTCCGATGCATGGACCTTGACGCCGAAATGGCCGAGATTCAGCGCCGCCAGCATGCGGCCGTCGGCTTGCGGCGGCAGCAGCATGGAGACCGGGTCGGCAAGAAAGCTGACGCGCTCGACCTGCCAGTCACCGCCGCGCCGGCGCAGCTCGAACAAACCCTTTCGCGTAGCGGCCCAGGCACGGTCGTCGCTCATCGTCATCCTCCGGACAGTGCTTGCAGGACATAGATTTCGCTGTCGGGCCGCAGCGCATCGGCGAGATGCTCGCGATCGTCGCAGCGGCGGCCGTCGACGAAGATCACCACATGCTTGCGCAGATGCCCCTGATCATCGAGCACGTAGCCGCGCAGCCGCGGATTGACGGCGAACGCATCGTCGAGCGCGGCGCGCAGCGTGGCCGCGCCGCTGAGCACCTCGGGGGTGTCGAGGAAGCGGTTCAGGTGCGGGGTGAATGCGAGGCGGGGCATCGTTGACTATGATGCCTGCAATTGTCTGCGACCACGAGGGGCGGGGCGGGAGCGACAGGCGGGCGCT
>JBFWXS010000001.1:175707-217841 GCA_050187175.1 Burkholderiaceae bacterium
CCGATCTTGCCGACATTGAAGTAGTCGGCTTGCGGATGCGACAGATAGAAGCCGCTGACGCTGGAGGCCGGCAGCATCGCCAGGCTCTCCGTCAGCGTCATGCCGATCTCGTCGGCCTGCAGCGTATCGAACAGCGCGCGCTTCACCGTGTGCTCGGGGCAGGCCGGATAGCCGGGCGCCGGGCGGATGCCGCGGTACTTCTCGGCGATCAGCTCGTCGTTGCTCAGCCCCTCGTCGGCCGCATAGCCCCACAGGTCGCGCCGCACGCGCGCATGCAGGCATTCAGCGAAGGCTTCGGCGAGACGGTCGGCGATGGCCTTCAGCATGATCGACGAGTAGTCGTCGAGCTGCCGTACGAACTCGGCCTCCTTCTTCTCGATGCCCAGACCCGCCGTGACGGCGAACAGGCCGACGTAGTCGGCGATGCCGGAAGGCCGGCCGTCGATCAGCTTGGGCGCGACGAAATCGGCCAGGCACTTGTTGGCGACGCCCTCGCGCTTGCCGGTCTGCTGGCGCAGGTTGTGCCAGGTGAACGCGACGCGGCTGCGGCTGTCGTCGGTGTAGAACTCGATGTCGTCGTCGTTGACGCTGTTCGCCGGCAGGAATGCCATGACGCCGGCGGCGCCGAGCCAGCGGCCGTCGATGACGCGCCTGAGCATGTCGCGCCCGTCGGCGAACACGCGCCGGGCGGACTCGCCGACCAGCGCATCGTCGAGCAGCGCCGGATACTTGCCGTGCAGGTCCCAGGTCTGAAAGAACGGGCCCCAGTCGATGAACTCGGCGATCTCGGCCAGGTCGAAGTTGCGGAACACGCGGCGCCCGATGAACTTAGGCTTCGGCGGAACGTAAGCGGTGGGGCCGGTCCAGTCGATCCGGGGCCGGTTCGCGCGTGCCTGCTGCAGCGGGATCAGCTCCGGTCCCTTCTTGCCGGCGTGCTGCGTCCGGATCCGTTCGTAGTCGGCAAGCGTCGTCGCGACGAACTCGTCCTTGCCCTCCGGCGACAGCAGGCTCTGCGCCACTGGCACCGAGCGCGAGGCGTCGGCCACGTAGATCACCGGGCCCGAATAGTTCGGCGCGATCTTCACCGCGGTGTGCACGCGCGAGGTGGTGGCGCCGCCGATCAGCAGCGGCAGGCGCCGCTCGCGGAAATACTCGTCGCGCTCCATCTCCTTGGCGACGTAGGCCATCTCCTCGAGCGAGGGCGTGATCAGCCCCGACAGTCCGATCAGATCGGCGCTCTCCGCCTTGGCCTTGGCCAGGATCTCGGCGCAGGGCACCATGACGCCCATGTTGACGACGTCGAAGTTGTTGCACTGGAGCACGACTGAGACGATGTTCTTGCCTATGTCATGCACATCGCCCTTCACGGTGGCGACGACGATCTTGCCCTTGGACGAGACGTCGGCGCCGGCGGCGGCCAGCTGGCGCTTCTCCTCCTCGATGAACGGCACCAGGTGGGCGACCGCCTGCTTCATCACGCGCGCCGACTTCACCACCTGCGGCAGGAACATCTTGCCCGCGCCGAACAGGTCGCCGACGACGTTCATGCCGTCCATCAGCGGTCCTTCGATCACTTCGATCGGCCGGCCGCCGCGCGCCGCGATGCCCTGACGCGCCTCCTCGGTGTCCTCGACGATGAAGGTCGTGATGCCGTGAACCAGCGCATGCGCCAGCCGCTTCTCGACCGATTCGCCACGCCATTCGAGGCTTTCCTCCTTCTTCGCGCCGCCGGCCTTCAGCGTGGCGGCGAACTCGATCATCCGCTCGGTGGCGCTCTTGCCGGCCTCCGCCTCGAGCGCTTCGCGCGCCGCAGCCACCGCCTGCGCGTCGCCGGCGGCTTCGGCCGTCGCCAGCCGAGCGCGCTCGGCGCTCAGCGCGGGCACGCGGTCGAGGATGATGTCTTCGACGCGTTCGCGCAGTTCGGGCTCGAGCTCGTCATAGACGCCGACCATGCCGGCGTTGACGATGCCCATCGTCAGGCCGGCGCGGATCGCGTGGTACAGGAACACTGTATGGATGGCCTCGCGCGCCGGATCGTTGCCACGGAAGCTGAACGAGACATTCGAGACGCCGCCCGACACCTTGGCGTGCGGCAGCTCGCTGCGGATCCACCGCACGGCCTCTATGAAATCGACCGCGTAGTGGTTGTGCTCTTCGATGCCGGTGGCGATCGCGAAGATGTTCGGATCGAAGACGATGTCTTCCGGCGGGAAGCCGACGCGCTCGGTCAGCAGCCGGTAGGCACGGGCGCAGATCTCGGTTTTGCGCGCGAGCGTATCGGCCTGTCCCTGCTCGTCGAAGGCCATGACGATGACCGCCGCGCCATACCGCCGGCACAGCGCCGCCTGGCGCAGGAACTCGGTCTCGCCCTCCTTCAGCGAGATCGAGTTGACGATCGCCTTGCCCTGCACGCACTTCAGGCCGGCCTCGATGACGCTCCATTTCGAGCTGTCTATCATGATGGGCACGCGCGCGATGTCGGGCTCCGACGCGATCAGGTTCAGAAAGCGCGTCATGGCCGCGACCGAATCCAGCATCGCCTCGTCCATGTTGATGTCGATGACCTGCGCGCCATTCTCGACCTGCTGCCGCGCCACGACCAGCGCCTGGTCGTAGTTGCCGGCCAGGACCAGCCGCGCGAACGCCTTCGAGCCGGTGACGTTCGTGCGTTCGCCGACGTTGACGAACAGCGACTGCTCGTCGACGTTGAACGGCTCCAGCCCCGACAAGCGCATGGCGGCCGGCCGCTCGGGCACGGCGCGCGGTGCCATGCCGTCGATGGCTTGCGCGATGGCGGCGACGTGTTCCGGCGTCGTGCCGCAGCAACCGCCCGCGACATTGACGAAGCCCGCCTGCGCGAATTCCTTCAGCAGCGACGCCGTGATCTCGGGGGTTTCGTCGAAGCCGGTATCCGACATCGGGTTCGGCAGTCCGGCGTTCGGATAGACACAGATGAAGGTGTCCGCCTTGTTGGCCAGCTCCTCGATATAGGGCCGCATCAGCGCCGCGCCTAGGGCGCAGTTCAGGCCGATGGTCAGCGGCCGCGCATGGCGCAGCGAGTTCCAGAACGCCTCGACGGTCTGGCCGGACAGGATGCGTCCCGATGCGTCGGTGACCGTCCCCGAGATCATGACCGGCAGCCGCGGCAGCCCCGCCGCCTCGCGCTCGACCATGATCTCGTCGATCGCGAACAGCGCCGCCTTCGCGTTCAGCGTGTCGAAGATGGTCTCGACCAGCAGCAGGTCGGAGCCGCCGTCGATCAGCGCCCGGACCTGCTCGTCGTAGGCGACACGCAGTTCGTCGAAACTGACGTTGCGGGCGCCCGGGTCGTTGACGTCAGGCGAGATCGATGCCGTCTTCGGCTGCGGCCCCACCGCACCGGCGACGAAGCGCGGCCGGTCTGCGGTAGTGAACTTGTCACAGGCGGCGCGGGCCAGCCTCGCCGAGGCCAGGTTCATCTCGCGCGCCAGCTCGGCCATGCGGTAGTCGGCCTGCGCGATGGCCGTGGCGCCGAAGGTGTTCGTCTCGATGATGTCGGCGCCCGCGGCCAGGTACTGCTCGTGGATCTCGCCGATGATCTGCGGCTGCGTCAGCGACAGCAGCTCATTGTTCCCCTTCACGTCGTGCGCGAAGTCGGCGAAGCGTTCACCGCGATACTGCTCCTCGGTGAGCTTGTAGCGCTGGATCATCGTGCCCATCGCACCGTCGAGGATCAGGATGCGCTGTTCGAGCAGCTGGCGCAGGCGGGCTTCGATCGGGGTCATGTCGGAGACTCGTGAACGGGAGACGGCATGCGGCCTTGCGCCGGCACGCCGTGTTCATTGTATCTCGGCGGGTCCCCGGGTGCCGATGGGCCGGCGGACACGCGGGCCCATCGGACACGCGGGCGGGCGGGCCGGCAGGCGGCGGCGCCGACTGCGGAGCTCAGACGTCCAGGACGATCTTGCCGAAGTGGCGCTGGCTCTCCTGGTACGCAAAGGCCTCGGCCATCGCCGACAGCGGGAAGTGGCGGTCGATGACGGGCCGGATGCCGGCGGCCTCCAGGCCGCGGACCATGTCGAGCTGGTGGCGCCGACTGCCCACCAGCAGGCCCGTCAGCCGCAGCTGCCTGGCGAACACCACGGGCACCGGAATTGCGGCGGTCGGACCGCCCAGAATACCGACCAGCGTCACGCGGCCGGCGACGCGCGCGGCGATCAGCGACTGCTCGAGCGTCGCGCCGCCGCCGACGTCGATCACATGATCGACGCCCCGGCCGGCGGTCAGTTCGAGCGCCGCCTTGCCCCATGCGGGGGTCGAGCGGTAGTTCAGCGCATGGTCTGCGCCCAGCTCGCGCATCCGCTGCAGCTTTTCGTCGCTGGACGAAGTCGCGATCACGCGCGCGCCTGCCGCTTTCGCCAGCTGCAGCGCGAACACGGAGACGCCACCCGTGCCCTGGACAAGCACCGTGTCGCCGGGCTTCACGCTCCCCTCGACGAACAGCGCGCGCCACGCAGTCACGCCGGCGGTCGTCAGCGTCGCGGCCTCCGCGAAACTGTAGCCGGCAGGAGCACGCGTGAAAGCGCTGGCCGGCGCCGTGACGAACTCGCGTGCATAGCCGTCGACGCCGTCTCCGGGGGTGCCCGAGAAGTTCGACACCACCGGTTCGCCGTCGATCCAGTTGGGGAAGAACGTGCTGACGACGTGGTCGCCGAGACCGAACTCGCCCACGGCGGCGCCGGCTGCGACGATCTCTCCAGCGCCGTCGGACAGGGGAATGCGCCGCGATTTCAGGCGCATCTTGCCGGACACCACGAGGTAGTCGTGGTAGTTCAGCGAGTTGGCCCGGATCCGGACCGTGATCTCGCCCGGCCCGGGCTCGCGAAGCTCGACCGGTTCTTCACCGATCGAGCCGAGGCCGCCGGTCGCTTGTACTGTCATTGCCCTGCAGGACGTCTGCATCTATCACCTCGATTGGTCGGGACTGCGGTTCATTCGCGACACGGCGCGCGCCCCCGGCGCGGAGCATCTCAGCGCGACGTGTGCTTGAGATCGTCGGCGCCGATGTAGATGCGGTTCCAGGTGGGACCGACGAGCACCTCGCCGACGCAGACACGCGCAGGCGCAACGGCGATATAGCGGATCAGGTCTCCGAGATCCTCTGGCTGCAGCATGCGCTCGAAATCCTCGGTCGACGGCGGCACGGGCCGCGTCATCAGGATGGGCGTCGCCACCTCGCCGGGCATCACCAGGCTGGCGCGAATGCCGTAGCGCCCCTGCTCGCAGTTGATCGATTCGACCAGCGGCGACAGCGCCGCCTTCGATGCGCCGTACGCGATGCCCGCGACCGGCAGGAACTCGCGGCCGGCCCAGGACGACAGCACGACGATCGTGCCGCGCCGCTGCTGGCGCATGCCCGGCAGAACGGCATGGACCGCATTGACGACGCCGTCCAGATTGATTTGCACGACGTGCCGGTAATCGGCTAGCGTCAGCTGGTCCCAGAACCGCCCCGGCACATTGATGCCGGCGCAGCAGACGAGCACCGATATCGGACCCTGCTCGCGGGCGATGTCGGCCGCCGCTTCGCCCACCTGCGACGCGTCGGCGACGTCGAGCGTCAGCACCTGCCCCGCGCCGCCGCTCGCGCGGAGCCGGGCGGCGGTTTCCTGAAGTTCGGCGTCGCGCCGCCCGGAGACGACGACGTGCGCGCCCTCGGCACCGAGCGCAAGCGCAACCGCCCTGCCGATCCCGCCGCCGCCGCCAGTGATCCAGGCCACTTGTCCGTTCAGGCGCTGCATATGCGGGTCTCCGTTCATGCCACCCGATGTCCCAGGTAGGCGTCGCGAACCCGCGGATCGGCGGCGATCTCCCGTGCGGGACCGTTCAGAACGACGGCACCAGTCTCCATCACATAGGCGCGATCGGCCAGCGACAGCGCCGCGTTCGCGTTCTGTTCGACCAGCAGGATGGTCATTCCCTCGCGCTTGAGCCTGGCCAGCGTCTCGAAGATCTGAATCACGATCAGCGGTGCCAGGCCCATGCTGGGTTCGTCCAGCAGCAGCAGGCTGGGCGACGACATCATCGCGCGGCCGATCGCGAGCATCTGCTGCTGCCCGCCCGACAAACCTCCGGCCTGCCGCGCGCGCATCTCGTGCAGCACCGGGAACGACGCGTAGACCCAGTCCAGCATGCGGCGATTGCCGCGATCGCCGGCGTCGCAGCTCCAAGCGCCGAGCCGCAGATTGTCCTCGACCGATAGCGGCGTGAAGATCTGACGCCCTTCCGGCACTTGCGCGACACCCAGTGCGACCCGCTTGTGCGCCGCGACTCGCTCCAGCGGTCGGCCGCGAAACTCGATCGTTCCGCCGCAGACCGGCTGCACGCCAGAGATCGCACGCAGCAGCGTCGTCTTGCCGGCGCCGTTCGCGCCGACGACGACCACCAGCTCGCCGGCCTCGACGTCGAGCGAAACGCCGTGCAGCGCCTCGATGCGGCCATAGCGCGAGCGCAGGTCACGCACCGACAGCATTGCTGACCTCCTCGTCCGCTTGTCCTCCCAGATAGGCCGCGATGACCTCGGCATTGCACTGAATCTCCGCGGGACTGCCCTCGGCAAGCTTGCGGCCGTAGTTCAGCACGACGATTCGCTGCGACAGGCTCATCACCAGTCCGATGTCGTGCTCGACCAGCACGATGCAGACGCCGGCGGCGGCGATGCGCCGGATGATCCGGTCCAGCTCGGCCGTCTCGCTGGGGTTGCAGCCTGCCGCGGGCTCGTCGAGCAGCAGAACGGTCGGCCGCGACGCGAGCGCGCGCGCGATCTCGAGCCGCTTCAGCGCGCCATACGGCATGGCACCCGCAGGCATGTCGGCATAGCTTTCGAGGCCTACGTCACCGAGCAGCCGCCAGGCCGTGTCGCAGCTGGCGGCATTCTGCCGCCCGGTCGACGGAAGTCCCAGCAGATGGGCAAGCAGGCCGCGCCGTTCGTGCACATGACAGCCGACCATCACATTCTCCAGCGCCGTCATCTGGAAGAAGACCTGCAGGTTCTGGAACGTGCGCGACAGGCCGGATCGCGCCAGGACGTGCGCCGGCGCGCCGGTCACGTCGCGCCCTTCGAGCGTCACCCGCCCCGTCCGCGACCGGTACATTCCGGACACGAGATTGAACAGCGTGGTCTTGCCGGCGCCGTTGGGACCGATGACAGACAGAACGCCGCCGGGCTCCGCCCGGAACGACACGTCGTCGAGCGCCCGCACGCCGCCGAACTCGATGCCCAGGCCGTGGACTTCAAGCATCGCTCATCTCCCCCGCCGCAGCGCCGAGGCGAGCGTGGGCACGATGCCGGCGCGCAGAAAGATCATGCAGACGATCAGGATCATGCCGAGGAATGCATGCTCGTAGTCGTGCAGCGCAGTCAGCAGCTGCGGCAACAGCAGCAGCAGCGCGGCACCGACGATCGCGCCGTAGATCGAACCGATACCGCCCAGAACCACCATCGTCACCAGCTGCAGCGAGACGAGGAAGTCGCCGACGCCGGGTGTCACGTGGCCATTGAACAAGGCCAGCATCGAGCCGGCCGCGGCCGCGTACAGCGCCGACAGCACGAAGGCGACCAGCTTGTAGCGCGCCGTATCGATGCCGCTGGTCGACGCCGCGATCTCGCTGCCGTGGATGGCGCGCAGCGCACGCCCGGTCGGGCTGCGCTCCAGGTTGACGGCCAGCCAGGTTCCGAGAACAAGCGCAGCGCCACCGATCCAGTACCAGGTCTTCGCTCCGGAGACCGGCCAGTCGAGGACGCGCAGCCGGCGCACCGGCGTGCCATCCGGCCCGCCCGTCCACTGGACCTCGTTGGTCAGCACCATGAACAGCAGGATGCCGAAGCCGAGTGTCGCTGCCGCTAGATAGTGCCCCTTCAGCCGGAGGATCGGCTTGCCGATCGCAAAGGCCAGCACCGCGGTGACGAGCAGCCCCAGCGCCAAGCTCGTCCACGACGAAAGTCCGAGCTGGCTGGGGCCCAGCGCGACGGCATAGGCGCCGACCGCGAAGAAGCCGGCATGCCCGAGACTCACCACGCCGGCGTGGCCCATCAGGATGTTCAGCCCGACGGCAGCCAGCGCGAAGATCCAGACCACGGCCAGCACGCGAAACTGGAAGTCCGATGCGATTGCCAGGGACAGCACCGCGATCAGCGCTGCCAGCAGCAGCGGTCCTCGCCATGAGGGGCCGGCGACCTGCAGCGGTGTCGCGCGACGTTCAGACGCGGTCATAGCCGGTCTTTCCGAAAAGGCCGTTGGGCCGCGCGAAGAGTACGAATACGATGACCAGGAAGGCTGTGGCATCTTTGTATTGCGACGACAGATAACCCGAGGCCAGCGCCTCGAACAGACCGACCATCACACCACCCACGACGGCGCCGAGCGGATTCCCCATGCCCCCCAGGATCGCCGCGGCGAAGCCCTTCAGCGCGAGCATGGTTCCCATGTCGTAGCTGGCCAGCGTGATGGGCGCGATCAGCACGCCGGCACAGGCACCGATCGCAGCCGACAGCGCGAAGCTCAGCCGCGTCGTCCGCTCGACGTCGATGCCCGACAGCTGCGCCGCCATCCGGTTCGCTGCGGTGGCCACGATGGCGCGGCCGAGCAAGGTCCGGGTCAGCAGGCCGTACAGGACGGCGAACACGGCCAGAGCACCCGCCATCACCACCAGGCTCTGCGGCTGCAGCACGGCTCCGCCGATGCGGATCGGCGTGTCGCCGAACAGCACGGGCAGCGACTGCGGTGAGGTTCCAAACGCGACCTTGGACAGGCCCCGGATCAGGATCGATGCCGCGATCGTGATAATCACCAGCGCATACAGCGGCGCGCCGCGCGCCGGCCGGATCGCCAGGTCATAGAGGGCGACCGACAGCAGTGCCGTGGCGGCCGTGGCGGCGAGCACCGCCAGCGGGAACGGGATGCCTGCGGCGATGCCGGCGGCCGACAGCATCGCGCCCAGCATCACGAACTCGCCCTGCGCGAAGTTCACGACGCCGGATGCGTTGTAGATCATCGTGAAGCCCAATGCCACGACTGCGTAGATGGCGCCGACCGTGAGGCCGGCGAACACGAATTGCAACAGCTCCGACATGGGACGCCTGCTCGCTCCGCTTCAGGGCGCGTCCCCTCAGGGGCCGACACGCCATTCGCCGTTGCGGATGTCCACCATGTACAGCGACTTGTCGTCGATTCCCAGGTGGTCGGTCGGGCTCATGTTGAACACTCCAGTCACGCCGACGAGGCCGCGCGTCGCCTCCAGCGCGTCGCGGATCGCCTTGGGCTCGGCCGATCCGGCGCGCTTGATGGCATCGACTATCAGCATCAGCGCGTCGTGCGAGTAGCCGCCGAACGTCGATGCCTCGGCGCCGGTGATGCCGCGAATCGTCTTGTCGTACTGCATCGCGACCTTCTTGACCGGGTCGGAATCCGGCAGCTTGTCGGCGACCACCAGCAACGGCGAGACCACGCGCACGCCTTCGGAGGCCGGACCCGCCAGCTTGATGAAAGCCTTGGAGGCCGCGCCGTGCGCCTGATACATCGGGATCTTGATGCCGAGCTGGCCATAGTTGCGCGTCACCAGCGCAAGCGCCTGGCCGAAGCCGCCGACCAGGATCGCCTCGACGCCCGGTCGATTCCTGATTTTCGTGAGCTGCGGCGTCATGTCGCTGTCGGTGGGATTGAAGGTCTCATCGGCCGCGATCTCGATACCCGCGCCTTTAGCCGCCGCCGTGCACTCGTTGCGCAGCGTCTTGCCCGCCCCGTCGGTGCCGTTGATCATCGCGATCCGCTTGTAGCCGCGCGCCTTCAGATCCGCGATCTGCTTGCGACACACCATGCGGTCGGTATGGGGCGTCTTGAATACGTACGGACGCACCGGCTCCACGATCTCGATGCCGGCGGCCAGCGAGATCAGCGGCACGCGGGCATCCTCGAAGACCTGGGCCACGGCCAGCGTAATGCCGGTCGTGCTCGGCCCCATGGCCGCGACCACCTTGTTCGAGTCGACCAGCCGAGACGCGAACGTGCGGGCAGTGTTCGCATCGGTAGCGTCGTCGTAGATCGTCAGCTCGAGCGGCCGCCCGAGTACGCCGCCGGCATCGTTGATCTGCTTGACGTAGTGCCGCAGCGTGACGTCCTGCGGCTCGCCGAGGAACGAGGCCGGGCCTGTCTTGGAGATGATCGCGCCGATGCGAATCGGCTCGGCCGCTTGGACGCCGAAGCACGCGGCCGCCGTCAACAGCGCCGCCAGAACGCATGAACCCTTGATCCGAATCATCCTTGTCTCCTTCTGGAATATCGTGAAATCGACCGGCGACTAGGCGCCGGCATGGGACCTGCGAAACACGGGTGCGCGGCGCTGCTGGAAGGCCTCGATGCCCTCCCGGTAGTCCGCCGTCTGCGCCAGCTCGCCTTGCAGACGTGCCTCGGCAGCGAGAACCTCGTCGAGACCTAGCGTCGGCGCCGAACGCAGCAAGGCCTTCTGTCGCGCGAACGCATGGGCCGGGCCATCGGCGCATCGCTGAGCGAAGCGGCGAGCCTGCTCCCGCAGCGACTCGTCAGGCAGGCAGCGTTCCGCCAGGCCGATGCGTTCAGCAGTCGCGCCGTCGACCGGCTCGGCGGAGAAGATCATTTCCAGAACGCGGCCCGGCGGCAGCCGCCTGGGCAGCAGCCAGTGTCCGCCGCTGTCGAGGGCCGCGCCGAGCCGGGCGAACGGCACGCCGAAGCGTGCCGAGGCGCCTGCGTAGACCACGTCGCAGGCAAGCGCCAGTCCGAGGCCGAAACCCATCGCCGCGCCGTTGACGGCGGCGACCGTCGGCTTGGGCAAGGCGAACAGTGCCGCCACCACCGGGTTCATCTCGCGCGCCAGGATGCGCTCGGCATCCTCGCCGCCGCTGGCTCCCGACAGATCGCGGCCGGCACAGAACGCGCGGCCCGCTGCCGTCAGCAGCACGCACCGGACCGCGGCGTCGACGGCCGCGGCGTCGATCGCCGATCGCAAGGCCGCGACCATGCCCGGCGTGACGGCGTTCATCTTGTCGGGCCGATCGAGACGAAGCTCGAGGACCCCTTCAGCATGTTCGACGATCAGTCCTTCCACCGCCCGATCTCCCCGATTCACATTGGCGTGTAATGTAGTACAGTTTTGACATCTGTAGATACTATTTTTGTTTTAGGAGAAAAACGATGAAGACGCTGCAAGCCGTTTCTCCCGCCAACGAAGCCGGCCGCCGCCGGGCGCTTGAACGGTTCGGATACAGCGATGCGCCGGCGCAGCCTGCGGCCGCCGCGCTGGAGCATGAATGGGCGCTGCTGGCCCCCGGCTTCGCGCCCTGGCTCGCCGGCTCGACGCTGGCCGGCCTCTCCGCCGAGCAGCGAGCGCTCGCCGCGGAACGCGTGCGGCAGCGCCGCGAGCTGGACGCGCTGATGCGCGACTGCGATCAGGCGCACGCGCACATCGCCGCCGGCGGCGCGCGGCCTGAACTGGTGGAGGCCTACGCGACGGCACGCGACCGCTTCGAAGAGGCGGTCGAGGCCTTCGCCGAATCCGCGGAAGCGATGGCGGCGCGCTTCAGGGCAGCAACTTGAGGTAGCGTTCCCGCTCGGCGCGCTTCTGGATCTTGCCGGTGCCGCCGCGGATCAGCGCGTCGCGCAGTTCGATCGACTTCGGCACCTTGAACTTCGCGAGCCGGCCGCGACACCATTCCAGCAGCGCACCGGTGGATGCTGCGGCCCCCTCGCGCAGCACGACCGCAGCGTGTACCGCCTCGCCCCAGTGCGCGTCCGGCACGCCGAACACGCAGACTTCGAGCACGTCGGGATGCGCCGCCAGCGCGTTCTCGACTTCGATCGGATAGACGTTGTAGCCGCCGCTGATGATCATGAACTGCTTGCGGTCGACCAGATACAGGTAGCCGCGCGCGTCGATCCGGCCCATGTCGCCTGTCATGTAGCAGCCGTGCCTCAACGCGACGGCGCTCAGCTCGGGCTCGTTCAAATAGCCGCGCATGATGAAGCCGCCCTGCACGCCGACTTCACCGATCTCGTCCGGCTCGCACGGCGAGCCGTCGTCGCGCAGGATGCGCACGATCGCGTGCGGCGTGGCCATGCCGCAGGACTCGAGCAGTCCCTCGTCGCCGGCCAGTGCCCGGTCGTGATCCTGCTGGCTCAGTTTGGTAAAGAAGCCGCCGCAGCCCTCGGTCGCGCCGTATAGCTGCTCGAAGCCGGCGTTGGGAAAGGTCTTAGCAGCCCGCCGGATCAGCGCCGGCGGCGTCGGCGCTGATCCATAGGTGATGCAGCGCACGCTGTCCAGCCTGCGCGGGCGCTTCGCCTGCTCCTCGCACAGCGCATTGAGCATGGTCGGCACCAGCAGCACGCGGGTGACACCGTGCCGCTCCATCAACTCGAGTGCGCTAGTCGGCTCGAAGCCGGGCATGACGACGGTCTTGAATCCCTTCTCGACGTTCCACAGCGCCAGCACGATCGGCGTGCCGGCGCCCGGAAACGTGTGCAGCCACACGTCGTCCTTGCGGAACTCGAAATCGAGCAGCGTATGCGACATCGCATAGTCGACGGCCTCGTGCGACCAGATCGCCGCCTTGGGCCGGCCGGTCGACCCGGTCGTATAGCAATATTGGGCGACGTCGTGGCGATGCTCGACCGCCGTCGCTCCGTCGTACCGCTGCAGCTCGTCGCCATAGTCGCCGAAGTTCTCGCGCTCGTCGCCCGCTTCGATGACCTGCAGATCGTCGATCCGCGGCAGCAGCTCGCGGAACGCGCTGTCGACGATCACCAGCCGGCACGAGCAATGACGCACGATGGTCTCGATCTCTCCGGCCGACATCCGGTAGTTCAATCCGACGCGGATGGCACCGATGCGCGCCGCGGCATAGACCAGTTCGACCATCACCGGCCCATCACGGGTGAGGCTGGCGACGACTTCGCCGGGCCCGATGCCGCGCGCGCTCAGTGCGGCTGCGAGCGCATCGACCCGCCGGTCGGTCTGCGACCACGAGTAGGTTCGGGTCTGATAGGCATACGCGGGATCGTCCGGCCAGCGCCGGGCCGCGTTGCGCAGCATGTCCGACAGCGTCACTTTCATCGTATCGCCTCCTCCTGGTTTCTGGTCGCCGCGCTGCGCCGTCGCTCCGACAGACAGCGGCACTGATGGTACATTGCATGGACCAACGAATGTCCATTCGTATTAAAAACAACGCTGCTCTGATTCGCCATGCCCACTCCCACTGCCGTTCGCCGCGCCGTCGCAGGCCTCAAGCAATCACATCGCTTCTCGCCGCGAGCGATCATCAGCACGATCTTCGGCGACATGCTGTGGCCGCACGGCGCCTCGATCTGGCTCGGCAGCCTGGTCGAGGCGGCGGCGCTGTTCGACATCGGCGAATCGCATGCGCGCACATCCACCTTGCGCCTGTCGTACGACGGCTGGCTGAAGAGCGTTCGCGTCGGCAAGCTCAGCTATTACTCGATGGGCGACGAGGTGATGCATGACTACATCGCAGTGGTCTATGGCACGCCCAATGAATCGCGGGTCGGCGACTGGACGATGGTCTTCACCGGCGTGGCCGACCTGGCCAAGCAGCGCTACGTCCGCCTGCGCCAGGCGCTGATCTGGGAGGGCGTGGGGCAACTGGCGCCGCACGTGTTCATCGTGCCGTCTTCCGATACCGGACGGCTGAACAAAGTGCTCGACGAATTCCAGCTCGCCGACCGGGTGCAGATGCTGTCGGCCCAGACGCTGCCGACCAAGGATCCGGAAATGGCGCGCCGCATGGTGCGCGATGCATGGGCGCTGGCGGAGATCGAGAAGCGGTACGAGGGTTTCCTGAAGCGCTTCCGGCCGATCTACCAGATCCTCGAGCGCCATGCCGGCGAGATCGAGCCCGAGTACTGCTTCGTCATCCGGGCGCTGCTGGTCCTTGAGTATCGCGTGATCGCGGTGCGAGATCCGCATCTGCCTGCGTCGCTGCTGCCGACGCCATGGCCTGGACACTCGGCGTTCAACCTGTGCAAGGCCATCTATCAGCAGGTACTGGCCGGCTCCGAAGCGTACCTGGGCGCTTCGTTCAAAGCCTTGGACGGCCCGCTGCCGCAGATCAGGCCGATCTTCTGGGGCCGCTTCGGCGGTCTGGAAGCGCCGGCGGCCAGCTAGCCTGCGCATCGAGCGCCCTCCGTGGAGGCGGTCGGCGCCGCTTCCGGCGACGCCGCTTCCGGCGACGATCCGCCGACGCCGAGCGCGAGCAGTGCGTCCAGCCGGCGCAGCTTGCGCCGCAACCGTCCGGACCCGGCGCACCGCCGCTCTTCAGCATCGATCCGGCGCCAGCCGTCGAGATCGACCCAGCGATGGCCACTGGCCTGCAGCATCGCCCGCAGCCCACCCGCCTCGGACTGCCGTTCCGGCTGGGACTGCGACTCGGCGAGAACGCGCGCGGCGACCTTGTGCGAGTCGGCGCGATTGGTGCCTATCGTCCCGGACGGACCGCGCTTGGCCCATCCCACGACGTACAGCCGCTCGCGCACCCGGCCGTCCTCGTGCGTCAGACGGCCGGTGGCCGTGTGCAGGCCCAGCGCATCGGCATGGTCGTAGCCAATGCACGTCACAGCCAGGTCCGCCGCTTCGACCACGGTGCCGCCGCCGGCGGCTTCGATCGCCACGGCTCCCAGCCGCGTCGAACCGGGCCGCGCCGGCAGGAAGGCGGTCGGCCTGCAGTCGAAGCGGAACTCGATCGTCGCCTGATGCGAGGACAGCGCCGCCGGCGGCTCGGGCAGCGCCAGCAGCTCGCGGATGACCGGTGACGCCGCGGCAGCCGGCGGCTCGCATGCGTGGCGCGATCGCGCCTCGACGAAGACCCGACCGGGCATCATGCGTATCAGCTCGCGCAGCTCGCCCGGCGAGAAGCGGGCCTCGTGCAGCCCGCGTCGGGCAAGCACCACGATCCGGCGCCCCGGCGCCTGGCGCAGAGCAGCCAGCACGTCGTCGGCGATGTCGGAGCCCGCGAAAGCGGCCGGTTCCTTGGTCAGAACGCGGGCCACATCGAGCGCCACATTGCCGGCGCCGACGATCACGACCTTGCGCGCCGCGGCGACGGCCGGCCCGAGCGCGTCGGCCAGCGGATGGTCGTTGTACCAGCTCGCCAGCCTGCCCGATCCCACGACGCCGTCGAGCGTCTCGCCGCCGATGCCGAGCGCGCGGTCGCGGTTCACACCGGTGGCCAGGATGACTGCATCGTACAGCCGGTCGAGCACCGCGAGCGACAGCTGACGGCCTACCGTCACGCCGCCAAAGAAGGCGACGCGCGGATTGTCGAGAACGCGCTCCAGCGTCCGCGTCACGGCCTTGGTACCCTGATGGTCGGGGGCCACGCCGTAGCGGATCAGACCAAACGGCGTCGGCAGGCGCTCGATCACGTCGACGCGCAGCTCGGCGTCGCCCTTGAGCAGCGCCTCGGCGGCATAGCAGCCGGATGCGCCGCTGCCGACGATCGCGACGTGCCGCCCCCCAGCGGACGAACGCTGGGCCGTCGCCGCGGAGGCGACCGTGTCATCGCTGCACATGAGGTCCTCGTTCAGCCGCGAAAGGCCGGATGGCGGTGACATTCGGCCACCGATTCGGCCAGCGCATCCGGTGCTAGCAATGAAGGGAAGTGGCCGCCGTCGGGCCAGTCACGGCGCAGACGCAGGTCATGCAGGCGTTCGACCCAGCGTGTCGGGGGCGGCGGGAAGAAGCCGTTCCCGAAGAACGCCACACCGGTCGGAACCTCGCAACGCGCACCGGGCGCCGGTTCATTCCGCTGGGTCCGGTCCGCATGGTAGATCCAGCCGGCGGTGGCGAGGCTGGATGAGAACCAGTAGAGATTGACCAGATCAAGCATCGCCCGCCGCGGCAAGCGCGGCGCTGCCGTCGGCCCGGTCCCGCACCAGCCGTGGTACTTGTCCAGCAGCCAGGCCGCGACCAGGGCGGGGGAATCCGCCAGACCATAGGCCAGTGTCGTCGGCCGCGTCGCCTGCTGTTCGCGATAGCCCCCATCCAGCGCCAGCCGCCGCTGGACCTCCTTGATCCAGCGCTTCTCGTCGTCATCGAGCGGCGCCGCCGGATCCAGCGTCGGCCGCAGGCCGAGCATGCTCAGATGCAGGCCGATGAGCGACTGCGGCGAATCGAGCGCGATCCACGACGAGACCACCGCGCCCCAATCGCCGCCGTGGGTGAAGAATCGCGGGCAAGCGAACGCGTCGTGCATCATCGAGCACCAGGCACGAGCGACGTCGCGCGCATGCAGCGGCACCGGCGCCGACGAGAAGCCGAAACCCGGCAGCGACGGCAGGATGACGGTGGCCCCGTCGTCGGCGCGCCCGCCGCTGCGCTCGGGATGCGCGATGCGATCGATCAGGCCCAGAAACTCGTATGGCAGGCTGGGCCAACCATGAGTCATCACGACCGGCGGCAGCTCGGGATTGGATCCCCGCTCGACGATCACATGGATGTCCAGCGTCGCGCCGCCGGGCCCTGCCGCCGGTATCAGGAACTGCGTCCGGCTGTTCAGCATGTCCTCGGCGGCGCGCCAGTCGAAGCCGTCGCGCCATTCGTCCAGGAACGGCCCCAGATAGGACTCGGGCGGCCCGGTGCGCCAGTCGTCCCGCCCGGCCGCCTGCGGCGCGGCCGGACGAGCCGCCAGCCGCCGCTGCAGATCAGCGATTCGCGCGGCCGGAAACCGGACCGCGAACGGGGCACCGTACTTCGGAACGCCGTACGCCGGCGTGCCAGCTGCATGGATCGGCATGACGCGTCACTCGTGTCGGAAGACGGGCTTGCGCTTCTCCGCGAACGCCTTCATCGCTTCCTTCTGATCCTGCAGCGCGAACGTCGCGTGCAGCAGGCGCCGTTCGAGATGCAGCCCTTCCCGCAATGGCGTCTCGAACGCCGCCCGGACCGATTCCTTGATCATGTAGATGATCGGCCGCGAGCACGCGGCGATGCGGCGGCCGATCTCGACCGCGCGTTCGATGTGCTCGCCGGGCTCGGCGAGCAGCGACACGATGCCGATCCGCTCGGCCTCGCGCGCGTCGATGATGCGCCCGGTCAGGCACAGCTCCATGGCCTTCGCCTTGCCGACCGAACGGGCCAGCCGCTGCGTCCCGCCGCCGCCGGGGATGGTGCCGACCAGCACCTCGGTCTGGCCGAAGCGCGCAGTCGGATCCGCGACCACGATGTCGCACATCAGCGCGAACTCGCAGCCGCCACCCAGCGCGTTGCCTGCGACCGCGGCGATCAGCGGCTTGCGGCACTCGTCGAGCGCCAGCCAGTCGCGGGTGACGAAGTCCTCCAGATAAGCCTGGGCGAAGTTCTTGTCGGTCATCTCTTTGATATCGGCGCCGGCGCAGAACATCTCGCCCCCACCGGTGAGCACGATCGCGCCGATGGCGGGATCGCCGTCGAAGGCGCGCAGCACGGCGTCGAGCTCGGCGATCAGTGCCCGGTTGAGCGCGTTGCGGGCGGCAGGGCGATTCAGCGTCGCGATGCCGACGCCGTCCCGGACCTCGGCGAGGACGTGGTCCGCCATGGCTTCAGGCCTGCGCGCCGACAGCGGCGTGCAGCTCGGCCTCGTCGATGGCATAGCCTATGCGCATGTCGTAGTCGGCCTGGACGCCGTCTACCCATTGCAGGCCGGCCTCGATGATCCTCTTGCGCGCGAGCTCGAGGTACTGAGCCTGCGTATCCTCGGGACGGTCGACCTTCAGGCCCATGTCGTAGTAGCGGTCGAAGTTCTTTGACGCGCTGTCGCCCGGCAGGCTCGGCCGTCCGCAGTGCCCCAGACCCATCGCGATGAACTTGGGCACGCGGCGCTGCAGCCGTTCGCGCGCTTCCTCGCCGCCGAACTGGATGCAGCGCTTGACTGCCCATAGTCCGAAGCCCATGTGGCCGACTTCCTCGCGCGAAATACGATGCGAGACCTTGGCCCACGGCAGATACGAACAGCGTTCGTACTGCGACAGGAAGATCACGGCAGCCGGAGTCGTGACGCAGGACATCATCGCGACGTCTTCCCAGCACTGGAACTGCGAACGCCAGTAGGGGCGCCGGAAGCCGTTGATGATGTTGACCTTCGACGGATCCGGATCCTCGGGGTTGTCGCGCAGCTCCGCCAGCCGCGACTTGACGTCCAGCCCCAGGTCTTCCAGCAGCGTCCACAGGTAGAACGCGTGCGCGTACTCCTCCATCGTCTTCTTGGCCAGCCGGTACGCCTCCTCTGGCCGCGGCGCGAACTGCATGTTCTCGCCGACGCGCTGCGCGCCGGCGTACTCGGAATCTGCCTGGAAGGTGAGCAGGTGGATCAGCGCCCGCTTGTAGTCCGCGGGCAGCTCGTCGCCCTTGTCGTAGTGCTTCATGTCGGCTCCCAGTAACGTGGATCGGCGATCACGCGCCGCGGCCGGCATCGCCGGATGCCTGAATCGTATGAGACAAATTTGTTTACGTCAATTGCATAATTAGTATTACATCAACGAACGCCAACCGCCGGACCGGGCCGGTGCCAGCGCGGCCAGTAGAGCCGAACGGCCTCGCCGTCGCGACGCAGTCCCATGCAGCGGTCAAGCAGCGGCGGGGCCTGCGCGGCGCTGCCGTCGTCGCGTACCGGCGCGGTGATGCCGGCAAACGCCTGAATCGCCAGCGTCGGCAGCGTCTCCGCGAGCATGCTCAGATGACTGCAGCCGGCCTGGCCGCCGAGCCGCTCCCTGAGCCGGGCGCGGAACTGGTCGAACAGGTTCAGCCCCACCAGGGCCGCATACTGCGGCGCGGCTTGAGGACAGGCGACGTCGAACGGCACCGCGTCCATGCGTGCCTGTGCCGCGACGACGGCGCCCCGCTCGTCCACCGTGCACACCAGCGTCATGGCATGGATAGGCGTGCCGGCGGGATGGTCCCGGGCAGCACCGGGAAAAGTACGCGCCTTGCGGTCGGAGAACGTCACCTCGAGATCCCACAACCCGTCGCTGCGCAGGAATGCCAACGATTCGAGTTGCCGCATGTGGATCAACTGCCGCTCAAGCATCGGATGCCGCCTCCGGCGCGTTGCCGCGCTTCGATTATTTACGACAAAATCGTCTATCGATTATCATCGCATTGTTTTGCATTAATCGGGGGCAGCGGTTTGAATTCGGTACTGATCCTGGTCGGAACGCAGTCTGGCAACGCGGCGATGGTCGCCGAGACCCTCAAGGCCCGGCTGGAGAACGACGGCGTCGCGGCCGAAATCCTCCCGGAGGACTGCGAGGACCCGCAGGCGCTGGCCGACGCGCGCTGGCTGATCGTTTGCTGCGCCACTCACGGCGAGGGCGACGTGCCCGACCACCTGTTACCGTTGACCGAAGCGCTCGCGGTGCGATCGACGGACCTGAGCGGCCTGCGCTATGGCGTGGTCGCGCTGGGCGATCGAACCTATGCGGAGACTTATTGCGGCGGCGGGCGCCGCATCGATGCGCTGCTGCGCGGCTGCGGCGCGCAGCGCGTCGGCGACGTGCTCGAAATCGACGCTTCGACGCAGCCCTTCCCGGATCAGCAGGTGCTGGGCTGGCTGCCGGCTTGGCGCGAGCAGGCCTCCCAGGAAGTTTGAGCTTCCTTTACGAGCGGCCAGCGGACCCTGCTCAGCTCAGCGCCCCGCCGGCGGATCCACCTCCGCGAGAGGCAGCCGATCAGGCAGCGCCCTCGACGCAGCGTAGCGCCTGCCAGACCTTCTCGTCCGTCAACGGCATCTGCACCTTCTCCGCCTCGCGTCCCAGCCCCGCGTGATCCAGCGCATCGATCACCGCGTTGACCACGGCCGGCGTCGCGCCGATGGTGCCGAGCTCGCCGACGCCCTTGACGCCGAGCGGATTGACGGTGCACGGGATGGACGTATCGAAGCGCGTCTTGAAATCGACATCGACCTCGGCACGCGGCATCGCGTAGTCCAGGAAGCTGCCGGTCAGCAGCTGGCCGCTGTCGGCCTCGTAGACCACTTGTTCGCACAGGGCCTGGCCGATGCCTTGCACGGCGCCGCCGTCGATCTGGCCGGTGGCGATCAGCGGATTGACGACGCGGCCGATGTCGTTGACCGACGCATAGGACACCAGATCGACATGGCCGGTGTCCGGGTCGATCTCGACCTCGCAGATGTGGCAGCCGTTCGGCCAGGTCGGCCCGCCCACCGAGCTGGTGGACTCGAGCGCGATGTGCGACTGCGGCTGCCGCGCGGCCAGCTCGAACAGATCGATGCCCAGGTCGGTGCCGACGACGTTGAAGCGTCCGGCGCGATACTCGATGTCGGCAGCGGACGCTTCCAGCGCGTCGGCGGCCAGTTCCTTGCCGTGCTCGATCGTGCGCTGCGACGCGATGGTCAGCGCAGAGCCGCCCGTGAACAGCGAGCGCGAGCCGGCGCTGCCGAAGCCGCGGCCGCGATCGGTGTCGCCCTGCACGATGCGGATGCGCTCGATCGGCACGCCGAACACGTCGACCGCCAGCTGCGCGTAGCTGGTCGCGATGCCTTGTCCCATGGCCTGCGTCGCCGAGAACAGCTCGATGTAGCCGTCGGCGGCCACGTTGACGCTGACGCTTTCTTCGAGCGCGTTGCCGCCGGTCCATTCCAGGAAGGTGGCGATGCCGCGGCCGCGCAGCCGGCCGCGCGCGCGCGACTGCTCGCGCCGCGCCGCGAAGCCGTCCCAGTCGGCCAGCGCCAGCCCCTGGTCGAGGATCTGCTCGAAGCGGCCGCAATCGTAGGTCTGCTTCATCGGGTTGGTGTACGGCATCTGCTCGGGGCGCACCATGTTGCGGCGGCGCAGTTCGGCCGGATCCAGCTTCATTTCGCGCGCCGCGGCATCGAACAGACGCTCGATGGTGTAGATCGATTCAGGGCGGCCGGCGCCGCGATAGGCGCCGGTCGGCGCGGTATTCGTAAGCACCGCGGTCAGATGCAGATCGATCGTGCGGATGTCGTAGATGCTGGTGGACACCCAGGGTCCGATCAGCAGCTGGATGGCGACGCCGGCCGGCGCCGCATAGGCGCCGACATTGGCCAGCGTCCGCACGCGCAGCGCCAGCACCTTGCCCTGCGCGTCGAGCGCCAGTTCGGCTCGGCTGACGATGTCGCGGCCGTGGATCGCCGACTGGAAATCTTCGCTGCGGTCGGCTTGCCAGCGCACCGCGCGCTGCAGCCGCCATGCCGCGAAGGCCGTGACCAGATCCTCGGGGTACAGGCTGGTCTTCATGCCGAAGCCGCCGCCGACGTCGCCGACGACGACGCGCACCATCTCCTTGGTGAGGCCCGGAATCAGATCGCAGAGCGAGTTCAGGATGCCCGTCGGCATCTGGTTGCTCATGCGCACGGTCAAGCGGCCGGCAGCGCTGTCCCAGCTGGCCAGCACGCTGCGCGGTTCCAGCGGGCTCGGCGCCAGGCGCTGGTTGACCAGGTCGAGCGCCACGGTATGCGCGGCGGAAGCGAACGCACGTTCGGCGGCTTCGCGATCGCCGTGACGCGCCTCGGCGGCGATATTGTCGGGCGCCTCGGCACAGACGATGGGTGCGCCGGGAGCGGTCGCGGCGCGCGGATCGCTGACCGACGGCAGGTCTTCATAGTCGACGAACACGGCTTCGGCGGCATCGCGGGCGGCTTCGCGGCTGACGGCGATCACGGCGGCCACCGGCTCGCCGACGTAGCGGACGAACTCGTGCGCCAGGCCGCGGCGCGGCGGCGATACGGTGCTGCGTCCGTCGGCGCGCTTGAAGGCGGCTGCGGTGGGCAGCGGCTTGACGCCGGCCGCCAGCAGGTCGGCGCCGGTCAGCACCGCGAGCACGCCGGGCAGCGCAGCGGCCTCGGCGGTGTCGATTGCCGCGATGCGGGCATGGGCATGCGGCGAGCGCAGAAAGGCCACGTAGGCGGCGTCAGCGGCGACGTCGTCGGTGAATCGGCCGCGGCCGGACAGCAGCGCATCGTCCTCGATGCGCTGCACGGCTTGGCCGCTGCCGAAACGGCCGACTTCGAACGGGGTGTTCATGGATCGAGACTCGCAGGAGTGGAAAGGCCGGATGAATCCGGGCTCGAATCTCGCTCAGTGAACGGCGATCGTCAAGCCGACGTCCGGCGCGGCCCCCTGAGCCGCAGCCGGAAAGCCGCGAAGCCCCTGCATGAAAGACGTGGGGCCGGTATGCGATGATCCGACGCTGCAGCGGGCCGCATGCCCATGGACACAACGTGACGGCGGACGATCTGACGCGAGACCCGGCCCATCGGCTTGACTTGGTCCATAGGCACGACCTGGTCCATCGGCACGACCTGGTCCATCGGCACGATTCGGCCCGGCAGCTCGACCCGCCCTGTCGGTTCGATCCGGACTGCCGGCTGAGCTGGCCAAGCCGGATCCGCCGGCCCGGCGCCTTGCGGGGGACGCTGGCCTGCCTCGCGATCGCCATGCTAGTCATGCTGATTGCCGGCGGCGCCGCACGCGCGCAGCCGGCGAGCGGCGCAGCAGCGGGCAGCTCAGCGGCCGCGCCCGCTGCCGAGCGCGCTCCGATCGCGATCGCGAACATACTCGCGCGCGCCGACGACGATCATCATCTGGTCGAGCAGGCGCTGCGGCTGGCGGCGGGGCCGGATCCGTCCAGGAACCTGGGCCAGCAGCTCGATGACATTGCCGCGTCCGCGGACGAGAAGCTGGGCGCCTTCAGTGCCGCCGAGCTGCGGCGCCTGCCGGTGATCCGGCTCGAAAGCCTGGAGCGTCATTGGCAGTTCGACATCCGGCGCCTGGAACGCTGGCAGACCGACTTGCGGCAACGCCTGACGCCGTATGCGTCGACCACCGCCGCGCTGGCGCAGCGGCGCGGCCAGTGGGAGGCGACGCGGGCCGCGGCCGCGTCGAACGACCTGCCCGCAGCGCTGGCCGGCCGCGTCCAGACCCTGATCACGGAGCTCGAGAACGCCGAGAAGACGCTGTCGGCGCCGCTGACCCGTCTGATCCGGCTCGGGCAACGAGCCGACGCCGTGCAGGCCAAGCTGGACGCCGGCCGCGGCGAGACCGTCGCGGCCATGGCCGACATCGACCGGCGCCTGCTGCAGGCGGACGCGCCGCCGCTGTGGACCGCCAGGGATGCGGGCGCCGATCGCGCCGATGCGATGACGTCGATCCGCAAGGGCATCGACATCGAGACGCGCTTCGCCGCCGACTATCACGCCGCCGACCGCGGCAACCAGATGGCGCTGCGGCTGCTGCAGTTGCTGCTGCTGCCGCTGCTGATCTGGCTGTCGCTGCGCTCGCGCCGTTCGCAGTCGCAGCCGCAGTCGCCGCCGCTGCCCTCGTCGCAGCCGGCAGCCGATGCGACCGCGCTGCGCGTGCTGCAGCGGCCGGTGTCGGCGTGGCTGCTGCTGTCGATGATGGCCGTGCTGATCCTGGAGCCCGACGCGCCGCTGCTCGCGCACGAGTTCGCCATGCTGATCGCGCTGGCGCCGTTGCTGCGGCTGCTGCCGCCGGGCGGCCTGCGGCGGCTCGGCGTCTGGCCCTACATGGCCAGCGGCCTGTATCTGCTGGAACGGCTCACCTTGCTGACGATGAGCAGCGGCGCGCCGTACCGTCTGCTCCAGCTCGGCCTCACCGTGCTCGCGCTGCTGCTGATGCTGGGCCTGCTGATCTGGTGGCGCCGGGCCGGCAAGGCCGCCGCCACGCCGCTGATGCGATGGCTGCGCAGGCTCGCCTGGTTCGGCGCGGCCCTGCTCGCGGCCGCGGCGGTCGCGAACGTGCTCGGCAACGTGTCGCTGGCCGAGATGCTGACCACCGGCGTCATCGACAGCGGCTACTTCGGCCTGCTGCTGTATGCCGGCGTGTCGGTCAGCCTGGCCGTGCTGCAGGCGCTGACCGGCCTGCCGGCCGCCGACCGCTTCCGGCTGCTGCGCGAACGGACGGCCGAGCTGCGCACGCTGGCATTCCGTGCGCTGACGCTGGCGGCGGTGCCGGGCTGGATCGCCTATACGCTGGACGGCTTCCGGCTGCTGCGGCCGGCCAGCGCCATGGCGGCATCCGTCCTGGCGCACGACTTCAAGTTCGGCGAGCTGTCGATCAGCCTCGGCGACGTGCTGATCTTCGGCATCTCGGTGCTGCTCGCGTTCTGGACGGCGCGCGTCGTGCGGCTGGTGCTGCGCGACTCGCTGCTGGACCGGCCCGCGCTGCCGCGCGGCGTGGGCAACAGCATCGCCTCGCTGACCTACTACGCGGTCCTGCTGCTCGGCTTCCTGATCGCGCTGTCGGCGGCGGGCTTCCAGGTCGGCCAGCTCACACTGGTGGTGAGCGCGCTCGGCGTGGGCATCGGCTTCGGCCTGCAGAACCTGGTCAACAATTTCGTGTCGGGCCTGGTCCTGATCTTCGAGCGTCCGATCCAGCCGGGCGACGTCGTCGACGTCGGCGGCGCGTCGGGGCAGGTGCACAGCATCGGCATGCGCGCCACGATCATCCGGACCGGCGACGGCGCCGACGTCATCGTGCCGAACGGCACGCTGCTGACCGGCAATCTGACCAACTGGACGCTGCACGATCGGCGCCGCCGCATCGACGTGCGGGTCGGCATCGCCTACGGTTCGGACCCGGCACAGGTCATCCGGCTGCTGGAAGCGGCAGCGCGGCGCACGCCCGGTGTGGCGCCGCTGCCGGCGCCGGCCGCGCAGCTCGACGGCTACGGCGCCAGCTCCCTCGACTTCGTGCTGCGCGCATGGACGCAGGATTTCGAGCGCTGGGGCAGCATTCGCAGCGATCTGCTGACGCAGGTATTGCAGACGCTGGTCGAAGCCGGCATCGAGATTCCGTATGCCCAGTACGAGCTGCGGCTGCGCAGCGTGACGGACGAAGCGGCCCAGGCGCTGCAAGCGGGACCGCCGCGGCCGGCGTGATCGACTCGATCGACTCGATCAACTTGATCCGCGCGAACGCCGCGCGTCAGCGCGCGCCGCGCACGCGCGCGTTGACGGCTTCTATCTCCAGGCCGACCACCGCCTTGTACTGGCCTGCGATCGCCACCAGCTCATCGCGCGACACCACGTCGTGGATGTCGGTGAAACCGTCCGGCGCGCGTTGCTCGACGACTTGCATCACGTGGTCGGGGCCCTGGCCGCGATTGGCCATCACGATGCGCGCCGTCTTCGGCAGCCGGTCCGCCTCGTAGCGCTGCAGGGCCTCGGGCACCGCCGGCGCGGAGACACCGGCCAGCGCATCGACCAGCGCACGCGCATCGAGGATGGCCTGCGAGGCGCCGTTCGAGCCGATCGGATACATGGGGTGCGCGGCATCGCCGAGCAGCGTGACGCGCCCGAAGCTCCAGCGCGGCAAGGGATCGCGATCGACCATAGGGAACTCGAACACGGGACCGCCGCGCGCGATCAGCTGCGGCACGTCCAGCCAGTCGAAGCGCCAGTCGGCGAACGCCTGATCGAACACCGACTTCGGCACTTCGCGGTTCCAGTCGTCCTTCGGCGGCGTATTGCCGTCGACCTTGAGCTCGGCGATCCAGTTGATCAGCGAACGGCCCTCGGGGAGCGCGCGCGTGGAGATCGGATAGCTGACCAGCTTCTGGTCCGCGTGCCCCACCATGACCATGGTGCGGCCGCTGAGAAAGGGCTCGCCGACAGTGGTCGAGCGCCACAGGATGTGGCCCGAGAAGCGCGGCAGGCCCTCGTCGGGATAGAACTGCCGGCGCACGGCTGAATGAATGCCGTCGGCGGCGACGATCAGGTCGGCCCGCTCGATCGAGACGCTGCCGTCGGCGCGGCGCCGCAGCCGCACTTCGCCGGCGTCGGCATCGACCGCCAGCGCCTCATGGCCGGTGGCCACTGCGTCCAGGCCGAGCCGCTCGATCACCGCCTGCAGCAGCAGCATCTGCAGATGGCCGCGATGAATGGAGAACTGCGGTACCAGGTAGCCGGCGGCCATGCCGCGCGGCTCGGTCCAGATGTGCTGTCCGCGCTTCGTGTAATAGCCGACTTCGCCGGTCTCGATGCCGGTGGCGGCCAGCCGGTCCAGCAGGCCGAGCAGCGACAGCTCGGCCACCGCGCTCGGCTGGACGTTGATGCCGACGCCTAGCGGATGGATGTGCTGGACCGCTTCGTACAGCCGCGGCTGCATCCCGCGCGCATGCAGCATCAGGGCCAGCGACAGCCCGCCGATGCCGGCTCCGATGATGACGACGTTCAACGCGGCTTACTTCGTGTGCTTCTGGATCAGCGCGCGCGCGGCATCGAGCAGTTCCTGGCCCTTGTAGCCCCTCGCGTTCATGTCCTTGACCCATTCCTCATCGATCGCCGACGAGGCCTTCTTGAAGCCGGCGGCGGCCTCGGGCGCCACCGTGAAGATCGTGTTGCGCGTGGTCTCGGCCGTCTTGCGGCCCTTCGGATCGTTGCCCTGCTGCACCTTGCCGAGCCAGCCCGAGGTCTCGATGCCTGAATTATTGTCGATGACCTTCTTCAGGTCGGGCGGCAGCGAGTCGTACTTGGCCTTGTTCATCGCCATCACGAAAGTGGTCGTGTACAGCGCGCCGCCTTTCGGGTCGAACTCGGCGTGATACCGCGTCAGCTCGTTGACGCGCACCGAGGGCACGACCTCCCACGGAATCACCGCGCCGTCGATGACGCCCTTGGACAGCGAGTCGGGGATCTGCGGCAGCGGCATGCCGACCGGCGTGGCGCCCATGGAGCCGAGCATCTTGGTGACCAGCCGCGTCGGACCGCGCAGTTTCAGGCCCTTCAGGTCGGCGACCGTCTTGACCTGCTTGTCCTTGGTGTGGATGACACCGGGGCCGTGCACGTTCAGCGCCACCAGGTGGACGTCCTTGAACTCGTCCTTCGCGACCGTCTGCACGTACTCCCAGTACGCGCGCGACGTGGCCTCGGCATTGCTCATGATGAACGGCAGCTCGAACACCTCGACGCGCGGAAAGCGGCCGGGAGTATTGCCGGGCAGCGTCCAGACGATGTCGACCACGCCGTCCTTGGCCTGGTCATAGAGGTCGCGCGGCGTGCCGCCGAGCTGCATGGCCGGGTAGCGCTCGAACTTGATGCGACCGCCCGACTCCTTCTCGACCTTGTCCATCCATGCGATGTGCATGTCCAGCCATACCGCCGACTGCGGCGCCATGAACGTATGGAACTTCATCACCACCGGCTGCTGCGCCAGGACCGGCGCCCCGAAGGCCAGCGCCGTGCCGACACCCAGCAGGGACTTGAAGATCGAACGACGGATTGCCATGGCTGTCTCCCGATGTGATCGCCGCTAAACGCGAACCCCAGATTGTAGTGATCCGGCCGCGGCTTGCTTATCGGGGATTGTCACGAGTCAGAACAGGTCGAAGTACTCGCGATGCTCCCAGTCGGTGACCTCGGCCTCGAAGCGGCTGATCTCGGCTTCCTTGATGCGGATGAAGTAGTCGATGAAGGCATCGCCGAAGCCGCGGCGCAGCACTTCGTCTTCGCGCAGCGCGAGCAGCGCATCGCCGAGGCTGCGCGGCAGCAATGGCGCCTTCGCTTCATACGGCGTGTCGGCCGACGGGCCGGGGTCGAGGCCGCGCCGCACGCCGTCGAGGCCGGCATGGATCTGCGACGCGAGATACAGGTACGGATTGGCCGCCGGCTCGCCGATGCGGTTCTCCAGCCGCGTGGCGCCGTCGCCGGGGCCGCCGATCAGCCGCAGCATCGCGCCGCGGTTGTCGCGCCCCCAGGTGGCGCGATCGGGTGCCAGCGAATTGGGCCGGAAGCGCCGGTAGCCGTTGATGGTCGGCGCGGCGAACGCGGCCGCGCCGCGCGCATGCGCCAGCAGCCCGGCCATGAAGCGCTGGCCGACCGGCGACAGCCACGCCGCCGCCGAATTGGGCGGGCCGTCCGCAGCCTCGGGGACGAACACGTTGCGCCCGCTGTCGAGGGCCACCAGCGACTGATGCAGATGCCAGCCCGAGGACATGACCTGCGGCAGCCTGGGCCGGCACATGAAGGTGACGTGATAGCCGTGGCGCCGCGCGATCTGCTTGGCGGCGCTGCGGAACAGGATCATCGAGTCGGCCGGCGTCATGCCGACCGTCGGCCCGAACACGAACTCGATCTGGCTCGGTCCCAGCTCGATCTCCATCGAGCGCAGCGGCAGGCCCAGCGACTGCAGATGGCCGCGCAGCAGCTCGACGACAGGCTCGAGCTGGTCGTAGCGCTGCTCGGCGAGCAGCCGGTAGCCGGTATTGAGCAGCGCGACCTGCGGCGGCTCGCCGGGCCAGCCCGCGTCGGCCGGCGCGAGCCGCGGATCGACCACGCGATAGACGTGGAACTCGACCTCTAGCCCCACCATGTAGCCGAAGCCCTCGGCCGCCAGCTCGGCCAGCGCGCGCCGGTAGACGGCGCGGGTGTCGTACGGCACCGGGCGCCCGTCATGGAAATAGGCATCGCACTGCAGCCAGCCGGTCTTGGTGGTCCACGGCAGAATGCGGAAGGTGCCGGGATCGGGGACGATCAGTACGTCGGACGCGCCCTGGAAATCGCTGCTGCCCATGCCGGCGCCCGACGTGAACACCGGCCATGCCGTGCGGTCCGAGGTGTCCTTCAGCAGATTGGTGCCGACCAGACCGATGCCGCTGCGCAGCACCGCGAGCGCCTCGGCGGCCACCAGCGTCTTGCCGCGCACCAGCCCGTGCTGATCGGCGAAGGCGAAGCGCACCACCTCGAGCCGCTCGTCGCGAATGGTGCGTTCGACCTCGGCGGCCGCGGCGGCCTGCACGTCGGACCACAGGCCGTGGCGTTCGACGAAGCTCATCTCAGCCCCCGCTCGGCACCGCCGCGACGCCGTCGAACGCCGCCGACCACGGCGCGCGGCTGCGCCGGCGCCCGTCGATGCCGCGCCCGTAGTCGCGCATCTGCTCGTGACTGCCGCTAGGGCCCACGCCGTCCATGGTGACCGGACCGCGGATCGCGCCGGCCTGTTCGGCCGACAGGCACATCGGCGGCGTACCGCCCTGCTCGACGGCGTCGATGGCCCGCAGCAGCAGGCGGCGGTAGGCGATCACCGCCTTGTCCGACGAGCCCAGATGCTCGCGCGTCCGGTCCTGGATGCCGCCCTGCGACTCGCAGGCCCACTGATCGTGCACGTTGATGTCCATTCCCATTCCGGTATAGGTCTGCGTCAGCTGCTCGGCGGCGTCGAAGCCCCAGCCGTTGTGCCGGCCCACGCGCGGCCGGTACTCGGGCAGCGCGTGCAGCTTGAGCCGCTGCTCGCGCATCAGCGCCTTGTCGACCGGCGCGCCGAAGCTGGTGAAGAACGCATACCAGTATGAATGAGTATCGTCGACCGGCACATGCCACTGCGTGATCGTCATCTCGTCGGACAGCGGGATGGCGAACGCCTGTGGAAACAGCTGGTTGGTCAGCCGCACGTGCGTGTGCCGGTCGTCGATGCGGCGGAATGTCATCAGATGCAGGCCGTAATCGGTCGGTTCCACGACGATGTCGGGTCGGTAGGACTCGCGCATGACGCGCGTCATCGGCATGTCGGAGTCGCTCGACGCGTTGCGGAACTGCCGGCCGTAAGCGGCTTCGCCGGTGGTCTCGTCCTCGAAGAAGCGGTGCAGGAACGACGCGTGCGCCGGATCGATGCCGACCTCCAGCGCCTGCAGCCAGTTGCAGTCCCACAAGCCCTTGAACGCGAACACATGCGAGTCGGGCGCGATGAAGCAGTCCAGCGCGGGGAACGCCGGCGGCTCGCCGTCGCCCAGATAGGCCCACAGCACGCCTGCCTTCTCGACCACGGGATAGGCGCGCTGGCGGATCCGTTCGGCGAGGCGGCTGCTGTCGGGCTCGGCCGGCGTCTCGACGCAGCGGCCGTCCACATCGAACAGCCAGCCGTGGAATGCGCAGCGCAGGCCGCCCTGCTCGCGCCGGCCATAGGCGAGGTCCGCGCCGCGGTGCGGACAGTCGCGATCGAGCAGGCCCCAGCGCCCGGCTTCGTCGCGGAACAGCACCAGATCCTGGCCCAGCAGCCGCAGCGGCTTGACCGGCCGGATGCGGGTCTGTTCGGTGGAGAACTCGTCGAGCAGCGCAGCGGGCTGCCAGTAGCGGCGCAGCAGGCGGCCAGCGGGCTGGTCGGCGCCGACGCGCGTCATCCGTTCGTTCTGTTCGCGACTGATCATGGGCGGACGTCCTGGAAAGGGTTGAGGACGGCGGCCGGCCGAGGTCCGGCGCGTTGTATACAAAGATCGTAACATGGCATACAAGGCCGTGTTAAGGGATGTACACTGGTTCCGTCGACTCCGGCGCGGCAGCGAGTCCTCCTTCTTCGAACGGGCCTCCTATGTCCCTGCAACGCACAGTTCTGGTCCGTCTGCGCGACATGATCCTGCGCGGCGAGTTCGCGCCCGGCGAGCGGCTGGCCGAGATCCAGCTGGCCGAACGGCTGGACGCCTCGCGCACGCCGGTCCGCATCGCGCTGGTGACGCTCGAACAGGAAGGGCTGGTCGAGACCACCGAGACCGGCGGCTACGTGGTGCGCCGCTTCACCCCGCGCGAGATCGCCGACGCGATCGCGGTGCGCGGGCTGCTCGAGGGCATGGCGGCGCGGCTGGTCGCCGAGCATGGCGTCTCGCGGCAGCTGGACCGCGATCTCGACGACTGCCTCGACGAGATCGACCGCATCCTGGCCAATGACCCGCTGACGCTGGATCACTACGCCGCCTACTCGGTGGCCAATGACCGGCTGCACGGACTGATCGTGAACGCCGCCGGCAATACCGCGCTGGCGCGCGCCATCGAACTCAACGACAAGCTGCCGTTCGCCAAGGCGAGCGCGATGCTGCCAATGCAGGCGGCGCTGGACAGCGACCGCCAGTGGATGCTGTACGCCCACCGCCAGCATCACATGCTGGCCGACGCGCTGCGCCGCGGCCAGAGCGCGCGCGCGCAGGCGATCGCCGAGGAGCACGTCAACGTCGCGCAGACCAGCCTGCGCTACGCGATCGACCGGCGCGACGAAAGCGTGCGGCTGCTGCCCGGCATCCGGCTGGTGTCCGGCGGCTGAGCCGCAGCGCCATGGCTGCTCCGCCCCGCACCGATGCCTTGCGCGGCATGCTGCGCGCGCCGTCGCTGGCGCCGCTGCTCGGCGACGCCGCGCTGCTGTCCGCCATGCTGCGCTTCGAGGCCGCGCTGGCGCTCGCGCAGGCCGACCACGGCTTGGTGCCGCGACCGGCGGCCGAGACGATCGAGCGCGTCTGCATGGCACTGGCGGCCGATCCGTCGCCGCTGGACCCGGCCGGGCTGGCGCAGCAGGCGCGCCGCGCCAGCACGCTGGCGATCCCCTTCGTCAAGCGGCTCACCGACGTGGTGGCCGCGGTCGATACCGAGGCCGGCCGCTATGTGCATCTGGGCGCGACCAGCCAGGACGTGATCGATTCGGCCACGTCGCTGGTGCTGCGCGATGCCGGCCGCGCCGTCGACCCGCTGCTGCGGCACCTGGCGGGCGCGCTCGCAGCGCTGGCCGACCGGCATCGCCGCACGCCGATGACCGGCCGCACGCTGCTGCAGGCCGCGGTGCCGATCAGCTTCGGCTGGAAGGCCGCCGGCTGGCTGGCGCAGACGATGCGCACGCGGCGCGCACTGGCCGAGCTCATCGATGCCCATGCGCTGCTGCAGTTCGGCGGCGCCAGCGGCACGCTGGCGGCCCTGGGTACGGACGCCGCGGCGCTGACCGCACTGCTGGCGCAGCGGCTGGGCCTGCCGCCGGCGCCGATCTCGTGGCACGGCGCGCGCGACGGCTTCGCCCGCATCGGCGCCGAGCTGGCCGTGCTGTGCGGCGGCATGGCGCGGATCGGCCGCGACGTCTCGCTGCTGATGCAGCCCGAAGTCGCTGAAGCCTTCGAGCCGGCCGGCGCGGGGCGCGGCGCTTCGTCGGCGATGCCGCACAAGCGCAATCCGGTGGGCTCGATGCTGGCGCTCGAAGCGGCGTACCGTGCGCCCGGGCTGGCTGCCACCTTGCTCGGCGAGCTGGCCTCCGAACATGAGCGGGGGCTCGGCACCTGGCAGCACAGCGCCTTCGTGCTGTTCGATCTGTTCGACGCCGCCGGCAGCGCCGTCGACGCGATCGTCGAGGTAATGGACGGACTGCGGCTGGACACGGCTGCGATGCGCGCCAATCTCGACGCACGACAGGGCTTCGTCTACGCCGAGGCGCTAGCCATGCGGCTGGCCGAGACGCTGGGCAAGGCGGCCGCGCAGCAGCGCGTCGAAGCGCTGTGCCGACAGGCGCTGGATCGCGGCATCAGTCTGCCGCAGGCGCTGGCCGACGACGCCGAGCTGATGTCGCGCCCCGATGCGGCGCAGCTGGCCGACGTGTTCGAGCCGTCGGCGCAGCTGGCCGGCGCCGATGCGATGATCGATGCCGTGCTCGCGCAGTGGCGGACCGGCGAACCGGGGCGGGCCGGCGAACCGGAGCAGCCCGGCGGCTGAACACAGACCGCCGCGCGGCTCCGGGTTGGCGCCACTTCCGGATGCAGCCGCTTGTCGATTAGACTCGCCGCCAAGGAGATCTTCCATGCCCTTTCTGCAGCGTGACGGCGCCCGCCTGTTCTGGCGGCTCGACGGTGATCCGGCTCGGCCGGTACTGACCCTGCTCAACTCGCTAGGCACCGACCACACGCTGTGGGAACCGGTGATGCCGGCGCTGCTGCGCCGCTTCCGCATCCTGCGGATGGACAAGCCGGGCCACGGCGCATCGGAAGCACGCGCCGGCGACTACACGATCGACCAGCTCGGCCAGGACGTGCTGGCCGTGCTCGACGCGGCCGGTGTCGAGCGCACGCATCTGTGCGGCGTCTCGATCGGCGGCATGCTGAGCATGTGGCTGGCGGCGAACGCGCCGCAGCGCGTCGATCGCGCAGTGCTGTCTAACACTTCGGCCAAAGTGCTCAGCGAGGGCTTCGCCGACCGCATCGCCGCGGTACGCAAGTCGGGGATGGCGGGCATCGCCGACACGGTGCTGGGCCGCTTCTTCACGCCGCGCTTCGTGGCGCGCGCCGACGAGCGCTATCACAGCATCCGCACCACGCTGCTGCAGGTCGACCCGGACGGCTATGCAGGCTGCTGCGCGGCGCTGCGCGACATGGACCTGCGGCCGGCGCTCGGCGCGATCCGCGCGCCGGTGCTGGTGATCACCGGCAGCGGCGACCAGTCGACGCCGCCGGCCATGGGCGAGGCGATCGTCGCCGCGATCCCGGGCGCGCGCCACGTCGAGCTGCCGCTGGCGCACATTCCGCACGTCGAGGTGCCGGCGCGCTTCGTCGATCTGGTGGTGCGCTTCTGCGAAGGCGAAGGGCTGCGCGATACGCCCGACGCGAGCTGGCCGCTGCGCAGCGCGCCTATCGCCGAACAGGCACGCTACGAGCGCGGCATCGAACGGCGCAGCCAGGCGCTGGGCCACGACTACGTCAAGGCGCGCCTGCAGGGCGCGACGCCGGTGACCGCCACCTTCCAGGAGTTCATCACGCGCTATGCGTGGGGCGAGGTCTGGACGCGGCCGATCTTCGACGATCGCACACGCCGGCTGGCCGTGCTGGCGATCACCTGCGCGCTGGGGCGGTGGGAGGAGTTCGACCTGCATCTGCGCGCCGGTCTGGAGAACGAACTCGAGGTGGCCGAGGTCGAGGAGCTGCTGCTGCAATGCGCCGTCTATGCCGGCGTGCCGGCCGCTAACACCGCCTTCCAGCACCTGAACGCACGATTGAACGCGAACGCCAAGGCCTGAATCCGCGCCGCACGCCGGCACCCGCGCAGCGGAGGGCGCGACACCATGCGACTGCTGGAGATTCTCGCCAAACTGTTCGCGGTCTTCGCCGGACTGGTCATGATGACGGTGGCGCTAGCGACCTGCGGCAGCATCTTCTCGCGCGCTGCGCTGGGCGCGTCGCTGCTCGGCGACTTCGAGCTGGTGCAGGTGGGCATGGCCTTCGCGGTCGCTTCGTTCATGCCGCTGTGCCAATTGCGGCGCGGCCACATCATCGTCGACTTCTTCACCACCGGCGCCCGGCCACGAACGCGCCACGCGCTCGATCGCATCGGCTGCGCGCTGGTCGGGCTGATGTGCGGACTGCTGGCATGGCGCACGCTGCTCGGCGGACTCAGCGCGAAGGAATCGCAGTCGGTGACCATGCTGCTGCAGTTTCCCGAATGGATCGCGTTCGTGTCCATGGTGCCGCCGCTGGCGCTGACCGCGGTCATCGGCCTGCTGCAGGCGCTGCGGCCGATGTCCGACGGTGCGCAGCCGGACATCACGGCATTGCGCGAGCCGCTGTCGCCATGATCGCCGGGCGCCTGCCATGAGCCCGATCGCGTTGTGCCTGCTGATCTTCGCCATCATGCTGGGGCTGATGGCGGTCCGCATTCCGATCGCGGTCACGATGTTCGTCGCGGGGACCACCGGCTATCTGATCCAGGCCGGCTGGCTGCCGTACGCCAACTTCCTGAAGACGCAGACCTACTCGCGCTTCTCCAGCTATGACTTGTCGGTGATTCCGCTGTTCCTGCTGATGGGGCAGTTCGCGATGCACGGCGGGCTGTCGCGCGCGCTGTTCTCGTTCGCCAACTGGCTGCTGTCGCGCGTGCGCGGCGGCATGGCGATGGCGGCCGTGCTGGCCTGCGCGTTCTTCGGCGCGGTCTGCGGCTCGTCGGTGGCCACGGCAGCGACGGTCAGCTCGGTGGCGCTGCCGGAGATGCGCCGGCACGGTTATTCGGGGCGGCTGGCGACGGCCACGCTGGCGGCCGGCGGCACGATGGGCATCATGATTCCGCCGTCGGTGATCCTGATCATCTATGCGATTCTCACCGAGCAGAACATCGCCAAGCTGTTCGCGGCTTCGGTGCTGCCCGGGCTGATCGCGATCGGCGGCTACCTGATCGCGATCAGCATCTACGTGCGGCTGGTGCCCGGTCACGCGCCGGCGCGCGATCATGAGACGCAGTTCGAGCGGCGCGACGCGCTGTTAGGCCTCGGCCCGATCGTGCTGATCTTCGTACTGGTGTTCGGCGGCATCTACGGCGGATTGTTCACGCCGACCGAAGGCGCCGCCGTCGGCGCGATCGCCACCTTCGTGCTGGCGCTGGCGCGCCGCGAGCTGAGCTTCGCCAAGATCCGCGCGAGCTTCTATCAAACCGCCGAAAGCTCGGCGATGATCTTCCTGATCTTCATCGGGGCCGACCTGATGAACTCGGCGCTGGCGCTCACGCAAGTGCCGGCGCAGCTCGCGCAGGCGGTCGGCAATTCGGGCTGGCCGCCGCTTGCGATCGTCGCGGCGATACTGGTGTTCTACATCGTGCTCGGCTGCGTGATGGACGAGCTGTCGATGATCCTGCTGACGATCCCGATCTTCTTCCCGATGGTGATGGGCCTGGAGCTGTGGGGCCTGGGCTACGACGAGAAGGCGATCTGGTTCGGCATCCTGATCCTGATGGTGGTCGGCATAGGGCTGATCGCACCGCCGGTCGGGCTGAACGTCTATGTGGTCAACGGCATGTCCAAGGACGTGCCGATCGGCGAGAGCTATCGCGGCGTCGTGCCCTTCCTGATTAGCGATGTGCTGAGGATGATCCTGCTGCTGTTCACGCCCGGTCTGACGCTGTTCCTGGTCCGCCTGATGAACTGAGCCGCTTTGATGAACTGAGGCGCCTGATGCATCGGGCGGACGGCGCCCGCTCAGTCGGCGCCCGCTCAGTCCGGCCGGCTCAGTTCATGACCGGCTCAGTGCAGCACCAGCGGCTGCTGCATCAGCCCCTCGAACTGGCGCAGGAAGTCGTCGACCTCTTCGATCGAAGGCTCGGAGTCGATCAGTTGCTGCACGCTTTCACGAAAGCTCTGGGCCAGGTCGCCGCCCAGGTAGATTTCGCGCCGGCCCAGCTTGTCCATGACCTCGAAGCCGCCGACGCGATTCTCCGCGTCCTTGAACTCGACGACACAGTAGCTCGGGCTGTTGTAGATCATGTTCATATGCACTCTCCAGTGCTCCTAACATGGTGTCGGCACGCAGCGTTTCAAGTTGAGCCCGGACCGACCCGCACAAGCGCCATTCCGACCGGCAGCCCTCCCTTGATACTACGGACGAGCGGTCGATCCGGTTTACGTGCAGCGAGCCAGGGGCCCGGGCACGGGGCGACAGACTGTCGTGAATCGTCAGCTTGGTTGATCGGCGGGAGGGGCACGCCGTTCAGGTGAAAGGGCTTGGTCCGCTGCGGCCCGGTCCGCCGCAGCCTAGTCCGCCGCGTCCTGGAATAGCGCCGCCCGCAACCCGGCCTCGATCGCCGCGCGAAACTCTGGCAGCGCCTCGGGCGCGGCAGCATCGAACAGCAGCTCGAGCCGGCTGTCGCGGCGGTAGGCCGTGGCCTGCCATTCGGCTTCTTCGGCGCGGCCCTGGTCGTTCGGCGCCTGCTTGCCGAGATCGTCAGCCTGCCACGCGTACCACTCGCGCTCGGTGCAAAAGACGCCTTTCGCCCGCCGCAAGGGCAGGGGCAGCGCGGCCAGCCGGTCGCGGCGCAGCGCCTGCTGCAAACGCCGGCGATCGAACGACACCTGCGGCGGCCAGCGCCAGCCGATCGACTGCAGTCCGGCGCCGCGCTGCTCGAAGCGCCACGCACCGAGGCGTGCGTCGAAGCTGCGGCGCGCGCCAGCGTCGTCGGATAAGGGCAACGAGTGCGATGACGATGACGAGGGCGATGACGAGGGCGAGAGCGAGGGCAAGGGCAAGGGCGAAGCCGACGCCGGCGATCGCAGCAGCGCCATCAGCGCCGGCGACACCAAGGACGGCGATGCCGGCGCCGGCGCGGCATCCGCGCCGAGCGAATCGGCATCGACCACCTCGCGCCCGAACGGCGGCCACGCAGCAAGCCGCCGGTACAGCGCATCGCGCTCCGCGGTCGCAAGCATATGGCCGCGATTGATGAGGATGCGGTCGGCCGCCTCGATCTGCGCGCGCGCCAGCTCGTGCAGATGCCCCGGCATGAACGGCGCCGGGCGCGATGCGTCGACCACCGCAACGACCTGCTCGACGTGCAGCAAGGCGTCGAACGGCGGCTGGCGCAGCAAATCGATGAACGGCCCCGGATGCCCAAGGCCGCTGAGCTCGACCAGCAGCCGCTGCCATGGGCCGGCGCGCAGCACCCGCACGAGCGTGGCTCGCGCGCCGGCCTGCGCCGCGCAGCAGGCGCAGCCGCCGGCCACCTCGAACACATCGGGCGCCGCCAGCAGGGCGCCGTCTATGCCGAGCGCGCCGAACTCGTTGACCAGCACCGCCCAGCGCTCGCCGTCGGGCCGCGCCGCCAGCCACTGGCGAAGCAGCGTCGTCTTGCCGGCGCCGAGAAAGCCGGTGACGAGGGTGACGGGCAGCGGCGCCGGCATCGCGGGTCAGCGCCGCCAGAACGCCGGCATCAGCACCACGAAGAAAGTCAGCAGCTCCAGCCGCCCGGCCAGCATCGCGATCGCCAGCACCCAGGTCTCGAAATCGGACAGCGGCGCGAAGTTCTGCATCGGTCCGTAGTTGGCCAGGCCGGGGCCGATATTGTTCACGGAAGCCACTACCGCCGAGAACGCGGAGATGAAGTCCTGCCCGGTGGCGAGCAGCACCATGGTCAGCGACACCTGCGTGAAGCCCCACAGCAGCATGTAGCCGAGCACGGCGAAGATGATCGGGTTCTCGACGATCTGTCCGTTGATCGTGAGCGGCGACACCGCGCGCGGATGGATCAGCCGGCCGAGCTCGCGGCCGGCCTGCTTCAGCAGGATCAGCAGGCGGATCATCTTGATGCCGCCGCCGGTTGATCCCGACGACGAGCCGATGCAGCCGAGAAACAGCAGCCAGACCGGCACCAGCAGCGGCCACAGCGTGTAGTCCTGTCCCATGAACCCGGACGTCGTGCCCAGCGAGACGGTATTGAAGGTGGCATGCCGCAGCGCTTCGAGCAGGTCCGGATAGACGCCCATCGCATACAGGTAGACGCCCAGCCCGATGCTGCTGCCGATCAGCAGCAGCAGGACCGACGAGGCTTCGGCGTCGCGCAGATAGATGCGCAGCGAGCGCTGCCGCAGCGCGACGAAATGCGTGGAGAAGTTCAGCACCGCCAGCAGCATGAAGACCGCCATGACCAGCTCGACCTGCGGCGAATCGAAGGACTGGATGCTCAGATCGTGCGTCGAGAAGCCGCCGAGCGCCATCACCGACATCGCGTGGCACAGCGCGTCGAACCAGCTCAGGCCCGCCAGCCGCAGGCACAGCACGCACAGCAGCGTCGAGCCGGCGTAGATCAGCCACAGGTACTTGGCGGTCTGCGTGATGCGCGGCGTGAGCTTGCCTTCCTTCATCGGGCCGGGGGTTTCGGCCTTGAACAGCTGCATGCCGCCGACGCCGAGCAGCGGCAGGATGGCCACCGCCATGACGATGATGCCCATGCCGCCGTACCACTGCAGCGCATGGCGCCACAGGTTCACCGACTGCGGCAGCTCCTCGAGCCGCGCGAGCACCGTCGAGCCGGTCGTCGTCAGGCCCGACATGGACTCGAAGTAGGCGTCGGTGAACGACAGGCCGGGGATCTGCTGCATCAGCGGCACGGCGCCGACCACCGCCATGACCAGCCAGCCGAGCACCACCAGCAGGCAGCCGTCGCGCGGCTCCAGTTCGCGCGAGAACGGGCGCGTGAGGGCCCAGGTCAGCGCGCCGAAGGCCAGACAGCCGAGGCCGCTGATGAAGAAATCGACGTGGGCGCCGTCATCGACGGCCAGCGACCACAGCAGCGGCAGCGCGAAGGTCGCCGCGAAGACCATCAGCAGGCCGCCCAGCACGTGGGCGATCACCAGCAGACGTTTCAATCAGGCACTCGCTCGGCGGGCGGTCGGCGCACAGCCCGGCGCGTCGGTCAGTCGAGATCCCACCGCTCGGGCAGCGCCTCGATGAAGCCCATCTTGCGCAGCATGTCCAGGCCGTCATCGAGGCTGCGGAAGCTGCGCAGCGAGGTGCGCAGCTCGGCGACGCTGCGGCGGCCGTCGACGAGCGCCAGCAGCATACGCAGCCGGCGCGGGATGGTCGAATCGGTGGCGCGCGCTTCGTCACGGCCCATGCGGGTCTTGATGAAGATCTCGTCTTCGCGCATCAGCGCGGGCGTGTCGCCGAAAGCCAGGCGACGCATGGCGGGACTGTGGGGCAGCATGGTCGCCAATGGTACTCCGACCGGGCCGATACGGCATCGGACGGCGTGGCCGCCCCGTGACGAACTTCACGGTGCCGGCAGGGGTTGCGGCACCGATCGCGGCCACGCCGGCAACTTCGGCCATGCCGGCAACTTCGGCCATACCGGCGACTTCGGCCGCGCCGGCGACATCGGCCATGCCGGCGACCGGGGCCGCACCGACTTCAGCGATACAGCACCGACGGTAGCCACAGGCCGATGCCGGGGAACACATACAGCACGAAGATCGCCAGGATCTGGATCCCCATGAACGGCATCATGCCCAGGAAGATCTGGCCTAGCGTCACATGCGGCGGCGCCACCCCCTTCAGGTAGAAGGCAGACATCGCCACCGGTGGCGACAGGAAGGCCGTCTGCAGGTTCAGCGCCACCAGCAGGCCGAAGAACAGCGGGTCGACCTCGAAGTGCACCAGCAGCGGGATGAAGATCGGCATGAAGATGACGATGATCTCGGTCCACTCCAGCGGCCAGCCGAGCAGGAAGATGATGATCTGCGACAGGACCAGGAACTCGATCTTGCTCAGACCGAGCGACAGCACCCAGCGCTCGATGATCTCCTGGCCGCCGAGCAGCGCGAAAGCCGCCGAGAAGATCGACGAACCGACGAACAGCCAGCAGACCATGGCCGAGGTCTTTGCGCTGAGGAAGACCGATTCCTTGAGCATGTCGAGATTCAGCTGGCGATAGGCGATGGCCAGCAGGAAGCCGCCCAGCGAGCCGATGGCCGCGGCCTCGGTCGGCGTGGCCAGCCCGAACACGATCGATCCGAGCACCGCGAGGATCAGGATCGAAAGCGGGAAGAACGAGCCCAGCAGCATCTTGAAGATCTCGAGCCGCGCGAAGCTCAGCACGGCGTACAGCAGCACGAGCGCCACCGCGCTGGCCGCGAGCAGCCACCAGAACCAGCCGGGCGCGGGCCGGGGCTGCGCCGAGTCGGTGTCGGTGTCGGCGGCAGACCCGGCCGTCGTCGACCCGTCGGTGGCGGAGCCGGCCGCCGAAGCAGCCGCTGCGGCGCCGGCATCGGCTGACGCCGTGCTCGATGAGGCGGCAGCCGCCTCAGGCTCGCTCGCCTCCGCCTCCGCTGCATCGGTCGGCGGTTCGCCGAGCGGCTCCGCGGCGGCGTCTTCGCCGGCCTCCGCGCTGCCGGCCGACTCGCCGTCGGCTTCTTCCGGTTCGCCGGTATCTTCGGGCTCGGCCAGGCCGCCCTCGGTGCCTTCCTCCGGTTCTTCCTGCAGCGCGCCCACCTCCTGCAGGCCGGAGTCGAACTCGATCACCGGCGCCGTGACGCCGCGCCAGATCAGCGTCAGCGCCAGCACCACGATCAGCGCCGGCAGCAGCGCGACGAGCAGCTGGCGCAGCAGCGCTGCCAGCGGCACGGCGGCGTTGCGCCGCCCTTTCAGCGCCCCGAGCAGCGAAGGCAGCGCGCGGCTGCCCCGCTCGCGCTGCAGCCGCTCGCTCAAAGGCGGCAGCGCCACGGCGCGGTCGGCCGCCGACAGCGGCGGCATCAGCGCCGGCCGCAGCTTGGCCAGCACCACGACGTAAATGACGTACAGGCCGGCAAGCATCAGGCCGGGAAAGAACGCGCCCGCGTATAGCTGGACCACCGAGACGCCCGCGGTGGCGCCGTAGACGATCAGCATCACCGACGGCGGGATCAGGATGCCCAGGCAGCCGCCTGCGGTGATCGAGCCGGCGGCGATCTTGGTGTCGTAGCCGGCCTTCAGCATCGCGGGCAGCGCCAGCAGACCCATCAGCGTGACGACGGCGCCGACGATGCCGGTGGCGGTGGCGAATACCGCGCAGGTGAAGATCGTAGCCACGGCCAGCGAGCCCGGCACTCTTGCCAGCGCCAGATGCATGGACTTGAACAGGCGCTCGATCAGGTTGGCGCGCTCGACCAGATAGCCCATGAAGACGAACAGCGGGATCGAGATCAGCACGTCATTGGCCATGACCGCGTACGTGCGCTGGACCATCAGGTCGAGCGTCTGCGCGATCGCCCGGTCCGAGTTGCCGCTCTGCGTCAGATAGGCGAAGAACGCGAAGATCACGCCCATGCCCATCAGCGTGAACGCGGTGGGGAAGCCGAGCATGATCGCGACGACGACCAGCGACAGCATCAGCAGTCCGAGGTGGCCGCCGGTCAGATTGCCCCAGGGCATCAGCACCATGGAGGCCACGACCACCAGCGCCATGATGGACAGGCCGAAAATCAGTTCCTTACGCATCGCCGGCCCTTTCAGCGCTTGCCCGCGTCGTTCTGGTGCACCATGGCCTTCAGCTTGTCGACGTCGACCTCCTCGACGTCCTCGGTCCGCGATGGCCAGACGCCGGTCTTCAGGCAGACGACGCAGCGCATGATCTCGACCAGGCCTTGCAGCAGCAGCAGCGCGCCGGCGATCGGGATCACCGTCTTGAACGGATAGATCGGCGGCCCGTCGGCGGTGATCGACGAATGCTCGTTGATCGCCCACGATTCGGCCGCATATGTGTAGCCGGCCCAGACCATCGCGATCACGCCGGGGATGAAGAACAGCAGGTACAGCACCAGGTCTATCAGCGCCTGCGTGCGCGGCGAGAAGAAGCCGTACAGGATATCGCCGCGCACGTGGCCGTTATGCGCCAGCGTGTAGGCGCCGGCCATCATGAACAGCGCGCCGTACATCATGATCTGCGCATCGAAGACCCACGGATGCGGATTGTTCAGCGCGTAGCGCGAGAACACCTCCCACGAAATCATCACCGTCAGCGCGACGACAAGCCACGCGAAAGCCCGGCCGACCCAGGTCGAGACCCGGTCGATGAACAGGAACAGCTTCTGCATGATGGAGGCTTCCGAAGGGGCAGCAGACGGAGG
>JBFWXS010000001.1:217941-258389 GCA_050187175.1 Burkholderiaceae bacterium
ACGAAATCATCACCGTCAGCGCGACGACAAGCCACGCGAAAGCCCGGCCGACCCAGGTCGAGACCCGGTCGATGAACAGGAACAGCTTCTGCATGATGGAGGCTTCCGAAGGGGCAGCAGACGGAGGGGCAGCAGACGGAGGCGCTGCGGACGGAGGAGCAGCGCACGGAGATGCAGCGACGCCGCAGTGGTGCGCAGCCGCACCGCCGCACGATCAGCGGAGCGCCCTTACCGCGATGAGGGCGCTCCGGCGGCCGCGCCGTGCATGCCGACGGCCGCCGTCGCGCTCGGGCCTGCTTCGGGTCAGGCCTTCTTCTTCTGCGCGAAGTAGTGGTTGTAGGCCATGCGGCGGCTGACGTTGGTATCGAGATCCCAGCGCACCGCCCGTGCCGCGAAGGCCCGCTGCGACTCCATGATCTCCTTGAACAACGGATTCTCGGCCGCCTTCTTCTGCGCCACCTGGTCGTAGATGCGCAGCTGGTCCTGCAGCACGGCGTCCGGCGTCTTGTAGAAACGCACACGCTGCTTCTGCTGCATCTCCAGATAGTCGGTCGAATAGCGGTCGACCTGCTTCCACGACATGTCGGCCGACGCGGCTTCGACGGCGTTTTCGATGATCGCCTTCATCTTCGCGGGCAGCGCGTCGTACTTGCCCTTGTTGAACATGATCTCGAACTGCTCGGCGTTCTGGTGGTAGCTCTGCAGCATGCACACCTTGGACACGTCGGGGAAGCCGAGCACGCGGTCGGACGACGCGTTATTGAACTCCGCGCCGTCGATCAGGCCGCGGTCCATCGCCGGGATGATCTCGCCGCCGGGTAGCGCGTTGACCGCCACGCCCATCGACGTGAACACGTCGATCGCGATGCCGACGGTGCGGAACTTCAGGCCCTTCATGTCGGAGGCCCTGGCGATCGGCTTCTTGAACCAGCCGAGCGGCTGCGTGGCCATGGGGCCATAGAGGAAGGACTGCACGTTGGCGCCGACCGCCTTGTACAGCTTGTCCAGCAGCGCCTTGCCGCCGCCGTACTTGTGCCAGGCGAGCAGCATGTTCGCGTCCATGCCGAACGCCGGACCCGAGCCCCACAGCGCCAGCGCGCTGTTCTTGCCGTAGTGGTAGACGAGCACACCGTGGCCGCCATCGAGCGTGCCCTTGGAGACGGCGTCCAGCAGATTGAAGGCCGGCACCACCGCGCCGGCCGGCAGCACTTCGATCCGCAGATCGCCGCCGGTCATGTCATTGACCTTCTTGGCGAAATCGATCGCGTATTCGTGGAAGATGTCCTTGGCCGGCCAGGTGCTCTGCCAGCGCATGCTGATCGGGCCCTGGGCCTTGGCGATCATCGGGAAACCGATTGCTCCGGCACCGGCGGCAGCGGCGCCGCCGATGAACTTGCGACGCGTCTTGACTTCCTGGGTCATCCAAATGTCTCCTGGTCGTTGGCTGCGGCCTGCACGGCCGGCAGCAGTGCAGATACCGGATGCACGGCGACGCCGTATTCCCCCGCGCGCGGCGCCAGCATTCAATCGTATGCGACGGCGGCAGCCACTGTCACGCGGCCCTTGCAGCGGGGTTTTACCTGATCGGGATGACGCGAACGCTTCATGACGCGGACGCTTCAGTGCCGGCCGGGCCGGCGTCTAGAAGAAGCCGGCGGAGACCTGGAACAGCCGCTCGACCTTGGCGATGCTGCGCTTGTGTTCGACGAACACGACGACGTGGTCGCCGGACTCGATCACCGTGTCGTGATGGGCCATGATGACCTGCGAACGCGGTGCCGCGCGTGCGCCGTCGGCCGCGCCGGCGACGGCGCTGGAGACGGCGCCGGTACCCGTAGCGGAACGAGCGCCGGCCGGCGGCCGCACGATGGCGCCGATGGTGGCGCCGCGCGGCAGATCGATCTGGTCGATGCGCCTGCCCACCACCTTGGACGACTTCACGTCGCCGTGCGCGATCAGCTCCAGCGCCTCGGCGGCGCCGCGCCGCAACGAATGCACCGACACGATATCGCCGCGGCGCACGTGCGTCAGCAGCTGGCCTATGGTGGTCTGCGAGGGCACGATCGCGACGTCGATGCGGTTGCCCTGCACCAGGTCGGCATAGGCCTGCCGGTTGATCAGCGCGATCGTGCGCCGCGCGCCGAGCCGCTTGGCGAGCATGCACGACATGATGTTGTTCTCGTCGTCCGAGGTCAGCGCGACGAACAGGTCCATCTCGGCGACGGCTTCCTCGACCAGCAGGTCCTCGTCGGTGGCATCGCCCTGCAGCACCAGTGTCGAGACCGGCAGCTGCGTAGCGAGATAGGTGCAGCGCTTGGCGTCGGACTCGATGATGCGCACGCGGTAGTCGCTGCCGAGCTGGCGCGCCAGCCGCAATCCGATGTTGCCGCCGCCCGCGATCATGATGCGGCGGACCGGCTTGTCCATGCGCCGCAGGTCGGACAGCGCGGTGCGGATGTGCTCGGACGCGGACAGGATGAAGACTTCGTCGCCGGGCTCGATCAGCGTGCTGCCGTCCGGGCGCACCGAATGATCGCCGCGGAAGATGGCGACCACGCGCATGTCGATGCTCGGATGCAGCGCCGCCAGATCGCGGATCGCGTGCGCCACCATGGGCCCGCCCGCGTAAGCGCGCACGGCGATCAGGCTCAGCTCGCCGCCGGCGAACTCCAGCACCTGCAGCGCCTCGGGGAACTCGATCAGCTTGTCGATGTAGTCGGTGACCGTCTGCTCGGGACAGATCAGGTAGTCGACGTTGAAGCCGCCCTCGCCGGTGATCTCCGGATGATCGAGGAACTCCGGCGCGCGGATCCGCGCGATCCGCGTCGGGACGTTGAACAGCCGCGCCGCCAGCTGGCAGGCGACGAGATTGGTCTCGTCGCGCATCGCGGTGGCGATCAGCATGTCGGCATCCTCGGCGCCGGCCAGCTGCAGCACCGGCGGATGCGTGCCGTTGCCGGCCACGGTGCGCAGGTCGAACTTGTCCTGGAGCTGCTTCAGGTTGTCGACGTCGGTGTCGACGACGGTGATGTCGTTGTTCTCGGAGACCAGGTTCTCGGCCACTGACGCGCCGACGCGTCCGGCTCCCAGGATGATGATCTTCAACGGAACGGCGCGGCGTTCAGCCGCTCTGCTTGCGGTAGGCGCCGCGCGACAGGTCGATGCCGAGCTGCTTGAGCTTGCGGTACAGATGCGTGCGTTCGAGGCCGGTCTTCTCGGCCACGCGCGTCATGCTGCCGTGCTCGCGCGACAGGTGGTGCTCGAAGTACGCGCGCTCGAACGCGTCGCGCGCTTCGCGCAGCGGCAGGTCCAGCGGCAGGTCGCGCAGCGCCACGCTGGCGGGACCGGCGGAGGCCGCCGACGGCCCGGCGCTGACCGGCGCGAATTCGGTGACGTTGCCCAGCGCGCTGAGCGGCACCACCTGCGCGGGCACGCCGCCGACCGACAGCGTGGCCGGCGCGCCGATGCCGTTCACCGCCACCGCGCTGACCGCCCCTTCGTAGGCGCTGGCGCGCAGCGGCAGCGCGCCGCCGCGCACGGTGGTATCGGGCGCCGCTGGACGGCCGCGCTGCAGTCCGGTCTCGACGGCCTTCAGCAGCTTCTGCAGCGTGATCGGTTTCTCCAGGAAATCGAGCGCGCCGATGCGTGTGGCCTCGACGGCGGTGTCGATGGTGGCGTGGCCCGACATCATGATCACCGGCATCGTCAGCTTGCCGCCGCTGGCCCATTCCTTGAGCAGCGTGACGCCGTCGGTGTCGGGCATCCAGATGTCGAGCAGCACCAGATCGAGGTTCTGGCACTCGCGCACGTGGCGCGCCTGCTGAGCGCTTTCCGCCACCAGCACGGTGTGGCCTTCATCGCCGAGGATCTCGGAGAGCAGTTCGCGGATGCCGATTTCGTCATCCACCACTAGGATGTCTGCCATGAGTCCTGGTTTCTCTACGGAGCTGTTGCGGTCAACGGGCGATTTTCCTCGTTTTTGGCCAGTTTCGTAAATAGCACTGAAATCTGGGCGCCGACGGGCTTGCCGGCGGCCTCGCCCCAATTGCTGACATCGATGCGCGCTCCATGCTCATCGACGATCTTTCGCACGATCGCCAGGCCCAGCCCGGTGCCGCGCGCCTTGCTGGTCACGTAGGGCTCGAAGACGCGCGCCAGCATGGCGGGCGAGAAACCGCCGCCATTGTCGCGCACTACGACTCGCACCCCCTGGCTGCCGTCGTTCAGCGCCACCGGCTCGGTGACCAGCTCGATCTCCGGCTGAGCAGCGCGCTCGGTGGCTTCGAGCGAGTTCTTGACCAGATTGTGGATCAGCTGCCGCAGCTGCGTCTGGTCGCCGAGCACCGGCGGCAGCGGCTGCGTCAGCCGCGGCTGGATGGTCTGGGCGCGGCCGGCGGCGGCATACAGCCGCAGCACGTCCTCGGCCAGCGCGTTCAGGTCCAGCGGCGCCAGCTGCGCCGCCGGCAGCCGCGCGTAGTCGCGGAACTCGTCGACCATCAGCTTCAGCGCCGAGACCTGGTTGACGATGGTCTGCGAATTCTTCGCCAGCAGCTCGGCATCCGCCGGCGGCAGCTTGTCGGCCAGCTTGTGGCGCATCCGTTCGGCGGCCAGCTGGATGGGCGTCAGCGGATTCTTGATTTCGTGCGCCAGCCGGCGCGCCACTTCCGCCCAGGCGACGGCGCGCTGCGCCGAGATCACGTCGGTGATGTCGTCGAACACGATTATGTAGCCGGCGCGCTGCTCCGGCAGGATGGAGCCCCGGACCAGCACGGTCTGGTCGCCGCCGGCGTCGGGTCCGCTGCCGGACAGCGGCGTGGCGGCGGACGGGGCGACGGCGGGGGGGCCGGCGTCCAGGCCCGACGGCGGGCGGGCAGCGTCATCCGGCGCCGCGCGCGGCAGCACCAGCTGCCGCTGCCAGCTGGTGCTGCCGCCGGCCGCCTGCTCGTTGAACGCGGCACGGATCTGCGCTGCGATGTCAGTCAGCCGCGGCACCTCGGCCAGCGGCCGGTCCAGGTATTCGGCCAGCGGCAGGCCGAGAATCTTCTCGGCACCGGCATTGGCGAGCGTCATGCGGAATTCGGAATCGAGCACCAGCACGCCCGCGCTCAGGTTGCCGAGCACGCTCTCCAGCCGCGCGTTGACGCGCTCCAGCTCGCGCTGGTTGCGTCCCACGGCCGCGCGCGCCTCCTCGAGCTGCCGCGTCATGGCGTTGAACGATTGCGTGAGCAGGCCCAGCTCGTCGCGGCCGGAATAGTCCTTGACCTGCCGGTAGTCGCCCTCGGCGACCGCCCGGGTGCCCGCCGCCAGCATCGACAGCGGCCCGGTCAGCCAGCCGGACAACAGGAACGACGCCGCCACCGCCGAGAACACCGTGAGCAGGAAGATCAGCGTCAGCGTGACACTGAAGATGCGCTTCAGGCCGCTGCGCGACAGCGACAGCTGCTGGAAGTCGCGCTGCCCCTGTTCGACGGCCTCCGCGTTCTCGACCAGCGCCGTGGGCACGGCCTGCGTCAGCTGCAGATAGCGTTGGTCATCGGTGCGCACCGCGTCGGTGACGATGGCGACGATGACGCGCAGCTTCAGCGCCGCCGAGCCGCCTGCGTCGGCCTCCACGGCGGCGTATTGCCGCGTCAGCCGCGCCTGGCGCACGGCGTTCGATGGCGGCAGATCCGGCACCAGGCGGCCGAACTGGCTGCCGCTGGTGGTGACGATGCGGCCGCTACCGGTGAACACCAGCGCGTCCTGCACGCCGACCTGGTCGCGCAGCCGGTTCAGCGCGCTCGACCAGTCGGCGGACGCCGTGTCGGCGAGCTCGGTGGAGACGGCGCGCGTCTTCTGCATCAGATCGCCCAGCAGCGAATCGACGGCAGTGCGGCCCAGCGTCAGCCCCGATTCGAGCGCGCGCTCCACGGGCACCTCGAACCAGGACTCGATCGAGCGGCCGACGAACTGCACCGAGACGACGTAGATCAGCGCCACCGGCACCACCGTCATCACCGTGAACGAGAACGCCATCCGCGCCATCAGCCGCGTGCCGAACAGGCCGCGCCGATAGCGCGTCACCAGCCGCCGCAGCAATTCGAGGACGAGCACGAACAGACCCGTGGCCACGATCACCGTCAGCCACAGCAGCTTCGGATACTGGCTCTCGAACAGCTGCGTATTGGCGCTGGCCAGCGCCAGCAGCAACAGCAGGATCACCGCCAGCGCGACCGAGCCGATCAGCGCGAAGCGCAGCAGCCGCCCTACGGCGCGCTTTTCGGGGTCTGCGGCGAGAACGTGAAACGCTTCCATTCCGACTGCGGATTCCAATCCCGGTTGGTGATGGCGCTGATCTGGAACGGCTTCGGCAATTGCGAGGTATCGAGCCGCAGCCTCACCTGCGCTTCATAGCGGGTGCCGGGATTGATACGGTCGGCCGCCACGACGCGCCAGCCGCGGATGCCCGACATCGTGCGCACGGCTTCGGCGAGCGTATCGAAATTCTGCCCGAGCCCGTTGGAGCCCAGACGAAACTGCCGCGTCAGCGCGTGATACGACAGCCTATACGAGATCGAGCGCTCGGCGATACGCTCGTCGGTCCACCACCAGCGCGGCCGCGTGAGCTCGAACTCGAGGACGAAGTACAGCGGCACGCCGCGGCGCACCGCGTCTTCGAGCGAGCGCGTCAGCGGCACCTGGAATTCGGCCGACAGCAGCCAGCCTTCGCCGTCCGAGCTCGGCTCCAGGCGGGGAGTCGAGGCGGCGGGCACCGGCGCGGCGCCGGCGCCGAGGGCCGCGCCGATGCCCGAACCCGCGGGCGAGCCTGCGGATGGGACGTACGGGGCGGCAGATGAGCCCGCTGACGAGCCTGCCGGGGAGCCGCCCATCGCGCCGGCCCAGGCAGCGTCCGAAGTAGCCTCCGAAGCAGCGGCCGGATCGGCGGACCGGGCCGCCGGGCCGGTCAGCGGCAATGCGACAAGCGACAGCGCCAACAGCCAGACCCGTGGACCGCCGCTGCGGCCGATTCGATCCACCAGGCGAGCGATCAAGGGCGTTTTTCCAGCAGCGCGTAGAAGAATCCGTCGTGATCGCGCGACTCGGTGGCCGTCGGCAGCAGCTGCGCGACGGATTCGGCGGCGCTGCTCCCGAAGCGCCAGGACAAGGGAATCCGGCGTGCGCCCGGCTGCTCGGCGAGAAAGTGATCGATCACTGACTCACCTTCGGCCCGAAACACGGAACACGTGACGTAAAGCAATTTACCACCCGGTTTCAACACCGGCCAAAGCCCCGTCAGGATTTCGGCCTGACGCCGCGAAAGTGTCGCGAGATCGCTACGCCGCCGCAGCCAGCGGATGTCCGGGTGCCGGCGCACGATGCCCGAGGCCGTGCAGGGCGCGTCGACCAGCACGCGATCGAACGGCCGGCCGTCCCACCATCCCTCCGGCAGCCGCGCGTCGCCGGCCAGCACCTGCGCCTGCTGTCCCAGCCGCTTCAGGTTCTCGTGTATCGGACGCAGCCGCTCGGGACCGACGTCGAGCGCGGTCAGCTCGCACGGGGCCAGTTCGAGCAGATGCGTGGTCTTGCCGCCGGGGCCGGCGCAGGCGTCGAGCACCCGTTCGCCGTCGCCCGGCGCCAGCAGCGGCGCGGCCAGCTGCGCGCCGGCGTCCTGCACCGAGACCCAGCCGTCGGCCCAGCCCGGCAGCGCGTCGACCGCCACGGGCTGCGCCAGCCGCAGGGCCTGCGGTCCGATGACCCGTGCCTCCATGCCGGCCTCGGCCAGACGCGCCAGATAGTCGTCGACCGTGCCGCGCCGGCGGTTGACGCGCAGCGTCATCGGCGGCAGTTGGTTGCTGACCTGGAGAATGCGCTGCCAGTCGCGCGGATGCTCGTCGCGCAGCTGCTTGATCCACCAGCGCGGGAAGTTCCAGCGCGCCTCGTCGACGGCGGCGGCAGCCGGCAGCAGGCTGTCGCGCTCGCGCAGGAAGCGGCGCAGCGTCGCGTTCAGGAAGCCGGCGGCCGGAGCGGTGCCCGCGCCCTTCTTCGCCGCCGCCACCGCCTGGTCGACGATGATGCCCTCGGCTCGCAGCGGGGCCACCAGCTGGTCCAGCGCCACCCATTGCAGTGCCGCCAGCGCCGGCGCGGGCGGGCGGCCATTGAGCCGGGCAGCCAGGGCGCGCAGCAGGCCGAGCCGCCGGCAGGCGCTGAACGCGATGTCGCGGGCAGCGGCCCGCGACGCTGGCGGCAGCTCGGCCAGTGCGGGGGATTCGAGGGCCAGTTGCAGCGAACGGCCGGCGGCCAGCGCTTCGAGAGCGCCGGCCGCGGCCGCCAGCTCGCGCGACAGCGGCGCGCGCTCGCGTCCGGTCATGCGGACGCGTCAGGCCGCGCCGGCCATCGCCATCAGCCGGCGCACGCGCTCGGCCGTATCAGGGTGGGTCGAGAAGAGCCCGCGCAGGCCTCCGCCGGCCAGCGGATTCATGATCATCATCTGCGCCGTCTCGGGATGCCGCTCGGTGGTCTCGAGCGGAATGCCCTGCGCGTAGCGATGGATCTTGTCCAGCGCCGATGCCAGCGCACGCGGATCGCCGGAGATCTCGGCGCCGCCGCGGTCGGCCTCGAACTCGCGCGCCCGCGAGATCGCCATCTGGATCAGCATCGCGGCCAGCGGCGCCAGCAGCGCCACCGCGATCGACGCGATCGGATTGGACGGCCGGCCTTCGCTGTCACGGCCGCCGAAGAACATGGCGAAGTTGGCGAGCGCCGAGATCGCGCCGGCCATGGTGGCCGAGATCGTCGAGATCAGGATGTCGCGATGCTTCACGTGCGCCAGCTCGTGCGCCATGACGCCGCGCAGCTCGCGCTCGTTGAGCACGCGCAGGATGCCGGTCGTCGCGGCCACCGCCGCGTTCTGCGGATTGCGGCCGGTCGCGAACGCGTTGGGCGCGTCCTCGTTGATCAGATAGACGCGCGGCATCGGCAGCTGCGCCCGCGTGGCCAGCTCGCGCACCATGTTGTAGAACTGCGGCGCCGTGGTCTCGTCGACTTCCTTCGCGTTATACATGCGCAGGACCATCTTGTCCGAGAACCAATAGGCGAAGAAGTTGCTGACCAGGCCGAAGCCCAGCGCCAGCAGCATGCCCTGCTGGCCGCCGATCGCCGCGCCGACAGCGCCGAACAGCGCCATGATGCCGGCCATCAGGATTGCGGTTTTCAACCAGTTGAACATCTGTGCACTCCGTCGTCATCGGCCCGGTAAACCCGGTTCCATTGATTGCGAATATCGGGGCGCTGCGCGCGATTGCAAGGGCGGCGCCTTCAGCTACGTTGCAGGGTCGTGTCCGGCAGCTCGAACCTTTCGCCCGGAGCGGCGGCAAAGCCGCGCAGGAAATCCGCCGCCGCCAGCCGCCGCCCGCCCGCCTTCTGCAGTTCGAGCAGCGCCACGGCACCCTCGCCGCAGGCCACCACCAGACCGTCGGCGCCAGCCTTCAGGATGGTACCGGGCTCGGCGGCTACGGCACCCGCTTCGACTGCGGCGCCTGCTCCGGCCGCGGCGTCCGCTGCGGCGGCGACCCGGCCCCGCCACAGCTTGATCGGCTCGCCGGCGCCGCCCGCCCGCTGCAGCACCGCAGTAGCGCCGGGCACCGGGTCGAACGCGCGCAGCTTGTCGACGATGCGCGCGGCAGGCTGCCGCCAGTCGACAGCCGCGTCGGCCCGGCCCAGCTTGTGCGCATAGGTGACGCCGTCGTCCGGCTGCGGCCGGCTCGGCAGCGTGCCTTCCTCGAGCTGCGCCAGCGCGGCCACGATGGCCCGGGCGCCGAGCTCGGCCAGCCGGTCGTGCAGTCTGCCGCCGGTGTCGTCGGGCCGGATCGGCTCACGGTCGACCCGCCGCATGGCGCCGGTGTCCAGCCCTTCGTCCATCTGCATGATGGTGATGCCGGTTTCGGCGTCGCCGGCCTCGATCGCGCGCTGGATCGGCGCCGCGCCGCGCCAGCGCGGCAGCAGCGAGGCATGGATGTTCAGACAGCCGAAGCGCGGGATCTGCAGCACGGCGGCCGGCAGGATCAGCCCGTAGGCCGCCACCACCATTACGTCGGCCTCCAGCTCGCACAGCCGCTGCTGGATCGCCGCATCGCGCAGCGTGCGCGGCTGCTCGACCGGGAAGCCGCGCTGCAGCGCGAGCTGCTTGACAGCGCTCTGCTGCAGCTGTCGGCCTCGGCCGGCCGGCTGGTCGGCGCGCGTCAGCACCAGCGCGATCTGATGGCCGGCGTCGGCGAGCGCAGCCAGCGCGCGCGCGGCGAAATCGGGGGTACCGGCGAAAACGATTCTTGCCACGGCGTGGATCGGTCAGGAATGAAGGGAACGTGAGGGAACGGGAACCGGCGGAACGGCGTGAACGAGCGGAGCGACGGCACGGAAGGTACCAGGCCCGCGGCGCCCCCAGGCGCCCAGTCGGCCGCGCGGCATCACGCGACCGCCGCGGCACCGGCCGCGATCGGCGGATCAGGCGGCGCTGCGCTCCGCCTTCAGCAAGCGGGTCTTGATGCGGCTCTGCTTGAGCCGCGACAGGTACTGCACGAAGACGCGGCCGTTCAGGTGGTCGATCTCGTGCTGGATGCACACCGCCAGCAGGCCGTCGGCCTCGAGCGTGAACGGCCGGCCGTATTCGTCGAGCGCCTTGACGGTGACGCGCTCGGGCCGCTCGACGTCGTCGTAGACGCCGGGCACCGACAGACAGCCTTCCTCGTAGACCTTGCATTCGTCGCTGCTGGCGACGATCTCCGGATTGATGAAGACGCGCAGCTGGTCCTTGGCCTCGGACACGTCGATCACGACGACGCGCAGATGCACGTCGACCTGCGTGGCGGCCAGTCCGATGCCGGGCGCCTCGTACATCGTGTCGGCCATGTCGCGCACGAGCTGGCGGATGCGCTCATCGACCTCGCGCACGGGCTCGGCCACGCGCTGCAGGCGCGGATCCGGGTAACGAAGAATGGGCAGAACGGCCATCGGATAATTTCTACCGTCCGTAGGATCGCGAAGCCGGCTTTGCTTGCGACGTCAAACCATTAGCGGCACACTTTGAAGTGACTTTACAGCCTTTGCAGCGAATGTCGGGGCGGATTTCCCTGCTTCAAGCTGCACGGCAATCCGGGGCCGAACAACGCGTCACCTCATGAAAAAGTTTAGCACGCAGGTTCTGGCGATTGCCTTCGCGGCACTCACCGCAACGGGGGCTTGGAGCCAGCCGGCGCCGGTCGAACTGGCCAAGGACGCCCCCGACAAATACGTCGTGGTCAAGGGCGATACGCTGTGGGCCATCGCCGGCCGCTTCCTGGAAAAACCGTGGCGCTGGCCCGAGATCTGGCAGCTCAATCGTGAACAGATCCGCAACCCGCATCTGATCTATCCGGGCGACATCGTCTATCTGGATACCAGCAGCGGATCGCCGCGGCTGAGGCTGGGGCGCGCCGTCGGCGACTCCGCGGCTGGCAGCAGCGCCAACAGCAGCAGCAGCCTGCCGACCGAGAAGCTGCAGCCGCGCGTGCGCAGCGCACCGCTGGCCGCGGCCGCCGTGCCGACGATCCCGTCGTCGGCCATCGAGGCCTTCCTGAACCGGCCGCTGGTAGTCGACGAAACCGGCATGGACAAGCATCCGCGCATCGTCGCCACACAGGCGGGCCGGGTGTTCCTGGGTCGCGGCGAGCTGGCCTATGCGCGCGGCTTCAGCGACGCCGACACCAAGGTGGCCGAGTGGCACATCTATCGCGCCGCCAAGCCGCTGCTCGACCCCGACACGCGCAAGCCGATCGCCTACGAAGCACTGTTCGTCGGATCGGCCAAGTTCGAACGCGACGGCGACCCCGCGACGCTGCGCATCGTCAGCGCCGCCGAGGAGATCGGCGTCGGCGACCGGCTGATCCCCGCCGAGCGCGCACTGCCGTTCAATTACGTGCCGCGGCCGCCCGATTCATCCGTCAGCGGGCGAATCGTCGCCATCTACCGAGGCGTGGCGCAGGCCGGCCGCAACAGCGTGGTGGCGATGAACGTGGGCAGCAGCAACGGGCTGGAAGTCGGCCACGTGCTGGAAATCCGCCAGCGCGGCCGCACCGTCAAGGACACCGATGTCAAGCAGGAAGTCAAACTTCCGGACGAGGCCGTCGGACACCTTCTCATTTTCCGCATCTTCGATAAGATCGCCTACGGGCTGATCATGGATGCGTCGCAGTCGATCTCCATCGGCGACGTCGTCGCCAATCCGTGAACACGGCCCGGAACGCGTGAAGCGCGGTTCGTAGGCATGGTTCGCCGGCGCGTTGATTGCTGGTGACCGGCTGCTGGTGATCGGCTGCTGGTGATCGGCTGCTGGTGACCGGCTGCTGGTGACCGGCCGCTGATGATCAGCCGGCGGTGATCAGCCGGCGGTGATCAGCCGGCGGTGACCAGCTGCGGCTGATCGGCCACGGCTGATTGCCCTGGCTGACCAGCACCGCTGCCAACCGGCCCCGCCAGCGGCCTGCCAGCCACCGGCAGGGCGCCCAGGCGCGGCGACGGCGCCCCCGGAGCGGCGAGCGGCTGAACCGCGCAGGCGGAGCGGCTCACGCCGCGCAGGCGCACCGGCCGACACCCGCTTCGCGCAGCCGCCGCAACCCGGTCATCTCGCAGCGCCTCATCCGCGCAGCACGGAAGGCCTCTTCACCACCGACTCATGCCCGTCCCCGCCGGTTCGTCCGACGAACTCGCCCTGTGGCTGCGCCTGACGCTGACACCCGGCCTGGGTCCGGCCAGCGTGCTGCGCCTGCTGGAAGCCTTCGGCCTGCCGGAAGACATCTTCGCGGCCGGCCGCGGCAAGCTCGGTGCCGCGCTCGATGCGCCGCGCGCCCAGGCGCTGCTTGCCGATGATCCGGCCCGCTCGGCGCAGATCGATGCCGCGCTGGCCTGGGCTCAGGCCCCCGATCATCATCTGCTGACGCTGGCCGACCCTGCCTACCCCGCGCGCCTGCTGGCCACCGGCGACCCGCCGCCGCTGCTGTACGTACGCGGCGATCCGGCACGGCTGTCGGCACCGGCGCTGGCCATCGTCGGCAGCCGCCACGCCACCCGCGGCGGCAGCGAGATCGCCGCCGGCTTCGGACGCGCGCTGGCCGACCAGGGACTGCTCATCGTAAGCGGGCTGGCCGAAGGCATCGACGCGGCTGCCCACCGCGGCGCGCTGTCCGGCCGGGCCGGCACCATTGCCGTCGTCGGCACGGGCCTCGACCAGGTGTTTCCGTCCGGCCATGCCGCGCTGGCCGACGCGATCGCGGCGCGCGGCGCCATCATCTCGGAACTGCCGCTGGGATCGCCGCCGCGGCGCGATCATTTCCCGCGCCGCAACCGGCTGATCGCCGGCCTCGCGCTGGGCGTGCTGGTCGTCGAGGCCGCCCGCCAATCCGGTTCGCTGATCACGGCGCGGCACGCCGGCGAATTCGGACGCGAGGTCATGGCGATCCCCGGTTCGATCCATTCGCCGCTGTCCAAGGGCTGCCATCAGCTGATCCGGCAGGGCGCGAAGCTGGTGGAATCGGCCGAGGACGTGCTGGCCGAGCTGCGCGGGTTGATGGGATCGGCAGCCCCGTCGGCCCGCGCAGCCCAGCCGGCCCAGCCGGCCCAATCGCCCCAATCGGCCCAACCGGTCCAGCCAGCCGAACCAGCGGAATCAGCCGTCCCGGGCAACGCGGAAGCCGGCGCCGACCCGCTGCTGAAGCTGCTCGGCTGGCGCCCGATGGACGTCGACGGCCTGGTCGCCCGCGGCAGCGGCGGCGCCGCCGAAACCGCCGCCCGCCTGGTCGAGCTGGAACTCACCGGCCAGGTCGAACGACTGGCCGACGGCCGCTACCTGCGGCGCCGGAATCCCCCATGACCGCAGCCGCGCGCGGGCTCGCGCCATGGTCATACTGTCTAGATCGTCAGTCTGATTTTCCCGGGTCGGCCAGGGGGCCGGCTTGCGCCCGGCGCCGACCGCCACTTATGATTGGCGCCCTTTTCGGGTGCCCGCGGCGGACCCGCGGAGAATCCGCGGAACGCCAACAGACGCCATCGCCGACAAACGCATGAGCAAAGCCCTGATCATTGCCGAGAAGCCCTCCGTCGCCGCCGACATCGCGCGCGCACTGGGCGGCTTCACCCGCCAGGGCGACTATTTCGAGAGCGACGACTACCTGCTGTCGTCGGCCGTCGGCCATCTGGTCGAGATCGCTGCCCCCGAGGAATTCGAGGTCAAGCGCGGCAAGTGGTCGTTCGCCAACCTGCCGGTCATCCCGCCGCACTTCGACCTGCAGCCGATCCCGCGCAACGAGGACCGGCTCAAGCTGCTGACGCGGCTGATCAAGCGCAAGGATGTTGACCGCCTAATCAACGCCTGTGACGCGGGCCGCGAAGGCGAGCTGATCTTCCGGCTGATCGTGCAGCACGCCAAGGCGAAGCAGCCGGTCCAGCGGCTGTGGCTGCAGTCGATGACGCCGGCCGCCATCCGCGAGGCCTTCGCCAGCCTGCGCGACGACCAGCAGATGCGTCCGCTGGCCGACGCCGCGCGCTGCCGGTCGGAGGCCGACTGGCTGGTCGGCATCAACGGCACGCGCGCCATGACCGCGTTCAACTCGCGCGACGGCGGCTTCTATCTGACCACCGTCGGCCGCGTCCAGACGCCCACGCTGACCATCGTCGTCGAGCGCGAGGAGCGCATCAAGCGCTTCGTGCCGCGCGACTACTTCGAGGTGCACGCCAGCTTCCAGGCCGAGGCCGGCACCTATCCGGGCCGCTGGTTCGATCCGGCCTTCAAGCGCGCCGAAGGCGATGCCGACGGCCGCGCCGAGCGGCTGTGGGACCGCGCGCGCGCCGAGGAGATCGTCGCCCGCTGCGACGGCAAGCCCGGCGAGGCCACGGAAGAATCCAAGCCCAGCACGCAGCTGGCGCCGGCGCTGTTCGACCTGACCAGCCTGCAGCGCGAGGGCAACTCCCGCTTCGGCTTCTCGGCCCGCACCACGCTGTCGATCGCGCAGGCGCTGTACGAGCGGCACAAGGTGCTGACCTACCCGCGGACCGATTCGCGCGCGCTGCCCGAAGACTATCTCGGCACCGTCAAGTCGACGCTGGGCGTGCTCGAAGACGACCGCGCCTACGGCACCTTCGCCAAGCAGATCCTGGCCAAGGGCTGGGTGCGGCCGAACAAGCGCGTGTTCGACAACTCCAAGGTCTCCGACCACTTCGCGATCATCCCGACGCTGCAGGCGCCCAAGCCCGGCGCGCTGTCCGATGCCGAACAGAAGATCTACGACCTGGTCGTGCGCCGCTTCCTGGCCGTGTTCTACCCGGCCGCCGAATACCTGGTGACGACGCGCATCACGCGCGTCGAAGGCGAATCGTTCAAGACCGAAGGCCGCGTGCTGGTCAATCCCGGCTGGCTGGCCATCTACGGCCGCGACAGCGGCGGCGACGATACGCTGGTCGCGATCAAGCAGAACGAGATCGTCCAGACCCTCGAGATCGCGCTGCAGGCGCTGACGACCAAGCCGCCGCCGCGCTACACCGAAGCGACGCTGCTGTCGGCAATGGAAGGCGCCGGCAAGCTGGTCGAGGACGACGAGCTGCGCGAAGCCATGGCCGAGAAAGGCCTGGGCACGCCGGCCACCCGCGCCGCCATCATCGAAGGCCTGATCGCCGAGAACTACCTGATCCGCGACGGCAAGGAGCTGATCCCCACCACCAAGGCCTTCCAGCTGCTGACGCTGCTGCGCGGCCTCGGCGTGGCCGAGCTGACTGCTCCCGAGCTCACCGGCGAGTGGGAGTTCAAGCTGTCCGAGATGGAGCGCGGCCGGCTGCAGCGCGAAGCCTTCATGCGCGAGATCGCCGACATGACGCGGCAGATCGTCGAGCGCGCCAAGAACTACCAGGCCGACACCGTCCCCGGCGACTACGCGACGCTGGCCACGCCGTGCCCGAAGTGCGGCGGAGTGGTGCAGGAGAACTACAAGCGCTTCGCGTGCACGCGCTGCGATTTCTCGATCACCAAGATTCCGGGCGGCCGGCAGCTCGAAGTGGCCGAAGCCGAGGAACTGCTGCGCGAGCGCACGATCGGGCCGCTGCAAGGCTTCCGCAGCCGGCTCGGACGGCCGTTCGCCGCCATTCTGAAGCTCACCGACGAGAACAAGCTCGAGTTCGACTTCGGCCAGAGCGCCGCCGACGATGAATCGTCGGAGCCGGTCGATTTCGGCGATCAGCCCAGCCTGGGCCCCTGCCCGAAATGCGCCTCGCGCGTCTTCGAGCACGGCATGAGCTACGTCTGCGAGAAGTCGGTCGGCCCGCCGCCGCGCAGCTGCGACTTCCGCAGCGGCAAGATCATCCTGCAGCAGGAGATCGCCCGCGAACAGATGAGCAAGCTGCTCGCCGAAGGCCGCACCGACCTGCTGCAAGGCTTCGTATCGTCGCGCACGCGGCGCAAGTTCAAGGCCTACCTGGTACGCGGCGCCGACGGCAAGATCGGCTTCGAGTTCGAGCCGAGGCCCGCCAAGGGCGGAGCGGCGGCCAAAGGTGGAGCGGCAGCCAAGGGCGGCGGCACAGCAGCGGCGGAAGGCCGCGCAGCAGCGCCCGGCCCCGCAGCAGCGAAGAAGGCCCCGGCGGCTGCGAAGAAAGCCGCTCCGACGCGACGCTCGCCGTCGGCAGCCGAAGCCGCGGACGAGCGGGACACGGCAGCCGACGCGAAGACCGCTGCCAAGCCGGCCGCGAAGGCCGCGGCCAAGGCCCCCGCGAAAAAGGCACCCGTGAAGAAAGCCGCCGCGAAGAAGGCCCCGGCAAAGAAGGCCGCAAGCGGAGCCGCCGCCAAGAGCAAGGCACCGGCAACGAAGAGCGCAGCGCGCAAAGCGGCGGCCTGACCGCACCGCGCCGCGGCCGCACCAGCCGCGAGCCGCCCCTGTCAGCGCTTGCCCGGCGCTATCAACGGCGCGCGGCTGCGCTCATTGTTCAGATCGACCAGCTTTCGCAGCAGATCGCAGAACAGCTCGCGCTCGGCCGGCGCCAGCGGTTCCAGGATCCGCGCCTGCGCCGCCACCACGGCAGCCCGCATGCGCAGCACCAGCGCCTCGCCGTCGGCCGTCAGATAGAGCAGGCGCCGCCGCCGATCTTCCGGATCGAGCCGGCGCACGATCAGCCCCTTCGATTCCAGCCGCCCCATCGCCGACCCCGACGTGGAAGCGTCCAGCGCAACCCGATTGGCCAGCGTCACCTGATCGAGCCCCTGCTCGCGGCGCAGCACCTCGAGCAGCGCGAACTGGACCGGCGTCAGATCGAATTCGGCCGTTTCTTCCATGAAGATCGACACGGCGATCTGCTGCGCGCGCCGGATCAGATGGCCGGGTGCGTCGTAGAACTCGAAGGCATCCGGGGGATTCGACATGAATGCGATGCGGCGACAGGGGCGAGCGAATTATAGGGGCGGCTATTCGCTGCCGGAAACGGACGGCATAGACGATCCAATGGCTCTCATGCACACGAACTCGGACAGCAGGCGATAACAATTGACAACTAAATATTTGAAAAGTAATTTTCTCCGTCAAGACCATGCACCGACGAGCGCACACCGCCTCGGCCGCGAGGTCACGAGCATCCGCACCGGAGAGGACCATGAAGATTGCGATCCTGGGAGGAGGCCACGGCTGCTATGCCGCCGCCGCCGATCTGGCCGAAGCCGGTCATGAAGTCCGCCTCTGGCGCCGCGATGCCGCGGCGCTGCAGCCGCTCATCGACGCCGGTTCGATCCTGCTGAAGGACGCCGCCGGCAGCCGCGAAGTGCCGTTCGCGCTGGCCGGCACCGACATCGGCGCCGTGCTGCGCGGCGCGCGGCTGATCGTCGTGCCCAGTCCCGCGATCGCGCAGTCCGACATCGCGCGTGCGATGGCGCCGCATCTGGCCGACGGCCAGGTCGTCTTCCTGCCGCCCGGCACCTTCGGCAGCTATCTGATGGCGCGCCAGGTGCGCGAAGCAGGCAGCCGCGCCGACGTGCTGTGGGCCGAGACCGGCACGCTGCCGTATCTGGCCCGCAAGCATGGCGCGCGCGAGGTCAACGTCACGATCCGCGCCGTGCGGCTGCCCACCGGCGTATACCCCGCCCGCCGCGCCGACGAGGCGCTGGCCGTGATCCGCGAGGCCTATCCCAGCGTGCACGGCTGCGGCGACGCGCTGTCGGGCGCGCTGATGAACGCGGGGCCTGTCATCCATCCGCCGCTGATCGTGATGAACGCCGCGCCGCTCCAGCACTTCGAGCGCTGGGACATCCACAACGAAGGCACGCAGCCGGCCGTGCGCGCGGTGACCGACCGCCTCGACGCCGAGCGCATCGCCGTCCGGGAAGCGCTCGGCTACGGCGCGCCGCACTATCCGCTGGCCGACCACTACAGCAACGATCGCTGGATGTACGGCGACGCGCACCGCAAGCTGGTCAAGTCCGGCGACTGGCGCGAGCACATCGACCTGCATTCCCATCGCTACGTCACCGAGGACACCGAGCTGGGCCTCGCCTTCCTCGCGTCCGTGGCGCGCGCGGCCGGCACCGATGCGCCGGTGGCGCACGGCTTGCTCGCGATCGTCGGCGGCATTCTGGGCCGAGATCTGCGGCGCGCGCCGCGCACGCTGGAATCGCTGGGCCTCGGCGGCGGCCGCGGCGCGCTCGATGCGCTGCGTCAGAGCCTGTACGAAGGCCCTGCCGCGCCCTAGTCCCTGACCGCCGTCTGGTGCAGGTCGATGATGCGCCGCAACGTCGACTTCAGCTGCTCGGCGCGCTGCAGCCCGAACGGCTCCAGGACGCGCTGCTCGTGCTCGCGCGCCAGCGCCACCAGCTTGGCCGACGCGCGCCGGCCGGCGGCGGTCATGCGCACCAGCGTGACGCGGCGATCGCTGGCATGCGGCAGCCGCTCGACGTAGCCCTTCGCTTCCATGCGGTCGAGCAGCCGCGTCACGGTCGGCTGCTTGATCAGCACGATCTGCGCCACGCGCCCGATGCTGAGCGCCTCGTCGCCTGACAGCGTCGCCAGCACGCGCCATTCGGAAACCGAGAAGCCATGGCGGCGCACCACCGCATGGAACTCGGACGAGATCAGATGACTGGCCTGCGCCAGCAGCGCCGCGAGATATTCGTCGACGAAGAAGCGGGCTTCGGCTTGCGGGTCACTGGCATTCATCGTCGCCCTCGCGGACGAGATCGGGGCGGACGGAGGTATTGCGGGTAATTCATGATTGTGGATAGGTTTACTTGTCAAATATACTGAGCATCATGAACGGATCGGACCATTCCGTCGAGCATAGCGCCTGGGGCGGCGCGCCGCTCGCGGCACGGGACACGATCCACCGGATGCCGCCGCGACCGCCCGCAGCGCGACCGCGGCAGGCGCCGGCGACCATGTCCGACCCTGCCGATCACGGAGACACCGAATGACCGTCTACCGAGGAAACCCCGACGCCGTCCGCGCACTCGTGCAGCCCGACCGCGTGCATCGCGACCTGTACATCAGCCAGGAACTGTTCGAGCTCGAGCAGGAGCACTTCTTCGCGAACACCTGGAACTACGCCGGCCATGACAGCCAGATCCCGCAGCCCGGCGACTACCTGACTGTCGACATCGCCGGCCAGCCGCTGATCGTCGTGCGGCACAGCGACGGTTCGGTCCGCGTCATGATGAATCGCTGCGCGCACAAGGGCTCGCGGCTGGTGAGCCAGCCCTGTGGCAATACCGGCAAGTTCTTCCGCTGTCCGTACCACGCGTGGACCTTCAAGACCGACGGCTCGATGCTCGGCATTCCGATGCGCGCCGGCTACGAAGGCACGGCGCTGCGCGACTCCGAAGCCTGGCAAGGGCTGGTGACGGTGCCCAACGTGCGCCTGTACCGCGGCTTCATCTTCGTCCGCCTGTCGGCCCAGGGGCCCGACTTCGACGACTACTTCGGCGATTCGCTGTCGTCGATCGACAACATGGCCGACCGCTCGCCGGAAGGACAGCTCGAGATCGCCGGCGGCTGTCTGCGCTTCATGCACCAGTGCAACTGGAAGATGTTCGTCGAGAACCTGAACGACACCATGCATCCCATGGTGGCGCATGAATCGTCGGCCGGCACCGCCAAGGCGATGTGGGCCGGCCAGCCCGCCGACGCGCCGAAGCCGATGGCGATCGAACAGTTCGTTCCGTTCGTGTCCGACTATCGCTTCTTCGACGACATGGGCGTGCGCGTGTTCGAGAACGGCCACAGCTTCTCGGGCGTGCACTTCAGCATCCACAGCAAGTACTCCGCGCTGCCCGAGTACGACGCGGCGATGCAGGCCGCCTACGGCGCGGAACGCACCGCGCAGATCCTCGGCCTGGCGCGGCATAACACCGTCTACTACCCGAACCTGACGATCAAGGGCGCGATCCAGGCGATCCGCGTCGTGCGGCCGATCGCCGCCGACCGCACGCTGATCGAGAGCTGGACCTTCCGCCTGAAGGGCGCGCCGCCCGAGCTGCTGCAGCGCACGACCACTTACAGCCGCCTGATCAACTCGCCGTTCTCGGTGGTCGGTCATGACGACCTGCACGCCTACCGCGGCATCCAGGCCGGGCTGAAGGCCGGCGGCAACGAATGGATCAGCCTGCATCGCAACTACGACCCGTCCGAGATCGGCCAGCGCGACCTGACGGTCAACGGCACCAGCGAGATCTCGATGCGCAACCAGTACCGCGCCTGGCTGCAGCACATGACGGCGACGATGTGAGGAGCGATGCCATGGAATCCGTGACCCGCCAGGCGCTGATCGACTTCGTCGTGCACGAGGCGCGGCTGCTCGACGCCAAGCGCTTCGACGACTGGAACGCGCTGTTCACCGACGACGCCATCTACTGGGTGCCGCTGACCCCCGAGCAGCCGGACGGCCTCGAGCACACCTCGCATCTGTACGAGGACAAGCTGCTGCGCGACCTGCGCGTCGAACGCCTGAAGAGCCCGCGCGCGTTCTCGCAGCAGCCGCCCAGCCGCTGCCACCATCTGCTGCAGACGCCCGCCGTCGAGGAATTCGACGAGGCCGGCAACCGCTACGTGCTGCGCACCGAGTTCCACTACAGCGAAGCGCAGGGCGACGAAATGCTGATGCTGGTCGGCACCGCATTCCACCACCTGAGCCGCGTCGACGGCCGCTTGCGCATCACGCACAAGCGTGTGAATCTGATCAACTGCGACGCCGCACTGCCGGCGGTGCAGCTGTTCATCTAGAGGGTGCGCATGCACAGTGTCCACCAGGCGTTCCGCGCCAGTGCCGCCCGCACGCCGCAGGCCGAGTTCCTGTACGCGGATGCCGTCACGGCGCGGACCTACGGCATCCCTCAGCGGGCATGGCACTGGGGCGAAGCCGACGCCGAGGTCGAGCGGCTGCGCGCCGCCTATGAGCGCGCCGGCTGGGGCCACGGCCACCGCGTCGGCCTGCTGCTCGAGAACCGCCCGGCCTTCCTGCTGCATTGGTTCGCACTCAACGCACTCGGCGTGAGCGTGGTGCCGATCAATGCCGACATGCGCTCGGCCGAGCTGACTTATCTGATCGGCCACAGCGAGATCGGGCTCGCCGTGACGCTGCCCGAGCGCGCCGCCGATCTGCTCGCCGCCGCGCGGCAGGCCGGGCGCACGCTGCGTACGCTCGACATCGGCGACGTAGGCGAGGTAGGCGGCGGCGATCGCGCTGCCCTCGATTCCGCCGGCGCCGATCCCTTTCCGTCCCCTCCATCGCTGCCGCCGCGCGCCGGCGAACCGGTCGGCCTCGCCACCGAATGCGCGCTGCTGTACACGTCCGGCACCACCGGCCGCCCCAAGGGCTGCATGCTCAGCAATGACTACTTCGTCCGAGCGGGCCAATGGTATGCGGGCCTGGATGAGCTGTGCACCGTGCGCCGCGATCGGGAACGCGTGATCACGCCGCTGCCGCTGACGCACGTCAACGCCATGGCCTTCTCGACCATGGTCGTGCTGGTCGCCGGCGGCTGCCTGATCCAGCTCGACCGCTTCCATCCGAAGAGCTGGTGGCAGAGCGTGCGCGACAGCGGCGCCACCATCGTCCACTACCTCGGCGTGATGCCCGCCATGCTGCTCGCCGCGCCGCCGTCGGCGGACGATCGCGAGCATCAGGTCCGCATCGGCTTCGGCGCCGGCGTGGATCGCAAGAACCACGCACCGTTCGAGCAGCGCTTCGGCTTCCCGCTGCTCGAAGCCTGGGCCATGACCGAGACCGGCGCCGCCGCCTGTGTCATGGCCAATCGCGAACCGCGCCACGTGGGCAGCAGCTGCTTCGGCCGCGCCGAGCCGTTCATGGACTATCGGCTGGTCGACGACGATGGCCGCGACGTCGAGGTCGGCACACCCGGCGAGCTGCTGGTCCGCTCCACCGGCAAGGATCCGCGCCGCTATTTCTTCTCAGGCTATCTGAAGGACGAAGCCGCGACGCAGGAGGCCTGGGCCGGCGGCTGGTTCCATACCGGCGACATCGTGCGCAGCGATGCCGACGGCAATCTGTATTTCGTCGACCGCAAGAAGAACGTGATCCGCCGCAGCGGCGAGAACATCTCGGCAGTCGAAGTCGAAAGCGTGCTCAACCAGCATCCGGCCGTGAAGTCCGCCGCCGTCGCGGCGACGCCCGACCCGGTGCGCGGCGACGAAGTGCTCGCCTGCGTCGTCACGCACGAACCGGTGGCCGACGCCGATCGCGCGGCGCTGGCAGCGAGCATCGTCGAGCATGCGCTGGCGCAGCTGGCCTACTACAAGGCGCCGGGGTACGTCGCGTTCGTGGAGGCCCTGCCGTTGACGGTGTCGCAGAAGATCCAGCGGGGGGAGCTCAAGCAGATGGCGCATGAGCTGCCGGGGCGGGAGTGCTGCGTGGATGTGCGTTCGATGAAGCGGCGGGGGTGAGATGAGGGGTACGTTCGAGGCTTCGGCGGGGAGCGGCGGATGGTGAGCGCGGGCGCAACGCTCTTCAACCCGACGCTCCCGAGGGTGCCGCGATGACGCGCCGCATGCCGTACGAAGGCGTCGCCGTCACGGTTCCGGTCACGGTGCCGTATGTCCGCTACTCGACGCATGGCGCCCACTGGTTCCTCGGCCGCGCCGTCGACGCGCTGGTCAGGCAAAGCGGGCTGGACAAAGCGCAGATCGACGGGCTGTGCCTGTCGAGCTTCTCGCTGGTGCCCGACACCGCCGTCGGCGTCACGCAGCATCTGGGCCTGTCGCCGCGCTGGCTCGATCACATTCCCACCGGCGGCGCGTCCGGCGTCATGTCGCTGCGCCGCGCGGCGCGCGCGGTGCAGATGGGGGACGCCGACGTCGTCGCCTGCGTCGCCGCCGATACCAATCACGTCGATTCGTTCCGGCAGACGCTGGGGGGTTTCAGCACCTTCGCGCGCGACGCCACCTACCCATACGGCTCGGGCGGCCCCAATTCGATCTTCGCGTTCATCACCGGCAACTACATGCGCCAGTTCGGCGCGCGGCGCGAGGACTTCGGCCGCATCGCCGTCGACCAGCGCAGCAACGCGCTGCGCAATCCGAACGCACTGTTCCGCAAGCCGCTCACGCTCGACGAGTACATGGCCGCGCGGCCGATCGCCGATCCTATCCATCTGTTCGACTGCGTCATGCCCTGCGCCGGCGCCGATGCCTTCCTGGTGATGCGCGAGGAGCGCGCGCGCGATCTCGGCCTGCCGTACGCGCTGCTGCGCGGCGCCATAGAGCGGCACAACGCCTTCGCCGAAGATCCGATCATGGTGCGCGGCGGCTGGCTCGCCGATCGCGACGACCTGTATGCGCAGGCCGGCATCCGCCCGGCCGACATCGATTTCGTTCAGACCTACGACGACTACCCGGTCATCGTGATGATGCAGTTCGAGGACCTGGGCTTCTGCGCCAAGGGAGAAGGCCCCGAATTCGTCCGCGTGCACAAGTTGACGTACGACGGCAGTTTCCCGAACAACACCAGCGGCGGCCAGCTGTCGGTGGGACAGGCCGGCGCCGCCGGCGGATTTCTAGGCATGGTCGAGACGATCCGCCAGCTGACCGGCGCCGCCGGCGAACGCGCCGTGCCCGGCGCCGCGCTAGGCTTGGTGGCCGGCTTCGGCATGGTCACCTACGACCGCTGCCTGTGCACCGGCGCCGTGATTCTCGGGAGCGCCGCATGACGATGCCGCTGATGCGCCCCAAGCGCAAGAACCCGGTGCTGCGCACGCCGCAGATGAACCTGCCGCCGTGGGCGCGCGGCCGCGTCGCGCTCGGCATGACGGCCGCGGCGGCGCGCGGCTGTTTCGCGCTGCAGGTCTGCGACGACTGCGGCGCGGTCCAGTATCCGCCGCGCGAGGCCTGCCACCGCTGCCTGTCGGCGCGGCTGAAGTGGCGCGAGCAGACGGGCGAAGGCGTGCTGCTCGGCACCACCACTCTGCATCACAGCAACGATCTGTTCTTCCGCGAACGCCTGCCGTGGCGGCTCGGCTTCGTGCAGCTCGATGCCGGACCGACGCTGATGGTTCACCTGCACGGCGACGTGCCCGATCTCGACTTCGAACGGCACGACGCCGCCGCGGCGCCGCGGCGCGTACGCGTCGGCGCACGGCTGGACCGCGCCGGCCAGGCGGTGCTGATCGGCTTTCCCGACAAGGAGACTCCGCATATGGCCGACGACAAGGTGCTGCGCGAGATGACCAGCGACCCGAAGTTCCGCAAAGTCCTCGTCACCGACGGCAAGACCGAAGTGGGCCAGGCACTGGTGCGCGAGCTGATCAAGGCCGGCGCCGACCTGGTCTGGGTCGGACACGCCGAGCCGTGGAAGAAGACCGGCGGCATCGACGATCTCGCATCACTGCCGCAGGTCACGCTGGTGCCGCTGGACCTCAGCAACGGCCGCTCGGTCGGCGAGATGGCCGGCGAGATCGGCGGCAAGGTCGACATCGTCATCAACAATGCCGAAGTCCATCGCACCTTCGGCATCGGCGCGCGCCGCGGCATCGACGCCGCGCATGCCGAGATGGACATCAACTACTTCGGCCTGCTGCGGCTGGCGCAGGTCTTCGGCCCGGCGCTGAAGGGCCGCTCCGCCGACGGCGCTACCGGCGCCACCGCCTGGGTCAACCTGCTGTCCATCTACGCGCTCAGCAGCTTTCCGCCGCACGGCACCTATTCCGCGTCCAAGGCCGCCGCGTACTCGCTGGCGCAATGCTTGCGCGCCGAGATGAGACCCGCCGGCATCCGCGTCATCAACGTGTTTCCGGGCCCCATCGACGACGAATGGAACCAGCACGTCCCGCCGCCGAAGCTCAGCCCGCAGGCGCTGGCCGTCAGCATCGTGCGCGCGCTGCGCGACGGCGTCGAGGACGTCTATCCGGGCGACGTCGCGCAGGAGTGGCTGGAGCGGTGGCGCGATGATCCGAAAGTGCTCGAGCGCGAGCTCGCTGCCGGGGGCTGAAGTGTTGCGGAGGCTTTCCATCGAACGCCACCGGTCTTGCCAGAGCGGTAGGCGGGGGCCGGGGCAGCGGGGAGCTGTGCAGCGGGGAACTGGGCGGCGAGAGGCGGTGCGGCGGTCGGCCCTTTGGGCCGACTACCCTGTGCTGCTCGCCTTGGGGCTGGCGCGGCGTAACTCGCTGCGCTCGCTGCGCAAGCTCCGCTCAGACAAACGCCGCGATACAGAAGACGACGCGCGCTGCGCGCGCGCGCCCCAAGGCTGCGCTGCTCGGCGCCGCACAGCCCCTCGCCGCCCAGTTCCCCGCTGCACAGCTCCCCGCTGCCCCGGCCCCCGCCTACCGCTCTGGCAAGACCGGTGGCGTTCGATAGAAAGCCCATGGACGAGTTGGCGCAGTGCTAATAGCAATGGCCCCTGCTTCTTTGCATGCCACTGCCGTATCGGCAAAGTCGCTGGCCGTGCGGCGATAGGCGCGCGCACCGTCGCGGGCCCTGCGGTGCGGGCGGGGCTGTATGCGCAGCCGAGAAGCGCAGGAAGCTTGGACCGCGCGCAAAGCGCGCCACCACTTCTGACTTACGGCGTCTGTTTGAGCGGAGCTCCCCACAGGGGAGCGCAGCGAGTTACGCCGTGGGCCAAGCTTCCGAGCATCGCAGGGGACCCCCTTTGCGAAGCAAAGGGGGCAAGCATCCAGCCCCGCCCGCACCGCAGGGCCCGCGACGGTGCGCGCGCCTATCGCCGCACGGCCAGCGACTTTGCCCGCCCCCACCTCAGCACGCACGAGCATCTGACATGAATCAAGCCCCGCCCACCGACCTGCTCGGCGCCCTGACCACCGCGCTCACCGCCGGCCGCATCCGCGTCGTCGACCTCACGCAGACGCTCACGCCGGAGTTCCCGCAGATCGCGCTGCCACCCGAGATGGGACAGTGCTGGCCGTTCCGCATCGAAGAGGTCTCGCGCTACGACGAGCGCGGTCCCGGCTGGTACTGGAACAACTTCTCGTGCGGCGAGCACACCGGCACGCATTTCGATGCGCCGATCCACTGGATCTCGGGGCGCGATCTGCCGAACAACTCGGTCGACACGATCCCTGCCGAGCATTTCATCGCGCCCGCCTGCGTCATCGACTGCTCGCAGCAGGCGGCCGAGGATCCCGACTACCTGCTCAGCGTCGCCGACATCGAGGCTTTCGAGGCCGCGCACGGACTCATTCCCAGCGGCGCCTGGGTATTGATGCGCACCGACTGGTCCAAGCGCGCGAGCGATCCCGAGGCCTACCAGAACTTCGATGAAACCGGGCAGCACACGCCCGGCCCCAGCACCGAAGCCGTGCAGTTCCTCGTCACGCAGCGCGACGTGCTGGGCTTCGGCTCGGAAGCCATCGGCACCGACGCGGGCCAGGGCTATCACCTGCGGCCGCCGTATCCGTGCCACTACTTCATGCACGGCGCCGGCCGCTATGGGCTGCAGTGCCTGACCAACCTGGATCGGCTGCCACCGACCGGCAGCGTGCTGATCTGCCCGCCGTTGAAGATCCAGCAGGGCAGCGGCAGTCCGCTGCGCGTGCTGGCGCTGGTGGCCGGCTGAGGCCGCGCCGTCCGCAAACGCTCATTGATTGAAAGGCGCAACGATGAATCAGGATCGCGGTACCGCCGTCGTCACCGGCGGCAGCGCAGGCATCGGCAAGGCGATCTGCCAGCGGCTGCTGGCCGACGGCTATCAGGTGGTTTCCCTCGCGCGCCGCGCCAGCGGCATCGCGCATCCGTCGCTGCATGAAGCGGCGGTCGACCTGACCGACCGCGAGGCCACCGCGCAGGCCGTGCGCGAGATCAATCAGCGCTTCGCGATCACCACGGTCGTGCACAACGCCGGCGTCATCCGCGCTGCGCTGCTGCCCGAGGTCAAGCTCGATGATCTCGACGCACTGGTCGATCTGCATCTGGGCAGCGCGATCCAGCTGGTGCAGGCCGCGCTGCCCGCGATGCGCGCTCGCGGCCTGGGCCGCATCGTGCTGCTGTCGTCGCGCGCGGCGCTGGGCCTGGCCACGCGCACCAGCTACTCGGCGACCAAGGCCGGCATGCTCGGCATGGCGCGCACCTGGGCGCTCGAACTGGCGCGCGACGGCATCACGGTCAATGTCGTCGCGCCCGGCCCCATCCGCACCGACATGTTCTACGACGTCGTGCAGGCCGGCAGCGACAAGGAACGCGAGCTGGCGCGCGCCGTCCCGGTCGGCCGGCTCGGCGAGTCCGACGACGTGGCGCGTGCGGTCTCGTTCTTCGCCGACCCGGCCAGCAGCTTCGTGACCGGGCAGGTTCTCTATGTGTGCGGTGGAACCAGTGTGGGCAGCCTCGTGCTGTAGACGCCGCATCGCTTCGCCGGGCGCCCCTGGCCCGTTTTCGCTTCGCTTTGCTTCGATCCGCATCACCCAAGGAGACTCGATCATGAAACGCTTGGTTCTAGCCGCCGCGGCGGCACTGACGGCAGGCATGGCGGCGCAGGCCCTTGCCGCCGATCTGAAGGTGGGCTTCATCTCGTCCCTGTCCGGCCCGGTCTCGTCGCTCGGCATTCCGTACCAGAAAGGCATCCAGGCCGCGATCGCATACAAGCCCGAGGTCGCGGGCCGCAAGGTCCAGATGATCCAGCTCGACGACGCTTCCGATCCGTCGACCGCCGCTCGCAACGCGCGCAAGCTGATCGAGGAGGACAAGGTCGACGTCATCATAGGCACCGCCGGCTCGCCCGGCGCGCTGGCGATCGCCGCCGTGGCGCGCGAGACTCGCACGCCGCTGATCTCGATCGCCAACGCCAATCTGCCCGGCGACGAAGGCGCGTGGATGGTCACGCTGCCGCAGCCGGCGCCGCTTATGGTCAGCGCCGTCGTCGAACGGATGAAGAAGTCCGGCGTGAAGACGATAGGCTACATCGGCTTCTCCGATGCCTGGGGCGACCTGGTCTACGACTCGCTGCGCAAGGCGGTCGAGCCGGCAGGCCTGAAGGTGGTCACGAACGAGCGCTATGCGCGCGGCGATGCGTCGGTCACCGGCCAGGTGCTGAAGATCGTCGCGGCACGTCCTGACGCGGTCATCACGGGCACCTCGGGAACGCCGGGCGCGCTGCCGTACCTGGCGCTCAGCGAACGCGGTTATCGCGGCCAGATCTACGGCATGCATGCGCTGATCAATCCCGATTTCGTGCGCGTGGCCGGCGCTTCGGCCGAAGGACTGCTCGCGCCCACCGGACCGGTCGTCGTCGCCGAGCAGCTGCCGGCCGACAACCCGATCCGCAAGGTCTCGCTGGACTTCCGCAACGCCTACCAGCGCGTCCACGGCGCGCCGCCCACCGACGCCTTCTCGGCCTATTCGTTCGACGCCTGGCTGCTGTTCGCCGACGCCGCCGCCCGCGCGGCGGGCAAGGCCGAACCCGGCACGCCGCAGTTCCGCGTCGCGCTGCGCGATGCCATCGTCAGCACGAAGGAGCTGGTCGGCACGCACAGCGTCTACAACTTCAAGCCCGATGACCGCTACGGCTCGGACGAACGTTCGCGCGTCGTCGTCAAGCTCGAGAAGGGCCAGTGGAAGCTGGTGCCCTGATGACCGGGAACGGGCCCGCGGCGGCAGTCGCGCCCATGTCGCCGCTCGTTCCGCTGCCCGTTCCGCCGCCCGAGCGCACGCTGCCGCACATGCTGCAGCGGCAGGCGGCCGAGTTCGGCGAGCGGCCGCTGGCGACGATCGAAGGCGCCTGCTGGCGCCATGCCGACGCGGCCGCCGCTGCGGCGCGCCGCGGCGGCGCCCTGCAGCGCCAGGGCATAGGCCGCGGCGACCGCGTCGCCATCCTGTGCGGCAACCGCATCGAATTCCTCGACAGCTTCCTCGGCTGCGGCTGGATAGGCGCGGTCTCGGTGCCGATCAACAGCGCGGCGATGGGGCCGCAGATCGAGTACTACCTGGCCAATAGCGGCGCGCGGCTGCTGATCATCGAAGACCGCTTCGTCGAACGGCTGGCCACCGCGGACCTGGCGGCTACGCAGCTGGAGGCGATCTGGGTCGTCGGCGAGACGAAGGAAGACTCATCTGCAGCGGCAACATCCACCGCGGGAAAGTCTGCCACCGCCTCACTCCCCCTACTGCCGTTCCCGCCGCCTGCCGATCCCGTCGAACCCGCGGCCGCGCTGCCCGGCGACACGCTGGCCATCCTCTACACGTCGGGCACCACCGGCCCGGCCAAGGGCGTCGTCTGCCCGCATGCGCAGTACTACTGGTGGGGCGTCAACAGCGCGCGCATCCTCGGCCTGTCTGCAAGCGACGTGCTGTGCACGACGCTGCCGCTGTTCCACATCAATGCGCTGAACACCTATGCGCAAGCCGCCGTCACAGGCGCGCACGCGGTCTTCGAGCCGCGCTTCTCGGCCTCGGGCTTCTGGCCGACGATGCGCGAGCGCGGCGCCACCGTCGTCTACCTGCTGGGTGCCATGGTGCCCATCCTGCTGGCGCAGCCGGCAGGCCCGTCCGAACGCGAACACCAGGTACGCTGCGGCCTCGGCCCCGGCGTGCCGGCCGCCGCCGCGGAAGCCTTCGAGCAGCGCACCGGCGTGCAGCTGCTCGAAGGCTACGGCTCGACCGAGACCAACTTCGTCATCGCCACCACGGCCGACGCGCCGCGCCACGGCGTCATGGGCTGGGTGCAGCCCGGCTTCCAGGCGCGCGTGGTCGACGAGCATGACGTCGAGCTGCCGCCCGGGCAGGCCGGCGAGCTGGTGCTGCGCGCCGACGAGCCGTTCGCCTTCGCCAGCGGCTACTTCGGCATGCCCGACAAGACCGTCGAAGCCTGGCGCAACCTGTGGTTCCACACTGGCGATCGCGTCGTGCGCGAGACCGACGGCGCGCTGCGCTTCGTCGACCGTATCAAGGACGCGATCCGGCGCCGCGGCGAGAACATCTCGTCGTACGAGGTCGAACAGATCCTGCTCAGCCATCCGTCCGTGGCCGAAGCAGCCGTCTATCCCGTGCGATCGGAGCTGGCCGAAGACGAAGTCATGGCCTCGCTGGTGCCGCGTCCCGGCCATGCGCTGGATGCCGCCGAGCTGGCGCGCCATTGCGAGACGCGGCTGCCGTACTTCGCCATCCCGCGCTATATCGACATCGTCGCCGAACTGCCGCGCACCGAGAACGGCAAGGTGCAGAAGTACAAGCTGCGCGAACGCGGCGTGACGACGGACACCTGGGATCGGCAGCCCGGCGGGACGCGGCAGCCCGGCGGCATCCGGCGGCCGCGGGCGACGGCAGCACCGGACGCGCCGCCGCGCTAGCGACATGTCGATTCAGGCCGACGGAGGAAACCCGATGCGAATGCCCCTCGCAGGCCGCACGGCCTTCATCACCGGCGCGGCGCAGGGCCTGGGCGAGGCCGTCGCCGCCGGCCTGGCACAGGCCGGCGCCCGCGTCGCACTGGCCGATGTCGATGCGCGCGTCGATGACGCCGCTGCCGCGCTCAACGCGGCCGGCGCCACGGCGATCGGCCTGCGGCTGGACGTTCGCGACGAAGCCGCCTTCGAACGCGCGTACGACGACGCGGCCCGCCAGCTCGGCGAGATCGGCATACTGGTCAACAATGCAGCGCTGTCGCCGAACCGCTCGTTCTGGGAAATCGATGCGGCGGAATGGGATGAGGTGCTCGCCGTCAATCTGCGCGGCACCTTCTTCGGCTGCCGGATCGCCGCGAAACGCATGCGCGCGGCCGGCTGGGGCCGCATCATCAACTTGTCGTCGCTGGCCGGCCAGCAGGCGAGCACCGCCAGCGGCTTGCACTACGCGGCCTCCAAGGCCGGCATCCTGGCGCTGACGCGCTCGCTGGCGCTGGAGCTGGCCGGCAGCGGCGTCACCGTGAATGCGATCGCGCCGTCGGCGATCGAAGGGCCGGCGCTGCAGCGGCTCGACGCCGCGCGGCGCGATGCGCTGCGCGCGCAGATTCCGGTGGGCCGTTTCGGACTCGGCCGCGAAGCGGCCGCCGCGGTCGTCTATCTCGCGGGCGATGATGCGGGCTATACGACCGGCGCGACGCTGGATCTCAACGGCGGGCGGCTGATGCGCTAGGCGCTCCGCCGCCAGCAGGCGCCGGGCTCACTCCTTCGCGTCGATCCGCAGTCCTGCTCCGGCGAGCATCAGGTCGACGGCGCTCGCGCAGGCTGCCAGCGCGCGATCCCGGCCGGGTTGCCCGGCCAGCATGACGGCCAGCGGCAAACCCTCGTCCGACAAGCCGGTCGGCAGCACCGCCAGCGGAGAACCCACGCAGGTCCAGGGCGTGATCAGGCTGGCGTCTCCGGTAGAGCTCAGCCCTTCGGGGGCGGTATCGTACGCAGGCGGCAGCAGCACGGCGTCGAACGCCGCCATCGAAGACAGGATGCGCCGGCGCGCCGCTTGCAGATAGGCGATGTCCTGCGCATGGTCGTCCTCAGTGAGCGCGGCGCCGGCCTGCAGCAGCTCGCGGAACCTCGGCCCCACGCGATCCGGCTGTTCGACGAGAAGCCGGCCATGCGCCCTGCCGGCTTCGTACTGCATGGCGCGCCGGTGGCGCACGCGCATCTCGGCGAAATCCTCCCCCGTCTGCAGCGGCAGCAGCTGATGACCGTGGCCGCGCAACACTTCGGCGCAGGCATCGATCTGCCGTTGAACGCGCGGCTGGACGGCGAGATAGAAGGGGTCGGCGATCACACCGATGCGCAGCCGCTCGGCCCTAGGCGGCGGCGAGGATTCGCCGAGCATGCACATCGCCACGTCGACGGCCCAGGCCAGGGTCAGCCCGTAGGCACCCACCGTATCGAAGCTCGGCGCAAGCGGCACCACCCCTTCGCGCGGCGTGCGGCCCGTGGTGGGCTTGAACGCGTGGATACCGCAGAACGCGGCGGGACGACAGACCGAACCCGCCGTCTGCGTGCCCAGCGCCACCGGAACCGTGCCTGCGCCGACGGCTGCCGCGGAACCGCTGCTCGAGCCGCCGGGCGTATGCGATGCATTGAAGGGGTTCGTCGTCGGCGCCGGGTCCAGATATGCGAATTCCGTGGTGTGCGTCTTTCCGATCGGCAGGTAGCCCTTGCGGCGAAGCAGCGCGAGCACCGCGGCGTCGGCCTCGCAGGGCAGCGCATCGGCTCGCGTCGCGCTGCCGGCACGGGTCGGCATCCCGGCAACGTCGATCACGTCCTTGACACCGATGGGGATCGGAGCCGCGCCGCCGGGCAGCCGCTCACCTTCCGGGCCCAGCATGCGCCACGCGTGCAGACGGGCCTCGGTCGATTCGACGAGGCGCCGGGCAAGCGCCAGACGGTCGGCCTCCGGCGCGTCCAGCATCGTGCGCCTGCGCGCGAGGCAGGCCGACGCCTCCGCGGACTGCCTCACTTGGGCGTCACGCCGAGCTGGCGGAACAGCTTGCCTTTCTCGACATAGCTCGTCCGCGTGGACTTCTCGAACTCTTCGCTGTTCATATACAGCACGACCGTTCCCTGGCTGCTTGCCGCGGCCTTGTAGGCCTCGCTAGCGGACGCCTTCGCGCACAGCGACGACAGCGCCTGCACGACCGGCTTGGGCGTGCCCTTGGGCGCGAACACGCCCTGAAAGCCGGTGAAGAAGGCAGAGTAGCCGAGTTCGGCGACCGACGGAACGTCCGGCAGCGCGGGGTGCCGGCGGTCCCAGAACACGGCCAGCGGCCGGATGTCGGTCCGCTTGGCCACCGAGACTACCGAATTGATAGTGAAGTGCAGCTCTCCGGACAGCAGCGCAAGCAGATTGGGGGCGTCGCCGCGATAGGCGATGTCCTGCGCGCGCAGATTCGCCTGCTGCTCGAGCAGCAGCATGTTCAGATGGAAGTCCGTGTACGTGCCGGAATGGCCGTAGTTGAACTTGCCCGGATTGGCGCGCATCGCGTCGGTCAGGTCCTTGAAGGTCTTGAACGGCGAATCCTGCTTGACGACGACGGCCAGCGCGTTGACGTTCAGCTGGCATACGTACTCGAACGAGTCGATGCCGTAGGCCAGGTCCTTCTGAGTGTACGGAAGATTGGTGACGACGATCGAAGGACCGACCATCAGCGTATAGCCGTCCGGCCGGGCGCGCGCCACGGTCGTTGCGCCGATGGCCCCGGCCGCACCTTCCTTGTTGACGAGAATGAACTTCGCGTCGGAGGCATCGCTCATGCTCTGCGCGAAGACCCGCAGCAGCGCGTCCGTTCCCCCTGCGCCGAACGGATAGACGAGCTGCACCACCTTGCCGGAGGCCGGAAAGACATCCTGCGCCTGCCCCGCCTGACACATCGCCACGAGCGACAGGGCTCCGGCAAGCTTGCTGATCAGTTTCATTGCATATCCCCTGGGTCGTTGGAAGAACGAAAAGGAAAGCGCTCGCTTAATCCACGCGCTGGACGCGCGTCGACGGCCAGATCCGCCCGTACAGCTTGAGCAGGATCTCGCCGCAGGTGATCGGCTTGCCGCGCTCCACCGAAGTCGCGAAGACCGGCTCCGACTCGAGCGCGTCCTTGCGCGAATTCGTCAGGATGGGCCGGATCTCGGCGTCGAAATCGGGCGTGGCGAAGAACGGCATCGAGAAGCGCTCCTGGCCGTAGCGATTGATCACGCGGTGCGGCGTCGAGACGAGGACGCCGTCGGTCCAGATCTTCATCATCTCGCCGATGTTGATTACGTAGGCGCCTTTCAGCGGCGGGACGCTGATCCACTCGCCGCTGCGATTCAGGATCTCTAGCCCGCCGATGTCGTCCTGCGCCAGAAACGTGAACGCGCCGGAATCCGTGTGCGGCCGGGTGCCCAGATGGTCGCCGCTCTCGGTCGGCTCTTGCGCCGGATAGCGCAGCCACCGGAACTGCATCATCGGCTTGCGGAAGAAGCGCGTGAAGGAATCCTCAGGGAGATCCAGGCCCAGCGCGAACATCCTCAGGAAGGTATGCGAAAGCGCCGACATCGCGTCGTAGTACTGCAGCACCTGCGGCTTCAGTTCCGGTATCGACGCGGGCCACTGGTTCGGGCCATGCAAGGGCTTGCCCGCCAGTACATCGGGATCGTCCGCCGCCAGCTCGCGATGGATCTGGAATCCTTCGTGCAGGTTGCCTTTCAGCGAAGGATCGGCACCCATCATCTTCATGGGCAGATAGCCGCGGTAGTTGTCCGACAGCGCCAGACGGATCGCCATCTTCTCCTCGAGCGGCAGCTCGAAGAAGCGCTTGCCGAGTTCCAGCATCGCGTCGATCTGCGCCTGCGGAATGCCGTGGTTGATGACGTAGAAGAAGCCGAGGTTCTGCGACGCGCTGGTGATCTGTTGCGCGATCCGGCGAAAGTCGGCGGCGTTGCCGTTGTGCATCGCCGACAGATCGATCACCGGACAATCTTCGGCGGTGACCGGCCTGGAAATGGGAAGCGTCATGGGGATCTGCCTGGAAATATTGGATGGAAGAAGCTCGGAGGGGACGGCGACCGTCCCCCGCTCACGGATTGGCGGCGACGACTTCCTTGGCCAGCCGCAGGCTCGTCATCGCAGCAGGGAAACCGCAGTAGGCCGCCCCGTGCAGGAACACCTCCGCGATCTCATCAATGCTCAGGCCATTGTTCAGAGCGCCCCGGATGTGCGTCTTGAGCTCCACCGACCGGTTCAATGCCATCAGCATGCCGAGCGTGACCAGGCTGCGGTCGCGCAGGCTCATCTCCGGCCGCGACCAGATGTCGCCCCAGACGAACTCGGTCAGGTACTTCTGCAGGTCCTCGTTCAACGCCGATTCGGCCGCCTTGACCGTGGCTTCGACCTGGCTGCCGCCGAGCACTTGCTTGCGGACGGCAAGCCCTTTTTCGTAACGTTCATTCATCGCTTCGTGTCCTTTGTCGACGGCATCACGATGCCGCCTGGCGCGGCCCATGCCGGTGGAATACCAGATACTTGCCCTTGAACCATGGCTCCTGCGCCAGCCTGGCGCGCCACGGCGAACGCCTGGCCTCCTGCCGCGCTTCCGAATCGAGGTCGGCGACCGACGACAGATAGTGCAGCGCGAGCCGGTTGTAGCGCTCCGGCTCCCCGGAGACGATGCCGAAGCGCCTCACCATCTGCCAACCGGGACAGCGCATCAGGATAGGAACATGGTCCTGTTCGTACCAGTCGTCGAAAGCCTGCAGGCGATCCTGCGGCACCTCGAAGAACACGGCATACAGTACCGGCGATGCCAGCCCGGTTCCGCCGTCCCGCTGCTGCCTGGCGATCTCCTCGCAGGTGTATCGCGTGAAGCCGGTGACGTGCTCGAGCATCCAGCGCGTGCGCTCGCTGGGATTCTTCTTGACCTGCAGATAGGCCGGCGTATCCAGCACGCCGGGATTCTCCATGTCGTAGACCGCGAGGAAGCCCCCGCCTTCGACCGCGCCGTAGCGCTGCGCTCCGGTGAAGCCCGGCACCCGCATGCGCACCGGGATGTGCTCGGTGTCGTACCAGTCGTGGAAACGGTCGGCCCATTCGGATGCGGGCGTCATCTCCGAGAATAGAAGGCCGGATCCCGTCATCGCTGCTCTCCAGGTCTTTCGGTCATTTTCATTCGCTTAAATAGATGTGTCAACTCACCAATTTGACAAAGATATTTGAAGCAGACGCCCTCGCGCCGGCACTTTCCGGAAAAGCGCCTGGCTTCGACTCGGCGAGGCCGGCTAGAATGGCCGGGACGGCGGCGGGATCGAGGAGCAACCGCGCCAGGCTCGTATAGTTGTTGAACATACATTCGATGGCCCGATACACCATGCAAGATTCGTACGCGCTGCACGGCGTCCTGTCTGCCGAACGTCTGGCTAGCCAGGTCAAGAAGATCCGCGCCGCGCGAAACGGCGCCAACAAGCACGCTTACTTCCGCGGCGTGGCCAATGCGCGCTACGTGCTGCGCAAGGTCTTCCGCATCGTCGAGGAGCAGGCCAAGACCGAAGGGCTCGATCCGCTGGCGCACCAGGCGCTGCTGCAGATCTACGGCAGCCCGGGCCAGGAGCTCAGGGTCAAGGAGCTGGCCGAACGCCTGGACATCGCACCGGCCTTCGCGTCCAGCCTGACGCGCACACTGACCGAGAAAGGCCTGGTCGAGCGCTTCGCAGTCGACGGCGACCAGCGCGCGACGATGCTTCGGGTGACGGAGGCGGCGATGGCGGTCCTGACTCGAATCGACGCCGCCGTGAAGCTGCACGTCGACTACTTCAATCATCAGCTGAGCGAGGAAGACCGCGAGATGACGATCTACATCATGATGTTCTACGTAGGCGTGGACCTCGGCGCCTAGACTCCGGCGAGCGGACGCGACGCCTGCCACCGCGCTCACCATGCGTACGGCCACGGGCCGCCGTCCGCCATCGTATCGCTGCCGGCCGCCGCCGCGCCGCTGCCGGCCACCGCCCCGCCGCTGCCATCGGCCAACGCGCCGCGGCCCTCCTCCGCCAGGCCGCGGTAACGGCCTCCGAAGAAAAGCAAGGGCAGGCTGTCCGAGGCAGGCTGCGCATGCAGCGACAGCACCTTGCCGACGAAGATCGTGTGATCGCCGCCGGGATGATGCGCATGAGCCTGGCACTCGAAGCACGCCAGGGCCTCGGGCAGCATCGGCGCCCCGGTAAGCGGTCCGACGGCGGGCGTCAGATCCTTCCACTTGTCGGACAAGGCCTTCGCGAAGCGCCCGGACAGTTCGCGCTGGCCGGCGCTCAATACGCTGATCGTGTAGTGCCGCGCCCGAAGCCAGACCGGCATGGACGCCGCCGCATTGTGCAGACTGAACAGCACGAGCGGCGGATCCAGCGAAACGGAATTGAACGAGCTCACGGTGATGGCCACCGGCTCCGCGGCTTCACCGGCGCAGGCGACCACGGCTACGCCGGTGGCGAAGAGCCCGAGCGCATCGCGCAGGGCACGCTGATCCGGCGCGGCGACGAAGGCCCTCGCGCCGGCTGCGATCGCAGCGTCCGCTCGCGCGTTCATGACCTTGGCAGAGCCAGCGCGGCATCGACCATCGCCGTGGCGCGGTCGAAGTCGTAGGCGCGGTACATGTTCTGCTTCACCAGGAACGACGCCCCGCCATAGAACTTCTCGTACTGCTGGCTGCGGGTGCCGAACTCGGTGCCGATGAAATCCCAGGCCATCCGCATCAGCGCCAGCCGCGCACGGGCGTCGCTGCCAGCCGAGCGCATGAAGCGCTCGATGTCGTCGCGAGTTTCGGGACTTTCCAGATCCTGCACCGACGACGGCAGCGAGATCATCGCCGAGCCCGTCAGCTCCCGGATCATCTCGACCATCCGCGGGTTGAGCTCCGACTGCAGCGCCATCACCGCGTACAGCGACTTCTTGCAGGGCCAGACCACGCCCTTCGCGTCGATGGTGGCCTTGATCTCCTGCGATTCGAGCATGCTCTCGACCAGCTGCACCAGAGCGGCCAGCTCGCCCATCTGCACCTGCACCTGCGGATGGCCGTCATTGCCGGTCATCTCGTTCATGCGCTTGGCCAGCCCGATCATGAAGCGCAGCTTGGTCGCGTAGCGCGCCTGTGCCTGCAGATTGCCGTAAGCGTGCGCCGGCGTCTGCCACCACTGGTTGCGGCAGACCTCGATGTTGCGGTAGATGAAGACCTTCTCCCAGGGAACGAAGACGTCCTTGAGCACCACGAAGCAATCGCTTTCGTCGAAGCGGCTGCTCAGCGGGTAGTCGAAGGGATCGGCCGCCGAAGGCGCGAACGGACGGCGCGGATACAGGCGCATGCCGGGCGCATTCATGGGCAGCGCGACGCCGATGGCATGGTTCTCGTCGCCCGGCTGCAGCGGGTGGATGCAGCTCAGGTACAGATAGTCCGACAGCACGCCGGCCGAGGCGAGCTGCTGCGCGCCCGAGATCACGATGCCGTCGTCGCGCTCCTTGACCACGCCTGCGTACAGCGTCGGGTCCGCCTGCTTGTGGGCCGGCTTGCTGCGATCGATCTGCGGCGGCACGATGGCGTAGGTGGCCCACAGATGGTTCTCGCGCAGTTCCTCGTAGAAGCGCAGCACGTTGCGCGCGTACTGCCCGCCGCCGGCCGCAATCACCTCGGGCACCGCGGCATAGCCGCAGAAGAAGCCGGCGACGTGGTCCGGCGTCCGGCCTATCATGCCGAAGGAGCCTTCCGACCAGGCCTCGGACGCCAGACGCTTGGCCTTCAGGTCGGCGTGGCTGCGCGGGATCTGATAGGCGCGCAGCACCGGCTTGCCGCTGCTGGGGGAGGCGTAAGTCATTCGCTCGCGCATCGCGGGGTCGGCCGCCATGTCGAACAGGCGGGCCGCCGAACGCGCCGCGCCGGCAAAGGCAGGATGCGTCGTGATCGAACGGACGCGCTCGCCGTTCACATAAACGGCGCGGCCGTCGTCGAGCGAGCGCAGATATTCGTCGCCGCGGCGCAGGTCTTCCTTCGCCTCCAGGTTTGTTCGCGGCTCGAGCCCGACTTGCATTTCCATTACCCAGATCTCCGGTCTTCGTGGCTTGCACCGATGCGCCTGTCAGCGGCTCGTCCCGCCCCCCGGCCGCGCCGGAGGCTGGCGGGCTGCTGTCGGATTCCGCGTGAATCGGTTGCTGATACAGGGGCATTGTTTTCCGTCGATTTAGTTTTGTCAACTAACATAGTTGACACATTTATATGGCCGCCATAGGATCGACACCAGGCCGTTCCGGGAACGCAGCATCCCGCGACGGTCGAACACTCGCGTGCGGCAGGCATTCTTCGATCGCCGGTTACCGCATGCGCCCTTGGCGCGGATCGACGGGAGAACCGATGGAGCTGAAAGTACGCAGATGGCAGATCTTCGTGGAGGATCGCCTGGAGGAAGCGGGACGATCCGCGCCCGAGCCGCTGCGCAAAGCCGCAGTCGCGGCCTTCATCGCCAACCCCTATGCCGGACGATACGTCGAGGATCTATCGCCGATGATCCAGGCCAGCCCGGCGCTGGGCGCCCTGATGAGCGCCAGACTGCGGGAGGCCTACGGGCCGGATCGTCCGGTCGCCGGCTACGGCAAGGCCGGTGTCGTCGGCATCGCCGGCGAGCAGGAGCACGCCAATGCCCTGCTCACCACGCCGGCGGCGGAGCCGCTGCGCAAGGCCATCGGCGGCGGCAAGGCCTGGATCTCGTCGGTCACCAAGGTCGGCGGCCCCGGCACGACGCTGGACGTGCCGATCGCGCACAAGGACGCGCTGTACGTGCGCTCGACATACAACGCAATGACGCTTCATTTTCATGATGGCCCGATGCCCGATGAGATCGCGCTGGTATTCGCGGTCTGCAGCGGCAGCCGGCTCAATGCCCGCGTCGGCGGCCTCAGGCCGGAAGACGTCAAGGGTACCGACGGACTCTACTGAGGTCTGCGCATGAAAGTCGCTATCGTGAATATCGGACGCATCCTGACCGGCGAATGGCGCGAGCCCGTAGCCCAAGGCGATGCGCTGCTGATGGAAGACGGCAAGATCACGCAGGTCGGCTTCCTGTCTCACGCCGATGCCGAGCGCGCCGACGTCGTGATCGACGCGGCGGGTACCACCGCCATACCCGGCCTGATCGACTCGCAGGTCCACAATACCTTCGGCGACTACACGCCGCGGCAGAAGACGGTGGGCTTCCTGGAGAGCTACGTCCACGGCGGCGTGACCACCGCGATCAGCGCCTCGGAGGTGCATGTACCCGGCCGGCCCAAGGACCCGGCCGGCGTCAAGGCGCTCGCCGTGGCCGCACTGAAATGCTTCGAGCATTTCCGCCCCGGCGGCATGCGGGTGTACGCCGGGTCTATCATCCTCGAACCCGGGCTGACCGAGCAGGACCTCGCCGACGTCGCCTCGCAGGGCGTGTGGCTGGCCAAGGCAGGCTTCGGCGCCGTCAAGTCGCCGTTCGAGTACGCCGAGATGGTCGGCTGGGCGCGCAAGCACGGCATGATCACCACCGTGCATTCCGGCGGCTCCTCCATTCCCGGCTCCTCCGG
>JBFWXS010000002.1:0-110810 GCA_050187175.1 Burkholderiaceae bacterium
ACCCGCGCCTGCCGCTCCCCCGCCCCAACCTGAGAACGAAAAAAAAGCCCGCACAAAGCGGGCTTCTCCAAACCGAGGTCCGGCCCTGAGGCCGGACCGACGGGCATTACATGTCCATACCGCCCATGCCGCCCATGCCACCCATTCCCGGGGGCATGCCGCCAGCGGCCGGCTTGTCTTCCGGCGCCTCGGCGATCATCGCATCGGTGGTCAGCATCAGGCTGGCGACCGAAGCGGCATTCTGCAGCGCGGTGCGGGTGACCTTGGTGGGGTCGACCACGCCGGCTTCCAGCATGTCGCCGTAGGTAGCGTTGGCGGCGTTGTAGCCGAAGCTGCCTTTGCCTTCCAGCACCTTGGCCACCACCACGCTCGGCTCGTCGCCGGCGTTGGCCACGATCTGGCGCAGCGGCTCTTCGACGGCGCGCAGCACGATCTTGATGCCGGCGTCCTGGTCGGGGTTGTCGCCCTTGACCTTGATCGCAGCGCGAGCACGCAGCAGCGCAACGCCACCGCCGGCCACGATGCCTTCCTCGACGGCGGCGCGCGTGGCGTGCAGCGCGTCTTCGACGCGGGCCTTCTTCTCTTTCATCTCGACTTCGGTCGCCGCGCCGACGCGGATCACCGCAACGCCGCCGGCCAGCTTGGCCACGCGCTCTTGCAGTTTTTCACGATCGTAGTCGCTGGTGGCTTCCTCGATCTGCGCGCGGATCGCCTTGACGCGAGCCTCGATGGTCTTCGTGTCGCCGGCACCGTCGATGATCGTGGTGTTTTCCTTGGCGACTTCGACCCGCTTGGCGCGGCCCAGGTCCTGCAGCGTGGCCTTTTCCAGCGTCATGCCGGTCTCTTCCGAGATCACGGTGCCGCCGGTCAGGATGGCCATGTCTTCCAGCATCGCCTTGCGACGATCGCCGAAGCCCGGCGCCTTGACCGCAACGGTCTTCAGGATGCCGCGGATGTTGTTGACCACCAGCGTGGCCAGCGCTTCGCCTTCGACTTCCTCGGCGATGATCAGCAGCGGCTTGCCCGCCTTCGCGACCTGCTCGAGCACCGGCAGCAGTTCACGGATGTTGCTGACCTTCTTGTCGTGCAGCAGCACGAACGGGTCTTCCAGAACCGCGACCTGCTTGTCGGGGTTGTTGATGAAGTACGGCGACAGATAGCCGCGGTCGAACTGCATGCCCTCGACGATGTCGAGCTCGTTTTCCAACGACTTGCCGTCTTCGACGGTGATCACGCCTTCCTTGCCGACCTTTTCCATCGACTCGGAGATGATGCGGCCGATCTCTTCATCGGAGTTGGCCGAGATCGAACCGACCTGGGCGATTTCCTTGCTGGTCGTGCAGGGCTTGCTGATCTTCTTCAGCTCTTCGGTCAGAGCGCCGACGGCCTTGTCGATGCCGCGCTTCAGGTCCATCGGGTTCATGCCCGCGGCCACGAACTTCATGCCTTCGCGAACGATGGCCTGGGCCAGCACCGTGGCGGTGGTGGTGCCGTCACCGGCATTGTCCGAGGTCTTGGAAGCGACTTCCTTGACCATCTGCGCGCCCATGTTCTCGAACTTGTCCTTCAGTTCGATTTCCTTGGCCACCGACACGCCGTCCTTGGTCACCGTCGGAGCGCCGAACGAGCGCTCGAGCACCACGTTGCGGCCTTTCGGGCCCAGCGTGACCTTGACTGCGTTGGCCAGCAGATTGACGCCGGCCACCATGCGGCTGCGCGCGTCGTCGGAGAAGAAAACTTGTTTGGCTGCCATCTTTGATTGCTCCTGGAATTCCGTTGCTTACTCGACCACGGCCATGATGTCTTCTTCGCGCATCACGAGCAGCTCGTCGCCGTCGACCTTCACGGTCTGGCCGCTGTACTTGCCGAACAGCACTTTGTCGCCGACCTTGACGCCGAGCGGACGGACCTTGCCATCGTCGCCCACCTTGCCGTTACCGACCGCCAGGATCTCGCCTTGGTCCGGTTTCTCAGCGGCGTTGTCAGGAATGACAATTCCCGACGCGGTTTTGCGCTCGTTGTCCAGACGCTTGATGATCACGCGATCATGCAAAGGACGGAGTTTCATAGAACAGCTCCCAAGTGTTTGAAAAACCAGAAAAAATTGACGAGCCGGAAGGCCGGCTCGGGATATCTCCCCGCGGGGCCGGCGCCTCGGGTGACCGGGCGCTCGTTCTGCTATCGCTAGCACTCACCGCTGGCGAGTGCTGATTATATGGGCCGGCCTTGGCGTTATCAAGCGGGTGCTTGGGCCAGGATCCGCGCGCATCTCTCCGGCCGCCCGGCTATGAGCGGAAGATCACCTGCACCTCGCGGCGCGCGAAACGCCATCCCCCAGAAGTCAGGACGAAACGGTCACGATAGTCCACGACCGACGGCGGCGGCGAGGCTTCCGATGGCCCCGAGCGCTGAAGTGCGCCCTGAAACATGATGACGCTGCAGTCCCCCTCGGCGTTCTCCGAATCGACGACGCGGATCGCGATGTTCGTGCACAGGTGTCGTGTCACCCGTCCGTCCGGCCGTGCTTCCAGAAACGCGCGAATGGCGGCATGGCCCGCAAAGGGTTGACCGGAGCGGACAAAGACGCCGTCCGGCGCGAACAGCGCGACGAAGTCGTCATAGCGGTTGGCATCGATGGCTCGTGCGAACCCGATGCATAGTGCGGTGCAGGCCGACACGCATGGGTCATACGCCGGGATCATCGGTGGTCTCCGGGCGTTGCCAGGATCAGCTTGCCCATCAGATCGCCGCTCTCCATTTCCGCATGCGCGGCCGCCGCCTCGGCCAGCGGGCGCACCCGGGCAATCAGCGGTCTGATACGGCTGCCGAGCAGCGGCCACACTCGCGCGCGCAGGGTGCGCGCAATCGCGGTCTTGCGGTCAGCGGGTAAGGGCCGCAGCATCGATCCGGTGACGATGGCCTGTTTGGCCATCAACAAGCGAAGCGGCGCGTCGAAGCGCGCGCCGTCTCCAGGCGACAGATGCACGATCCTGCCGCCGTGCGCCAGCGCCTCGAGATTCTGTTCGTTGTAGCATCCGCCGGACATGTCGAGGATCACATCGACCCCGCGGCCCTGGGTGGCCGCGCGAGCGCCGGCGACGAAATCGTCGCTGCGGTAGTTCCATGCCGCGGCAGCGCCAAGCTCGCGCGCGACGCGGCATTTCGCTTCCGAACCGCAGGTGGCCATTGCCGGGTGGCCGAGTGCGCGCAGCAGTTGAATCGCGATCGTTCCGACGCCGCTGGTGCCGCCGTGGATCAGTACCGACTCGCCGGGGCCGAGCCGGGCGAGCTCGAAGAAGTTGAACCAGACGGTGAATAGAGCCTCCGGCAAGGCCGCGGCCTGATCGAAGTCGAAGCCGTCCGGGATCGGCAGCAGATGACCGACGGGAGCCAGCGCATGAGTTGCGTAGCCGCCGCCGTCGGTCAGGGTGCAGACCCGATCGCCGACTCGCCAGCCGGATGCGGCGCCGACCGCGTCGCCGAGCGCGACGATGGTTCCGGCGACTTCGAGGCCAGGGATGTCGGAGTGTGCCGGCACGGGGCCTCGCCGCCGCTGGCCGCAGTCGTGCCGATTGACGCCGGCCGCGGCGACGCGGATCAGCACCGCATCGCCGGTCGCTACCGGTCGGCTGATGGGCCGTAGCTGCAGCACATCCGGGCCGCCGGGCGCAGTGATGAAGATCGCCGTGTTCTCGGTGGACGGATGCGTCATAGCTGCTCGATTCCCGCTACCTTCATGAGCGTGCGAGTTTGTTCGATACCCGCCGTCAAACGCTCGCTGGTCTGCTGAGGCGTCAATCCCAGGACATAGGCGAAGTTGTCCCTGAACTGAGTTCGCACTTCGGTGGTATCCAATACGTCCCGGAACGCCTGGAAGAGAACCTCCTGTACGTGCGCCGGCGTGCGAGCCGGCGCCAGGATGCAGGCCCACGTATCCGACGGGCGAAACGACGGAAGCGTGTCAGTGATCGGAGGCACGCCCGGTAGAAACGGCGACGGCTTGCTATCCAGAACGGCCAGCGCCCTCAGCTTGCCGGAGACGATGAGGCCGTGCGCGAGCGGGATGGTCGTGAACGTGATCGGCACTCGACCGGCGAGTATCTCAGTCGTCAACGGCCCCGAGCCCCTGAACGGAACGTGCAGCAGCTTGACGTTGGCAGCGGAACTGAACAGCTCCCCGTTCAGGTGTACGGCAGTGCCGTGGCCGGACGTGCCGAACGCGATCTCTCCCGGCCGTGCGCGCGCCAGGGCGATCAGATCCGCGACTGAGGCGACCCCCAGCCCGGGGTAGACGACCAGTACCTGCGGTACCTCGTGTGTTGCGATGATGGGGGTGAAGTCGCGTAGCGCGTCGATGTTCGGTTGTCGGTACAGCAGGGGCGAAGTCACCGAGGCGCTCGAAGGGGCGAACAGCAGCGTGTACCCGTCCGGCGCGGCCCGAGCCGCGCGCTCTGCACCTATGAGCCCTCCCGCGCCCGCGACGTTCTCGATGATGACCGACCGGCCGAGCCGCTGCTGAAGGCCCGGAAGCAGCAGGCGCATCAGGGCGTCGGCTCCGCCGGGAGTAAACGGCGAAATGACGCTTATCGTGCGGGAAGGGTAGGCCTGCGCCTGTGCGTCGGCAAGCGTCGCCAGGCAGGTCGCGGCAAACCCGAGCCGCAGCATGTCGCGGCGCTTGTGTCGAAGCTCCGTCATTGGTCACCTCCTTGATGGCCGCGCGCCGATGATCCGCGCGCCGACCTGAATGAATCTCTATGGGTTTGAATGAGTCTCAGGCCAGAAGCCGCGTATCAGCCAGATCCTTGGCGCCCAGCGTCTCGGCCAGCGTCGCGCCGCGCGGCTCGATCACCGGCAGATCGGCGAGGGCGTTGACGATGTGAAAACTTGTGGGCAACTGCTCCCATCTGGAATGAATGAACTCGACCGAGCCGGTGCCACGCCAGAACGCGGTGTAGCGCGTGATGTTAGTCGTGAACGGCGACAGCACCATTTCGTCGACTGCGGCCGCCCCGCCTGGCTCTAGCCCCGGCAGATAGCGGTGCAACAGCAAGCCATCGGCTTTGGCCTCGGTGGGTGGTTCAGCGGCGATCAGGTTCGCCACCCGAAGACGGATGAAGATGTGCCCGTCGAGCATCGCATCGAATTCCCTAACCCCGTGCAGCTCGCGCGCGCCGGGAAGCTCGCAGAACAGCTTGGGGTAGCCCAGTTCCTCGCGCCCCGTAAGAATGGGCTCGACGCGATTCTCCCAGAGCACGCTCATGAACGGCCCTCTCACCGCATCCTTGACTCCGCGGTAGCTCACCGGGAACTTGACGGCCAGCAGGGTATAGCTGCGCCCGGCCAACCATTCGAGCCGGTGGAGTACGCAGTGCTCGACCGTGACCACAGGCTCGCCGTCGAGCGTGCAGCCGGGCGGCAGCAAGGCGATGAGCCGCCGCGCATCGGTGAGGAAACTGACCGTCGTCGTCGTGCGTGCCGCTTCGCGCATGTCGAAGGGCCGGCCGTCGGGGCCCTGGCGGGGCCCCGCGCTAGGTCCGAAGACCATGGGCATGCGGAAGCGAAGCTGCCCGTCCGGCTTCGTCATGAGCCGTCCCTATGGAAGCAATGATGGATGAACACGTGGGGCTACTCTCGAGAGGGATCGACTTTATTGCCGCGCCTGCCGGTGGGCCATGCGCATCTTGCGCAACACCGGAGATCTTGCGCAGATCGTGCTGCGTTTTCAGCTCCAAGGCGTGGGGATGGAGTTCTGATCGGTCGCGCGCATCACTTTTCTGAGCAGCTGCTTGAGCACAATGGCCTCTCCGTGCGTGAGCGGCTCCAATGCGGAGGACTCCCATTCCTGCTCTGCTGCAATCGCGCGAACTATGCTGTGATGACCTTCCAAGGTCAGTCGCATCAAGCCTTTCAAGGAATCGAGATCGATGAGCTTGCGCCTTTGCAGAGCGTCGATGACGGCGTCGGAAATAGGCCGGCTCGTATAGAAGAAGAGATTTCGAACATCATCGACGCTGGCCTCGCCCTTCACAAGCAAGGCCGCCAGAATCGCGAACTCCAGCCTGTCCTCGATGCCCACGGCCTTCAAGGGCGCGGTCTGGGCGAGCGTGAACTGCAGGTACACGCGGCTCAATGGATAGGAAAGAGCATCGCTGTCCCACGTCGGCTCGGCGCCCACGTCACCTTGCCTGGCAGCGCAGGCATCGAACTGTGCGCGAGCGGCGATTCCGTACTCTCCCGACAGAAACACCAAGGGTGTTCTGTTCCAGCGTTCGAATCGCGAGACTTTGCCGACGAAGATGACGTGATCGCCCGCCTCGTACTGATGCATGGTCTGGCACTCGAAACGAGCCGAACACCCTTCCAGCAATGGTGTATTCCCGATGCCCCGCGTGATCTCCACGCCGGAGAACTTCTCTCCCGGCGCAAGCCCGGATCGAGCGAAGGAGTTGCTGATCGAGCGCTGCGCGATGGAAAGCAGATTGACGGCAAAGAATTCGGCTCGCCGAAACGCCGCGATGCTCGATGATCGTTTTGCCAGGCTCCAGAGGATCAACGGCGGATCCAGCGAAACCGAACTAAAGCTGTTCGCCGTTACGCCCACATCCACACCGTCGTGGTGCGTGGTCACCACCGTGACGCCAGTGGCAAACAGCGCAAGCGCCCGGCGGAATTCCATCTCATCCATGATCTAGCCCAGAGGATTGGAATCGACGACTCCGGCTCGCCGCAACTCGGGTATCACCCTCTGCCAGAGCGACAAACTGTGGCGGGTTTCCTCGGCATCGAGGCCGGAGAACATATAGGCCATCATGTGCCCGGCACCAGTGCGCCGGCATTGCTCGATGATTCTTTCAGTGACGGTGGCAGGCGAGCCGAAAATGCACTCGTCCGCCTCGGAGAAAAGACCCGCTGCCGACGGGAAGTCCGGGATGGCAGACACGCTTGGTTCAGTCGAGCGAGCCGAGTCGTGCCGGCGGACGATACTTTGAGCACGGCCGTCGAGCTCTTCAATCTGTATGCGCTTCAGTTCAGCGCCGAGTCGATTGGCTTCCGCGTCGCTGTCCCACACCAGGATCTGGCGTCTGATTCCCATCTGAGAAGAACCGAAAGGTTTCGAGGAGCGCCTGGCTGCCTGCTTGTAGGCGGCGAATATGGGGACAATGGCTTCCGTGGAGAGGAATCCGGTGCAGATACGGCATCCCCGCTGCGCGGCCGCTTCCGCGGAGGGGGCGCTCAATACCGTGATCCAGCGCGGCGGCAGATTGGCACTGGACAATCTCGGTGAGATCGCCAGCTTGTCATAGAAGTAGAAGTCGCCGCGGAAGTCCACGCTACCGTGATGCAGGGCCAGCTCGATGATCTCCAGCGCCTCTTCGTAACGCGGCCGGATCTCTTCCTTCCTGATCCCGGCGACCACTGGTTCCATAGGGCCGGCACCGCTGGAGTAGCCTATGTCCAGACGCTGCCGAGTCAGCAGATTCAGCATGCCGATCTCTTCCGCGACTCTGTAGGGAATGTTCATCGGCAGCACATTCCCCATGACGCCCAGCCGAAGGCGCTCTGTCCTTTGACTCGCCGCCGCGATCATGAGGTTTGGCGACGGACTGATATTTCCGAAGAAGTGGTGTTCGCTGAAAAACACCCCTTCGAAGCCCATCCTTTCCAGACTCGGCAGAATGCTCAAGTGAAAGTCATAGGTCTCTTGCGATGCCGCTTGTTCGTCGATCACGCTACGACGTCTTCCGAGCGGTTTCAGAAACGTGAACAGCCAGGGTTTGATCATTTCGCCACTCTTTCAGTGCGTTCTTCAGCGGAGTTCAAGAAGCGCGTCGTCAGACGGGAAAAATCAGGCGGCGCTTCCAGAAGCGGATAGTGCCCACTGTCCAACTGCACATGGGCGAATTCACGAAGACGGTCGGCAAACGGTTGTGCCGTCGGGTTCCCCAGCAGGGCATCCCGCTTCCCGGTCACCATGAGAACCGGCGCGGTGATGAGATCGAGCTCCGGAAGAAGATCCGCGTCGCGAAGAACGGCGAGACAGGACGCATACCCTCTCGGGTCCATCCTCGCGAATACTTCGCTCAAGGCGTCGATTTCCGGTGGATTCGTCGACCTGTACTCGCTGGAGAACATGCGATCGACCATCCCTTCAACCAGGCCGGTCATCCCGTTCTTCAACACGGAATCGATACGGCTATTCCAATCCTCGACGGGAACGGGAATCCGTGCGGCTGCGCTGCAAAGCAACAGCTTCTCGATACGGCCAGGCGAGAGAATGGAAGCTTTGCACGCGAGCATGGCTCCAATGGAGACCCCCGCGACCGCGAAACTGTCCCATCCGATCGAGCTCGTCAGGCCAAGCAGATCGTCGGCGAGTACGTCCAGCGAAATCGACCCCGGTGCCGGGACGCTACCGCCGTGCCCTCGGATGTCATAGCGAAGGATGCGGTGCGTAGCAAGCAGATCCGGCACCAGATGGTCCCAGATGGATAGGTCTGTGCCTACCGAATGCACAAGTGCAATGCGCTTTGCGCTGGATGCTCGCCCCTCGAGCCTGTAATAGTGGTCAGCACCATTGACCGCAAGTCTCGGCACATTGATCTCCGTCCTGTTTCCGTATTCAATGTACGGATTGAAGGGCGCGGAGGCTCCGGAGATCTTGCGCTTCTAGACGCATCTTGCGACGCCGAAATCAAGAGGCCATCGCTTGGCGCGAATTTGCCGGGCTCTTGATTTTCTGTCTGCCGATGAAAGGTGAGGGCTCGATTCGTCGGCGGTCAGCGCAGCCTGGCGATGGTCGCAGCTTGACGACTGGTCAAAGCCGATCTTAGTCTTGTGCTGCGACACTGGCTGTGCGCCCTCCGCGACCGAGACAAGCTATGAAGACCTTTCCATCAATGAACTCGACAGCCTCGGCATGCGAAGACGGCGGCGATCCCCTGGTAGGCATCAATTTCAAATGGGACGACGAGCCAGCCACGCCGAAATGCGTGTTCGCCTCGCCCGGTCTCCATGTACACCATATTGCCGCCAGCGCCAGAGCGCACACGGTGAGGATGCACCGGTCGAGCCATACGCTGCTGATCTTCGATGAGGGAAGCTATAGCGACGGTGGCCGGCGCATCGAAGGCAAATCGATCGCGCTGGGATCTGCCGGCGATGCGGGAGTAGACGTCCTGCCGGCCGGCTCGGAGCTCGTGGGCTGGTCCACCGCGCGAAGCCAGGTCGGCGTCACGATCATCTCGGTGGACGACCGCCACTACAGGGAATCCTTGCACGGCGGGCCCGCGCCCCGCGTGGGTGTGAAGATGCGCCATGGTCTTCTGCCTCCGCTGCTGTCGAGGCTGCGCCGCTGGGCCTCCCATCAGTGGAGCGACGTGAACTCGCTCCATGCCGAATCCGTCCTGCAGTTGCTGCTGCACGAAGTGATCGACGCCCAGCAATGCACAACGCCGCCGGCAGGCGGCGCCAGGAATCAAGGCTTGTCATTCCGCGCTCAGCGGATCGTCCGCGAGTTCATTGCCGAGAATCTCGATTCGAAGATCTGTCTGGATACCTTGGCCGACCAGGTCGGGATCAGCCGCTTTCACTTCGCCCGAGCCTTCAAGACATCGTTCGGCATGCCGCCGTACAAGTATGTTCTCAACGAGCGCGTGCGCCGAGCGGCCGCGGCACTGCATCACTCCCAGGCGTCCATTACTGACATTGCCCTGGACGTCGGCTTCTCTTGCTCCAGCGAGATGAGCCGTTGCTTTCGCCAGCTCATGGGTTGCTCGCCCCGTGACTATCGCGCCAGCCGTCGCGGATCCTCTTGAACGGGCGCAGTCTCGAAGGGACCCCACCCGCATACCCGCGGGAACTTGTGAATCGGACTGTCTAGCCGATCGCAAGGCCTCGACCTCCGCCCGGCGCGCGGCCGGGTAGCTGCCGGGGCGCCATGCTGCCGGCCCGGCCCGGCCCGGCCCGGCCCGGTTCGGCCCAGCCCAGCCCAGCCTAGTTCCGCCCCGCCCGCCGCGCAGGCCGGCGATCTCCTGCACGGAACGTCTCTTGTATGCCGTCCGGCGGCATCAGCCACGCGCAAGAAGTCTTCACTTGCGCAAGATTCGAGTAGCCGCCGGAACCTCCGCTTCGTAGAGTTACCGCAGCAGATTCACCGACATCGACATGACCATGACATTCCCGCCGCGCCCGCCGATCGAGACGAATGGCGTCCCGCCCGCGCTCTTCGCGCACGTCGTTCTGCAGACAGCCCGTGTCGATGAGATGAAGGACTGGTACTGCACGGTACTGTCCGCTCACGTGGTCCATGAAGGACACGGTCTTTGCTTTCTGACCTACGACGACGAGCACCATCGAATCGCTTTCCTGTCGTCGCCCGGCCTCGAGCGGGCCGACCGCGAGTGGGCCGGCGTGCACCACGTGGCTTACAGCTTCGCCGAGCTCGGACAACTGCTGTCCACCTATCGCCATTTGAAGGCCAAGGGAATCCTGCCGTCCCGATCCATCAACCACGGACCGACGACCTCGCTGTACTACCGCGATCCGGACGGCAACCGCGTGGAGATGCAGGTCGACAACTTCTCGTCCAAGGAGGAGGCGGCGCGCTATTTCTACAGCGACGAGTTCGAGCGCAACCCGGTCGGCGTGCAGTTCGACCCCGAGAATCTGATACGGGACTATGAAGCAGGCGTTCCGCTCGTCGACCTGCTGCGGCGCCCGCCGCTGCCGCCTGGCGCGACGCTTGGCGACATGCGGACAGAGCGCCAGGGCGACGGCCGATGAGGAGACTGTCATGAAGCATGCGGTGCAAACCGCCCCGCGACAGCCGGGCGAGCGAGCGCTGCCGCGGGGATCCGAGATCTGGATCAGGCAGTTCGACGGACAGATGCTGGTCTGCGGGCTGCTTGCCAAGGCGCTGTACGGCGCTCCCGACCGCGGTTGGCTCGATCAGCTGATCGTCAACAGCGTCTTCGATGCGATTCCGTTTGGCGAGGCCTTGCCGGAGATGGCGGAGGCCGCGGCCCGCCTCAAGGCCTGGGCCGATTCGCATCGCGCGGGACTGGACGATGCGGCGTTCGAGGTCTTGTCCGACGACTACACCCGGCTCTTCGTGGGGCCGGGCCGGCTGGGCGCGGCGCCGTGGGAGTCGGTCTACGTCAACAAGGACAGGGCAGTGTTCCAGCTCGAGACCGCCGCAGTCAGTCGCTGGTACGAGCGATTCGGTGTGGCAATCGCCAGCGACTACAACGAACCTGCAGACCACGTCGGCCTCGAGTTCAGCTTCATGGCTCATCTGGCGAACCTGACAGTGCAGGCATCAATGGATGAGGACGGTGAAGAAGTAGGCCGCCTGATTGCCGCCCAGCGCGGCTTTGTCGGCCAGCACCTCGCTCGATGGGTGCCGGCGTGGGCCGACGAAGTCGAGCGTAATGCGAAGACCGGCTGCTACGTCGCGCTGGCGGCATTGGCGCGTGCCGCGGTCGCCGAGCTGCAGTCGTTCTTCGCTGTCTCTTTGCCGCGGGTGCCGGCGAGCGGCCCCTTCCGCATCGTGCCCGCCTAGTGCGTCCGACCGCGGCGACCCAGGCCGCAGCGAGCCGGACCGCAGCGAGCCGGACCGCAGCGAGCCGGGCGTCTCAACGAGGAGCCGACATGAGTTCGTACACGACGATAGAGAAATGGAGCGAGGCCGTCCGCCAGGCAGGCGCGGTGGGCTTCGGCCTCAAGAAGGCGCCGCGATCGAGCGAGCTGCAAGGCCCCGGGGGCGGCAAGGGCCGCTGGATCCCCGCCGACTGCTGGCCCGACTGCGGCAGCAAAGGCTTCAACCGGGCTTATGTCGAGAACGGCGTCGTCGTGCGAATGGGAACGGATGACACGATCGCCGACAGCTGGAACAGGCCGCAGCTGCGTGCATGCGCGCGCGGCCAGGCGCTGCGCCTGTGGCTTCTCGGCGCCGACCGGCTGAAGTATCCGATGAAGCGCAAGCACTGGGAGCCCGGGGGCGGCAGGAAGGAACTGCGCGGCAGGGACGAATGGGTCAGGATCTCCTGGGACGAAGCGCTGGACATCCTGGCCGGAGAGCTCAAACGCGTCAAGGAGACCTACGGAAACTCGGCGATCCTGGCCAACTGGGTCGGCGTGATCGCCGCCCGTTTCCTGGGAGCCTACGGCGGCTTCACCGAGCAGTGGGGCGGCCACTCGACCGGGACGTGGGCCAATGCGATGCACTTCACCGGCTTCCGCGGCGTCTGGAACGATCGCTTCGACATGGTCGAAACGAAGCTCTTCCTGCTGTGGGGCACCAATCCGGTCTGGAGCCAGGCCGGCCTGCCTGCGCTGAACTACTGGGAAGCCAAGAAGCGCGGCGCGCGATTCATCGCGATCGATCCGTTCTACAACCCGACCTACGAGATGCTGACGGACGAGTGGCTGCCGATCCGGCCGGGGACGGACCACGCGATGCTGCTGGGCATGATCCATACGCTTCTGGTGGAAGACGACCCGGTCTCCAATCCGCTCATAGACTGGGACTTCCTGCATCGCTGCACCGTCGGCTTCGACGCGGAGCACATGCCGGAAGGGGCCGATCCGGCCGAGAATTTTCGCGACTACGTGCTCGGCATCCACGACGGCGCGGCAAAGGACGCCGAATGGGCCGCCGCGATCTGCGGCGCTCCTCCCGAGCGCATCCGCCAGCTCGCGCGGCTGCTGGCCACCGAGCGGGATGCCGCGATCTGCACGTCCTGCGGCCCCGCACGCGTCGACAATGCCGACCTGCTGCCGCAGGCCTTTCTCGCGCTTGCCGCGATGACGGGGCACCTGGGCAAGGCACACAGCCAGCTCGGCGTTGCCCACCACTTCGGAACCAATGGCGGCCCGCAGCTCGTGCAAGGCCAGAACTCGCGCTCCTACGCCAAATCGCATCTGCGCGCACCGCCGGTTCCGAATCCGGTTGCCGACAACATGATGGCAGGCGGCTTCGAGCTGCAGCCTCGCAAGGGCTGCATCAATCTGAACGAGATCAACACGGCCATTCTTACAGGGCAGTACACGGGAACGGACGGACAGAAGCAGCCGATCGACATCCGGCTGATCTACCACGCGCATGGATCGCGCGTGAATCAGCTGCCGAACACGCTGGATGCGATCGCGGCGCACCGGAAGGTCGAGTTCGTCGTCACTCAGAACATGTTCATGAATGCCGATGCCCTCTATTCCGACCTGGTCCTGCCGGTCACTTCGCGATGGGAGCGCGACGGCAACGTCTGCATCGGCTACAGGGAGGAGCTGCTGTGGCACTCGAAGGTCATGGAACCGTACTTCGAATGCAAGGACGATCTGTGGATAGGCGTCGAGCTCGCGAAGCGCCTGGGCGTGGATCCGAGGATCGTCGAACCCTGGCCTTGGAAGCAGGAGATCTTCAACCAGGTCGCCGACGCGCGCGTGATGAACGACGACGGCAAGACGCTCGAACCGCTCGTCACGATCACTGAGGAGGACATCACCGCCTTCGGTGTCGAGGGCTCGCCGCAGCAGGGGCGGATTTCGATCCAGGAGTTCAAGGAGAAGGGCATCTACCACATCCCGCGTGCGCCGGGAGACAGGCATGGCTACGTTCATCTGGCTGATTTCCGCAGAGACCCCGAGAAGAGCCCGCTGAACTCCAGGAGCGGCAAGATCGAGATCCACTGCCAGGCCCTGGCCGACAGCGTCAACCGCCTCGGCTGGTCGCGGGTCCGGCCGATTCCGGCCTATACGCCGCCGCTCGAAGGATACGAGGTGACGTTCAAGGACTGGGGCCGCCGCATCAAGGGAGACTATCCGCTGCAGCTGTACAACGTGCACATGCCGCGCAGCGCACACTCGTTCTTCGATACCGCCACGGTCACCCGCGAGCTGTTCCCGCACGAATACATCATGAATCCGCTCGATGCCGAGCCGCGGGGCATCTCGAACGGCGACACCGTGCTCGTGCGCAGCCGATGGGGCAAGGTGCTGCGCACGGTATGGGTGACGCCGCTGGTGATGCCCGGCGTGACGGTGCTCGGTCAAGGCGCGCGCGTCGACCTGGACGAAGAGACGGGCATCGATCGCGGCGGCTGCGCCAATGTCCTGAAAGGCGCGATCCCTACCGGCGGCGGACACATCGGTTGGAACAGCGTCAACGTCGAAGTCGAGAAATGGACCGGCGCGCCGCTGCGCAGCGACCTGGCTGCCGCTCACATCGTCCCGATCCGGGAGCAGGCAGCATGAGCGGCCAGCTCGGGTTCTATCTGGACGCCGCCGCGTGCAACGGGTGCTCGGTATGCCTGGTGGCATGCAAGGACAAGTACGACAACCCGGTCGGCGTCAACTTCCGCAAGGTGATTCATCACACGATGGGCCGCTGGGACGAGGATCCGGCGCAGCCGGGATTCCTGGTGCCCACCATCTCGGCTTACTCGCTGTCGATCTCGTGCAACCACTGCGCCGCGCCCGTGTGCATGGAAGCCTGCCCGGTCGCTGCCATCAGCAAGCGATCGGACGGACTGGTCCTGATCGACAAGAACATCTGCGTCGGTTGCCGGCTCTGCGAATGCTGTCCCTATGACGCGCCGCAGTTCAACGAAGAGCTGGGCGTCATGACGATGTGCGACGGCTGCGTCGATCAGGGGCTGGAGACGCCTCAAGCCTGCGTGGCGGCATGCCCGCAGCGGGCGCTGGAGTTCGGCGAGCTCGACGAACTGCAGGCGCGTCACGGCAACGCGGTCAACAGCGTGCTTCCGCTGCCGGATCCCTCGATCACACAGCCCTCATTGCTCGTCAATCCGCATCGCAATTCTCCGGTGCAGCGCTCCTACGCCGGCAGCTCAGGCGAAACCGGCGCGAACGACGAGGCCGTCGACGCGCGAGCCGCAGCGGGACTGTCCCATGGCTGATACCTACGTGCTGATAGGAGGAGGCTATGCGTCCTGCCGCGCCGCCGATTGCCTGCGCAAGGAAGGCTTCGAAGGGCGCATCGTCATCGTGAGCGAGGAACCGCATCTCCCCTACAGCAGACCGCCGCTGTGCAAGAAGGCGCTGCTGACCGAGACCGGGGTGTCGCGACTGCTACTTCGGCAAGCGGGCTTCTTCCAGAAGGAACGCATCGAGCTGATGCTGGGCAAGCCCGTCACCGGGATCGACCGCGCCCGTCGATTGGTGAAGTTCGCGGATTCGCCGCCGCTGGGCTATGACAGGCTGCTGCTGGCAACCGGTGGGCGTCCGCGCCGTCTGCCCGTCAGTGGTGCGGATCTTCCGGGCGTCCATGTGATCCGGACCTTCGAGGACTCGAACCATCTGCGGGCCGAGCTCAGCCCCGGCACGCGGCTAGTGATAATCGGCGCCGGCTATATCGGGCTCGAGACCGCCGCGGCCGCTCGCAGCATAGGCGTCGAGGTCACCGTCGTCGAGCTGTCGGCGCGGCTGATGAGCCGGGTGGTCGCGCCGGTGACCTCCGAGTTCTTCGCGCGCTGCCATCTCGATCACGGCGTGCGCTTGATGCTGCACCGCTCGGCGACTGCCTTCGAAGGGCGGCAGCGAGTCGAGTCCGTGCTGCTCGACGACGGCCAGCGGCTCGCGGCGGATGCTGTTCTCGTAGCAGCGGGGAATGTGCCCGAGTACCGGCTTGCCGCGGAAAGCGGGCTCGAATGCGAAGGCGGAGTCGTCGTCGACGAGCGCTGCCGCACGTCCGATCCGCTGATCTTCGCGGCCGGCGACTGCACGCGGCATCCCAGCGTCCGATACGGACGGCGGATCCAGCTCGAGTCGGTGGACAACGCGCTCGAGCAGGCTCGCGTCGCCGCCGCCGGCATGTGCGGGCGCCGGATCCGGCATGCGCATGTCCCGTGGTTCTGGTCGGATCAGTATGGTCTGAAGCTTCAGATCACCGGCCTGTCCGATGGCTTCGACAGCGCCGTGGTCAGAGGCGATCCCGACAGAGCCGGATTCTCCGTCTGGTATCTGCGGGACCGCGAGGTTCTCTGCATGGAGACCGTCGGCAGTCCCGTCGAGTTCGTCCAGGCCGGCCGATGGATAGGCGCGCGGGCCAAGGTGGACGAGCGCCTGCTGCGGGATGCGGCCGTCCCGCTCGACAAGGTCGCGATCGACGAGCAGCCGCCGTCGACAGCTCACGCGTTCCGCGTTCCTGACAGCCAGGCGCATTTCCCGGCTTGATGCGAAGCAGCCGATCCAGCGCCCCTATCCCTCAACCCTCTTGCTATCTATAACGATTGGAGACCAGTATGAAAGTCCGTTCGCGTCGGGAAGCCCTGCTGCAATTGCTTGCCTGCGCCTCGGTGCCGATCTCGGCCCGCGCGCAAGGAAAGGGTTCGTCCTATCCTGTGCGCCCGATCAAGTTCGTCATCAACGACCGCGCCGGCGGCACGGTCGATGCCGTCGCCAGGCAGATAGCCAGGAAGCTCGAAACGGCACTAGGCCAACCCGTCGTCCCGGACAACCGCCCGGGGGGATCCGGCATCCTCTCTACCGATCTGGTCGCCAAGGCCAGCCCCGATGGCTATACGCTTCTCTATTCGCTCAGCGACCCGGTCGTCCTGCATCCGCTGACGATGAAGAAGCTGCCGTACGACCCGCAGAAGGATCTCGCGGTGGTCTCGCACATCCAGAAGCGCATCACGACGTTCATCTCCAGCGCGACGCTTCCATGCGCCTCGCTCAAGGAGTTCGTCAGCTACGCCAAGGAGCGCCCTCAGGCGCTGTCGTTTGCCTCGTGGGGGGTGGGTTCGCAGGGCCATCTGGCCGGTGAATATCTGAACAGGGAAGCCGGATTGAAGCTGGTCCATGTTCCCTATCCGGCCATGGGATACGCCATTGTCGACCTGACGAACGGCCTGGTGTCCTCGGGGTTCGGGCCGCCTGCCATTGCGAGACAGTTCCTCGAGAACAAGAAGGCGAGAGCGCTGGCGGTAACCGGCAGAACACGTTCCCCCGTCCTGCCCGAGGTGCCGACGTTCGGAGAAGTCGGACTGCCGGCCCTCGACCACCTCGTGTCCTGGCATTCGATCTACGCCCCCGGTGGGACCCCTGAGCCCATCCTCGCGCAGCTCAATGCGGAAATCGTCAAGCTGATGATGGACGCCGAGCTGCGAGAGAACATCATCAATATTCACGGCGGTGAACCGGCCGCCACGGGCCTTGCCGAAGCGCGCAGCATCCTCGAGGAGGATCGCAAGCGGTGGCAGATCATCGTCCGCAGCCTGGGCGATATCCCCCTCAGCTGATCAGTGGACCTGGCGGATCAGCGCCTCGCGATGCTCGGGCGCGGCGATCGATGCCAGCGCCCGCGCCCGCTCGCGCAGCGACAGGCCGCGCAGCCGCGCGACGCCGAACTCGGTCGCGACCAGGTCGACGTCGCTGCGCGCCGTGGTCACCGGCCCGGAGAGTCTGGCCACGATCTTGGATTCGCCCCGCTTGCCGACAGCAGACAGCGCGATCACCGACACGCCGCCGTCGGACCGTGCAGCCGCGCGCACGAAATCCACCTGGCCGCCGATCGCGCCGAAAGTTTCGTGCCCGATGGCCTCCGCATTCACCTGACCGCTGAGATCGACCTCCAGTGCCGAATTGATCGAGATCAGGCGCTTCAGCGCTGCGCCATGCGCAATGGAGTGGGTATAGCTGCTCGGCCGCAGTTGCAGCGCGGGGTTCCGATCGGCGAACCTGTACAGCCGAGAGGTGCCGACCAAGCTGCCCGTGATGGTGATGCCCGGATCCATGCCCTTGTACGCATTGGTCACGATGCCGCGCTCCATCAGCATGGCGACCGAGTCGCCGATCATGCCGGAGTGCACGCCGAGGTCGCGGTGGTCGACGAGGCTTGCCACAATGGCTTCGGGAATGGCTCCGACGCCGAGTTGCAGGGTGGCTCGCTCCGGGATGCTGTCGACCAGCGCCGCAGCGATTCGACGCTCCCTTTCGCCGAAGGTGCTTGCGGGCACATCGATCAACGGTCGGTCGGTGTGCACGCAAACATCGATTTCCTCGGCTCGAAGTGGCTCGCTGCAGCATGTCCAGGGAACTTGCGAGTTGACTTCCGCAATCACGACGGAGGCTCGCGAGATTGCGGCGCGAACGTAGTCGGAGATGAGCCCGAAGCTGTGCTCGCCCCGCTCGTTTGCCGCGCTCACCTGCAGTAGCACTACGTCGCACGCGATGCCTCCGCTCTCGATCAGCGGTGCGATCGAAGAAATATGGCAGGGCAGTACGTCAAGAACCCCCGCGCCGGCCAGCCTGCGCATCGTGCCGATACCACCGAAACTGCGGAAGCGCAAATGATCCGCGTATGCAGGCTGCAGCGTGTTCGAGAACGCAGAACCCAGGAAAAGGGTGCTGCCGCTGAGCGCGTCGCGCTGGCTTACCAATATCTCGAGCAGCGTAGTCGGTTCACCGCAGGCTTGGCCCACTACAAAGGAACTGCCCGGTTGAATGTGTCGAGCCAGGTCGATTGAATCCCCCGCGCTGTAGTGAACCGTCATGTCGGATCAATAGGACTTGGGAAGGCCAAGGACACGCTCTGCGATGTGCGACATGATCAGTTCGCGGCTGATCGGGGCGATACGCGGGATGAGGGATTCGCGCAAGTAGCGCTCGACGTGGTATTCCTTCGCATAGCCGAAGCCTCCATGCGTGAGAACGGCCCGTTCGCAAGCACGATAGCCGGCTTCGGCTGCCAGGTACTTTGCGGCATTTGCTTCAGCGGCGCACTCCATGTGCTGGTCGTAAAGCCATGCCGCCTTCCAAGTCATGAGATTCGCGGCCTCCAGCTCCATCCAGTTGACCGCCAACGGGTGCTGAATGCTCTGGTTCTTGCCGATCGGCCGATCGAAAACGTTCCGTTCGCCGGCATAGTGGGCTGCCCTTCTCAGCGCGGCCTTGCCGATGCCGATCGCTTCCGCTGCGATGAGTATGCGCTCGGGATTCATGCCATGAAGGATGTACTTGAAGCCCTCACCTTCAGCGCCGATCCGATCCTCGACGGGAATCTCGAGCCGATCGATGAACAGTTCGTTCGAGTCCACCGCCTTGCGTCCCATTTTCGGGATTCGCCGGATGCTGACCTTGCTTCGATCCAGGTCGGTGTAGAACAGGCTCAGGCCGCCAGAGCGGGTCTTGCAATCCTGCAGTGGCGTTGTGCGGGCCAGAAGGAGGATCTTCTGCGCGACTTGGGCAGTGGAGATCCATACTTTCTGGCCACTCACGATGTACCGATCACCGCGCAGTTCGGCGCGCGTGTTCAGCTTCAGAGTGTTGAGCCCGGTGTTAGGCTCGGTCACACCGAAGCAGGACTTGAGCTGCCCAGATACCGAACCGGGCAGCCACCGCTGTTTTTGTGCTTCTGTCCCATACACAACGATGGGCATGAGGCCGAATATGTTGATATGGATGGATGAGCATCCAGTCATGCAGGCGCCGGTCGCCGCGATGGTCTGCATCAGCAAGGCTGCTTCTGCAACGCCGAGGCCTGAGCCGCCATATGCTTCTGGAATGGCGATACCCAGCCAGCCATCGCGAGCCATGGCCGCATAGAATTCATCTGGAAACTCGCCGTCATCATCGCGGCGAAGCCAGTAGTCTTCGGGGAAGCTGGAGCAGCTCTTTTCCACTGCCTCGCGAATCGTGAGTTGATGCTCAGTCAAACCGAAGTCCACGGCCTTCTCTTTTGAAGTACATGAAGGTGTTCTCCTATCGCGACACCGTGCGTCAGACGCTAGATGACGCCCTGGTCGTGCAATCGTTCGAGTTCGGCATCCGAGTAGCCGAGTTCGCGATAGACGCGCGCGTTTGATTGGCCGACCGACCCGGCGCTATGCCGCACTTCCGTGGGGGTCTGGGTGAAGCGGGGTACGACGCAAGGCATGCCGATCGCTCCGAAATCTTCATCCGGTACCTGCACGATTGCCTTGCGCGCACGGAACTGGGGATCGGTCGCGATGTCGGCCGACGAATACACCGGAGCGATGGCACCCCCGGCATCGCTGAAGGCCTTCAGTACCTGGTCGGAGGTGTGACGGCCGACCCAGTCCTTGAACACTGCATCGATGGCGTCGGCATTGCGCACACGCACTGAGTTCGACGAGAAGCGGGGGTCCTCCGCAAGATCTTCCCGCCCGATCGCTCGCAGATTGGCTCTGAAGATGCCCTGGGTGCTCCCGGAGAGAGAGACATACTTGTCGTCCGCGGTGCGGTAGACATTGGCCGGCGCAGAGTACAGGTTGCCGTTGCCGCAGCGCTCCCGAACGATGCCGAGCTGGTCGAACTCGACCGGCAGCACGTCCATGAGCCGGAAGGTGGCCTCCGTCATCGACAGGTCGATCTCCTCGCCTTTGGCGTCCGGGTCGCGGGCAATGCGCCAGAGCGCCGCCAGTACGCCGGCCGCACCGAACACGCCTCCTATGGGGTCCGCCAGGGGGTAGGCCATATGCAGGGGCTCGCGGTCGGAATGGCCGGTGATGTAGGTGAGGCCGCTCATTGCCTCGAACACGCGCGCGAAGCCCGGTCGGTCAGCATACGGGCCGTCCTGCCCGAAGCCCGTGACACGTAGAATCACGAGTCGCGGTTGTATCTCCCAGAGGATCTCGTTCGAGAGGCCCCACGAATCCAGCGTGCCGGGCCGGAAGTTCTCGATCAGGACGTCGTATCCGCTGAGCATCTTCTTGAAGATGCCCCGGCCTTCTTCCTTCCGTAGATCCAACGAGACGAGCTCTTTGCTGCGGTTGGAGACTTTCCACCACAGCGACTTCCCGTCCTTGAACGGCGGGAAGTCGCGAATGGGATCGCCTTTGCCCGGCAGTTCGATCTTGGTGACCTCGGCACCGTAGTCTGCGAAAAGCCCTGCAGCGAACGGTCCCGCGATCACCGTGGCGATATCGAGCACCCTGAGTCCGGTCAGTGGTCCTGCCATAAGATCCTCGGCTCAGGTCAGCGAGATGCCCAGGGAGCTGATGATCTCGCTGTAGCGCGCATTCTGGCTCTTCAGGATGTCCGAGAAACCCTGGACGGAAGTATCGAAGGGCGATACGCCCAGGTTCTTCAACTGCGCCAGGTACTCAGGATCGCGGATCACTTTCTCGCCCGCGGACTGGAGCATCTGCAGATGGTCTGCTCCGGCGTTTGCGGGGGCGAGCAGCCCGGCGAAGACCAGCAGCGGATTCGGCTCGCCGAAGCCTTCCTCCTGCGCGGTGGGCGTGTGGGGCAGCGCCTCCTCGCGGCGCTCTCCGAACACTGCGATCGCATGCAGGTGCCCGGACTTCACGCGAGGGGCGATGGCGAACGGCGTATCGACGGCGATATCCACCACCCCCCCGATTACCGCCGTGCTGCCTTCAGGCAGACTGCGGAAGGGGACGTGCGTCATCGAGATTCCGTTGCGCTTGCCGAACATTTCCACCTGCAAGTGGCTGTACGTGCCGATGCCGTTCGTCGCGTACGAGAGCTTGCCGGGATTGGCCTTGGCGAATCGCACTACGTCATTGAGACTCTTCAGCGGATGATCGGGCCGCGCCACCCAGGCGGCCGATGTCGTGTACATCGGCGTGACGGGCGTGAAATCCCGCAATGGGTCATAGCCCGGTTTGGCATAGGCGTGTGCGGCGATCAAGAAGGTATTGCTGGCAACGAGCAGGGACGATTGCGGATTGGCCCGCAGAACCGTCCGTGCTGCAACCAGCCCGCCGGCTCCGGGTCGATTGTCGGCGATCACTGTCCGCTTGATGAGCGGAGCGATCTTCCTGCCGAACAGCCGAGCGACGATGTCGTTCGATCCGCCCGGCCCGAAGGGGCCGATGATGGTCAGCAGTTCTTCGGACTGGGCAAGCAGTCGGGAAGACGCGACGGCGCCGAGTCCGGCCGCTGCCCCTTTCAGGATTCCTCTTCTGTTCATACGACAGCTCCTTCGGTGTTTGATGCTCGGGATGGCTCCGGCTTCTGGCTGGCAGGCGCCATATTCAGCACTTGTGTCTGGGTGAACTCGAGCACGCCCGGCAGGCCGAACTCGACGCCGATGCCGGAGTCCTTTGCGCCGGAGAAAGGAATGTGGGGTGCGATGTCCTGGTGCTTGTTCACCCAGACGGTGCCTGCCTCCAGCCGTGATGCGATTTCCCGTCCCTGCGCTTCATCGCGCGTCCAGACGGAGCCGCCGAGGCCGTAGGGAGAATCGTTGGCGAGCGCCAGCGCCTCTTCGGCGTTGGCTACCCTGATCACCGGCAGCACCGGTCCGAACTGCTCTTCATCCACCAGGCGCACGCCGTGCCTCATGCCGCGCACGATGGTGGGCCGGATGAAATAGCCTTCGTCCGGCACCGCCGCCGAGCCGCTCAGGACTTTGCCATGTGCACGAGCATCTGCAATCAGCTCCTGAACGCGTTCATACTGGGCCTTGTTCTGCAGCGGTCCGAATTGCACGCCGTCGACCATGCCGTTGCCGACGACCGCTCGTTCGGCAAGCGACTCGAGCGCATCGCACAGCGCGTCGTGCACTCTCTCATGGACATACAGACGCTTGATCGCGAGGCAGACCTGACCGCTGTTCTCGAAAGCGCTGTCGAAGACCGCTTTGGCGACTGCGGGTACGTCCACGTCGTCGAGGACGATGGCCGCGTCATTGCCTCCGAGTTCCAGAGTCAGCCGCTTCAGGCCGTCGGCGGCGGCGGCCATGACCTTGCGGCCGGTCGCCGTCGAGCCGGTGAAGGTGACCTTGCGCACCTTGGGATGGCTTGCCAGGACGGCGCCGAGCTCGCCGCGATCCGCGATCGCGTTCAGGACGCCGGGAGGCAGTTCCTTAGCGATCCATTCGCACAGTTTCAAGGTGGCGAGCGGAGTGGTCGGCGCGGGCTTCAAGACGATGGTGTTACCGGCGAGAAGGCATGCCGGTATCTTGTTCGCGAGGGTAAGCAGCGGATAGTTCCAGGTAAGGATCGCACCGACGACGCCCAGAGGTTTGTGGCGCAACAGGACGGTGCGCACGGCCGAAGCCTCCACGGCTTCTTCGGGAATGTCGATGGAGGCGAAGTGGCGGAAAAAAAGCGCAGCCGCTTTCACCTCGCCGTGCGCGCGACGTAGCGGCTTGCCCTGTTCCTCGGTCAGAAGACTTGCAAGTTCGGCACGATGCATGTCGATCACGTCGGCGATCCGGCGAAGTGTCCCTTGCCGTTCCGAGAGCGGAGTCGTCGACCACGACGGGAAGGCCTTCTCCGCGGCATCGACGGCCTGGTCGAGCTGGGCCGCCGAAGCGCGAGGTGCATCTGCCACGGGCTTCTCGGTCGCGGGATTGATTACCGGCTGGCTGAAATCGCCTCGCACGGATCTGCCGTCTATCGTCAACGAGTACGAAATGCTCATTGCGCCTCCCTTGTATCGCTGCGCACCTTCTCGCCGATGATGGTTGCCCGGGCCATTCGACGCACCGCCGGGAAGTAGTCCTGCACCGCGTAGTGCTGCGTGGAGCGGTTGTCCCAGAAGGCCACGGTGTGAGGTTTCCAGCGCAGCCGGACCTGGTACTCGGGATGCGCGGCCTGGCTCATGAGATAGCTCATGAACGTATTGGCCTCGAGTGCGAAATCCGCGCCCATGCCGCGCTCGCGTTTCATCAGCCAGTTGCTGAAATGGGTGGTGAAGCCTTGATTGACGTTCAGGATCCTCTCGCCGGTCTCGGGGTGTATGGCAACCACCGGCTGCTCCTGCGGCGGAAATTCGCGGCTCAAGGCGCGGCGCTTCTCCGCAGGGTAATCGCCGCCGAAGGAGTGGGCGATATCATGCATCGCGTTCAGTCCCTCGCAGATCGCCTTCGCCCGGTCGGGTAGACGTTCATAGGCCAGCGCCATATTCGACCAGATCGTGTCGCCGCCCACAGGCGGGCACTCGATGCAACGCAGGATAGAACCCATCGAAGGGCTCTCTCGCCACGTCGTGTCGGCATGGTAGATATTTTCGTTCGCCGCACGCCGGTTGCCCCGCTCCAGCAGAACCAGCTCTTCGTAGTCGGGGTGATGGCGCAGCACAGGATGCACCTCGAGTCGACCGAACGATCGCGCGAAGGCCACGTGAGCGCGTGCGGAGATGTCCTGGTCGCGGAAGAAGAGAACTTTGTGCTTGAGAAGGGCTTGGCGGATCTGCGCGATCAGGTTTGCGTCCTCGGATGCCGTCTCGAGGTCGACACCATGGACCTCGGCGCCGAGTGCCGCGGATACGGGCTCAAGCTCGAGCGCCGATTGAATTGCTACGCCCATGTCGTCTCCATTCGATGTAGTGCCGAAGTAAAGCACGTGACTCAAACCGGGTCAAGCAATTGACTTAAATTTTTATGTCGATTGACTTAATTCTGGGTGAGTGCTAGCTTCGTCCTATGAAGACCATTGGTGCGCGCAATACTTCGCGCAATGCCGACGCGGCCTCCGGTACTGCCGTGCCGCACTTGAGAAGCTACGATCGTCTCTTGTTGACCGCGGAACGCCTCTATGCGGAGCGCGGCATTGATGGCGTGTCCTTGCGCGAGATCGCCCGGGAGGCCGAGCAGAAGAACAACTCTGCGTTGCTCTACTATTTCGGCTCGAAAGAGGCCTTGGTCGACGCCATCCTCGACCTGCGTGTGCGAGAAATCGAAGAGGCGCGCAACGCGTTCCTCGACCAGCTCGAGGCCGAGGGTTCGAGCAGTGTCCGGTGCGCAGTCGAGGCCATGGTCCGCCCTCTGGCCCGCGGCTTGATGTCCTCGCGTCCGAACTACTACAACCGATTCTTGGCGGCGGCCCAGATGAACCCGGCGATCGACCTGGCTCATTATGGGGAGGACGGCTTGCGCGGCTTCAAACGGGCCTATGCAATGCTCGAGAGATCGCTGCCGCAACTTCCGGCTGCGTTGGTGCGCCAGAGGTATCTGACCGCCGTGGCAATGATCGCTTTCAGTCTTGCGGATTTCGAGCGCATCAAGGCGCGCAAGGCAAAGGACAGCCGAGGCTTCGACATGGGCCGCGCGGTTGAGAATCTGATCGACATGATTGCAGGGGCGCTGAGCGCACCTGTGTCTGAGCAGGTTGGCGCCTTCTTCGCAGCCGTTCGGAAAACGCCCGCCGGCGACAGCTAGGGAGGGCCTTACGACAGCTCGGCCCCGGTCGGGCTGTCGGCCTCAACGGCTCACTCCCGCGTGCGCAGAGAAGTCGGCTGCCCCGCATCGGAATCTGGCGGATGTCGAGGGCTTCGCTGCCCGGCTGGACGTATTGCCGTACGACCTGGACGCGGCGGTACACACCGGGCAGCTTCGGGCCGAACTGGCCAGGGCGGGCACACCGATCGGTCCCTACGACCAGATGATCGCCGGGCATGCTCGTTCCCGCGGCCTGATTCTGGTGACGAATGAGCGGCGGGAATTCGAGCGCGTGCCGGGGCTGCGTATCGAGGACTGGGCGATTCCTTGATGCGTGCTGCTTAACGGCTGGTCGCGTCCCCAGGCACCCTCAATCCCAGCCGCAGCAGCTGCTGCCAGGCCTCCTCCGCGTCGTCCGCGTATGCGAACAAGCCGAGATCGGCTGGCGAAACCATTCCTTCCTCGACCAGTGCATCGAAGTTGATGATGCGGCGCCAGTAGGCGCCGTCGAACAGCACGATGGGCAGTTCGGTGACCTTGTTCGTCTGACGCAAGGTCAGCAGCTCGAACAGCTCGTCCAGCGTACCGAATCCGCCTGGGAACACCACCAGCGCCTTGGCGCGCATTGCCAGATGCATCTTGCGCATCGCGAAGTAGTGGAAGCGGAAGGTCAGTGCCGGCGTGGTCCAGGGGTTGGGTTCCTGTTCGTGCGGCAGCGTGATGTTCAGGCCTATGGACGGAGCGCCGGCCTCGGTGGCCCCGCGGTTGGCGGCCTCCATGATGCCGGGACCGCCGCCGGTGGCGATGACGTTATGGCGCAGGCCGTCCTGCAGGCGCAGCGCGCCGCCACGCTCGGACACGATGCGGCCGAGCTGCCGCGCCTGTTCGTACAGATACGCGGCGCGGTGCGAGTTGCGCGCTGTGCCGGCGACCGATGGCGGCGGCTCGTTCAGAGCCGCGTCATGGTGCTTGCCTTCGCGCAGCCGCGCGCTGCCGAACACGACCACGGTGGACTCGACGCCTGCATGGCGCAGGAACTCGTCCGCCTTGGCGTATTCGAGCAGGAAGCGCACGCCGCGCATCGACTCGCCGAGCAGGAACGATTCGTCGAGGGCAGGCAGGCGGTAGCTGGGAGAGTCCTTCTGGTTCTGATTGTCAGGGCGTGTCATGGGATCGGGGAGCGGATTGCATGGCCACCCGAAACCATACGCTCATTGCCCTCGAATACCGAGTTCCGGCAACAACCTGGCGTAGTGGTCGCTTTCCTTTCGCATGTAGCTTCCGAATGCGTCGGCGCTCATGCGCGGAGCGATCTCGAGGCTCATCGTCGTGAGCTGCTTGCCCGCCTCGGGCGACGCGAGCGCGGCGGCGACCGCGGCATTCAGGCGCTCCTTGATCTCGGGCTTCAGCCCGTTCGGTGCGAACATGCCGAAGTAGGGCCCGCCGTCGACGCCCTTGATGCCTACCTCTTCCATCGTCGGAACGTTCGGGAACTCTGCCAGGCGCTGCGAAGCGGCCACCGCGAGCAGCTTCAGCCGGCCGGCCTTGACGTGAGGAAGCGCGATACCGGGATCGAACATCACCTGAAAATGCCCGCCGAGCAGGTCCTTCAATGCGTCGCCGGCGCCCTTATAGGGAACGTGGTTCATCCGGATGCCGGTTTCGCGGCTGAAGGTCTCCGCGGCCAGGTGCAGCGCCGTGCCGGAGCCGGCCGAGCCGTAGTTGAGCGTGCCCGGGTTCTCCTTCGCGTACTTGACGAAGGCCGCCGCGCTGTCGACCGGCACCGACGGGTGGACCACCAGGTTCATCGGAATGCGCACTGCCGGCGCGATCGGCGTCAAGGCCTTGCGCGGGTCGAAGTCCGAGCGCGGGATCAGCTGCGGTGTGATTACCACCATGCTGCCGGCGGAGAACAGGAAGGTCTGCCCATCCGGCTTGGCGCGGGCTACTTCCTGCTGTCCGATATAGCCTTCGCCGCCGGGCCGGTTCTCGACCACGACAGGCTGGCCGAGCGTGGCATGCAGATGCGGTGCGATGACGCGCATGGCCCGGTCGGCCACGCCGCCGGGCGCAGCATTCACCACGATGCGGATCGGCCGGGCAGGCCACTCTTCGGCGTGCAGCGGCAGCGGCGAGCTCAGCGCCATGCCCAGCGCGCAGGCGGTGATCAGAACATGCTTCATCGTCGTCTCCTTCGTTCTTTGTCGCAAGGATGCGAGGCCATCAAGCTCGCACCCGGCAGGTGCTTCAGCTATTCGAGATGCTTCAGGCCATCGCCGGCATGACGGTCGCCGCGCCGAGGATTTGATCGAGCAGCTCGGATGGATCGGCGGGCAATCGATCGCCGCGCCACGCGACGTGGTGATCGGTGCGTACCAGGCAGAGGCGGGTGCCGTACAGTGCGTGGTATCGATCCTCTATCAGTCTCGTGACGCTCATCGGGATCCGCCGCTCACGCGCCTGGGCCAGCAAGGGCTCGAATTCGGATTGCGCCGCATCGAACGGCGCGAACAGCGTGAAGCCGTCTCCGACGCAGTCGTACACCGACCGGCCGTCGTTGAGCCAGAAATGCGGCGCCAGGCATCCGGGGTGCGCCGACGGTTCATACTCGGTGACCTGTTCCGCGGGCGGGCTGCTGCCGTCATGAATGATCAGCGGCGAATCCTTGTACCGGTACCCCAGTACCAGGCCGAGGCTGCGGAACTCGCGCAGCTTGACCTTCTTGATGAGGGCGCCGGCCTCGATGCGAGCCCGTTCGCCCGCGGCGTCGTCGCGTTCCAGGTCTGCATGCGCGAGCTGGTTGGCGACCACCGAGTAGTTCTCGACGGCCTCGTCCATGACCCGTTCGTGAACCGGCTTGCGTTCCTGTTCGTACGAATCCAGCAGGCCTCGGCCGCCCCAGCCCTGCAGCGCCGCGGCCAGTTTCCAGCCGAGGTCGACTGCGTCGCCGAGACCCATGTTCATGCCATAGCCGCCGAACGGCGGATGCAGATGGCATGCATCGCCGGCCAGAAAGACGCGGCCCGACCGGTAGCGGTCGGCGACCAGTCGATGCGCCGTCCATGGATCGGTGCTGACGATTTCCATCTCGAAGTCCAGGCCCGTGGACCGCCGGATCAAGGCCTTCGGATCGATCGACGCCGGATCGACGCCGTCGCCGATGCGTGTGGCGATCAGGTACCAGAGCCCGTCCGAGTCCATCGGCCCCATGAGCGCAGGCACGTCCGAATTGACCATCCAGTACTGCACGGCCGCGCCTTTGTCGTGCATCGCTGCCAGCGCAGGTGCGCGGAGCAGGACGTTGTAGTTCGGCGAGATCGCGCCCAGCCCGCTCATGGCGATGCCTAGCAGCTGCCGCACCGTGCTGCGGCCGCCGTCGCAGCCCACGACGTAGCGTGCGCGCAGCGTCCTGCGGGCGCCGGAGTCGGCGTCCTCGATCACGGCGCGGGTCTCCATCTGGCCTTGCTCGACGGCGACCAGATTGGAACGGAACTGCACGTCGACCTTCGGCAGCTCGCGCACCCTCGACAGCAGCACTTGCTCCAGCGTGTACTGCGGCAGCCAGGCCGCCGACTCGGCGTAGTGCTCGTGGCCGTCCTGCGCGCAGCAGAAGGCATTCTTGAAACGTGCAAGCACCGGCCCGTTCATCCGCAGCGCGAACACGATGTCGGACGGATAAGCGGGAGGCATCGGCGAGGCGTCGCGCAGCCGGTCGGCCAGCCCCCAGCGGCGCATCAGCGCCATCGACCGCACGTTCGTGAGCTTGGCGCGCGGGTTGTATCCGACTCTTGCGTTCTTCTCGATCAGCACGCACGCGATGCCTCGCGATCCCAGCTCGATGGCCAGCGCCATGCCCACGGGACCGGCGCCGACGATCAGGACGTCGGTATCGGCAGGCTGCGAGGGCTTTGTTTCGCTGAAAGTCATGGTCTCCTCGTGGTTCGGCGACGGGGCGTCGGTGCAGGCCAGAAGGATAGGAAGCCATGGCAATGCCGAATAGATGGTAAAAATGTAGATCTGATTCCTTATGGTTATCCTCCATGAAGCTCCACAATCTGCGCGATTTCATCGCGGTCGCCCGGGCCGGCAGCATTCACCAGGCGGCCAGGGAGCTGCAGCTGAGCCAGCCAGCGCTGACCAAGAGCATTCGCCAGCTCGAGAAGGAGCTCGGAACGCCCTTGTTCGACCGGACGGCCAAGGGGGCGGCGCTGAACCAGATGGGCAGGCGCTTCCTGCTGCGCGCCGAGACCGCGGCGAACGAGCTGAGCCGAGGCCGGGACGAGCTGACTCAACTGATGGGCGCCCGCGGCGGCCGCGTCGCGTTCGCGGTATCGGGAACGCCTTCGCTGCTGTTCCTGGCCGGGGCTTTGAAGGCGTTCCGGCAGCGCTATCCGCTGGCCCAGGTGCGCATCGTCGAAGGGCTGCTGCCCGTGATGCTGCCGGAGCTGCGCGACAGCCGCATCGACTTCGTGATGGCTCCCCGACCTGCCAGATCGCTGGGCAAGGAGTACGCGGTCACGCCGGTGTTCTCGCACAAGCGAGCCGTGGTGGGCGGCGTTCATCATCCGCTGCGGCGTGCGCGCTCGCTCGCCGACCTGGTCGACGCGGAATGGATCCTGACCGCCGCTGCCGGCCCACGGGCGATCGAGTTCGATGAGGTCTTCAGCGTGCGCGGCCTGCGCGTGCCGGCCGCGCGTGTGCAGTGCGAATCCCTCATGGCGCTGGTGAGCCTGCTGGCCAATACCGAGCTGCTGGCGCTGCTGCCGGAAGACTGGATCAGGACACCGCTCACGGCGCGCGTGCTCACCAAGTTTCCCATCGACGATGAAATCGATGGGCCCGACATCTGCATGATCCGGCGCGAGGGCTTGCCGCTGACACCGGCCGCGGAAGCGTTCTCGGACGCGCTGCTGCGCGAGGCCGAATACCTGCGGCCCCGCCCGAGCGCTGCCAGGAGCCGGCCCGAGCGGGGTACGCGCGCGAAATCCTGAGGTCTGGGCTTTCCTCAGTCCTTTCCCGCCTCGTCAGAGACAGGCGACAGCTCGGTGCGCAGCGTTTCGACCAGGCAGTGCGCGAAGTACGCCGCCGCCGGCGTCAGCGGCGTGTCGGCTCGCCTCAGCATCGTCAATTCCAGGTCGAAGGGCTGGATGGCCGTGCCGGGCACCCCCACGATGTCGCGCGTCTCGGGCTTGCCCAGCATCAGCTCGGGCATGATGCTCACGCAGTCGTTCCTGCGCTGCAGCGAGAAGATCTGCAGCGCATCGCAGACCACGTAGCGCGACGGCGGCGGCACGCCGGCGCGGCCGAACATCTCGGCCAGCCGCGACTCCCGCTCGTGCAGCGGATGACGGCTGTAGATCCATTCGTAGCGGACCAGCTCTTCGGCGGTCGGTGCCGCGAGCGCCGGGTGGCCGCGCCGCACGACCACTCGCTGCGGAATCCGCTGCAGCAGCTGGGTGCGGAAGTCGTCGCCGCGCAGCTCGCCGGCGTCGGCCGCCACCACCGCGAGGTCGAGCGTCCCGTCGCGCAGCCGCGGCAGGACCCGCGCCATCACGCTCTCGCTGAATTCCACGCGAACCTGCCTGTAGCGCTGGCGGAACCAGTGGAAGGCTTCGCCCAGCGCGGTCAGCGATACGTACGGGATCAGGCCGACCCGCAGCGTGCCGGAATCGGCGCCGTTCGCCTGCTGCAGGTCCTCGCGCGCGAGCTCGGCTTCGCGCGTGATCAGGCGGGCTCGCGGCAGCAGCCGCTGCCCGGCTTCGGTCAGGTCGACGCCGCGGGAGCGCCGCACCAGCAGCGCCACGCCCGCCTCTTCCTCCAGCTCCTGCATCGCCTTGGTCACCGCTGATTGCGACAGGTTCAGGAAGCGGGCTCCGCCGCGGATGCTGCCCTGCTCGACCACCGCCACCAAGGTCCGCAGCTGACGAAGGTTCATCGGATGCGATATCGAAAAGTTCTCGGAGAGGGGATTTTGACACCTCCCCTGCGAGTGATCACCAAAGGTGTTCACGACGAGGATTTCGATTCTTCCCGCCTGGGCCGCCGCTGCTTAGCATCCGGGCATTCCAGTTCAACTCGCGGCGCAACGACAGGAGGAGGGGATGAAAGATCGGCGTCAGTTCATCAACGCGGCCGGAGCCGTCATGCTGGCCGGTGCATTGCAGCCAGGAGCCGCCGCGGCCCAGTCGCGCTATCCGTCCAAGCCGGTTCGCTGGATCGTCCCGTTCCCGCCCGGTTCGCCGGTCGACAGCGTGGCCCGCAGGCTCGGTGACGCGGTGGCCAGGGTCCTGGGGGTCGCCGTGGTCGTCGAGAACAAGCCCGGCGGCGGCGGCACGATAGGTGCTGCCGAGGTTGCTCGCGCCGCGCCCGACGGCTACACGCTGCTGGTCGCCATCCCCGACCCGCTGGTCAGTGCAATGGCCGTGCACAAAGGCCTGCGCTACGACCCGCGGAAGGACTTCTCGTTCATCAGCAAGATCTCCGCGAACGGGCCCGTACTGGTGGCGCATCCCGGCGTGAGCGCCGACAGCTTCAGCGCGCTGGTGGCGCAGGCCAAGGCCCAAGGGACCGAGTTCAGCTATGGCTCGTGGGGGCCCGGCAGCCTGCCTATGCAGCTGATGCAGTCGGTGGCGCGGCAGGCAGGCGTGAAGTTCCAGGAGGTCACCTATGCCGGTTCCCCGCCGGCCATGCAGGATCTGCTCGGCGGTCGCATCGACATGAGCCTGACCGCGCCGCATCTTGCTGCCGGTCTCATCGCGAGCGGCAAGATCAAGGCGCTCGCTTCGCTGGGGTCGAGCCGCTCGCCGTTGCTGCCCACGGTGCAGACCTTCGCCGAAGCCGGCTTTCCGGGCTTCGTCTTCACCAACTACATCTGGATCGGCCTGCTCGGTCCCGCCGGAATGGAAAGTGCGGTCCGGGACAGGATGGCGCAGGCCGTGCAGCTCGCGCTGCAGGGGCCGGCGATGCGCGACTTCCTCGGTCAGAACGGCTTCATGCCGATCGGCAGTACACCCGCGCAGTTCGAGCAGGAGTACCGCACCGAGGCCGAGGTGATTCCCGGCCTGATCCGCGAGCTGGGCGTCGTACCGCAGTAGCGGCGCCCGATAGCTCGCCGGCCGCAACCCGGCAGCACGCTGATACACGACAGGCCGCCACGAACGTGGCGGCAGGTCCCCGCTTTGCCGTTTCCAGCCGCTTTCGCGGCGCTCAGAACCGTAGAAAGGACCTCGACATGGCGCCCACGCCTGCCCCTCGTCTGAAGCTCATTGCCCTGGAAGAGCATTTCGTCCTCTCCGACATCGTCGCGACGCACGGCGAGGCCGATCGCGCCGTGCTGTCGCCCTCGCGCTTTCCGGGTGTCGACGAAGTGGGCGAGATCCGCCTGCGGCTGATGGACGAAGCCGGGATCGACGTACAGGTGCTGTCGCATGCCAAACCCGGCGTTCAGGACATGGCCGACGTCGAGCGTGCCCACTCGTTGTCGATCATGGCCAACGATTTCCTGGCGCAGACCGTCAAGGCGCATCCCGACCGGTTCGCCGGGTTCGCCACGCTGGCCACGGCAGCGCCGCAGCAAGCGGCGCGTGAGCTCGAGCGGACGGTACGCGAGCATGGCTTCAAGGGAGCCATGATCAATGGCCACACGCGCGGCCGGTATCTCGACGATCCGTTCTTCTGGGGCATCTTCGAAGCCGCCGAGGCGCTGGACGTGCCCATCTATCTTCACCCGGCCAGTCCGCACCCGGCGGTCTACGATGCCTACTTCAAGGATCACCCGGCACTGAGCCATGCTGCGTGGGGCTACGGCATCGAGAACGGCACGCACGTGCTCAAATTGATCCTGGGCGGCGTCTTCGACCGCTTCCCGCGCCTGAAGATCATCATCGGCCACATGGGCGAACTGCTGCCGTTCGCGCTGTGGCGCGTGAACAGCCGCCTGAAGCCGGCCTACCCGCATCTGAAGCGGTCGATCCGCGAGTACTTCCTCGATCACTTCAGCATCACCACGTCCGGCGTGTTCTCCACGCCCGAGCTGATGTGCACCGCCAGCGTCGTGGGTTTCGACAATATCCTGTTCTCGGTCGACTACCCGTTCGAGTCCAACCTCGAGGCAGTGCGCTGGTTCGAGACCGCACCCATCGCCGACGTCGACCGCGCCAAGGTCGCCCATCTCAATGCGCAGCGGCTGCTGAAGCTGTAGTCGCCCGCCGATCGATGACGAGGGGAAAGCCGTGGCCTTGCGCGCGCAACTGAAGCACGTCGGCATCTACGTGCAGGACATCGACGTCATGACGCGGTACTACACCGAAGTGTTCGGACTGGTCGTGACCGACACCGGCGTCTCGCAGCAGTTCCAGAACCGGATCCACTTCCTGAGCGCGGATGCGCAGTCCCATCACCAGCTCGTGCTGATCGGCGGGCGAGACGTCGCGCAGCAGCCCAGCACCGTCAACCAGTTGTCGTTCAAGGTGGAGCGGATCGACGACCTGCGTACGCTGCATGAACGGCTTCAGCGCTTCGGAAACGAGCCGGTGCGTGCGGTGGACCACGGCAACTCGTGGTCGCTGTACGCGCGCGATCCCGAAGGCAACGGGATCGAGGCCTACCTGGATACGCCGTGGCACGTCAGTCAACCGCATGCGCGGCCGCTGGATCTGGATCTTGCGGACGACGAGCTCCTGCAGTCGACGCGGGCGGCCGTGCTGCGCGACCCCACCTACATCGAGCGAAGCGCGTGGTCGACGCAGCTCGAACGGATCCTGGCCGGATAGAGACCCGGCCCCGATCGATATTGGATATACAGCAGAGGATTCGACATGAGCAAGGAACGAGGCTACAGAAGCATCTGGTCGCATCTGGCGACCGTGCCGCATCGGCAGGACTGGATCACGACCGGCGATTTCAGAACGCGCTATGTCGAGGCCGGCCAGCGCGGAAGGCCGGCGCTGATCATGATTCACGGAACCGGCGGATCCTGGGAGGCTTTCTGCGCCAACCTGGGTCCGCTGTCCGAGCATTTCCACTGCTTCGCGCTGGACATGATCGGTTGCGGCTACACCGAGAAGCCGGATCGGCCGTACGAGATCTCCGAGCACGTCGCGCAGCTGATCGACTTCATGCGGGCAAAGGAGATCGAGCGCGCGTCCTTCATCGGGATCTCCATGGGCGCCTGGATCGCCAGCCGCTTCGCCCTCGCGCATCCGCGGCAGACCGACAAGCTGGTGCTGCTGTCGGCCTTCGGACTGTCCGACGACAAGGAAGAGATAGGGGCGATCATCACGCGCCGCGGCAAGGCGTTCGAGGAGCCGAGCTGGGCGAGCGTCAAGGAGATCTTCGGCAGGCTGATCTATGCCGAAGAGAATCGCATCGACGATCTGATCGGCCTGCGCCTGCAGACCTACTCGCAAGCGTCCATGAAGGCGGCCGGGGAGAACGTCCTGGCTGTGTTCAAGCCGGAGTTCCTGGCGCGCAATCTGATCAGTCCCGACGAATGGCGCTCCATCTCCGTACCCGCGCTGGTCGTCGCCTCCGTCGATGACAAGCCGCTGTACGCGAACACTGCCAGGGCGGTCGCCGGCTTGATTCCGAAGGCGACGCTGGTCGAGATGCGGCAGGTCGGGCACTGGCCGCAGTTCGAGAACCCCGAGCCGCTGAATCGACTGGTCATCGAGTTCCTTGGGGACGGCCGCGCATGACCGCATGTCTGAGCATTGTCGAGTCCCGGCCCGAGCAGGCGGTGCGCAGACTTTCCCTCGAGCAGACGCTGGAGCTGACACGCAGCGTGGCCGGCCCCCGTGATCTGCTGCCGCCGAGCACCGACGTGCTGATCGTGGGCGCCGGTCCGGTCGGCCTCACGGTGCTGAATCTGCTCGCCAGATACGGCATCTCGTGCACGGTTATAGAGCGGAACGAGCGGACCTCGGATCTGCCCAAAGCCATCGCGGTCGATGACGAATACCTCCGTCTGCTGGCCGGCCTGGGGCTTGCCGACGCGGTGCATGCCCGCGCCTCCGCACCGTTCGGCGTCTTCTTCACGTCGGCGCGCGGCAGGCCGCTGGTAACCGTGCCGCCGTTCAGGACGCCCAACGGCTTCGGCAACCGGGTGGCGGTGAGCCAGCCCTTGTTCGAGCAGACGCTGCTTCAGGGTGTGCCCAGGCAGCACGCGAGCATCTGCTTCGGCGCCGAGTTCACCGGCCTGTCGCAGGGCGCCGATCATGTAGAGGCGCGAGTTCGCGTGGGCGGCGAAGAACGGGCCCTCACGGCGCGGTATCTGCTTGCGTGCGACGGCGCCAGGAGTCCGGTTCGCACCGCGGTGGGCATCGACTTTCCGGGGCGGCGCATCGACGAGCCGCATCTGGTCGTCGACCTGGCGGAGTTTCCCGACGATACGCCGGGATCGCGGTTCTTCTGCGATCCGCGCCGCCCGATGAACAGCATTCCTGCGCCGTTCGGCGGCCGCCGTCTCGAGTTCATGCTGGCCCCCGGCGAGGACCACGACTGGCTGATGTCCGACCAAGGCATACGCTGGCTGATCGACAACTTCAGCCCGTACCGCGGCCTGCAGCCGAAGATCATCCGCCGCGCCATCTACGGATTCTCCGAGCGCATTGCCGATCGGATGCAGCAGGGCCGGGTATTCCTGCTCGGCGACGCCGCGCACGTCATGCCGCCGTTCGGAGGGCAGGGCCTGAACACGGGGGCGCGCGATGCAGCCAACCTGGCCTGGAAGCTGGCCTCGGTACTGCAGAAGAATGCCGACCCGAAACTGCTGAGCAGCTATGACGTCGAGCGGCGCGCGCAGGTCAGCCGGGCTGTCCGCTATTCCGTCAACGTCGGGCGCCTGGCCAATATCCGATCGCGGCCGCTGGCGCTGTTGCGCAACGCCGTAGTCCGTCTGCTGAACCAGTATCCGCCGGCGCGCGACTATCTGGCGCAGATGCGGTACGTGCCGCGCCCGCGGATCGACGAAGGCCTGCTCGTCACCGCCGGCGATGCCGCTGCGGACCTGGTCGGAACCGTCTTTCCGCGGCTCATGCTCGACGTCGACGGTGCGGCGATAACGTTCGACGAGTTCGTCGGATTCCGTCACGCACTGGTGGTTCTGGATCCGCCCGGCGGCTTTCGAGTCCCGCCGCAGCTCATCGATGCCATGTCGGGTGTCGTGCTGCCGATGCGCAGCGGCAAGTCCATGCGAGGCCTGGCCGGTTGCACGGACCCGCTGCTGGATCGTCTGCTGCCGCAGCTTGCCGGCCATGCGGTGCTTGTACGGCCGGACCGCTACATCGCCGGTGCTGCGCCGGTGCAGGAGGCGGCCGGTCTGCTGAGCGCCTATCGGGACGCGTGGTCAGCTTCGGGGAGTTGATCGGCTGAGCTGCCGGATCCCCGACCGCCTCGCTATTCGCGGGGAGCGCTGGCCGGCGCGGGTGCCGCTTCGGCCTCATCGGCGTCGTGCCGCTTGCTCGAGCGGACCATCCATACGAAGAAAAGGGCGATGATGCCGACGAACAGCAGGACGAACAGGCCCACCACCACCGGACTCGCGGGAGCGGATGAGGCCTGGTCGGCGGCGCCTTGCGCCGATGCAGTCATTGCCACGAACGCCGTCAGCAGCGGGCTGGATTTCAGAAGAAGCTTGGTCACGATACCTCCCGCCGTGCACGCGGATTGAATGGAGCGGACTGCGTGAATGCCGCGGCAGTCACGCTGCTCCTGGGGGAGGCTCGCCACGCTTCACGCATGCGTCCAGACTAGCGCGCGAAGCTTGCGGGGGACTTACATGGGACTGACGGTTCGCCTACGCGGGAACCGCTGCTGCGCCTTACGCGGCCGCTGACAGCCGCGCCTTCAGGAACGCCAGCATCTGCGCCCAAGACGCCGTCGCGGCGCGTTCGCGATACCGCTCGGGCATGATGAAGTTCTGGAATGCGTGGCCGGCGTCCTGATACGTATGAAACTCGTGCCACTTGCCGAGCCGCGTCAGTTCGGCCGAGAGCCGCTGCACGTCTTCCGGCGACGGATTCGTGTCCTGCGCGCCGAACAATCCGAGCACCGGGCACTGGATGTCCGCTGTGCGCTCGAACGGGCTGGGTCCGTCGCCGAGCGCCTTCATGATGTTGCCGCCGTAGAAGACCACCGCGGCTTGCAGCTCGGGCATCGAGCCGGCGGCGAGATAGGCGACGCGGCCGCCCATGCAGAAGCCGATGATGCCTATCGGTCCGAGCTCGCGGCCGGCGCGCAGATGCGCGATGGTGGCGCGCAGGTCGGCGATGATCTCGTCGTCGCGCAGCAGGCTGGTCCGCTTCGTCGGATCCACGTCGGCGGCCTGCCGATGGTACAGCTCCGGCGCCGCGACGATGTAGCCGGCCCGGTGCAGGCGGTGCACGCCGTCCTGAATCTGTGCGTCCAGGCCGCCGCCGTGCTGCGCGATCAGCACTACGGGCTGCGGACCGGGCCGCTCCGGCGCGCCGACGTATATCCGCATCGGCTGGCCCTCGACTTCTGTGCTTTCCCAGTGGACCGTCATGACTTTGCTTCCTTGATCTTGCGGTAACCGTGCATGTCGGGAAACGGCGGCGCGCGGCCGGCCTGCAGGTCGACCTCGGCGCTGTTCAGGCACATCGCCAGCATGGACCAGTAGCCGACCGAGCCGATCAGGTCGACCAGCGCTTCGTCGCCGAACATCGTCCGTGCCGCCGCGAAGGTCTCGTCGCTGACGAAGTGATTCTGCAGCAGTTCGGTCGCGAAGTCATAGTAAATACGTTCGTCGGCTTCCTGGAAGTCGGGGCGCCGTCCTTCTGCCAGCGCCTTCACCACATCGTGCGAGATGCCGGCGGCGATCGCCTTGTCCACGTGCGAGTTCCACGAATACTGCGCATCCCAGAAGCGCGCGGTCACCAGGATGCCGAACTCTCGCAGCTTCTCGGGCAGCTTGCAGTCCAGCCGCAGATAGGTCGCCAGCGCGGAGACCTTGTCCATCAGATCCGGGCTGTGCAGCCAGACGTAGTAGGGGCCGGTGACCACCTTGCGGCGCACCGCATGCCGCTCGAACGACTGTTTCTGCCGGTCGTCGAGATCGTCGTAGCCGAGCTTCGGAAGTCGCATCGAATCAATCCGTCTTGTCAGTCCGCCTTGATACCGGTGTCGCGCACCAGTGCCGTCCATTTGGCCATGTCGCGCGCCAGCATGTCGGAAAAACTCTGCGGCGACTGCGGGTTCGCCACCCAGGCGTTGATCGCCAGCTGTTCCTGCACGTCGCGACGCTGCAGCAGCTTCTCGATCTCGGCATTCAGCAAGGAGACGACAGGCGGCGGGGTGCCGGCCGGCGCCAGTACGCCCATCCATGAGCTTGCCTCGAAGCCGGACAGGCCGGCGCTCTCGGCCACGGTCGGGATTTCGGGCGCGAGCGGTGTGCGCTGCGCACTGGTCACGGCGAGGATCCGCAGCTTGCCGGACTTGGCATGCGGCAGCGCGGAGCCGAGCGAGATCGACAGGACCGGCACGTCGCCGGCCATCACGGGCATCAGCGACGGTCCGGACCCCTTGTGCGGAATGTGCAGCATCCTGATGCCCGCGCGCGTGCAGAACAGCTCCATCGCCATGTGCGTCAGCGTGCCGCCGCCGCCGGAAGCGTAGGCCAGCGCGCCGGGTCTGGCCTTGGCTGACTCGATCAGCGCCGGCAGCGTCTGCGCCGCGAAGCCTGGGTGGACGGCGATGCATTGCGGACCGGAGGCCAGCGTGCCGACGGCGGCGAAATCCTTCAGCGGATCGTACGGCACCTCCTTGGTCAGCGTCGGTGCGATCAGGTGGACGTCGGCCGTCACCAGCAGCGTGACGCCGTCCGGGCTGGACTTGGCCACGCGGCCCGCGGCGATGATGCCGGAGGCGCCGGGCCGGTTTTCGACCACGAAGGGCTGGCCCAGCTGCTCGGTCAGGCTCTTGGCGACGATGCGCGCCATGATGTCGATGCCGCCGCCCGCCGCGAAGCCGACCAGGATGTGCACCGGTTTGTCGGGGTAGCTGCCGCGCGCGCTGCCTTGCGCGTACGCGGCGCCGAAGGCGAGGCTTCCCAGGCCGCTCAGTCCTCCCGCCAGCAGTCGGCGGCGACGCGATGCAGCGGCCGGAAAGGGAACGGATGACGCGTTCTTTGCCATGCAATGCTCCTCGGATGTATGGATAGCGGTGCGGATCAGCCAGCGGCGCCGTCGTCCGATTTCAGGCTGGGCAGCCAGGTGGAAGGGGTGATGGCCGGGTTGCGCGCACGCTTCTCCAGCCAGTAGCCGTACATGGGCACGATGTCGGCGAACGGCGAGGGGACGCCGAGCTTCTGTGCCGCGTCGATCGGCCAGTTCGGGTTGTGCAGCAGCTCGCGGCCCAGCGCGACCAGATCGGCCTGCCCCTGCCGCACGATCGCTTCGGCGTGGTCGGCATGTACGATCAGGCCGACGGCCATGGTGGGGACGCCGGCCTCAGTGCGGATGCGCCGCGCATGGTCGACCTGATAGCCATAGGTCAAAGCCGAGTCGACCGGTGCCTGCTTGCCCATGCCGCCGGTGCTGCAGTCGATGACGTCGACGCCGACCGCGTGCAGCGTCTTCGCGAGCGCGATGCTGTCGTCGATCGTCCAGCCGCACTCATCGATGGCCGAGATGCGTACGAACAGCGGCTTGTGTTCGGGCCAGCCGCGCCGTACGCGCTGCACGATTTCCACGGCGAAGCGCATGCGGTTCTGCAGCGAGCCCCCGTAGGCGTCCTGGCGGCGGTTCGATTCGGTCGACAGGAACTGGTGAATCAGGTAGCCGTGGGCGCCATGCAGCTCGAGCACCTCGAAGCCCGCTTCGTCGGCGCGGCGTGCCGCCTGACCCCAGGCCTCGACCTGCGCGTCGATGTCGTCCACGCTCATCTCGCTCGGCACGGCGTAGCCGGGCGCATGCGCGACGGCGCTGGGGCCGATCAGCTGCCATGGCTCGCCGTGATCGACGCCGGGGACCTCACCGAGCGGCGCGCGCCCTTCCCAGGGCAGCGACTGGCGCGCCTTGCGGCCGGAGTGGCTGAGCTGGATGCCGGGTACGGCGCCGAAGCTGCGGATCGCTGCGCTCAGGCGCTGCAGCTCGGGAATGAATGCATCCTTCCAGATGCCGGCGTCGCGGATCGTCGAGCAGCCGTCGGCCGAGACCTTGGTCGCCTCCATGAACACCAGTCCCGGCCCGCCCGCGGCCACCTTGCCCAGATGGATCAGATGCCAGTCGTTGACGTGGCCCTTGTTCGCCGAGTACGTCAGCATCGGCGAAGCCACGATACGGTTGCGCAGCGTGATCCCGCGAATCTGCAGCGGGCTGAAGAGTGCTCGATCCATGTTCCTTAGTCGGCCTTGATGTTCGCGGTCCTGATGACGCTCTGGTACTTGGCCATGTCCGACTTCATCAGGGCGCCGAACTGCTCCGGCGTCGTATACCAGGCTTCGATGCCTTGCGCAGCGAGCGTCTGCCGGGTCTCGGCTTGCGCGAGCAGCGCCGACATCTCGGCCGACAGGCGGTTGACGATCTCCGGCGGCGTGCCGGCCGGCGCGAACAGCCCCAGCCACACCTTGACATCGAAGTTCGGCATCCCGGCCTCGGTGAAGGTCGGCACGTCCGGCAGTGCCGCCAGCCGGCTGTCGCCGGTCACCGCCAGCGCCTTCAGCTTGCCGGTCTTCACATGCGGGGCAACCGGCGCGGGCGGTACGAGGAATAGCTGCACCTGTCCGCCGATCAGCTCGGTCACGGCCGGCATCGCGCCCTTGTACGGGATATGCTGCATCTTCAGTTCGCTGAGCATGTTGAACAGCTCGCCGCCCAGATGGCTCGGACTGCCGGTGCCGTAGGACGCGAAGTTCAGCTGCCCCGGCCGCGATCTCGCCAGCTGCACCAGCTCTCGCACATTGTTCGCCGCCAGCGACGGCGTGGCCGCCAGGACCATGGCGCTGGAGGTCAGCGTGGCGATCGGCGCGAAATCCTTGATCGGATCGAACGGTGCGGGCGTCAGCATCGGCGTGATCACGTGCGTGCTGCCGGCCAGAAGCAGCGTGTAGCCGTCCGGTGCCGCTCTCGCCACGAAGTCGGTGCCGATCAGCGTGTTGCCGCCCGGTCGGTTCTCGACGATCACCTGCTGGCCGAGCTTCTCGTGGATCCGTTGCCCGACCAGGCGAGCGAGCAGATCGGTCTGCCCGCCCGGTGCGAACGGTACGATCAGCCGGATGATCTTCGACGGATAGGCGGAAGCGGATTGCTGTGCGACGGCCGCCGTGCAGAACAGCGTCGCTGCACCCAGCACGGCCAGTTTCGCCATCGTCCTGCGACGCATCATGGCATTGTCTCCATCTTGTGGGTTCATTCTTCGATGGTAGGCCGTGCGGCGCTTCGCCAGAAGGCCCGGCACCGAATGTTCAGCCGGCTGATATGCGGCGCGCGAACGTGCCGATGCATGGCGGGCCTTGATTATCATCGCTACCGTTCATGCCTTTCCTGTGCGGAGGTGATCTCTTGGTCCATGGGCGAACGAAGCATGTCTTTGCCGGCGGCGACTACGATCACCGAGCCAGCAGCGGACAGGAAGCGCGCGGCGGCCTGTTCCGGATGGCCGCGGACGGCGGTGACTGGCAGGCGCTCACGCAAGGCCTGCCGCGCGATGTCGAGGCTCGCGCGTTCGCGGTGCATCCGTTCGACCGCCGGCTGCTGTTCGTCGGCACGCAGGACGGGCCGTACCGAAGCGCTGACGGCGGCGACCATTGGGAGCGTCTGGATTTTCCTGACCGTGCTGCGCCGATCTATTCCGTCAGTTGCCATCCGGCGCGGCCTGAAGTGATCTATGCGGGCGCCGAGGGCGAGGGTTCGGCCGTGTATCGCAGTCAGGACCGCGGCGACCGCTGGCAGCGCCTGCCCGCCGCCGCTCCTCCGGGCCATTGCCGGATGAGCTTTCCGCCGCGCGTGATCTGCATCACCGCCGACCCGTCGCGGCCGGACGATCTGTATGTCGCGTTCGAGATCGGCGGCGTGATCCGCAGCTCGGACGGCGGAGAGAGCTTCAGCGACGTATCGGCCTCGCTGATCCGGCTTGCCGAGCAGCCGGGACTGAAGAACCGCAGCGAGTCGGACACCGATGCCGAGGGCCTGCTCGATTCCCACGCCGTCGTGATCAGCCGCGCCATGCCCGGCACGCCGTTGCTCGGCAATCGCATGGGTCTGTTTCGCGGCGACGACCGCGGCGCGCGCTGGTCCGACATGCAGCTCGGCCGCTTCTCGCCGCTCACCTATTGCCGCGGTGTCGCCGTGTCGCCGCATGCGCCGCGCACGCTGTACGCCACGCTGTCACCGGCCGCCCGCAGCACCGACGGCTCGCTGTACCGGAGCGACGATTTCGGCCAGTCGTGGCGCCGCTTCGATCATGGCGTGCAGGCGGACGCGACGATGGTCGGCGTGGCGCCGGATCTCGATGATCCCGCGCGTGTCTATTGCGCGTCGCGCAGCGGGCAGATCTTCGTCACTGCGGACGACGGCCGCAGCTGGCGGGAAACGCGGCTGCCGGCCAAGGTCATGCAGCGCGTCCGCTTCGTTGCGTGCAATTGATCGACCATGCTGGATTCAGCATTGATGCCCATCGCTGCGCCTTCACGGGCGGAGCTCGCCGCCGCAGCGCCGCGAACGATCCGCGAGCACATCCGCGCCGGCCGCTGGCGCGGGCATACGAAGGGGCTGGCGGTCGGCTTTCACCAGGCCAATCTGATCGTGGTGCCGCACGCGAATGCGTTCGACTTCATGCGTTTCTGCCAGCGCAATGCGGCCGCCTTTCCGCTGATCCACGTCACCGACCCCGGCGATCCCAGCCTGGATGCGGTCGCTGAAGGCGGCGACGTGCGCACCGATATCGGCTGCTATGACGTCTACGAGAACGGCGAGTTCAGCGGCAGCGTTACGCATCTGAACGATCTGTGGCGCGCGGATCACGTCGCATTCCTGACCGGCTGTGCGATCTCGCTCGAGCGGCCACTGCGCGAAGCCGGCATCCTTCTGCCGCAGGCCGCCGGTGACGAAGGGCCGTCGCCGATGTTCATGACGCGCATCGCCTGCAAGCCGGCCGGCGTGTTCGCCGGTCCGCTGGTGGTGGGGCTGCGCATCGTGCCGGACCGGTACGTGGTGCCGATGACGGCGGTCACCGCCCGGCATCCGGACTGCCACGGGGCTCCGGTGCACATCGGCGATCCTGCCGGGATCATCGATCGCTTCGACACGCCCGACTGGGGAACGCCGCGCAGCGTTCCAGCCGGCCATACCGCGATGTTCTGGGCCTGCGGCATGACGGCGCAAGCGGCCGCCATGAAGGCGCGCTTGCCGGAGCTGATCACGCAGTCGGTCGGGCACATGCTCGTCACCGACCTGCCGGTGACGGTGGGGCGCTGACATGAACGGTGCTGAAAGCCTGGTCCGTACGCTGCTGGCCGGCGGCGTCGACGTCTGCTTCGCCAACCCGGGCACCTCGGAGATGCATTTCGTCGGCGCCCTCGATCGCGTCGACGGCATGCGCTGCGTGCTGGGCCTGTTCGAGGGCATCTGCAGCGGCGCCGCCGACGGCTACTATCGCATGGCCGACCGGCCGGCATCCACGCTGCTGCATCTGGGGCCGGGGCTGGCGAACGCGGCGGCCAATCTGCACAACGCGAGAAAAGCCGGCTCGGGCATCGTCAACATCGTCGGTGAGCATGCGCTGTATCACCTGGCGCACGATACGCCGCTGAGGGCCGACATCGAAGGCATCGCGCGGCCGTTCTCGCATTGGGTGAGGACTTCGCCGACTTCGCGCACCGTCGCTGCCGACGGCGCGCTGGCCATCCGCGAAGCGCGTACGGCGCCGGGCCGCGTCGCGACGCTGATCCTGCCGGCAGACACGGCGTGGGGCGAGGCCGAGGGCAGCGCCCCGGCGCTCGACGTCGCCGCGCCCGCCGCGCCGGCTGCGGAAGTCGTGGTGGCTGCGGCGCGGGCGCTGAGAACGGGCGGTGCTTCCGCGGTGCTTTACCTGGGAGGGCGCGCGATGCGCGCGGCCGGCCTCGAGCTCGCCGGCAGGATCGCTGCGGTCACCGGCTGCCGGCTGATGGCTGCCGGCGATACGGCCCGCATCGAGCGCGGCGCCGGCCGCGTGGCGGCGGCGCGGCTGTCCATCGTGGTGGATGCAGCACAGTCCGCGCTACAGGGTACGAGCCGGATGGTGCTGGTGGGGCTCAAGCCGCCGGCCGCCTTCTTCGCGTATCCCGGCAAGCCGAGCGTGCTGACACCGCCCGGCTGCGAGACCACCGTGCTATGCCCGGTCGACGGCGATCCGCTCGCTTCGCTGCGGTCGCTCGCCGACGAGCTGGACGCCGCCAACGCGAAGCCGGTCGCCGTGGCCCAGAGCGGCCGGCCCGCCGCGCCGACGGGCCGCATCACGCTGGACGGCCTCGGCCAGGCGCTGGGTGCCAACCTGCCGGAGGGCGCCATCGTGGTCGACGAGTCGGTCACTACCGGCCGCGGCTTCTTTCCGCATACTGCCGGCGCGCCGCCGCACGACTGGCTCAAGAACATGGGCGGCTCGATCGGCTTCGGCACCCCCGTCGCGGTCGGCGCCGCGATCGCCACCCCCGGCCGCAAGGTGATCGCGCTGGCCGGCGACGGCAGCGCCATGTACACCATACAGTCGCTGTGGACGATGGCACGCGAGTCGCTCGACGTCTGCGTGATCATCTTCTCGAATCGCACCTACAACATCCTGTACGGCCAGCTCGCGGACGTCGGCGTGAGTACGCCGGGGCCCCGCGCCATCGACATGCTCACCATAGGACGGCCCGTGATCGACTTCCCCGGCCTGGCACGCAGCCTGGGCGTTCCTGCGACGCAGGCGCATGACCTCGAACAGTTCGCACAGCAACTGGCCCGCGCCATGTCGCACGCGGGTCCGTGCCTGATCGACGTGGTGATGCCGTGAACGCGGACGGACTGACGCGCGAACTGGCGCGCTTCGTCTCCGGCATCGCACGCGAAGGCGCGCCGGCCGAAGCTCACGAGGCGGCCAAGACCGGCTTCATCGACAGCTGCGCCACCTTGATCGGCGGGCGCAACGAACCGGTGGTGATCACGGCGCTGCGCGGTCTGTCGCCGCTGCCTGCCGGACAGGCGCCGCTGCTGTTCGGCGACCGGAAGGCGGATGCCGCCGGCGCCGCGCTGGTCAACGGCATTGCCGCGCACGCGCTCGACTATGACGACGTATCGCTGCGCGGACACCCAAGCGCGGTAATGGTCCCGGCCATTCTGTCGCTGGCGGCCGAACTGCACAGCAGCGGCGCGCGCATGCTCGACGCCTATGTCGCCGGTTACGAGACCTGGGGCGAACTGGTCGATCGCGAGCCTGGCATCCACCATATCAAGGGCTGGCATCCGACCGGCATCTTCGGGTCGATCGCTGCTGCCGCCGCTGCCGCCGTGCTGATGAACCTGGATGAGGAGCAGAGCCTGCACGCACTGGGTCTGGGCGCCAGCCAGAGCGCCGGCCTGATGTCGAACTTCGGGGCCATGTCCAAGCCTTTCCACGCCGGTCGCGCCGCGCAGGCCGGCATCGTCGCGGCGCGGCTGGCGCGCGCCGGCTTCACGGCGAGCGTCGACTCGCTCGAGCATTCGCAGGGCTTCCTCGCCGCGGTCTCGCCGCGCGGCGAGGTCGACCGCACGCGGCCTGCCGCCGTCCTGTCCGGCCTGCAGCTGCCGACGCGCCGCATGAACGTGAAGCGCTATCCTCTGTGCTACTACACGCATCGCGCGCTCGACGGCATGCTGGCCTTGCGCGCCGCGCGTGCCATCGATCCGGCGGAAGTCGAGCGCGTCGAGGTGAGGATGAGCCAGGAGCATGCGACGGTGCTGCGCAACCATAGACCCGCCACGGGCCTGGCTGCCAAGTTCAGCATCGAGTTCGCCATGGCGTGCGCGCTGGTTGCCGGTCGCGCCGGCCTGACCGAGCTCGACGATGCCTTCGTCGGCCTGCCGCAAGTGCAGCGGCTGATCGAGCGTGTGCACGTGACGCCGATCGCCGCCGACGATCCCGGTACGCCGGGTGCGGCCTGGGCCGATCAGGTGATCGTCAGCCTGCGCGGCGGACGCGTGCTGGAAGGCGAACCGGTGCATCAGGCGCTCGGCCACGCGGAACGGCCGCTGGGCCGCGACGAGCTGTGGGCCAAGTTCCAGGACGCGCTGGCCTACGGACGCTACGACGGCGATGCGCGCGCGCTGTTCGACCGGCTCTCCACGCTCGAGCGGCAGCCGCGCTTCGACGGCTGAGGCCGCGGGCGCGTAAACTGATCCGCCATGGACTCCGAGCAGCACGCCGAACCTCCCGAGCATCCGGAGCAGCGTCCCGAGCAGCATCCTCCCGATGCCGCTGACATGCCGCTCACGCAGGTGGCGCCCGACCTCCCCTACGGCAAGCCGGTGGGTTCGCTGCACCGCGCGCTCGAACTGCTCGAGCTGTTCGCGGTCGAGCAGCGCCCGCTGACGGTCGGCGAGGTCGCGCAGCGGCTCAGCTATCCGCAGTCGAGCACCTCGGTGCTGCTGCACGGCCTGAGCGGCCTGGGCTATCTGCAGCACGACCGGCACGCGCGCACCTTCGTGCCCACGCTGCGCGTCAGCTTTCTCGGCATGTGGCTGCATCAGCGGGTGCTCGCGCAGGGCAGCCTGCTCGACTTCATGGAAATGCTGGCCAGCCGCTCGGGCCATGTCGCCATGCTGGCGATGCAGAACGGCCTGTATGCGCAGTACATCCACATCGTGGCGGCACGCAGCTCGCGCGTCGGACTCAAGCCCGGGCTGCTGCGGCCCATCTGCCGCTCGGCCGTCGGCAAGGTGCTGCTGAGTACGATGGCCAACGCGGAGATCCTGCGGATAGTGCGCAACGTCAACGCCATCGACACTGATTTCCCCGAGCCCGTGGATGCCAAGGCGCTGCTCGCGGAAATCGCCGACTGCCGCCGCACCGGCTTCGCGTTCAGCTCCGGCTCGGTGACGCCGGGTTCGTCGGTGATCGCCACGCGTGTGCCGGACGTCGGCGGGCAGACCGTCGCGGTCGGCATCGGCGTCCATAGCTGGGAACGCGAGAACCTGCAGCAGCCGATGATGGATCTGTTGCGCGAGGCGATAGCGGTGCATTTCGCGGACGGAGGGGCGGCGAATCGGCCGCGAGTACAGGTGGCGCAGACTGGCTACGCGGTCGTCAAGACTTCCTGAGCGTTGGAGGGTTCGTGCCGCGGTTGTGGCGGGCAAAGGCGTGGGCCGGGCGCTGCGGCTGGGCATCGTGACAGGGCGTCGCGCCGGGCCGCGTGGCGCGCCTGGCGCGTGGCCCCAGTGGGCGCGGCGCTGATGCTTGCCCCTTTGCTACGCAAAGGGGTTCCCTGCGATGCTCGGAAGCTTGGCCCACGGCGTGACTCGCTGCGCTCCCCTTTGGGGAGCTCCGCTCAGACAGACGCCGTAAGTCAGAATGGTGGCGCGCTTTGCGCGCGGGCCAAGCTTCCTGCGCTTCTCGGCTGCGCATACAGCGCCGCGCCCACTGGGGCCACGCGCCAGGCGCGCCACGCGGCCCGGCGCGACGCCCTGTCACGATGCCCAGCCGCAGCGCCCGGCCCACGCCTTTGCCGATACAGCGGTGGCAGGCAAAGAAATCCGGCTCGCCTGTCGGCTCGTGTACAAACCTAGCGCGATTCGTGCAGCCGAATCGCACAGCTCGCGCGAGGCGGCCTGGATATGTGCTCGAGAATGAAGGCCGCGCGCTGCTCGACAGCCGTCGCGACGCACATTGGATGCGCTCGTCATCAAGCAGGTTGAACAAAGAAAAGTCGCTTCAGACGCCGCCTGGTTCTTCTTGGCATGCCACAGTCTTTGCAGGGAGCGGCAGGCGCGGGTCGGCGGCTGGGATGTATGCGGCGCCGAGCAGCGCAGGGCAGTCGGCCCACAGGGCCGACCGCCGCATCATCCCAGCCGCCGACCCGCGCCTGCCGCTCCCCCGCTACAACCGGAGCACGAGACCACCCGCGCCTGCAAGCGACCGCAAATCAGCCCCTTAATATCTGGAGCACACGGCCCGACGACCATTGGCCCGCCGTCGAATCGACCCTAGCATAGCCGCATGACTGCCAATCACTCCACCAAATCTTCCGCGGCGCCGGTGACGCTGACCCTCGGCGAAGACCACGCGGACATCCGGCATGCAGTGCGCCGTGTCTGCGAAGGCTTTCCGCAGGAATACTGGCGTGCGCTCGACGAGCGTGAGGACTATCCCACCGAGTTCATCCGTGCGATGACCGAGGCCGGCTTCCTGGCTGCGCTGATCCCCGAGGAGTACGGCGGGTCGGGGCTGCCGTTGCGCGCCGCTGCGGTCATCATGGAGGAAGTCTGCGCGGCGGGCTGCCATGCCGCGGCAGGTCATGCGCAGATGTACACCATGGGCACGGTGTTGCGCCATGGCAGCGCGGAACAGAAGCGCCGCTATCTGCCGCAGATCGCCGCCGGCAAGCTGCGCCTGCAGGCCTTCGGAGTGACCGAGCCGACCACGGGCTCCGACACCACGCAGTTGAAGACGCGCGCGGTCCGCACCGCCGACGGCTATCGCATCAATGGCCAGAAGGTATGGACCTCGCGGGCGCAGCATTCCGATCTGATGCTGCTGCTGGCTCGCACGACGCCAGCGTCGGAGGTCAAGAACCGGACCGACGGCGTCTCGACCTTCCTGATCGATCTGCGCGAGGCCCAGCAGCGCGGTCTCACCATTCGTCCGATCAAGGCCATGGTGAACCACCATGCCACCGAGGTCTTCATGGAAGACCTGGACGTGCCGGCGGATGCCTTGATCGGCGAGGAGGGGAAGGGTTTTCGCTACATCCTCGACGGCATGAACGCCGAACGCATGATCACGGCGGCCGAGGCGATCGGCTCGACTCGCTGGTTCGTGCGCAAGGCCAGCGCGTATGCGAAGGAGCGCGTCGTCTTCAAGCGGCCGATCGGCGCCAACCAGGCGATCCAGTTTCCGATCGCGCAGGCGCACGTCCAGATGGAGGCCGCGGACCTGATGGTCCGGCGCGCGACCGCGCTGTTCGAGGCCGGTCTGCCGTGTGGTGCCGAAGCGAACATGGCGCGCTATCTGGCCGCTGAATGTCTGTGGAACGCCGCGGAGGCCTGCATGCAGACGCACGGCGGCTTCGGCTTCGCGCGCGAGTACGACGTGGAGCGCAAGTGGCGCGAGGCCCGGCTTGCGCGTATCGCGCCGGTCTCGACGAACCTGATCCTGGGCAACATCGCGCAGCACGTGCTCGGCTTGCCTCGCTCGTACTGATTCGCTTCCTGGGATGAACGCCATGGTCGAAGCTTTCCCGCGGGGTGGTGACATCGCCGCCGGTCTCGCCGGCTGGCTGGGCCGCTCGATGAGCGTCGACGACGAGATCACGCTGGCCGCCGTGCGGCGCATGGCGGCCATGCTGGATCTCGATCCCGACGCCTTCGAGCGTGGCGTGGCCTTGCCGCCGCACTGGTATTCGATGTTCTTCACCTTGAACGCGCGCCGTTCGCAGATCGGCCATGACGGCCATCCGCGCAAGGGCGAGTTCCTGCCGCCGGTGCCGCTGCCGCGCCGCATGTTCGTCGGCCGCAAGGTCAGCTTTCCCGGTGTGTTGCGAGTCGGCGATCGAGCGGTCAGGCGCTCGGAGATCGCCGGCATCGAGCAGAAGGAGGGACGCAGCGGGACGCTGGTGTTCCTGAAGATCGTGCATACCATCGAAGTGGCCGGCCGGCCGGTGGTCGTCGAAGAGCAGCAAGTCGTGTACCGCAATGCGGCCGACGGCGGCGGCCAGCGGGCGACGCAGGCGCCGGCACCGGCGCCGACATCGGTGCCGGCGCCGGCACCGGTGCTGGTCCCTGGCGATGCCGCATGGTGCGAGCAATGGGAGATGGATCCGGTCCTGGTGTTTCGCTACTCTGCGCTAACCTGGAACGGCCATCGGATCCACTATGACGCCGACTATGCGAGGCGTGAGGAAGGCTACCCCGGCTGTGTCATGAACGGCGCGCTCACCGTGCATCTGGTGATCGAAGAGGCGCTGAAGCGCGCCGGCGGACGCAGGCTCGCTGGCCTGGAGGCGAAGCTCGTCAAGCCGCTGTTCGTCGGCGGCACGCTGACCGTGGCGGGCGGGCTGCCTGCCGATGGCCGCATGGCTGCCTGGGCTGGCGATGCCGACGGCCAGCTCGCGGCCAGCTGCACGCTGCATTTCGAGGAGGCCGCATGATGCGTCTGCTGCCGGCCTGGCGTTCGCTGCTGTTCTGTCCTGCCCATTCCGATCGTTTCGTCGCCAAGGCGCATACGCGCGGCGCCGATGCCGTCATCCTCGATCTGGAGGATTCGGTCGCGCCGGCCGAGAAGCCGGCGGCCCGCGAACGCCTGCGCGATGCCGCTGCAACGGTGGGCCAGAGCGGCGCCGACGTCGTGGTGCGCATCAACCGCGAGCTGCCGCTGGCGGTGCAGGACATTCACGCGGCCGTCGGCAGGACGGTGAGCGCGCTGATGCTGCCCAAGGTGATGGGTCCCGAGCACGTGCGCCTGCTCGCCGAGGTGGTCGCCGAGCGCGAGCTGGCGCTCGGTCTGCCGGTCGGTCATACGCGCTTCGCGGTGCTGGTCGAGTCGGCGGCGGCGCTCGAACAGCTCCCCGCCATTGCGCGGGCCGATCCGCGCGTGGTCTCGCTGGCAGTGGGCGGAGAGGATCTGGCGACCGATCTCGACGCGCAACCGACCGCCGACTCGCTGTACGTTGCCAAGATGCTGGGCGTTCACGCGGCTCGCGCCGCCGGCATCCTGCCGATGGGCGTGCTCGCCAGTGTCGCCGAGGTGGCGGACAGCGCGCCCTATCAGGCGATGCTGCAGCGCTCGCGCGCGCTCGGCTTTGCCTGCGCCACCTGCGTGCACCCCGCGCAGGTGGCGCCGTTGAACGAGGCCTTCGGTCCGACGCCGGAGCAATTGCAGCATGCCCGCCGGTTGACAGTCGCGTACGAGCAGGGGCTGGTGCAGGGCAGCGGCGCCGTGCTCTTCGAGGGCCTCATGGTGGACCGGCCGGTGGCGGACCGCGCCTATCGGCTGCTGGCGCGCGCGGGACAGGCACGGCCGGGGCAGCTACGTGCGGAGCAGAGTACGGATCAGCGCATGAATCAGCGTATGGATCAGCGCATGAACCAGGATTCGAATTAGAGGAAGCCAGGATGTCTCATACCCAACCGCTGGTGGGTTTCACGATCGTCGAGCTCGGACACAGCGTCGCGGCGCCCTATACGGGCTTCATCCTCGCGTCGCTGGGCGCCGAGCTGATCAAGGTCGAGAATCCGGACGGCGGCGATGCGGCCCGCGGCTGGGGGCCGCCGTTCCATGACGGATCGGGCCCGCACTTCACGGCCTTCAATCGCGACAAGCACAGCGTCGCCATGGATTTGCGCGATCCGGCCCAGCTCGAGGCCTTGCGCGAATTGATCCGCGACAAGGCCGACGCGGTGATCTGCAACATGCGCGCCGGTGCGGCGGAGTCGATCGGCATCGGGCCGCTGGCCATGCGGGCTGCCAATCCGTCGCTGGTCTATTGCGAAATCGGCGCCTTCGGACACACCGGCCCGATGAAGGACAAGCCGGGCTACGACCCGCTGATGCAGGCCTACGGCGGCATGATGAGCATTACCGGCGAAAGCCAGGACCGGCCGCCGATCCGCGTCGGCGTCTCGATCGTGGACATGGGCGCCGGCATGTGGGCGGCCATAGGCATTCTCGGTGCGCTGCTGGAGCGTCGGCGCAGCGGCCTGGGCACGCATGTCCGCACTTCGCTGTTCGAGACGGCCCTCGCCTGGACGGCCACGCCGATCTGCCGCCATCAGATGGGCGGCGGCCCGCAGCTGCCGCAGGGCTCGGGCGCCGCCGGCATCGTCCCGTACGAGGCCTTCAGGACGCGCGACGGCTGGCTGGTGATAGGCGCCGGCAACGACAAGCTGTTCGGCAAGCTGGCCGACGCCATGGGGCGGCCCGAACTGGCCGCCGACGAACGCTTCCGCACCAATCGCGCTCGCGTGCTGAACCGGCAGGTGCTGCTGCCCATGGTCGAAGCGTTCGCCGGCGGCTTCGCGTCGCGGGAACTGAGCGCGCGGCTGGACGAAGCCGGGGTGCCGAACGCGCCGGTGCAGACCATCGAACAGGTCGTGCGCGATCCGCAGGCGCTCGCGCTCGACATCCTGCAAGCAGGGCCTGACGGCGGCCTGGCCACCGTCGGCCTGCCGCTCACCTACGACGGCGAGCGCCCGCCGTATCGGCAGGCGGCGCCGCGGCTTGGGGCGCAGACGGCGCAGTGGGCGGCGGCTGCCGCGTCCGCTTCCGACCCGGCGGCCTGAGCGTCGACGAAAGCCCTACCGGGCCGGCCTCGCCGGCCCGGCCACTCGCGCTGTGCCGCTGGCACTGCACCACCAGCCAGTCGCGAAACGCGTCCAGCGCCGGGTTCGGCCCGCGCTTCTCGGGGCAGATCAGGTAGTAGGCGGTCGAGGCGCCCGCCGCCGAGGCGCGGCGCGCCAGCCTGGCTTCGATCAGCTGCCCTCGCGCCAGTTGCTCCTGCACCAGGATCCGCGGCACCAGTGCGAACCCTAGGCCGTGCACCGCGCTGTCGGCGATCAGCGCGAACGTTTCGAGCCGCGGGCCCAGCCGGTCCTGTCCGATCTTCAGGCCGCAGGACTCGAACCATTGGCGCCAGGCCTGCGGACGCGTGTCCAGATGCAGCAGCCGATGGCGCTGGAAATCGGCCGCGACGATGCGGCGGCGCGGATGGATCAGCGAGGGCGCGCAGACGGCGACCGGATCCTCATCCATCAGGAAGGTCTGCTCGGTGCCGGGCCAACCGGCGTCGCGCGCGAAGATCGCCGCGTCTATGGTCGTCTGCTCGAACAGGAAGGGCCGTGTTCTCGCCACCAGGTTGATGGTGATCTGCGGATGTGCGGCGTAGAAGCTCGGCAGCTGCGGAATCAGCCAGCGGCTGGCGAATGTCGGAAGTGCCGCGATGGTCACTTCGGCGCTGCTGCCCCCGCGGGCGATCAGATCGGCCGTGTCGCGTTCCAGCATATCCAGCGCCGCGCCCACACGCTGGCTGAAATCCAGTGCCGCCGGCGTCGGCACGACGCCGCGGCCGGAGCGGCGGAACAGCGCCAGTCCCAGATAAGACTCGAGCGCGGCGATCTGCTTGCAGACGGCGCTTTGTGTCAGCGACAGATCGTGCGCGGCGACCGTGAAGCTGCTATGCCGGACCGCCGCCTCGAAGATGGACAGGGTCAGGCTGCTGGGAATCTTGCGGCGCATCGGTGTCTCCGGCCAGGAATGACGAGTTCCATGCAGGAACTGGTCGATGAGAAATGATCAATTGTCCCACTGGGAGGCGATTCCTAGAATCGCCGTGCTGTTGAGAAATTTTCATTGGTCGGAGACACGATGCCCGCCACCCGCGCTATCGACATCAGCGTACGGCCCATTCCGCCGGAGATCGCCGAGCGCTACAACCGCTTGCCCGAATACCGCCACATCTTCGAGCACATCTTCGGCCGCGGCGACCTGCTGTCGCGCGGCATCCCGCTGCAGGAAATGCGCGAGCAGATGGATGCGCACAATGTAGGCCGCATCATGGTCAGCGGCGTCGATTCGCGGCGCGAGAACGGCCTGCACGTGGAGAACGACTGGGTGGCGCGGCTGATGGCCGAACTGCCGGGACGGGTCATCGGCGGCGTGGGCATAGACCCGCTGCGGCCGATGATGGAGATCACTCGCGAGATCGAGCGCTGCGTCACGCAGCACGGCTTCTCGTTCGTCAAGCTGTTCCCGTACGCGGTGGGGCTGCCGCCGCACGACCGGCGCTTCTATCCGGTCTACGCGAAATGCTGTGAGCTCGATATTCCGGTCTGGAGCCAGGTCGGCCACACGGCAGGGCTGATGCCTTCCGAGCCGGGCCGGCCCATCCATCTCGACCGGGTGGCACTGGATTTCCCGGAACTGCGCATCGTCGGCGCCCATATCGGCTGGCCTTGGGAGCAAGAGATGATCGCGATGGCGCTGAAGCATCCCAACGTCTACGTCAGCACCTGCGGCCATGCGCCCGACCACTGGCCGGAAGCGTTCGCCCAGTTCATGAAGACGCGCGGCAAGCGGAAAGTGGTCTTCGGATCGAACTGGCCCTACATTTCGTACGACCGCTATTTCCGGGACTTCGGTCGGCTGGGTCTGACGGAAGAGGGCGAGCGGCTGTTCCTGCGCGACAACCTGCTGCGCGTTCTCGGACCGCGCTTCGCAGCACAGGCCGGGTCGGAGGACGCATGAGCGATACGGCCCCGCGCATCGAACTGGTCGCACCCGAGCATGCGATAGGCGAGCGGGCGGTGCGGCACGACGTGCTCGACGCCCGTCTGCTGGCGCAGTTCGCCGCGCTGCTCGACCAGCCCGCCGACTGGCCGGCGGCAGGCACGCCGCTGCTGCCGGGACGGCACTGGCTGTTCTTCAACAATATCGTGCGCCACTCCGAGCTCAAGTCCGACGGCATCGCACGCCGGACGCCGGCGCTGCCCGACGTCGCCGGCGCCGTCCGGATGTGGGCCGGCGGGCGAACCGACTTCCTGCGTCCGCTGCGTGTCGGTTCACGCGTCCGGCGCGATACCGAGGTCGTCTCGACGTCGAGGAAGACAGGACGTTCCGGCGACCTGGTGTTCGTCACGCTGCGCCACGAGCTTTGCGACGAGGACGGAGTGGCGATCGTCGAGGAGCAGGATCTGCTGTATCGCGATCCGGCCAATATCCGGCGCAGCATGGCGCTGTCGCGCCCCGCGCCTGACGGCGCGCAGTGGTCGCGGCCCGTGAACTTCGATCCGATCCAGCTGTTCCGCTATTCGGCGATCACCTTCAATGCGCATCGCATGCACTATGACGCGGAGTACGCGCGCAACCGCGACGGCTACCGTGGCGCCGTGGTGCACGGGCCGCTGCTGGCGACACTGCTGATGGACCTGTGCAGCAGCGCGGCGCAGCGGCCGATCCGGCGGCTCGCCTATCGCGGCGTCAGCCCGCTGTTCGCCGAAGAGCCGGCCGTGCTGTGCGGCCGTCCGGAGGGCGACGGCGCGAAAGCATGGGCCGCTGGCACCGACGGCAGGCTGGCAATGGAAGCGGAGCTCACTTTCGGGGAGCCGGCGCTGTGACGCCGGACTTCTACTATCCGAATGCGCTCGACTTCACAGCGCTGCTGGCTGAATTCCCTACCGGCCGCGAGTACGTCGACCGCGTGCACCGGATGTCGCGCGACGAACTGCATGCGCTGCAGCAGCAGCGATTCCTCGCGCAGATCGCGCGCGCGTGGCAGGTGCCGTTCTATCGTCGGCACTGGACGGAGGCCGGTCTCGAGCCCGGCGACATCAAGGAGCTGGACGATCTGCGGCTCATCCCGCCGTACGACGTCAATGACCTGCGTCGAAGCATAGAGCGCTGCCCGCCGTGGGGCGACTACATGGGCATCGATCCGGCCGTCGATGCGCCGATGCCGCTCGTGTTCCAGACCAGCGGCGGCACGACCGGATTGCCTCGGCCGATGATGTATACGCCGCGCGACCGCGAGGTGATGGCGATCACCAGCGCGCGGCGCCAGTACATGGCGGGCGTGCGGCCCTGGGACGTCGCGCAGGTGACGTTCTCGCTGGGGCTGGCCAATGCCGGCATGCTGTCGCGCGAAGGACTCTGGAAGTACACCGGCGCGATTCCGGTCATGACTGGCTCGGGCGCCACGCTGCCGACGCGCCGCCAGCTGGAGGTCATGCGGGCCTGGAAGGTGAACGTGCTGCTGGCGTTTCCCGCTTACCTGCGGCATCTGGCCGCGACGGCCCGGGACGAAATGGGTTTCGACGTGCGCGAACTGGGGCTCAAGGCCCTGGTCACGCACCTGGGCAGCGACGATCGGGCCGCACTCGAAGCGCTATGGGGCGCACCGGCCTTCGACAGCTACGGGACCAATGAATGCGGCACGATCGCCGCCGATTGTCCGCAGCGCGACGGCATGCATGTGTTCGAGGATGCTTTCATCGTCGAGGTCAATGATCCGGCCACGCTTGCCCCGCGGTCCGGCGAAGAGCGCGGAACCATGTTCGTCACCAGCCTGTTCAAGCATGCGGCGCCGATCGTGCGCTTCAACTCGAACGACGTCTCCGCGTGGAAGCGCGGGGCTTGCGCCTGCGGCGGAACCCATCGCCGGCTCGCTGCGCTGTACGGCCGCAGCGACAACATGGTGAAGCTGCGTGGCGTCAACGTGTTTCCGGAGGCGATCGGCGCGGTCGTGGCGGAACAGGCCTGGTCGAACGGCGAATACGTCTGTCTGGTGGAGCAGGCCGGCGAGGCGCGGCGCGAGGAGATGACGGTCCTGGTCGAAGAGGCCGAGGCCGGCGTCGATCGGACGCAGCGCGCGGCGGCACTCGAAGCACGGTTCAAGGAAGTGCTGGGCGTACGCGTCGCTGCCCGCGTGGTCGGCAGCGGCGAGACCGATGCGCATACCGGACTGTCGACGACATCCAAGATACGGCGCTTGATCGATCGCCGCACCCCGGCCGCTTGAGCCGGCGAACAATGAGGAGAGCATCCATGAGTCAAAGCACATTCCACCGGCGACGCGCCATCACAGCAGGCGCGACGCTGCTCGCAGGCGGCCTGGTCTGCCCGGGCGCGTCCGTTCTTGCGCAAACCGCCGCATGGCCGTCGCGGCCGGTCCGGCTGGTGGTGCCGTTCGCCGCGGGCGGCTCGACCGACGTCCTCGCGCGTCTGCTCGGCGCGCATATGGCTCAGACCTGGGGCCAGCCCGTGGTGATCGATAACAAGACGGGCGCCGGCGGCGTGATCGGCGCCGACTTGGTCGCCAAGTCGCCGCCCGACGGCTACACGCTGCTGCTGACTATCACGTCGATGATCCAGGCGGCGGCGCTGAATCCGAAACTGCCGTTCGACCCGTTCAAGGACTTCGTCGCCGTCTCGCAGATCGGCTACTCGCAGAGTCTGCTGCTCGTGCCGGCAGCCTTGCCGGTCAAGACCGTCGGCGATCTGGTGACGCTGTCGAAGACCGGCAAGGGCTTGAGCTTCGCGTCGTTCGGCACCGGCACGTCGCCGCATCTGTACGGCGAACTGCTGAACATGCGCGCCGGCACCCGGCTGGTCCATGTGCCGTACAAGGGCGCCTCGCTGGCGATCAACGACCTGATCAGCGGCCAGGTCGATGCCGTGTTCGTCGACATGGGCTCGGCGCGGCCGCAGCTCGGCACCGGCAAGGTCAAGCCGCTGGCGATCACCGGCGAACGGCGCGCCAGCTTCCTGCCGGACGTTCCGACCATGGCCGAGAGCGGTTATCCCGGCTTCGAGCCGAACGGCTGGTTCGGCTTGTTCGCGCCGGCCGGCACGCCTGCCGACATCGTCGCCCGCGTCACCGCGGAGGCGGCGCGCATCGTCAAGCTGCCCGAGGTCGCCGAGCGCTTCGCGGCGCTCGGCGTCACGCCATTGGGCAGCACGCCGGATCAGTTCGCGGCCATGCTGCGCGCGGATGCGCCGAAGTGGGCGCGAATCGTTCGCGAAGCGAACATCCGCGTGGAATGAATCCGGAGTTCCCTGTGCATCTCGACGCGGGCGATCTGGGGGCCGACGAGGTCTACAAGCTGCTGTCGGGCATCGTGGTGCCGCGGCCCATTGCCTGGATCACGAGCCTGACCGAAAGCGGCCAGGTGAATCTGGCCCCGTTCTCGTGCTACACGTTCGTGTGCAACCGGCCGCCCATGCTAGGCGTGACCTTCGGTCGCAAGGCCGGCCGCCGCAAGGATTCCGCGGCGAACATCCTGGCGCGCCGCGAGTACGTGGTCAACGTCGGCAGCTGGTCGCAGCGCGAGCAGATCCATCTCAGCAGCGAAGAACATCCGCCGGAGGTCAGCGAGGTCGAGCTGCTGGGAGTTGCGACGGCCCGCTCGAGCGCGGTGCAGGTGCCGCGGCTGGCCGATGCGCCCGTCAGCATGGAGTGCCGGCTCGTGCAGGTGCTGCCGTTCGGCGAGCTGGGTTCGGAGTTCTTCGTCGGTGAAGTGCTTGCCTTCCACATCCGAGACGGCTTGTGTCGCGACGGCAAGATCGACACGCGGCTGCTCGATCCGGTATGCCGCATCGGCGGTCCCAACTATGCGTCCCTCGGCGAGATCGTCACGCTGCGCCATGTCGCGCAGACGCCGCGGGGTGCACCGGCGGCGGGCTGACGCGTCGACGAGCATCGTTCGACCGGACCGGCGGTCCGCCGACGACTCGCGCGAGCAGTGCGCCGGCATCGTCCGGCAGGCGATCGCCGAGCCACGCGAGATGCTGATCCGGACGCACCAGCGCGAGCCGGGCTCGATACAGCTGCGCGAAGCGAGCTTCGTCCAGCCGGATCACTTCGAGCGGGATGCCGGCGCTATCGGCGAGACGGGCCAGGCGATCGCCGTCGTCGCCGGACAGCGATCCGTCCACCAGTAGCGTGAAGCCGGTGCCGAAGGCGTCGAACAGCGAGCGGCCGTCGCGCAGCCAGAAGTGCGGTGCCAGTGCGCCGGGGCGCGGAGCCGGCACGTAGTCGAGGCTGAGGCCGGTGGCGGGCGTCGTGTCGGTGTCCGCGGCGACGATTGGGGAGCTGCCATACCGGTAGCCCAGCACCAGGCCCAGATTGAAGAACTCGCGCCGCTTCTCACGCAGAATCTGCTGCCCGAGAGCTTCGCGGGCCGCGGCGCCCGTCGGTCCTTCCACGTCCAGGTCGTCGCGCAGCAGTCCCGTCCCCGCGAGCTGATAGTTGGCATTGGACTCGTCCATCACCTGCCTGTGGACCGGCCGGCGCTCCTGCTCATAGGAGTCCGGCAGCGCCGGCCCGCCCCATCCGTGGATCATGGCGGCCAGCTTCCAACCGAGATCGACCGCGTCCCCGATCCCCATGTTCATGCCATGCCCTCCGAACGGCGGGTGCATGTGGCACGCGTCGCCGGCAAGGAACACCCTGTCGCTTCCGTAGTGCTCTGCCTGCAGGCAATGGGCGTACCACGGATCGATGCCGACGATCTCGATGTCCAGATCCATGCCGCAGGCTCCGCGGATCAACCGGCGCGCCTGCTCGGCATCGCCGTCCGCGACGTCCTCGCCCAGCCGGGCTGCGATCAGATACCAAAGGCCTTGGTCGTCCACCGGCCCCATCAGGGCGCAGGCTTGCGGATTGACGGTCCAGTACTGGATGGCAGGCATTCGCTGGTAGATCGCCTGCAGCGCCGGCGCCCGGAACAGCACATTGAGATTGGCCGCTACGGCGCCGATACCCTGCATCGGAATGCCTAGCTGCTCGCGGACCGTGCTGCGTCCGCCATCGGCGCCGATCAGGTAGCGGGCGCTGATTTCCTGTCGAGCGCCGGTCCGCACGTCGCTGAGCGTCGCGACCACCCCATCGTCGGCCGTCTGCAATGCGTCCAGACGAGTGTCGAAGCGCAGCTCGACCGAGGAGCGCCGCAGCGCTCCGCGTTCCAGGACTTCTTCGAGCGTGTACTGCGGAACCCACTGCGCGGGCTCCGAGAAGAGTTCGCTTCGCTGTTCGAGCCGGTAGAACGCATTCTCGAACCGCGCCAGCACGTGACCGGTCAGCGAGGTGGTGAAGATCACATTGGACGGCTGCTGCCTCGGCATCGAGGAGGCCTGCCGGAGCTCATCGGCGAGGCCCCAGCGGCGCAGCAGTTCGGCGGTCCGTACGTTGGTCAGCTTGGCGCGCGGCGAGTTGCCGACTTTCCGTCGTTGCTCGACGACCAGGCAGCGCACGGAATGCAGGCCGAGCTCATTGGCCAGCGCCAGCCCGACCGGGCCGGCCCCCACCACGAGGACATCGACATCGGGGGAACGAGCTTGGGTCATGGGCGGAAAGGCTTCGCGTGGCTTGGGGAATGGCCCGGCATGCCGGGTACGTACTGGAGCTGGTCGCCGCGGGCATGGATCGATCCGAAACCCGATTGCGAGAAATGGGCGGGAAAGAGCAGCAGGTTCTCTTCGGCCGCCTGCCGAAGCAGTTGGCGCCGGGTTTCGACGGCGATGTCCGGTAGCTGGCAGAAGGCCGAGTTCCATTCGGGTCTGGCGATCTGCACCGGGTGGTGGACGACGTCGCCGCAGAAGACGGCGCCGGCCTGCGCATCGTGCAGATGGACGGCGTAGTGTCCGGCGGTATGCCCCGGCGCCGGCCGCACGCGCAGGTGGTCGTCGACGTCCCAGGCGCCGTCGATGACCTGGGCCAGGCCTGCTTCGATGACCGGCAGCACGCTGTCCTGATACACGCCTTCATGCGGTCCCATCGAGCCCGGCGCTTGCCGGGTCCAGTAGTCCAGCTCCTGCCTGGAGAAGAGGTACTTCGCATTCGGGAAGGTAGGCACCCATCGTCCGTCGAGCCGTCGCGTGTTCCAGCCGCAGTGGTCGGCATGAAGATGCGTGCAGCAGACGAAGTCGATGTCGGACGGCTGCAGGCCCGTCGCTGCGAGCTGGCTCAGGAAGTCCGATCCCAGCCGATGGAACGGCGGAAAGCCGGGGCGCTCCTTGTCGTTGCCGATGCAGCTGTCGATGAGCACCACGTGCCGCGGCGTCCGGACGATCCAGCAGCGAAAGCTCAGATGCAGCAGATGCGATTGCGCGTCCAGGTAGTGCGGTGCCAGCGCGTGCAAGGCATCGCCGAGCAGCTCGGGCTGGTACTGCGGCAGCAGATCGAAGGCGGGGACGCTGGCGGCGAGATCCGTCAGGCTGAAGACGAGGCTGTCGCCGCACCGCGCCAGCTCGGCGGTGCTTCGTGTCGATGCGCTCATCACGGCTCCAGTCTGAAGATTCGGAAAGGAAGCTGAACGCGGCTCTGTCCGTCCGTGTGAAACAGCGGCAGGCGATGGACTTGCGAACTGGGAAAGTACAGCGCGCCGTCGGGGCCCACGCTGGGCTCGTTCGGAAAGCTGATTCGTTCGTCGCGAATCACGCTGCGCAGCCGTCCATCCGTCTCGAGGTGCAGGATGGCGTTCTCGGTGATCGAGCACAGGTAGAAGCCGCCCGATGGGGCGCGCGTGATGCCGGCCAGCGGCGGAATCGAGGCCACAGTCTCGACGCTGCGGCCGAGCTCCTCGTCGCTGACCTGCGGATCGACGAGCAGCGCGATCGGCGCGCGGGACAGCCGCGGGCCGAACAGCGGGCAGAAGTAGAGCCACTGGTCGTCATGGCTGACTTCGAGCAGATTGACGTGAATGACCTGGGGCTTGCCGGTGCTCGCCTTGCGGAACTCGTGGCCGTCGATGCACGGCACGATGGACGGATCCGCGGCAGTGGAGGCGTGCGTGCCCAGCACCCGGCGCGTACTGCCGTCGCGCAGATCGAGAACGATGATGGCACGGCCATGCGACTCGGTGATGAACAGATGATCGCCGTGCCGGCGAAGATGGCCGAGCAGGGCCCGGGGCGGCAGCACTTCCGGCCCGAGGCTGTAGACCTTGACGACGCGGTTGCTCCTCACGTCGATCTGGACCACCTTGGGGGCGCCCGGGATGTAGGGCTCGAAGAACGGCGAGCCGTCGTCGACGACCCACAGCTGGTCGGTGTCGTCCACGTAGACGGAGTGCGCCATGACGAAGCGGTCTTCAGGCGCCAGGCCTTCGTTCCACGTGTTCCAGCGCGCATCCGGATACGGGACCAGCTGTCCGCCGGCATCGACCTCCGCGACCGATGCGCTCTGTTCCACCGACCAGCGCGGCAGGCTGCAGAAGATCCTGCCGGTCGACGATACCGCCACGCCGTTGACGATGGTGTCGGAGGTGGCGACGGAACTCAGTTTCATGGCCGTCACTCGAGCTTGGCGCCGGACAGCTTGACCAGCGCTGCGCCGTTCTTCCGGTCCTGCACCAGGTATCGGCTGAACTCGTCGGGCCGGCTGGCCACCAGCTCCACCGCCATCGGCTTCAGCACTTTGTCCTGGAACTCTCTGGAGTTCATGATCCCGCGGAACACGTCGGCCAGCGCCGTGACGATGTGGTCGGGCGTACCCGCGGGCGCTGCCACGCCGTGCCAGGTGCGTACGGCGAACTTCGGCAGCCCCACTTCCTCGAACGAGGGCACGCCGGGCAATACGGGGTTGCGCTTGTCTCCGGGAACGAGCAGCGCCTTGACCTTGCCGCTCTCGATCATGTTCAGGATTCCGGGATTGCCGACGCTCACATACACGAGATCGATCTGCCCGCTCTGCAGGGCCAGCAGGGCCGGCGGGCTGCCGGCATACGGGACGTGCGTGATATCGAGCCCGCCCTCGTGCTTGAGCCATTCGAATGCGAGATGAGGCGTCCCTCCGACGCCGAAGGATGCGTAGTTCAGCGTTCCCGGATGGGCCTTGGAATAGGCGACCAGCTCGCGATAGTTGTTGACCGGCAGCTTGGGATTCATCAGCACCACTTCCGGCGCGAAGATCAACTGCGTGACCGGCTTCAGATCGCGCTCCGCGTCGAACGGCAGCTGCTTGTAGAGGTACGGGATCAGCGAGATGCTGGAAGTGATGACGCACAGCGTGTAGCCGTCCGGCGGAGACTTCGCGCAGAGGTCGGTGCTGATCACGGAGTTCGCGCCCGGCTTGTTCTGGACCAGCAGCGGCTGACCGGTCTTGTCGGCGAACTCCTTGGCGAGCGCGCGCGCCAGAACGTCGATGCCGGAGCCGGCGGGCAGCGGCAGCAGCAGCTTGACCGGCCGGGCGGGATAGCGTTCCGCGGCGGTCTGGGCCTGTGCCGCGGCCATGGCGCAGACGCACAGCGAAGCAAGCGCGATTTTTCTGAGTAGCTGCATGTCACCTCCGGTGTTTCTTGATGGCGCGAATGCTAAACAACACGGCAATGCACCGGAAGATGTCAGATTGGCTTGATTCGATGGGTGCTGGTTATCATGGGGTAAACCCGCGATTCCGGGCCGCGGCTATACTGCCTCGATGAAGCTTCACCAGCTGCGCGACTTCGTCACCGTATCCGAAATGGGCAGCGTGCACGCCGCCGCGCGCAAGCTGGGCATCACCCAGCCGGCCGTGTCCAAGAGCATCCGGCAGCTCGAAGCCGAGCTGGGAATGCCGCTGTTCGATCGCAGCGCCAAAGGCGCGGTGCTCAATGCGTTCGGCCGCGCTTTCCTCGCGCGGGCGCAGCTCGCGGTGCATGAGCTGCAGAGAGGCAAGGACCAGTTGACGCTGATGAGCGGGCAAGAGGCTACCGGCACGGTCGCCTTCAGCGTGTTCGGCAGTCCGGCGCTGGTTCTGGTGCCCGGCGCATTGGCCTACTTCCGTCAGCGCTTTCCGAATGCGCAGGTGCGAATCGTCGAGGGCAGCGGTGCCGTCGCTAGATCGGGCCTCAATGACGGCAGCCTGGATTTCTCGCTGCTGCCGCTACCCTTCGAAGATCCGGGCGGCGACTTCGTCGTCCAGCATCTGTACGCCAATCACCGCGTCGTGGTTGCCCGCAAAGGCCATCCGCTCGAATCCGCTACCTCGCTGTCGCAACTGACCGGGGCCGAATGGGTGACGACGGGCGCCACGGGTACGCGCGAAGCCGAGTTCGAGCTGCCGTTCGAGCGGCACGGGCTGGCCGTGCCCAAGGCGCCGACGAGGTGCGAGTCGCTGATCGCCTTGCTGGCGCTGCTGGTGGGCAGCGACCTGATCACTTTTCTTCCGCCGCAATGGGTCGAGGCGCCCGCCACCCGCGGCGTGCTGTCCCACATCCGCGTCCGCGAGTCGATCACCGGTCCGTCGCTGGGACTGGTCCGGCGCAAGGGTCTGCCGTTGACGACGCTATCCGAGTTCATGGGCTCGGCGATCGCGCGCGAGGTGCTTCACTATGCCGGCGACGAGGCGAGGGAGCTGCGCGCCTTCGCGCCGAGCGCATGACAGGCAGGCGGCAAGGGGCTGCATCGCACGGCGCTGTTCCGGCGCCGGCGGCCGTCATTCGTGCGTGATCGGCAGTCTCTTGCGGCGGGGCCTGGCGGCAGCGCTGTGGCTCGGGCCGTGCCTGATGATGATCTCCGTCGTCAGACGGATGTGCGCGTTCATCAGCTGCGTCAGGCGTTCGCCGTCGCGCGCGACGGCTGCCTCGAGCATCTCGCGGTGCTCGGCGCCGACCTTGCGGTCGGCCTCGGTCGGTGCCGCCGAGATGTACTGGTTCTTGTAGAACTGCGCGTAGTCGAACAGATCGGCGTGGAACTCGCGCATCCAGTGTGACGGGCAGCCGGCGACCAGCGCCAGGTGGAAGGCGCGGTGCAGTCCCTCCCACTCCGGATTCAGGCGATTCGTGCCGTCCAGATTGCGGTCGGCCTTGAACAGCCGGTGCGCGGCCAGGACCAGCGCCTCCTCCCAGGCATCGCCGCCGACCCTGAGCGTCTCGCGCACCATGAGCTCATGCACCCAGCAGCGGGTCTCGGTCAGCTCGCGCAGTTCATCGACGCTGAGCGTGGGAACGAAGAAGCCCTTCTGCTCGGCATGATCGATCAGACCGTCGGACACCAGCCGGTTCAGCGCCTCGCGTATCGGTATGGCGCTTACGCCATACCGGGTGCGCAACTGATCGATCGACAGCTTCGATTCCGGCGGGAAGCTGCCGAACAGGATGTCGCGGCGCAGCTGCTGATAGACGAGTGACGTATTGGTCGGGGTGCCGGCGCTCGTCGCAGCAGAGGTCGTGTTGCCGGGTGCGGGCCGCGGCCGGCTGCCGTCGTGGACCATGACTTCCTGGGGAATCGATGATGACGAAGCCGAATATGCCACAGCTCGTTTTGTCGTTATAAAATATATTAATTGCAGATTTTTGTGTTTTATATATTATTCCTACGAAATCGCGATGGAGGAGCCCAATGCAGCAGGCGGACGACAGCAGCGCCGAGGTCCTGGTGATCGGTGCGGGGCCGGTGGGGCTCTGCCTGGCGCTCGAGCTCGGCCTGCGTGGCCGGCGCGTGCTGGTGATCGAACAGAGCGACCGCGCGGGCAGGCAGCCGCGGGCCAAGAGCACCAACCTGCGGTCGATGACGCACATGCGGCGCTGGGGGCTCGCCGACAGGCTGCGGGAGGCCAGTCCCTTGCCCCCCGACTATCCGACCGACATCGTGTTCGCCACGCGCCTGTTCGGCCGGCCGCTGGCGCGGTTCGCCGATGCCTTCTTCGGATATCGCGCGAGGCATCCGCACATGCCGGAGCCGGGCCTGTGGGTGCCGCAGTACACCGTCGAAGGCGTGGTCCGCGAGCGGCTGCAGCAGTTGCCGAACGTGCGCCTGCGTTTCGGTACCCGGCTCGAACGAATCGAGCAGGACGATCGCGGCGTGACGGCCCATGCCACCGATACCGCAACGGGCCGGCAGGTCGAGATGCAGGCGCAATACGCCGTCGGCGCCGACGGGGGGCGCGGCGTGACGCGGCGGCTGCTCGGCATCGACTACGAAGGCGAGCACGCTTACATGGCCAACTTTCTGGCCATCTATCGTGCGCCGGGATTGCTCGAATCGCACCCTCTGCCCAAGGCAGTCTCCTACTGGCTGGTCAACGCGGACAGTCCCGCGGTGACCGGTCCGATGGATCGCGGCGACACCTGGTTCTATTCCACGCAGCTGCGTGAAGGCGACGAATCGTACTCGCGGCCGGAGGCGCGCCAGAAGATCCTGCGGTCGCTCGGGCATGCCGTGGACATCGAGATTCTCGAGACCGACGTCTGGTACGCGCACAAGCTGATCGCGAACCGGTACCGCGAGCGGCGCGTCTTCCTGGCCGGCGATGCCTGCCACCTGCATCCGCCGATGGGTGGCTATGGAATGAACCAAGGGATAGGCGACGCTGTCGATCTCGGCTGGAAGCTGGCTGCCGTCCTCCACGGCTGGGCGGCTCCGGCGCTGCTCGACAGCTATGAAGTCGAGCGCAAGCCCGTGCACCGCATGTTCGTCGAAGAGGCTGCGCACAACTATTCGTTCGTGACGCATCACATGGTGAAGGAGCTGCTCGAAGCCGACAGCGCCGAGGGCGAGACGGTGCGCCGGGAAGTGGGCGAGCGCATTCTGCAGACCAAGGAGCGCGAGTTCCGGCCGCTCGGCGCCATCCTCGGCTACACCTATGCCGGGTCGCCGATGGTCATCGCCGACGGCAGTGCCGCGCCTCGCTTCGATGCGATCGACTACGTCCCCAGTGCGCGGCCGGGAGCCATCGCGCCGCACCTCTGGCTCGCCGACGGCTCATCGCTGTACGACCATTTCGGGCCCGATCTGACGCTGCTGGACTTCGGCGCTGTGCCTGCGGAAGCCGAGCGCCTGCTCGGAGCGGCTGCGGCCCTGGGCATCCCGCTTCGCCGCGTGGCGGTTCCGGAACCGGCGGCGGAATCGCTGTACGACGCACGGCTGGTTCTGGTGCGTCCCGATCAGCACGTAGCCTGGAGAGCGCGCTCGCTCGACGCCGATCCTCTCGACCTCCTCGAGCGGATCGCCGGCCGGTCGGCGCAGCGGGGCGCCTCCCATTCCACCCGGCAGAAGGAGACGACACAATGAAGCTCATCTTGAACCGGCGCCGCACACTGGCGCTGCTCGCGGCAGCGCCCGCCCTCGCGGTTCCCGGCGTGCGCATTCGTGCGCAGGAACTGAAGGGGCCGATCAGAATCATCGTCGGTTATCCGCCCGGCGGCACCGTCGACCAGATCGCGCGCCTGTACGGTGATGAACTGCGCCAGTCGCTCGGCGTCGCGGTGGTCGTGGAGAACAGGACGGGTGCCGGGGGCCAGCTCGCTGCGGACATGCTGCGCAGCCAGCCGGCGGACGGCAGCACCTTGCTGGTTGCCAACAATCACATGATGTCGACGCTGCCATTGACCACGCCGGCAATCAAATACGATCCGGTGGCCGACTTCGAGCCGGTGTCGATGCTGGCGATCTTCGAGGTGGTGCTCGCGGTGTCCTCGGCGCTTGGCGCGACGCGCTTCGCCGAGTACGTCGAGCTGGTGCGGCGGCAGCCGCAGCGCGGCGCTTACGGCATCCCGGCGCCGGGCAGCCTGCCGCAGTTCATCGGCTACTCGATCGGTCAGAAGGAGAAGCTTGCGATGTCGTCGGTGCCGTATCGCGGCGCCGCTCCGCTGGTCGTCGATCTCCTGGGCGGCCAGATCCCGGCCGGCATCCTCACCTATGCCAATGACCTGCTGGAGCATCATCGCAATGGTCGTCTGCGCATCCTGGCCACCAGCGGCGCGCGGCGGTTGACTGCGCTGCCTAGCGTGCCGACCTTCACCGAGCTCGGCTATCCCGGGGTCAGCCGGTCGATCTGGATGGGGCTGTTCGCGCCCAAGGGCACGCCGCGCGCCGCCGTCGAACGGCTGAACAAGCTGGTCATCGACGCGGCGGCCAGGCCTGCGCTGGCCGAGGCGGCGAACCGCCTCGGACTGACGGCGGCGACCAGCAGCGCCGATGCGCTCCGGCAGTCGATACGCGAGGAGATCGCGGTCTGGGCGCCGGTGGTCAAGGCGTCCGGCTATACCGCGGATTGATGCGACCCGCCAACGGAATCGAGAGATGAGCGAACGAGAGCCCTTCGTGCGCACGACGCGCGCGCCCGATCCCGCCGTCCCCGCCGGAGCATGGGACTGCCAGCTGCACATCTATGGCGATCCCGCGCGCTTTCCGCCGCGCCGCCAGTCCGCCTATAGTCCGTTGAAAGCCTGGTTCGACGATGCGCACCTCAAGTCGAAGGCCCTCGGCATGAGCCACGTGTCCATCGTCCAGGCCACGTCGTACGGCATCGATCACAGCCTGCTGCTCGATGCGCTGGGACGCTGCCGCGACGGCGTGTACGACGGCATCCGCTATCACGGCGTGGCGATCGTCAATGACAGTCTGAGCGACCTGGATCTGCGGCATCTGCATGAGGCCGGCGTGCGCGCGGCGCGCTTCAACTTCTGGAAGCGCCTGAACGTCGCGCCGACCTTGCCCGAGTTCCGCCGCTCGCTCGCGCGCATCGCGGAGCTCGGCTGGCACGCGCGTGTGCACGCCACGGCGGTGGAGCTGCTCGAACTGGGCGACGAGCTTGCCGCTACACCCGGCACGCTGGTCCTGGATCACATGGGGCACCTGAAGTGCGCCGAAGGCCTGGATCAACCCGCACGCAAGGTGATCAAGGAGCTGCTGGCGCGCGACAACTGGTGGATCATGCTATCGTCGGGCGAGCGTGACTCGGCCACCGATTTCCCGTGGGACGACGCAGTGCCGTTCGGGCAGTCCTACTATGCGCTGGCGCCCGAGCGCTGCGTCTGGGCGACCGACTGGCCGCACGCCGAGTATCCGAAGACGCCGATCAACGACGCGGACCTGGTGGAGCTGCTCTATCGCTATCTGCCGGACCGCGAGGCGGTGCACCGCGTGCTGGTCGACAACCCGGCCAGGCTGCACGGGTTGACGTGATGCCTCGACGCAGGGAGACGCCGATGGGTATCATCGCATCGTCACGCAGCTAGCCGGGGAACAGTCATCCATGTCCGACGCCACCGCATCGCGTTATCGCGGGCTTTGTCCGCTGTGCCTGGATTTCCACGCGCATTTCCTGCACCCTGAAGTATTCGAGCGCTCGGCGCCGCACAGCGTCGCCACCTGCTTCGGACAGCAGCCGCTGACCAGCACGGGCGAGCGCTTTCGCAAGCTGCTCGAACCCGATCGACAGATCGCCGACATGGACCGGCGAGGCATCGACCGGCAGGTGATCTCGTCGGCCGACGTGGTCCAGTCGCGCTCCTGGGCCGAGCCGGCCGAGGAAGCCCGCCTGGCCGCCCTGGTGAATGATCTGGCCGCTGACTGGGTGGGCCGCTTCCCGACGCGTTTCATCGGCAGCCAGGTACTGCCGCTGGGCGACATGGAGCTGGCGCTGCGCGAGCTGGAGCGCTGCCGCGCCATGGGGCTGCGCATCGTCAATCTTCCGAGCAACTACCGCGACCAGTATCTCGGCGATGCGCGCTATCGGGAGCTGTGGGCGGCCATCGCCGAGCATGAGCTGATCGCCTTCATTCATCCCGACGGCGTGCGCGATCCGTGGTTCCAGCAATACGCGATGTGGAACTCGATTGGACAGTCGATCGAGGAAGTCAAGGTCATGTCCTCGCTGATCTATGAAGGCGTCATGGAGCGCCACCGGGGCATCCGGATCGTCATGGCTCACGGCGGCGGCTACATGCCGTACTACATGGGCCGCCTCGATCGCAACGTCGAGTTCCGCCCGTCCACCGCGAAGAATCTGAGCAAGAAACCCAGTGAGTATCTGCGCGACTTCCACTACGACAGCTGCGTCTACGATCCGGCCACGCTGAAGATGCTGGTCGACCGGGTCGGCGCCGACCGTATCGTGCTCGGCGGGGACTATCCGTTCGCCGATGTCGATCCGGTCGACTTCGTCGCTTCGGCGCCGGGACTGGATCTGCAGCAGCAGGCCGCGATCGTCGGCGGAACAGCCGCGCGGCTACTGGGAATCGGCTAGCCGCGCCGGCCGCTTGATCGCCTGGCCGACGAACCTGGCGACGTCGGCGCAGATCGCGTGCGCGGCCGCTTCGGCGGCCTTGTCATCCCGCTTGCGGACGGCGGTCGCCACGTTCGACCAGTTCTTCGCAGACTCGGCGCGACGCTGGGCAGTCAGATGAATGCCGCCGCGCTGCGCGACGGCCGTGGTCCAGATCGAGATGCTGGACAGCTGCTCGTACATTTCCGCCAGCCAGCGGCTTCTGGCAAGCGACAGCAGCCGCCTCTGGGCCTCCCATGCCAGCTCGCCGAACTGCTCCGGCGTCGTCGACGCCTGCTTCGCGGTGGCGGTCATTCGCTTGACCAGCTCGAAGAACGCATCCAGCTCGTCCGCGGTCTCGCTGCGTCCGGCGCGCTTGATGGCCAGCGCCAGCAGCACGGTGCGCATGTCGGCGATCGCCTGCACTTCCTCCCATGAGATCTCTATGACCTGGGCGCCAAGCCGAGGGGTGCGCTCGATCAGGCGGACCCGTTCGACCTGTCCCAGCGCTTCGCGGACCACCGAGCGGCTGACCTTGTGCTCGTCGGCCAGCGCCGTTTCGGTCAGCCGCGCCCCCGGGGGCAGGGCGCCGCTGAGGATTGCGTGAATGATGCGTTCGGCCACCAGCGACGGCAGCGAGCGGGCCAGGCTGCCCACCGGTGCGACGTGCTGTGCTGTCTGCGGTCTGTCCATGATTCGAATGCCGGCAAACCCGAATACTAGCAGCGGCAGCCGGATCTTCGTCCATTGTCGACAATGGACATAACTGGCAGAATCGGTCACCCGACCCACGAACGACAGGGGATCCCATGAGACTCCATCGAGTGCTGGCATTGCTGGCAGGCCTGATGTGCGCCCACGCATTGACGGCGGCTGCCCAGACGTTTCCGACCAAGCCGCTTCGCATCGTCGTGCCGTTCGCGCCCGGCGGCCCTGCCGACGCTTCGGCGAGGCGGCTGGCGCAGGCGCTGACGCCGCGGCTCGGCCAGCAGGTGATCATCGAGAATCGGGCCGGCGGCGGAGGCGTCATTGCCGCCAATGCGGTGCTGGGGTCGGCGCCGGACGGCTACACGCTGCTGTTCGGCGCAGTGTCGGGGCTGGCCTTCACCGGCAAGATCAATCCTACGATCACCTACGATCCGCTCGGCGACTTCACGCCGATCAGCCTGACGCACGTCGTGCCCTTGTTCTTCATCGTGCATGCCGATACGCCGGCGAGCAGTCTGAGCGAGTTCATCGCGTACGCCAAGGCGCGTCCGCGGCAGCTCACGTTCGGTTCGGCCGGCAACGGCACCTCGTCCCACCTGTGCCTGGAAGCCTTGAAAAGCGCTGCCGGCATCGATATGACGCACGTTCCGTATCGCGGCTCCAGCCTGGCGATGGCCGATCTGCTCGCCAAGCGCATCGACATCATGTGCGATCCCTACCAGGCGCATCGTGCACACGTCGAGGCGGGCACGCTGCGGGTACTCGCGGTGGCCAGCGCGCGTCCGTCGGAGGTCCTGCCCAGTGCGCCGCCGGCATCGGGCGCCGGCCTGCCGGGCTTCGACATCTCCACCTGGTTCGCGCTGATGGCGCCCCGCGGTACGCCGCTGGAGGTGCGCAACCGGATCGCCGCGGACATCGCCGCGGTGCAGAAGTCCGACGAGATGCGTGCCTGGGGACGATCGCTCGGGCTGGAGGCCGTGTCGAGCACGCCTGACGAGCTGACCGCCTTCCTCAAGGCGGAAGCGGCCAAATGGGAGAAGATCGTCACCGACGCCCGCGTCGACCTGAAGTAGGCATGGCGATGCGGCCACAGAGCGAGCTCGTCGTCGGCATCGAGGTCGGCGGTACCTTCACCGACCTGCTGCTCGTCGATGGATCCCGGACGCTGACGCACAAGGTGCCGTCCACGCCTGCCGATCCGGCGATCGCGGCGCTCACGGGCCTGGACCAGCTGCTGGCGATGGCGGAGCGCCGTGCCGCCGACATCGGCACGCTGCTGCATGGCTCGACGATCGCCGCCAATGCGCTGATCCAGCGGCGCGGCGCGCGGACCGGCCTGATCGCCACGCGCGGGTTTCGCGACCTGCTGTTCACGCAGCGCGCGGACAAGTCGGTGATCTATGACCTCTTCTATCAGAAGCCGGCGCCTCTGATCGAGCGTGAATGCTGCATCGAGGCCGTCGAGCGCATGTCGGCCGACGGGGCGGTCATCGAGCCCCTGGACCTGCAAAGCGCCGAAGCGGCACTTGCCGATCTGGTCATCAAGCAGCGGGTCGAGTCGATCGCCGTCTGCCTGCTGCATTCATACGCCAATCCGGCGCACGAACGGCAGCTTGCCGAACTGGCGGCGCGCCTGCATCCGCAGGTTCCGGTGACGCTGTCTTCCGAGGTCGCGCCCGAGCATCGCGAATACGAGCGCACCAGTACCGTCGCGATCAGCGCCTACCTTCGCCCCATCATCGACCGATATCTGTCGCGCTTCGCCGACGGCATGGTGGAGCGGGGCTTCCGCGGAACGCCGCTCATCATGCTGTCGAACGGCGGCGTGGTGCCGATCCAGATGGCGCGCCGGATGCCGGCCAGCATGTTCCTGTCCGGCCCTGCCGCGGCCGCGTCGGGCGCGGCCTACGTCGCGCGCGAATCGGGCTGCCGCGACGTGATCAGCATCGACGTGGGCGGTACCAGCTCCGACGTCTGCCTGATCAATGGCGGCGAGATCCAGACGACGATCAAGGGAACGGCCGAGTTCAGCATCGATGGACTGCCGCTGAACCTGATGATGACCGATGTGGTCTCGATCGGAGCCGGTGGCGGAAGCATCGCTGCCATCGACCCCGGAGGCATGCTGCAGGTCGGTCCGCAGAGTGCCGGCGCGGACCCGGGCCCGGCCTGCTACGGCTTGGGCGGCGAGGCGTTCTCGCTGACCGATGCGATGCTGCTGCTCGGCATCCTGGATGCCGGTCGCATCCTGCCGGGCGGCATCCGGCTCGATGCTGCCCGCGCACGTGCCGCCGCGGGCCCGCTATGCGAGCGGCTGCAGCTGTCGCCGGAGCAGCTCGCCGATCGCGTTTATCGAATCGCTGTTTCGAATATGGCGCAAGCCGTGCGGCGGGTCAGCGTCAAGCGCGGCTACGATCCGCGGCAGTACGCGCTGTTGCCGGCTGGTGGCGTCGGCGCGCTCGTGTGCTGCGCGCTTGCCGAGGAGCTCGGCATCGATCGCATCGTCGTGCCGCATCATCCGGGCATCTTCTCGGCATTCGGACTGTGCACGTCCGATCTGCGCATGGACTATGTTCGCGCCGACGGCGCGCAGCGCTGCAGCGAGATGAGCGGGGCGGCGCTGAAGGAGCGCCTGGACGATCTGAAGCAGCGCGCCTGCGTCGACTTCGGGCAGATCGGGCACGATCTCGATGCGCTGACTCTGTCGTTCTCGGCCGACGCGCGCTACATCGGCCAGGGGTACGAGCTGCGTGTGCCGGTCGCCGCCGATGCCGCGCTGGGCGACGCCGGCGGACGGCCGCTGGCCGAAGGCTTCCATGAGCTGCACCGGCGCCAGTACGGCCACCACTTCCCGGCTCGCGACGTCGAGGTGCTCGCGCTGCGCCTGAGCGCGATCGCACCCCGTCCGCATGCGCTGCTCAACTATCCGTCCGGTGCCCCGGCCGAGTCGGCGACGCGTCCCGTACTGTGCGGCGGGCGCAGTCTCGACCACGTCGTGCTCGACCGATCGAGCCTCCGCGAAGGTTTTCGTGCCGACGGGCCGCTGATCGTCGTCGAGCAGACGACCAGCCTGCTGGTCAATGCCGGCTGGTCGGCATTCGTCGACGAGCACGCCTTCCTGCGCTTGTCGCGCAAGGTGACGCCATGAAGATCGATCCCGCGGACCTGAACATCATCGGTACCACGCTGTCGTCGATCGCGGCGGAAATGGGCGACGTCATCCAGCGCGCCGCCTACTCGACCATCGTCCGGGAGGCTCGCGACTACTCGACCTGCATCACCGATGCGCAGGGGCGCATGGTCGCGCAGTCGGAGCTGATCGCGGTGCACATGAACTCGCTGGCCGCGGCGATGGATCATGCGCGGCGCAAGTACGACTTCTCGACGCTGGTGCCCGGCGAGGCGCTGATCACGAACAATCCGTACGAGAACGGCCAGCACCTGAATGACGTCATCATCGTGCTGCCGGTCTTCCATGAAGAGCGTCTGGCCGCATTCGTCGGCGTCATCTGCCACCATCTGGAGCTCGGCGGATCGGTGGCCGGGTCCAATGTCCATGCCACCGAGCTGTATCACGAAGGCTTGATCCTGCCCACCATGCGCGTCGGCCTGAAGCGCGATCTGCAGGGCGGGCCGATCGAGCAGATCCTGTCGGCGAACGTGCGCATCCCGCAGATCGTGATCGGCGATTTCCGCGCGCAGGTGTCGGCGCTCGAGCGCGGTGAAGTGCTGGTGCAGGCGTTGCTGCATCGCCATGGGATGGCGCTCGTCGAGGCCGCCATGGCGCAGTGGCAGGACTATGCCGAGCAGCTGATGCGAAGCGTCATCCGTTCGATCCCGGACGGCGACTATCGAGGCGAGGACACCTTCGACGGCCGTGGACTCGACGATCCGCTGGTCACCGTGCGCGCGCGCGTGACGATCGCCGGCGACGACGCGATCGTGGATCTCAGCGAAAGCGATGACCAGGTTACTTGGCCCGTCAATGCGCCGATCGCTTCGACGCACTCGGCGGTCCTGACCTTGTTCGGCGCGCTGCTCGGGCCCGGTTTTCCCACCAACGACGGTACTTACCGGCCGGTCCGCATCGTGACCCGCAAGGGATCGGTGGTGGATCCCCATCATCCTGCACCGGTGCGCGGCAGGATGACCTCGATCTACCGCGTCTTCACCGCCGTCAAGCGCGCGCTCGGCACCGCCATTCCCGAGCGCCTGTCAGCCGCCGGCAATGACTCGGCCAATCTGGTGACGTTCAGCGTGCGAGGCGATGACGGCTATCGGATGTTCACCGAGACGGTGGCCGGCGGCAACGGCGCTTCGCAGCACGACGACGGCGCGGAGGCTGTCGCGCAAGCGCTGACCAATACCGCGAACACGCCGATCGAAGAGATCGAGATGAACTATCCGTTCATCCGCATTCTGTCGTATGGGCTGCTGCCGGATTCGGGCGGCGCCGGAGCGCGCCGCGGCGGACTGGGCATCCGCCGCGAGTACGAGGTGCTGCGCGACGGGACGCTGCTGTCTACCAACGGCGATCGGCATTGTTCTCGGCCGTGGGGTCTGGCCGGCGGAGGCGAGGCGCGGCCATCGTCGCTGGCCGTCTGGCGTGACGGCGTCGAGATGCCCATTCCCGCCGCCAGCAATACATCGCTGCGGCGGGGCGACCGAGTCGTGCTGACCTTGTCCGGCGGCGGCGGATACGGCGACCCGAAGCAGCGCGGGCGCGATCAGGTGCGCGCCGATCTGCGCAGCGGCCGGATCTCGCGCGAAGCGGCTCGTTCGCTGTACGGGCTCGAGGACTGACCGGCGCGAGATCGGCGCCCGCCCGCGTCGCGTTCCGCCGCCAGCGCCCGCTGCAGCGCCCAGTGGATGCGCGCGACGGCCTCGCGAATCGCCGGACGGTCGCGGTGCACGAGCTGCACCGGCGGCATCCGCGGCACCGGCTCGACGCGAAGCCGCAGCACCGCGCCGGTCGCGGCGAGTCCGCGCAGCGAATGGGCTGGCACGACCGACAGTCCCAGTCCTGCGGCGACGAACGCGATATTGGTCGCGGCCAGCGGCGACTGGATGTGCGCAACCGGCGGCGCCACGCCCGCCGCCGTGAAGCATGCAGCAACCGCATACGGCAGGAAGCCCATCTCGCTCGGCAGCACCCAGGGTTCGTCGGCGAGCTCGGCCCATCCCAGGCGCCGCCGCCGGCCGAGCGGATGTCCAGGCGGCGCGATCACCACCAGCTGCTCGTCGAATACCGGGATGGCGGCGACCGGATCGGCGGCCTGCGACGCGGGCGGCGTGCGGAAGGCCGACAGCAGCACGTCGACGTGCCCGGCATTGAAGGCTTCAATCAGTGACGGACCCCAGTGCTCATGCACTTCGACCGCGAGCGCGAAACCGGCGCCGGTCAGCTGCGCCAGCATCTCCGGAACCAGCGTCGTCGCCATGAACGGCGGCACGCCGAGGCGCACGCGCAGCGTGCGGAGCTGGGCTTCGTCGCGCGCCTGCTGGACGACGCGCAGGGCATCGTCGAGCAGCTGCCGGGCGCCGCGGATCAGTACGCGCCCGGCCGGGGTCGGCGACAGTCCGGCCGGCTGGCGTTCGTACAGCGGCAGCTCCAGCATGCGCTCCAGCTCGTTGAGCGCCTTGCTCAGCGCCGGCTGCGACAGGTGCAGCACAGCGGCGGCTCTGCGCAGCGTGCCCTCGCGATCGAGGGCGTCGAGCAGCTGCAGGTGCCGGAAGCGCAGGCGCGCCGCGAGGCGGGGTAGGTCGGTCTGATTACTCATGGTTATCGGGGGTTGAGAATACATCACTTGAAGTGATATGGCGACGATCCTAGAGTAGCCCGACAAGCAAGCGCCGCATTCAGGCGCGCACAGCGAGGAGACGGCCATGTCATCGTTTCACGCAGAAACAAGTCGTACACACGATCGCCGCCGTTCGGCGCTCAGGGCCTTGCTGGCGGGCATGCTGGGCGGGCCGGCGATGACGGCTTCGACCGCATGGGGCCAGCCGGCCGGCGGATGGCCGTCGAAGACGATCCGCTTCGTGCTGCCGTTCTCCGCCGGCGGCATCAACGACATCCTGATCCGCATCCTCATCGGCAAGCTGTCGCCTGCGCTGGGCCAGCCTGTCGTCGTCGACGTGAAGACCGGCGCTTCGGGGGTCATCGGCGCTGACGCCGTCGCCAAGAGCCCTGCCGACGGCTATACCTGGCTGGCGTCGTCGTTTCCGCTGACGGTGGCGCCGGCGCTGACCGCGAATCTGCCGTTCGATCCCGTGAAGGATCTGCGCGCAGTCGCGATGCTGGCGACGGCACCGAACGTGCTGGTGGTTTCGTCCGAGCTGCCGCTGCGCTCAGTGGCCGACCTGGTGGCCGCGGCGAAGAAGGAGTCCGGCGGAGTCAGCTATGCCAGTCCGGGCATCGGCAGTTCGGCCCACATCGGTTCCGAGACCTTCCGGCGTCTGGCCGGCTTCTCCGCGAATCACGTCCAGTATCGCGGCGCGCCGCCGGCACTGGTCGACGTGATCGCCGGGCGAGTCACGTTCATGCTGGTCAGCGCCAGCCTGGCGACGGCGCATGTCCGCGACGGCCGACTGCGCGCGCTGGCCGTGATGGACCAGCGGCGGTCGACCGATCTGCCGGCGGTTCCCACGATCGCCGAGGCGGGCTTTCCGGGCGCGCAGGTGGTGCCGTGGTTTGCGCTGCACGTACCGGCCGGAACCAGCGACGACATCGTGCAGCGTCTGCACCGCGAAGTGAGCAAGGCGCTGTCCGATCCCGAGGTGGTCGCCGGCTTTACGAAGGCCGGCGCGAGCGTCGCGCCGGCGGCGACGCCGGCACAGGTGGACGCGCAGCTGCGCGAAGAGGTGGCTCGCTGGCAGGCGCTGGCGCGCGACATCCAGTTGCCGCGCCAATGAACCGGCGATGAACGCTTCATGACGCGAAGGACGGACTTCGCGGCGCTGATGGCGCCGCGCGCGGTGGCGGTCATCGGAGCTTCCGACGATCCGGGCAAGTTCGGCGGCCGCATCCTGCATACGTTGATCGAGCAGGGCTACGACGGACGCATCCATCCGATCAATCCCGCGCGCGAGACCTTGCTCGGCCATCGCTGCCACGCATCGATCGCAGACGTCGGCGAGCCGGTCGATCTCGCGATCATGGCGGTGCCGCAGTCGAAGGCGCGGCAGGTCGTCGACGAGTGCGCGCGCGCCGGTGTCAAGGGGCTGATCGTCGTGACTTCGCGCTTTGCCGAGAGCGGTCCGGCCGGCGCCGCCGACGAGGCCGCGCTGGTCGAAGCCGCGCGCCGCTCCGGCATGCGCCTGCTGGGGCCGAACTGCATCGGCATCGTCAGTCCCTCGCGTCGTTTCGTACTGTGCCCCGCGCCGGTCCTGCGCGGCATGACGCTGCCGGCCGGAGCGATCGGACTGGTGAGCCAGAGCGGCGCCATGATGAGCACCGCGCTCGACCGCGTCGCCGCCAAAGGGGTGGCGCTGTCGCATGCAATCTCGATCGGCAACCAGGCCGACGTCGACCTGGCCGAGGTGATCGACTTCTTCATCGATGATGCGGCGACGCAGGTTCTCTGCACTTATGCGGAGGGCATCAAGTCGCCGGCCGCGCTGGTGGCCGCGGCGAATCGCGCGCGTCGCGCGGGCAAGCCGTGGCTGATGGTCAAGGCCGGCAGCAGCGAAGCCGGCGCGGCGGCGACCTTCTCGCATACCGCGAGCCTGGCCGGCGACCAGCGCGTGTTCGCGGCGGTGTGCCGGGCGCACGGCATCGTGCTGATGGACGATCCCGAAGCGATGCTGCTGCTGGCTTCCGCGCTGGCCCGCCATTGCGGCCGCGCGGTCGAACGCGTTGCCGTGCTGTCGCCTTCCGGCGGCGGCTGCGCGCTGGCGGCTGACCGGATCAACGAGTTCGGGCTGGAGCTAGCGAGCTTTGCTCCGGCCACGACGGCGGCGATGGCGCCGTGCTTCGGTCATGCGCCCGCCAATCCGATCGACGTCGGCGCCGCCGCCGACGGGGCGTCCATGTCTCATACGGCCACGCTGCACAGGCTGGCGCTGGCCGATCCTGGCGTCGATCTGGTATTGACCGTGCTGACGGCCGCGCCGGATCCGACTCATTTCGCCGCGCTGACCATCGAGGGCGCGGCCGCGACCGGGAAGCCGCTGCTGGCTGCCGTGCTGCTCGGGCCTGCGGGGGAAGCGGCACGCGAGCGGCTGAGGGCGGCACGTGTCTTGTATGCCGATTCGCTCGATACCGCGCTCCAGGTCGTCGCCGGCTGGCGGCAATGGTCGGCGTTCGAGCATGGCGCGGATCCGCATCGTCCGGCTGACCTGCCCGTTCTGCCGGAGCCGGGGCCGGGAGCGCTCGGCGAGCCTGCCGCGCGCGCGATCCTGTCGGCATGCGGCATCGACGTAAGCGCCGCGGTCCTCGTGCAGTCGCCGGACGAGGTGGCCGCTGCTGCCGTCGGTCTGCGCTCGCCGCTGGTCGTGAAGATCGTGTCGCCCGACATCGTGCACAAGAGCGAGGTCGGCGGCGTCGTCCTCGATCTGCCTACGCCGCAGGCAGCAGCGTCAGCGGCACGGGGCATGGCCGAGAGGATGGCGGTCTCGCACCCGCAGGTGCGCATCGACGGCTTCCACGTGCAGGAGCAGATCGCGGGCGAGCTCGAACTGCTGATCGGTGTCGTGCACGACGAGGCCTTCGGGCCGATGGTGGTCGTGGGAGCCGGCGGCCGGCTGGCCGAGCTGCTGGATGACGTGCAGATGGCGCCCGCGCCCGTTTCGGAGGCGCGCGCTCATGCCATGCTGTCCGCGCTGCGCATGGCGCCGATGTTCGCCGGGCTGCGCGGCCGCCCGCCGGCGGACATGGCGGCCGCCGTGCGCGCCGTATGCCGCGTCGGCTGGCTGGCGCACGATTGGCGCGGCCGGATCCGGGAGCTCGACATCAATCCCCTGATCGTTCGGCGCGCCGGTGAAGGCTGCGTCGCGGTCGATGCCAGGATCCTGATTCGATGAACCTGCAGATCGAACACCACGGAGCCGTCACGCTGTTCGTGATCGACAATCCGGCGCGCCGCAATGCGATCTCGCAGGCGACGGCGCTGGCCCTGCAGCAGGCCTTCGCGGAGTTCGACGAGTCGGATCAGCGAGTCGCCGTCATCACGGGCCGCGGCGACGAGGCCTTCACTGCCGGCGCGGATCTGAACGACGTCCCGGAGTTCTGGCGCTGCACGCCCGGGATCGGCATAGAGACCGACAAGCCGATCATCGCCGCGACGGCGGGGTGGTGCATAGGCGGAGGCATCACCCTGGTTGCCATGTCCGATCTGGCCGTCGCTGCCGACAATACGCGCTTCTCCTATCCCGAGGGGCGCGTCGGATTGACGCAGGGCTTCATCGCGGGCCTGGCGGCGCGCATTCCGCAGAAGATCGCCATGGAGCTGATCCTGCTGGGCCGTACCATCGATGCGCGGCGCGCCTACGAGGCCGGCCTGGTCAACGACGTGGTGCCGGTGGGGCAGCAGGTGACGGCCGCGCTCGACATGGCGAGCCGGCTCGCCGGACATGCACCGCTGGTGCTGCGGGCGCTGAAGCGATTCGTACGTCAGACCCTGCCGTGCAGTCCGGCTGAAGCCGCGATCCGGACTTCGCAGATGATCTCGGCGATCGGCGCCAGCGAGGATTTTGCCGAGGGCCGGCGCGCGATGCGCGAGGGCCGCGCGCCGGAATTCCGCGGCCGCTGAGGCGGATATGACGCGGCCCGGCCGCACGCCGCCTGGCCGCGGGCGGCTGGGCCGTGCCTCGCCTGGCCGCGCCGCTTCATTCCGGCTTGATGCCGGCCGCCTTGCAAGCTTCGCCGATCTGCGCCAGGTCCTCGCGCATGAAAGTGAGCAGCTCGTCGGGGCGCATCGGCGCTACGACCGAGCCTTTCTCGAGGAACTGCCGCCTGATGTCTTCGCCGCGCAGCGCAGCGACCGACTTCGTATAAAGCTCTTCGACCACCGCGGCCGGCGTTCCCTTCGGTGCGAGCACGACCTGATAGTCGACGGCGCGGTACTTGGGCAGCAGCTCCGAGGCAGTGGGGACATTGGGGAACTCGCTGAGCCGCTGGTCGCCCGAGACTGCCAGCGCCTTCAGCTTGCCGCTGCGGATCATCGGCCCGGACTGGGCCAGCGAGCTGTATATGAAATCGACGCGTCCGCCGGCGACGTCCATCATGCCGGGGACGCCGCCCTTGTACGAGATCCGGTTCAGCTCGACGTTCGCTAGAGCGCCGACCGACGCCGACGCGAGGTCGCCGTAGTAGGCGTACGACACCTTGCCCGGGTTGCGGCGCGCCGCTTCGATCAGCTCGCCGAGATGTTTGTACGGCGACTCGACGGAAGCGACGAACACCGCCTGGATCACCGAAGTACGCGTGATCGGCACCATGTCGGTGATCGGATTGACGCCTGGGTTCTTCATCATGTGCTGCTGGTTCAGCAGCAGATTGCCGAAGGTGTAGCACAGCGTGCGGCCGTCGCCGGGTGCGACGGCGACCTGCTGGGCGCCCAGCGTGCCGTTGGCGCCCGGTTTGTTCTCGACGACGAACTTGTCGTTGAGCTGCGCGCCTAGCGCGTCGGCAAACAGGCGGCCGAGCTGATCGGTGCTGCCGCCGGGCGTGTAGGGAATCACCATGCGCCGCGCGGACTGCGCGCTTACGCCGGCGGCATACAGCAATGGGGCTGCGGCAAGTCCCGCGCAGAGGCTGCGGCGACCTGTACGGGTGGGGTGCGTCATCATCTCCTCCGGATCGGCCAGGCTGTCAACGCCCGGTCCAGTTGGGACTGCGCCGTTCGTTGAACGCCGCCAAGCCTTCCCTCGCATCGTCTGTCTGAATCATAGGGACGAGGGCAGTTTCGGTAAAGGCCATCATTTCGTGGAACGACATCGACTCCACGGCACGCATCGCGTACTTGCCGCGCTTGACCGCGATCGGCGAGACGGCCACCAGATCGGCGACCAGCGCGTCGACGGCGCTGTCGAGCTGCTCCGCCGGCACGACGCGATTGAGCAGTCCGATGGAAGCCGCCGTGCGGGCGTCGATCGGCTTGCCGGTCATGCACATCTCGTTGAGGAAGCGCGGCGGAATCAGATCGCGCAGCACGGTGAGGATCTGCATCGGAAAGATGCCGATCTTGACTTCCGGCATACCGAACTTCGCGTCCTCGGTGGCCACGGCGAGGTCGCACATGCCGAATAGTCCCATGCCGCCCGCCAGGCACAGCCCGTTGATGCGTCCTACGATCGGCACGCCGCATTCATGCACGGCGCGGGCCAGGCGGCCCATCGGCGTCATCATCTGCGCGACCTTCGGCTTGAACGGCGTGTCGCCGGGCGTCAGGTCGGCACCGGCGCAGAAGGCCTTGTCGCCGGCTCCCGTGAGGACGATGACGCGCAGCGTCTCATCGCCGGCGCAGCCCGCGACCGTCTCCGCCATCGTCAGCATCAGCGCGTCGGTCAGCGCGTTGCGCCGATGCGGCCGGTCGATCGTCAGCCGCAGCACCGGCCCGTCGCGCTCGATGCGCAGTTCATTCCGTGTCTCGTTCATCTGTGGGTTCCGTTGTGGTGGGCGATACGCGCGGCCGGCGATCTTCAGTAGGACTTCGGCAGGCCGAGCACTTTCTCCGCGATGTAGCACAGGACCAGCTCCTGGCTGATCGGGGCGATCAGCGGCAGGACCGCTTCCCTGAAGTAGCGCTCGACGTGATACTCCTTGGCATAGCCGAAGCCGCCGTGCGTGCGGACGGCGCGGGTGGCGGCGTCGAAGTAGATCTCGGCGCCGAGGTACTTGGCCGCATTGGCCTGCGCGCCGCAAGGCTTGTCCTCGTCGTACAGCGTGGCCGCCTGCCAGGTCAGCAGTTCGGCCGCTGTCAGCCGCGCCCAGATGTCGGCCAGCGGATGCTGGATCGCCTGGTTCTTGCCGATCGGCCGCCCGAACACCACGCGCTCGCCGGCATAGCGGACGGCCTTGTCGAGCACGGTGCGCGTCGCGCCATTGAAGCCGGCCGTGACGATGATGCGCTCCGGGTTGATGCCGTGCAGCAGGTAGGAGAAGCCCTTGCCTTCCTCGCCGATGCGGTCCTCGACCGGCACCTCCAGGTTGTCGATGAAGATCTGGTTCGAATCGGCGGCCTTGCGGCCCATCTTCTCGATCTCCCGGACCTCGATGCGGCTGCGGTCGAAATCGGTATAGAACAGCGTCATGCCATCGGTGGGACGCGCGCACTCCGACTTCGGCGTGGTGCGCGTGATCAGCAGGATCTTGTTCGCGTGCTGTGCGGTGGACGTCCAGACCTTGCGACCGTTGATGACGTAGCGATCGCCCTTCAGCCGCGCGAAGGTGGTGATCTCGGTAGTGTTCAGGCCGGCGTCGGGTTCGGTCACGCCGAAGCAGGGCCGGTCTTCGCCGCGTACCAGCCGCGGCAGTGTTCGCTGCCTGAGCTCCTCGCTGCCGAAGCGGACCACCGGATGCGGCCCGAAGATGTTGATGTGCACGCTGGTCGCGGCCGCGGCGCCCAGCTTGGCGATCTCGTGCATGATCAGTGCCGCCTCGCGCATGCCGAGGCCGGCGCCGCCGTACTCGACCGGCACGGTGGCGCCGAACCAGCCGGCGTCGATCAGGGCCTTGCAGAAGTCATGCGGAAAGCGTCCGTCGCGATCGCGGGCCAGCCAGTAGGCATCATCGAAGCGGGAGCAGACGCGCGCCACGCCGTCACGCACCGCGCGCTGCTCGTCGGTAAGCTGAACGTCCATCGAAGTAATGTCTCCTGTGGCGGCCGCGGGGTGGTCCGGACCTGGCGAGGCGGCCTGCGGCCGTAGAAGTACTAATAATAGAACAACAAGCCAGCAGTCGCAATCACCGGCCGCGCCGCTACCAGGCCTGCTGCAGAACGGCCAGCGCGTCGTTCCGTTCGACGCGGCGGGGATTGCGCTGCATGAACCAGTCGCGCATCGCGTCATCGGCGACGGCGGCGAGCGAGTCGCGCTCGATGCCGCGGTCGCGCAGGCGACGTTCGATCGGCAGGCGATGAAGCAGTTCGACGACGGCGGCGACCGTCGATTCGGCAGGCAGGCGCCGGGCATCCTCGGCGGATGCGCCGAGCGCGCGGGCGACGCGGGGCAGACGCGGCGCCGTGACGACGGCGTTGAAGCGCATCGTGTGCGGCAGCAGGATGGCTCCGGCCAGGCCGTTCGGCAGGCCGAAGCGCGGGCCCAGCACGTGGCTCAGCACGGACGAGAGGCCGCCGCCGGCGTGGTCGGTGCCCTGGCCGCACAGCAGCGCCGCCAGCATGAGCCGCAGGCGCAGGTCCGGGTCGTCGGGCCGCTCGCTCAGCTGCGGCAGCGCGCCGGCCAGCAGCTCGACGGCTTCGCGCAGCTGGGCCATTGCCAGCGGATCGTCGACGTCGGCCTCAATGCCTTCGATGGCCATCGACAGTGCATTCAGGCTCGCCGTCAGCGCGAGCGCCGCGGGGGCCGTGCCGGCCAGCACCGGATCGAAGAAGACGCCCTGCGCGCGGGTCTTGGGATCGAACAGCGCGAGACGCTCGCCGGTCGCCGCATCCTGAACGGCGCTGCCGGCCTTCGCATAGGCCGTCGTCGGAGTGGTGGCGACGACCCATTGCGGCAGTTTGGGCCGGTCCAGCCGCGGACTGGTCAGCCGTCCGTCGGCACCCTGCTGTGTGCACAGCTGCCGGACATCGGCCTGTTCAGCGAGCAGGATGCTCGAGGCGCGTGCCGTGACCACGGCCGATCCTCCACCCACCGCGATCACGCTGTCGGCGCCGAGCTGCCGCAGGACGCGCGCGCCTTCCTCGACGATGGGCACTGGGCTGTGCTCGCGCACACCGTCGAAGCGCCCGGCGCAGAGCGGACCCAGCGCGCGCTCGACGCGTGCCATGGCGTCGCCATGACGGGCCATCGACGCACCGCAGAAGATTACCGCGCGGCTCGCGCCGAGCCGCCGCAGCTCGCCGGCCAGCGCCGACAGGCAGTCTTCGCCGGCGAAAGTCCTGAAGCTGGGGGCGATGTGCCGGAACGGTTTCATGGCGGCCGTGTCTCCCGGGGCTGTGCTCGAATCGGTTTCTATGATTATATTTAGGATATCCGACTTACTTGTGGCCGCCTAGATCGATACGCGGATTCATCCGTCTTCCGACGATCGCTATCATTCGGACATGCATTCAGTGAACTTTGAATCCCATTCCGGCATCACGCTGTACTCGCAGGTGGCGGGTGTGCTGCGCCGGCGCATCGAGCAGGGAGAATGGAGCGAAGGCCAGGAAATTCCGACGCTCGACGAGATCTGCGAGCAGTACGGCGTCGGTCGCGTCACGGCCCGCCAGGCGGTCCAGCGCCTCGTGTCCGAAGGCCTGCTGTCAAGCCGCAGAGGGCGGCGCACCGTCGTCGTCGAGCAGGAGCGCGAATCGAAGGCGCCGCTGGCGCCAGGGCTGATCGCGCCGCTGGAGGAAGTGCCGAACTATTCGGTGACGCTGCTCGAGAAGGATGACGACGCCCGCATCCCGCCGTCGATCTCGGCGGTCGGCCGGATCGACGGCGACTACGTGCGGATCCGCAAGCTCGATCGCGAATCCGGCGCGGCCTATTGCATGTCCGACGTCTACGTCTACAAGCCGCTGTTCAAGCGTTTCCGCAAGAATGCCGCGCAGCACTCGAAAATGGCCAGGCTGGTCCGCGATGGGGCAGATCCGCCGTTGAAGTCGGCCAAGGAGCGAATCACGATCTCGGTGGCGCAGGTCGACGAAGCGCGTCTGCTCAACTGTCCGCTGGCGGCACCGGTAGCGCGCGTGCAGCGCATCTTCACCGACATCCAGGGCCGCGTGCTGTATGCCGCCTGGTCGGTGTATCGCGGAGATCGCATCCTCATCGAGCGCGACCTGCTCGATATTCCGTTCCGCGAGGCTTGACGGCGATGCAGGTAGACCGGAATCGCATGGTGGTGCTGCGCAGCCGGCCCGACGGTCTGCCGCGGCTGGAGGACTTCGAGCTGGTGGAGCGTCCGCTTGCGCCACCCGGCCCCGGAGAAGTGCTGATCCGCAACAGCTGGCTAGGTCTCGCACCGGCCGCGCGGCTGCGCATGAACGCGGAGGCCTCCTATGCCGCACCGATGGAGCTCGGCGGCGTCATACATGGACAGACCGTCGGCGAAGTCGTGGCTTCGCAGCATGCCGGCTTCAAGCCCGGCGATGCGGTGCTGTCGATGCACTCCGGCTGGCAGCGCTACTCGACCTCGGACGGCAAGAGCCTGTATCCGATCGATCTCGGCCTGGCCTCGCCGCAGGCCTGGCTGGGCGTTCTGGGTTCGTCGGGGCAGACGGCCTGGATCGGCCTGACGCAGATCGGCGAGCTGCGGGCCGGCGACACGGTACTGGTGTCGGCGGCGGCCGGCGCCGTCGGCGCGCTCGCCGGCCAGATCGCCAGGCTGAGCGGCGCGCGAGCGATCGGCATCGCCGGCGGCGAACGCAAGTGCCGGATCGCCTGCGACGAGTACGGCTACGAGGCCTGCATCGACTACCGCGCGCCTGATCTGCCGGGCCGCCTGGCGGCGGCCTGTCCCGATGGCGTCGACCTCTACTTCGACAATGTCGGCGGTGCCGTACGCGACGCTGCATGGACCACGCTGCGGACCTTCGGCCGCGTCGTGGTCTGCGGGCTTATCTCCGAGTACAACGACCGCTTCCTGCCAGGGCCGAACTGGTACAGCCTGTTGACCAGGCGCTTGACCGTGCGCGGCTTCATCATGTCGGACCACGCGCAGCACCGTCCGGCCTTCGTCGCCGAAATGGCCGGCTGGCATCGCGCCGGCCAGGTCAGGCTGCGCGAGGACGTCACCGAGGGGCTGGAGAACGCGTCGGCCGCGTTCATCCGCATGCTGAGCGGCGGCAACCTGGGCAAGACACTGGTCCGGCTCGGCTGAGATGGCTGAGATGCCGCTCGAACCCGGCTGAGCGCTCGAACTCGATTGAGCCGTTGCGCCCGGTCGATCAAGCGGCTCGCGCCGCGGTGCTCAGCGCTTCGGGCGCTGCTGCGCGCGCTGGTTGGCCGCCAGTACCGAGGCGATCTGCGCTTCGTCGAGCCCGGCCTGCGCCAGCACCTCGGTGGTGTGCTGGCCCAGCGTAGGCGGCGGCGTATAGCCTTGCGGCGGCGTGCCGAACCATTCGCTGGGCACGGCGGTCTCGCGGATGGTGCCGATCTCGGGATGCTCCTCCTCGCGGAAGAAGCCGATCGCGTTCAGATGAGGATCCTCGAGCAGCGACTCGAAGGTGTGCGCGGGAAAGACCGGCACGTCGGCCTTCTTCAGCCGCTCCGACCATTCGGCGGTGGTCCGCTTCGCGAGTTCCCCCCGGACCAGTTCCTCGAGTTCCTCGGCATGCGCGATGCGGGTCGACAGCGTGCGCAGCCGCGGGTCGGTGTCCATCCATTCGGGATGGCCGATGATCTCCAGAAACGCGCGCCAATGGTGATCGTGATAGATCGTGCAGCTGACGAAACCGTCGAGCGTCCGATGCGGCTGCCGCGCCTTCGCGAGAATGCGCGGATAGCCGAACTGGTCCTTGGCCGGAATGAACTTGTGGCCGTACAGGTGATCGCCGAGGATGTACGGAGCCATGGTCTCGAACATCGGCACGTCGACGCGCTGGCCCTCGCCGGTTCGCTCGCGCGCATACAGGGCGGTGGTGATGATGCCGAACGCATACAGCCCCACTGACCGGTCGACGATGTTCAGCGGCACGTAGCGTGCGGTGCCGGTGGAGATCTGCATCGCATGCGGCGCGCCGACTGCTGCCTGGATCAGATCGTCGAAGGCCGGCGAGCGCGCGTACGGGCCGCGCTGCGAGAAGCCGATCATCGATACGTAGATGATGCGCGGGTTGACCGCCGCCACGTCCTCGTAGGTCAGGCCAAGCCGGGCCATCGCGGCGGGCCGCACGTTGCACGTCAGCACGTCCGCTTCGGCGGCCAGCTTCATGAACGCCGCGCGCCCTTCCGGTGACTTCAGGTCGAGCATGACGCTGCGCTTGTTGCGATTCAGGCCGAGGAAGATGGGGCCCATCTGCTGATCGCTGCCCGGTCCGATCCGGCGCGTGGCATCGCCCTCGGGAGGCTCGACCTTGATCACATCGGCGCCCAGATCGCCGAGGAACTGGGTGGCCGACGGGCCCATCAACACGGCGGTCAGGTCCAGGACGCGGACGCCCGACAACGGCCCCGATTTGTCAGTCATATCGTGGTGAACCTCAGGCGAGCGAATTGACGTCATCAAGCATCTAGTTCTATTATGCGTACTAGTAGACTGCTTTGCAACGCGGCGAAAACCGGGGTCGGGCCCTTCGTATGAAGAACGCAATCTGCGAAATGTTCGGTATCGAGATTCCGGTGTTCGGATTCTCGCATTGCCGCAACGTCGTTGCCGAGATTTCGCGGGCCGGCGGCCTGGGATGCCTCGGCACCGCCTACTACACGCCCGAACAGCTCGAGCTGGAGCTGCGCTGGATCGACGAACAGGTCGGCGACCGGCCGTACGGCGTGAATCTGATGCTGCCGCAGAAGTACGAGACGATAGGCGCGGACAAGTTCGAGTTCGACAAGCTGCCGCCGGCGCACGTGGCATGGCAGCGCCAGCTGCTCGACACGGCCGGCATTCCGCCGCTGCCGGAGTCGGAGCGCGACGAGCTGATGCGGCGCGAGCTCGACCAGCTCCACGTCACGCCCGAGCATGCCGGCGGTCTGCTCGAGGTGGCGCTGCGGCACCCCAACGTCAAGCTCGCGGTGAGCGCGCTCGGTTCGCCACCGAAACCTATCCTGGAACGCTTCCGCGCTGCCGGCGTCAAGGTCGGTGCGATGACCGGCGCGGTCGAACATGCGCTGCGCCACAAGGAGAACGGCCTCGATCTGGTGATCGCGCAGGGCACCGAGGCGGCCGGCCATACCGGCGTCGTGTCGTCGATGGTGCTGTGGCCGGCGGTGGTCGATGCCGTCGCGCCGATTCCGGTGCTGGCCGCCGGCGGTATCGGGCGCGGACGTCAGATGGCTGCGGCATTCGCGCTCGGCGCCCAGGGCATCTGGTGCGGATCGATCTGGCACGGTACGCGCGAGAGCGATCTCACGGAAGAGATGAAGCAGCTGCTGTACAAGGCCAAGGCCGGCGACGCGGTGCAGACGCGCTCGAAGACCGGCAAGCCGGGCCGCATGCTGCGCAGCAAGTACACGGAGGCCTGGGTTGCGCCAGGCGCTCCCCCGACGCTGCCGATGCCGTGGCAGAGCGTGCTCAACATCGAGGCGAGGCTGCGCATCGATCGCGCACGCGCGCTCGACTACATGACCTGCCCCGTCGGGCAGATAGTCGGCAACATCACGCACGAAAGTTCGGTCAGGCAGCGGATCTACGACATCCTCGACGAGTTCGTCGAGACGATGGGTTCGATCAACGAACGCGCCGGCCTCGAATAGATCGTTCCGGAACCCACTCAAGCGATATCAGGAGGAGACGATGAAGCAGACGCGCAGGCAATTCTGCGGGGGGCTGGCCGCCGGTTCGGTGCTGGCGTCGACGGTCGGCGTGCGCAGCGCTCACGCCCAGGCGGCAGCGCAAGGGGCGGCCCAGGCGGGCGCCTATCCCAACCGCCCGATCAAGCTGATCGTGCCCTACGGCGCCGGCTCGGCGACGGATGTGCAGGGACGCTTGATCCTGCCGAAGATGTCCGAGGTGCTGGGGCAGCCCGTGCTGGTCGAGAACCGTCCCGGCGCCACCGGCGTGATCGGGGCCGAGATGGTGGCGCGCTCGGCGCCGGACGGCTACACGCTGATGATAGGCACGAACGCGACGCACGCCACCATGCAGTCGCTGACCAAGCTGCCTTACGTGGTGATGCGCGACTTCAGCTTCATCGGCCGCCTGTCGTCGACGCCGGCCTTCGTCATCGTCAACAACGACGTGCCGGCCAAGACGCTGCCCGAGTTCATTGCCTGGGCCAAGACGCAGCCGCAGGGAGTGGTGTTCGGATCGACCGGCAACGGCGGCTCGGGCCATCTGTCCAGCGAGCTGATCGGCATGAAGACGGGCATCAAGCTGATCCACGTGCCGTACAAGGACGGCGGACAGGCGGTGACCGATCTGATGAGCGGCCAGATCAAGATGATGTCGTATTTCGCGTCCATCCTGCCGCACGTACGCGCCGGCCGCCTGCGCGCGCTGGCGGTGCTGGCGGACAAGCGCAGTCCGAGCGCGCCGGACCTGCCGACGGCTGCCGAGCAAGGCTTGCCGGGCCTGGAGGTCGCAGCCTGGGCCGGCATGTTCGGCCCCGCCGGGATTCCGCAGCCTATCGTCAATCGGCTGTGGGGGGCGCTCGAGGCGGCCCTCAACGACAGCACGCTGCGCGAACAGTTCGCGAAGCAGGGCGTCGAGCCGCTGCCGCTGGGCCTGGAGCCGTTCCGGCAGTACTGCGAAGCGGAGGCCACCCGCTGGGCCGAAGTGATCCGCACCGCCGGATTGAAACTGGACTGACGGATACGGAGGCGTAATGGCAGGCAATACTCTGCGGATCGGCGGCGCGAGCGCGTTCTGGGGCGACAGCAACGACGGCGTCGCGCAACTGGTTGCCAAGGGCGACGTCGACGTGCTCGTGTTCGACTACCTGGCCGAGCTGACGATGTCGATCATGGCGGCCGCGCGGTCGAAGAATCCGGAGCTCGGCTACGCGACCGATTTCGTGTCGGCGCTGGCGCCGGTGCTGCCGCAGATCAAGGCGCGCGGCACCAAGGTGCTGAGCAATGCCGGCGGCATCAATCCGCAGGCGTGCGCGCGAGCGCTGCGCAAGGCTGCCGAGGCCGCCGGCGTGACGCTGCGGATCGCGGTGATCGAAGGCGATGACCTGCTGCCTCGGCAGAGCGAAGTCCAGGCGGCCGGTATCCGCGAGATGTGGACCGGCCAGCCGATGCCGCCGGGCCTGACCAGCATGAACGCCTATCTCGGGGCGTGGCCGGTGGTGGCTGCGCTCGAGCGCGGCGCCGACGTGGTGATCACCGGCCGCTGCGTCGACAGCGCGCTGTCGCTGGCGGCACTGGTCCATCGCTTCGGCTGGAAGCGCGACGACTACGACCGGCTGGCGGCCGGCAGCCTCGTCGGTCACATCCTCGAGTGCACGACGCAGACCACCGGCGGCCTGTACACCGACTGGTGGCGCGTGCCTGGCTGGGACGACATGGGCTATCCGATCGCCGAATGCTCGGCCGACGGCAGCTTCGTGCTCAGCAAGCCGCCCGGCACCGGCGGTCTGATCCTGCCGACGGTCGCGGCCGAGCAGATGCTGTATGAAGTGACTGATCCGGCGAACTATCTATTGCCCGACGTCAGCTGCGACTTCACTGGCGTCACGATCGAGCAGGCGGGCGAGAATCAGGTCCGGATCGCGGGCGCGCGCGGCGCCGCCCCGACCGCCTTCTACAAGGTCAGCGGCACCTGGGTGGACGGCTATCGCCTGTCGACGACGCTGACCTTTGTCGGCGACAACGCCGTGCAGAAAGGACGCCGTGCAGTGGAGGCGGTGGTCACGCGGGCGCGGCGCTTGTTCGCCGCTGCGGGCCATGGGGACTTCAGCGAAGTCTGCATCGAGGTGCTGGGCAGCGAGACGCCTTCGTACGGAGCGAATGCCCGCGCCGATGCGCGCGAGGTCGTGGTTCGCCTGGCCGTGCGGCACCCGGACATGAAGGCGCTGAACCTGCTGTCACGCGAGATCGCTCCGATCGGCACGGCGGGTGCTTCCGGGACGACCGGCTTCAGCGGCCGGCCGAAGGCTTCGCCGGTGTTCCGGCTGTTCTCGTTCCTGTGGCCCAAGGCCAAGCTCGACGTGATGGTCGATCTCGACGGCGAGCGCCGCCCTGTCGATCTGCCGACGACGGCGCACAGCTGGCAGCAGGCGACCGGCAAGCGCTACGAACCGAGCACGCTGCCCGCCGGCGAGCGCGTCACCCTGCCGCTGTCGGCGATTGCCGTGGCCCGCAGCGGTGACAAGGGGGACGTCGCCCATGTGGCGGTGATCGCGCGCCAGCCGAAGTTCGCGGCCCTGATCGGCGAGCAGATCAGCGACGCCGCGGTCGCGACCTGGTTCGGTCATCTGGCGCAAGGGCCGGTGACGCGCTACGACGTTCCCGGGATTCACGCGTACAACTACACGCTGCGTGAAGCCTTGGGCGGCGGTGGGGCGGCTTCGCTGCGCAACGATCCGCTCGGCAAGACCTTCGGCATGGTGCTGCTCAGCCATCCCGTCCAGGTGCCCGCCGCATGGGTCGGCGCTACCGATCCGGGATTCGAAGGCCGCGTCGCCGACTGAAGGCCGCGTCGCTCACGGAACCGCGGAGCGGCAGCTCGCCGCCGTCCGTCGGCTCATCGCGATCAGGCGGCTCATCGCGATCAGGCGGCTCATCGCGATCAGGCGGCTCATCGCGATCAGGCGGTTCGTCGCGGCCGCCCGGTTCCCCGCGGCCAACCGGTTCGCCGCGGCTGACAAGTTCGCCGCGATCCACCGCCGATCGCTCAGGCGACCTTGGCCAGGCGATCGCGGCGCGGCGGCGTGGTGCGTGCCGAACGCGACGCGCGCGAGCTGCGGCTGGTCTTGACCGCGCGCAGCCGGGGGCCGGGCGAGAACAGCGACAGCGGCCGACCTTGCAGGCGGCCCGCGTTCAGCGCCTCTATCAATCGCGTGCGATGAGCCAGATGCTGCTCGTAGAGCGCGTGGGCAACGGCGAGTTCTTCAAGCTGATGACGGTTCATGACGTCCTCCCGTGTGCGTCGATGAGTACATCACAGTTTGCGGCGGGCACATGCGAAATCAAGGGAATCGTTCTCGCCGCGATGCGCCGCGCGTGAACTACGGCACGCGGCGGCTATTGCGCCTTCGACCAGCACAGGGGTGGCACGCTGTTTGCCGCCGGCTGCGACACGGTTGCAATGTTCCGGTCAATGTGCACAATATCCGCAGCTGATCGAGTCGCCAGACTCGGATCCGGACGCGCAGTCGACCGGAAAGGCCCAGCGCCGGCCTTTAGCCCCACAGCTGCGGTGGATTCGGTTTCACCGGCTTTTTCCGCAGTCTCGTTGTCGTTGTGCAGATGTATCGTTGCCTCGCCGGTGCCTGAGCACCGGTGTGAACGGAGGCATTGCTAGGCGCTTGCCCCGGGCTCGGAACCACGGGCCCCGGCCGGCAAGCAATGCCTTGGGAGCCTGCGTGGATAGTCTTGAGAAGTTCATCGGTCTGGTGAAGGCTTCGGGCCTTTTCGACAGCGACTGGTACATGGCCCAGTACCCGGACGTGGCCGCCACCGGCCTCGATCCGGTCGAACACTATCTGCGCATCGGCGCGCCCATGCTGCGCGACCCGAGCCCCGGCTTCAGCACGCGCTTCTATCTGAACAGCAACCCCGACGTGGCTGCCGCCCGCGTGGATCCGCTGTCGCACTACATCATCCACGGACGGGCCGAGGGCCGCGCGCCGCTGCCCGCCCCGCCGCTGCCGCCCGAGCCGCTGTCCAGCCTGCTGTCGACGGACAGTGGGCGGTCGAGCACGCTCTCGGCACCGTCCGCAGTGCCGCCCGGTGCAGGCACGTCGCTTGCTCCGGCTGCGGCCGCAGTGGCCGCCGCGGCCGAACCGCCGCGGATGCTGCCTGTGCCCGAGCAGACCGCGATCGACGTGGTGATCCCGGTCTTCAACGCGCTCGACGACGTGCAGCGATGCCTGGACTCGGTCCGCCGCCGCAGCGACGGCTATCGAGTGACCGCGATCGTCGTCAATGACGGTTCCGACGCTCCCACTTCGGACTGGCTGCGCCACTACTGCGGCCGGCATGAAGAATTCGAGCTCATCGAGCACGAGCGCAACCGAGGCTACACGCAGGCGGTCAACACCGGACTGAAGCGTTCGTCGGCGCCCTACGTCGTCACCTTGAACAGCGATACGATAGTCACGCGCGGCTGGCTGAACGGACTCGTGCGCTGCATGGAAACCGCCGCGCAGGGGCGCGCCGGCATCGTCGGGCCGATGTCGAACGCGGCCAGCTGGCAGAACGTGCCGGAGCTGTTCGACGACGACGATGCCTTCGCCGTCAATCCGCTGCCGGCCGACCTGACGCCCGATGCGATGGCGGGCCTGATCTCGTCGATCTCGCGGCGGCAGTATCCGCCCGTGCCCTTCGTCAACGGCTTCTGCTTCATGATCCGCCGGCAGGTGATCGACGCCATCGGCTACATGGACGAGGAAGCGTTTCCGCTCGGCTACGGCGAGGAGAACGACTTCTGCATTCGCGCCGCCGATGCCGGGTTCGCACTGGCCATCGCCGACGACTGCTACGTGTTCCATGCGAAGTCGAAGAGCTTCGGCCACGAGCGGCGCAAGGCGCTGTCGCAGCAAGGATCGGAGACGCTGCGCCGCAAGCACGGCGCGACCCGCCTGCGCGCGCTCACCCGGCAGATGCGCGAGATCGAGGCGCTCGATCGGCTGCGCACGCTGCTGAAGAACCGGCTGGCCAAGCGGCGCGCCGACGGCGACGGCGTCGACCTGATGTCGATGCGCATCCTGTTCCTGCTGCCGGCGCGCGGCGGCGGCGGCGGTGCGAACTCGGTCGTGCAGGAAGTGACCGAGATGCGGCTGCTCGGCCTGTCGGCGAGCATCGCCGTGAAGCAGCGCGATCTGGCGCACATCCGCGACGTCTATGCCGACGTCCGAGATCCGGGCGACCTGTTCATCGGCTTCGGCGACGACACGTTGCTGTCGCTGAGCGAGGACTACGACATCGTGGTCGGCACCGTCTATCACTCGATGGCGCTGGTGCAGCAGATCGTGGCCGTGCATCCGCACATCCTGCCGGCGTATTACGTGCAGGACTACGAGCCGATGTTCTTCACGCCGGACAGCGAGCAGTGGGCGGTGGCCCGGGCCTCGTACACGCTGGTGCCCGGCACGCTGCTGTTCGCCAAGACGCACTGGATAGCGCAGCAGGTGCTGGCCGAGCACGGCGTTGCCGTGAGCAAGGTCGCGCCCAGCATCGATCACGACGTCTACCGGCCCGGACGGCGCCTGGCCGACGGCATCGTGCGCGTCGCCGCGATGATTCGTCCGCAGACGCCGGTGCGCGGTGCGGCGCGCACGATGCGCGTGCTGGCGCGGCTGGTGGCCGCGCACGGCGCGCGCGTCGAAGTGCACGTGTTCGGCTGCGCCGAGGATGCGCCGCAGTTCCAGGCCTTGCAGCGCGGCTTCCCGTACCGCAATCACGGCGTGCTGAAGCGGCCGCAGGTCGCGGCGCTGCTCGCGCAGGCCGACGTCTTCATCGACTTGTCGGACTACCAGGCGTTCGGACGTACCGGCCTCGAGGCGATGGCCTGCGGCTGCGCGGTGATGGTGCCCGTCCATGGCGGTACCGACGAGTACGCGGTCGACGGCGTCAATGCGATGGTCATCGACAGCCTCGATGAAGCGGCCTGCCTGGCGCGGCTGAACGAACTGCTGTCATCGGACGAGCAGCTGCGCACGATGCAGCGCGCCGGGCTGTTGACGGCATCACGCTATTCGGCGCGTTCGGCGGCCGTCAGCGAGATCGTGCTGTTCGCCGGCGGCCTGGAGACCCATCGCCGCACGCATCCGCGGCCGCAGAAATCGCGGCTGAGCCTGGTGCCGTCGCGGCGCCTGGACGGTGTGCCGACCGGCTCGGGACACGTCAGAGTGCTGCTGCCTTTCGATTCGACCGCCATCCGCCAGGGCTGGCGGGTCGATACCTGCCCCGCCGGCGAGCTGCCGGTGCCCGGTGAGTCCGACGTGGCGCTGCTGCAGCGGGAGGTCGCCGGTTTCTCCATCGTTCAGCTCGACGAATGGCTGGACGCATGGCGCAGCACGGGCGGCCGCTTCATCTACGAGATCGACGACGATCTGTTCGATCCCGCCGCGCTGCGAGCCCGCGATTTCGACGGCGATGCCGAGCAGGCGGCACGCAAGGCGCAATGGCTGATCTGCCGTGCCGATGCCGTGTCGGTGTCCACCGACGCGCTGGCGCAGCGGATCCGGCCGCTGAACCCGAACGTGCACGTGGTGCCGAACTGCCTGGATGCCAGGCTGTGGAAGCTGCATGGCGATCGCCGCCCGCCGCCGGCGCCGGCTCATGCCCGGCAGCCGGGCGGTCCGCTGCGCATCGGCTATATCGGTACGCCCACGCATGGCCAGGATCTGGCCCTCGTGGCCGAGGCCATGAACCGTATCCAGACCGAATACGGCGGCCGCGTGCAGATCGAAGTGATCGGTGCCTTCCAGCGGCAGGAGCCGCTGTTCGGCGTGCGCGTGCCGCTGCCGCGGTCGAGCGACTATCCCAACTTCGTCCGCTGGCTGCATCAGCGCGTCCACTGGGACATCGGCATCATTCCGCTGCTCGACGACGAGTTCAATCGCAGCAAGAGCTCCTTGAAGTTTCTCGAGTACGCCGCACTGGAGATGGCCATCGTCTGCTCGGACGTGCCGGCCTATGCGGGGGTGGCACGGCACGAAGTCAATGCGCTGGTGGTCTCCAATACCCGTGAGGCCTGGTACGAAGCGGTGCGCGAACTGATCGAGGACGAGGGCAAGCGGCGGCGCCTGGCCGAAGCCGCCACGGCACAGCTTAAGTCGCAGCACACGCTGGAGCACAATGCCGCCGGGCTGCAGGCGCTGCTGAGCTCCGGGCCGCAGCAGTCCGAACAGCGGCCCGAGCCGCTCAGCGCACCTATGACGGCGGCGGCCTGACCCACTCGAAATCGATCACCGACGACGAGCGGGTCTTGAATCCCATCAGCGAGTCCATGAAGGACCCGACGTCGAGCGCGACGCCGCCGCGGCGGCGTATCGTCTCGCAATAGAGCTTGCCCAGCAGTCCCGCGCCGACCAAGTACAGCTGGCCCGGCTGGACGCGCTCGTTCAGCTCGGCCGTCAGCGCGTCGAACACCTGCGGATAGTGCGGCGGGCTCTGCTGGTTGGCGAACTTGAACTCGGCCGGCACCGGGTGCCAATTCACGGCGACATTCAGGCTGCGCTGCAGGATCGCCGTGACGTCGCGACAGCCGACGACAGCCAGCGACTGCTGCCGCCGCAGGAAGTCACCGAACTCCTGCTTGACGAACAGGGTCTGCGGCAGCGAGACGTCGGCAAGCGTCTTGGTGTGCAGCAGTGAGAAGTCGCGCAGATGGACGAAGGATGAAGTCTCCAGGATGCCGAGCTTCGAGGTGCCGAAGCCGGTGAACGGCGGTACGCCGATCACGTCCGCGCAGCGGATCGCCTGGTTCATGCCGGCCGAGATGCGCAGCGTGTCGTCCTCGTCCAGCTCGCGGCCGAACTGCATCGTGTATGAATCCTTCGCGTCGGAGGGGCCGTACGAGTAGCCGTAGCCGAACAGCCGGTTCTCGCAATGGCCGAGGCGCACGAAGCTGAAGCCGCGCCGTTCCGACAGCGCCTGTCCGGCGCGGGTCAGCAGTTCTGTCGGCACGATCATCCGAGCCTTCAGCTCGGCGCTCAGCGAGCGCTGCTCGTGCAGCGAGAACAGTCGCTGCGCCACGCGTCCGGTCTCGTAGCGCAGCACCACGATCCGGCTGGTGTCGCCGTCGATCTGCGGTTCGCCGAGGTCGACGGCGATCGCCGCCCGGCGCAGTTCGGCAGCGCGGGCCTGCAGCTTGGCGCGTCGTTCGACAATGAGGAAGTGTTGCCGCGCCATCTTCTGCGCCGCTGCCAGCAGGTAGCGCACATTGCTTTCCGATGAGAAGCCGAGCATCGCGCCGAGGAAGACGATGGTGTCGAAGCGTTCTCCCGCCGCTTCCAGGCCTCGCACGAACTCGACCAGATTGTCGACGTAGCGGCAGCCGCCCTGCTGCGCGACTGCCTCGGCGTTCGTGACGTGATCGGGCTGGAACGGGAAGCGGCCGTCGAGCGGCGCGAGCATCGCCGGCGTGTCCCGGCCCCATAGGGTCAGCGTGCTTGCCGCGGCGGGCGGCGGCGATCCGTCGTTCAAGGGCTCGCGCTCGGACATCGGTTCAGAAAGTTTGCTTCAATAGAATCGTACGACCGTCGGCGGTTCGCAGCAGCAGTGCGTCGGCGTCGAAGCGCCAGCTCGAGACGCCGGCGCGCAGATTGTTGTATCGGCGGGACAATTGGTCGCGCTCGCCGGCGCAGGCCCTCTTCGTGCTGATTCCGTGGCCGCTCGCTTCGACGGCGCCGGCCGGCGCGAAGCTGAGTCCGCCGACGAAACGGTTGCAGCCGTCCGAGCCGCTGGCCCGACCTTGTGCGTCGATCGACAGCGTGGGCGGCGGCTGCAGCGAGACCGGCTGTCCGTCGAGCTCGATCACCGACCACTGCGTGTCTTCCAGCCGCTCGGGCGGCAGGCGCCGGCCTCCGCAGCCGGACAGCTGCCGGCCGTCCACGGTGACCGTCACCCGATCCCCGTACAGAGCGCCGCTCATCGAGTCCTGGCAGCGTCCTGCTGCGATTTCCACGCGCATGCCCGGCGCTTCGTAGCTGCGGCCGTTCGCCGTTGCGCGTGGCGGCGACACGGCGGCCGCGCGTTGCGGCTCGTCCGGACGGTCCAGCAGCAGCCGGCCGCCGTCGATGACTATGCGCCAGAACGGTTCATTGCCCGACGCCCGGTAGGGCTCGGCCGGCGCGGGCGCCTGCTGCGGCGACGGCACCGCGCACGCAGCCAGCAGGCTGCCCAGTGCCAGTATGCCGAGGCGGACCCAGCTTCGCGGCTGCATCGTCGTTCGCTCCTGATCAGGCTGAGGGCTGAGTTATACGCCGCTTCGCGGGCGAACCTCACTGGTCGCCGCCAGGATCGGTTACGCTGATAACGGTCATCGACTGCGAGCGACAAGCATGGCCGAATCTTCCAAGCGGCGTAGCCGCCAGGCGCGCATCCGCGTCGGCATCGGCGGCTGGACCTACGAACCCTGGCGCGGCCCGTTCTACCCCGCGGGACTGGCGCAGCGGCGCGAGCTCGAATATGCCAGCCGCAAGCTGAGCTCGATCGAGATCAACGGCACTTATTACGGCTCGCAGAAGCCCGAAAGCTACGCCCGCTGGCACGACGAGACGCCGGACGACTTCGTCTTCGCGCTGAAGGGCCCGCGCTTCGCGACGGGCAGGCGGATGCTGGCCGAGGCCGGCCCATCGATCGAACGATTCTTCGACAGCGGCGTCCTTGCGCTGGGCGACAAGCTGGGGCCGATCAACTGGCAGATGCCGCCGACCAAGCGCTTCGACGCCGAGGACTTCGAGGCCTTCCTGGCGCTGCTGCCCACCAGCCTGGACGGCCGGACGCTGCGCCACGCCGTCGAAGTGCGGCATGACTCGTTCCGCGTGCCCGAGTTCGTCGCGCTGGCCCGCCGCCATGGCGTGGCGATCGTGATCGCCGGCGATGCGCGCTATCCGCAGATCGCCGACCTCAGCGCGCCCTTCGTCTATGCGCGCATCATGGGAACCAGCGAGGACGACCCGCTCGGCTATTCGGAGCGCGCGCTCGATCAATGGGCGGCGCGTGCACGGGCCTGGGCCGAAGGCGCCGTGCCCGACGGGCTGGAGCAGGTCGGTCCGGCGCCGGCGCAGCGAAGCGCGCACGACGTCTTCCTGTACGTCATCAGCGGCTTCAAGGAGCGCAATCCGGCCGCCGCCATGGCCTTGATCGAGCGCTTGAGCTAGCGGACTCGAGCGTCTCGGCCGGCAGGCGCCGCCGGTCAGAACTGCTGCTGCCGCCAGGCGCGCGGCGACATGCCGATGCGCTGAGTGAACGCACGCGACAGCGCCGAGGCATTGGCGTAGCCCAGTTCGGCGGCGATCGCCTTCATCGGCCGGCCTTCCCTCAGCCGGGACTGCGCGACGCTGAGCCGCCAGTGGGTCAGGTAGTCGGCGGGCGTTTCGCCGACGATCTGCTTGAAGCGGGCAGCGAAGGCGCTGCGCGACATGCCGGCAGCCTGCGCCAGACGCGGCAGATCCCACGGGCCGCCCGGATTGTCGTGCGCGGCGGTCAACGCGCGCGACAGCTGCGGATCGGCCAGGCCGCAGATCAGCCCGGTGCTGACGCCGCTCTCGCCCGGGTGATCGAGCAGCCAGCGCAGCAGCTGCAGCAGTACGACCTCGAACAGCCGGTCCGCCAGCAGTCGATGACCGCAGCGGACACTATCGGTTTCGGCGAACAGCAGCGCCAGCGACTGCGTCAGGCCTTCGACCCGGTGCAGCGGAAGCAGGACCAGGGCGGGCAGGGCGCGCGCCAGCGGATGGTGAATGCCGCCGTCGAAATCGAGCGTGGCGCAGGTGAAGTCCGAGCCTTCGGCCGGCGCATTGTGGAACTGATGCGCCAGCGGTCGCGGATAGAAGACGAGGCTGGGCTCACGCACCTCTACGCGCCGTGCCGCGCCGGCGCCGGCCTGATGAGTGATCACCATCGTCCCGCGCCGCATGACGTGCAGAAAGCCGCGGCCGGGCTGGGCGGCGAATTGCGTGACGCCGCACAGCGGGCCGTTGTGGAACAGCTGAGCCCGGACGCGAAAGCGCTCGAGCAGTGACGACAGGCGGTCGAGAGGGGCGCTCATCGTGGACGAATTGATACGAATGGTGGACGAATTGATCCCGATCATACCTCCTGGGCGCAGACACTGAGCCTGCGCCCCTGATCCGGGCCATCCCCTAGTTCAATGAAAGGAGTTCACCATGTCCCGAGTTCCGCTAGTCGCCGATGCATCGGCCTCCGCTCAGGCGCAGCCGCTGCTGGCTCAGATCAATGGTGCGTTCGGCGCCGTGCCGAACATGTTTCGTGCGGTCGCCAATTCGCCGGCGGCGCTGCAGAGCATGTGGGCCGGCTTCGGCGCCCTCGGCGGCGGCCGTCTCGGCGCCAGGCTGGGCGAGCAGATCGCAGTCGCCGTTGCCAATCGCAATGCCTGCGAGTACTGCCTGGCGGCGCACACCGTGCTGGGGCGCAAGGCCGGTGCCAGCGCCGACGAGATGACGGCGGCACAGACCGGCCGCTCGTCCGACGCGAAGACCGAGGCGGCGCTGCGATTCGCGCTCAAGCTCGTCGAAGCGCGCGGCCAGGTCGGCGACGCTGACGTACGCGCGTTGCGTGAAGCGGGTTTCGACGACGAGCAGATCGTCGAGATCGTCGCGCACGTGGCGCTGAATCTGTTCACCAACTACGTGAACCTGGCCTTCGCGGTGCCGGTCGATTTTCCGCAGGTCAAGCTGCGGCCGGCGGCCTGAGCGGGCTGAGCAGGTCTGTTCGCGCTACGATCGTCCCGGCGCCGCCTCGGCGCGCCGCCGGGCGGCCTCAGGAGGAGTTCATGTCCGATTCGTTTCCGATGGCGCCGCCATGGCGGGTGAGCCGCTGGTTCAACACGCCGGTGCCGCTGGCGCTCGATGAGATGCGCGGCCGCGTCGTCGCATTGCATGCGTTCCAGATGCTGTGCCCCGGATGCGTGTCGCACGGCCTGCCGCAGGCCGCGCGGCTGGCCGAAGTCTTCGCGCGGGATGCATTCAGCGTCATCGGCCTGCACACGGTGTTCGAGCATCATCAAGTGATGACCGAAGCCGCGTTGCAGGCCTTCATCCACGAGTACCGGCTGGCGTTTCCGATCGGCGTCGACGAGCCGGACCCGGACGACGCGATCCCGCTGACGATGCGTGCGCTGCAGATGCGCGGCACGCCGAGCCTGGTGTTGATCGACAAGCTCGGACGCGTCCGGCTGCATCATTTCGGCCGGCTCGACGACATGGCGCTGGGTGCCTTCGTAGGCCGTCTGCTGTGCGAGGATCCTCCTGTCGCCGGCGCCGATCGGGTGGTGGACCAAGGAGCCTGCGACAATCAGGGCTGCCGCATACCCTGAATTCGTTCCGAGGACTGATGCCGTCGTGACCTCGCCGCACGAAAGCTCGCCGCACGGGAACTCGCTGCACGGGAACTCGCCGCACGGAGGTTCGCAGCCCGCCGTCGGCCGTCTGCGCGCCGTGCTGATCGGCCGGGCCGTGCCGTACGCCCGGCCCGGCACGCTCAGCGCGATCGACAAGCGCGCTGTCGGCGACGTGGCGGTCGATGCCGGCCCGCAAGGGCTGGCAGGCGACGAGCAGGGCGATCGCCGCGTGCACGGCGGTCCCGACAAGGCCGTGCACTGCTATGCGTGGCAGCACTACGCTAGCTGGCGCGCCGAGCTGCCGGCGAGCGCGCTGCTGCAGCAGCCCGGTGCGTTCGGCGAGAACTTCAGCGTCGACGGTCTGGAGGAAGCTTCGGTCTGCGTCGCCGACCAATGGCGGATCGGCACGGCCACGTTCGAGGTCAGCCAGGGCCGGCAGCCCTGCTGGAAGCTGAACGAGCGCTTCGGCGTGGCCGACATGTCGAGCCGCGTTCAGGACAGCCTGCGCGCGGGCTGGTATCTGCGCGTGCTGTCGGCCGGCCGCATCCGCGCCGGCGACGAAATCATCCGGCTGGCGCGCCCCTGTCCCGACTGGCCCTTGCAGCGGCTGCTGGCCGCGATCCGCGACCGCGTTTGCGACGCAGCGCTGCTACGCGACATTCTCGAGCTGCCGCTGCCGGCTTCGTGGCGCGCGCTGTTCCGAGCCCGGCTGGACAATGGGCGGGCCGAAGACTGGAGCAAGCGATTGCACGGCCGCGCGGCGGGACAGGCCACCTCGGGAAATCCCCGATCTTGATCGGCGGCTGATTGCCCCAATCTGGCCGGCGAGCTGGCCGTCGCCTCGCGTGCGGCGCCGGATCACCCGCCCCGGCCGTTCGCGTCCGCGGACGTCCGGTCCCGACAAGACAATGAATGAGGTGTGGACGTCGCCATGCGAAAAACCCTGTGCATTCTCTTTTCGGCCATCCTCGGCGTCATTCCGGCGCTGGGCTTTGCGCAGCAGCCCGGCGGAGGCGGCATCGGCAGCAGCGCCGTCCGCGGATTGTTCCTGTTATCGGATTATCCGGCGATCGCCGTACGGCCCGGCACCACGTCGTCGATCGCGCTGCGCCTGCAGAACCATGGCATCGCGCCGGCGCGGCTGTCCTTGCGCGTCGACGGCGTGCCGCAAGGCTGGACCGCAACGCTGCTTGGCGGCGGCCTGCCGGTGGCCGCGGCAATGCCGGGTTTCGACAGCAGCGTGGCCTTGCAGCTGCGCCTGGAGGTGCCGGGCGATGCCGCGCTGCAGAACACCACGCTGGTGGTGACCGCCGAAGGCGGCGGCCAGCGGGCGAGCCTGCCGATCGACGTTCGGCTGGCCAAGGAACTGCCGGCCAAGCTGGCCATCGAAGCGCGCCTGCCGACCTTGCGCGGCGGCCCGCGCGCGTCGTTCGACTATCAGTTCACGATTCGAAACGACAGCGGCAAGGACGTGCTTGCGAGCCTCGCTGCGCAGGCGCCGCGCTTTTTCGAGACCTCGTTCACCGAGGGCTACGGCAGCCAGCAGCTCAGCACGGTGCCCGTCAAGGCGGGCGAATCGAAGGAGATGAAGCTGAATGTGCGCGCGCCGGCCGTCGCCGAGCCGGGCGACTATCCGATCAAGGTGACGGTGTCGGCCGAGGACGCGCAGGCCACGGCCGACATGCAGCTGCAGATCGTCGGTCAGCCGCGGCTGCGCGTCGCCGGCCGCGAAGGCCTGATGAACGCATCTGCCGAAGCGGGCAAGGCCAGCACGGTGCCCATCGTTCTGATCAACGAAGGCAGCGCCGGTGCCGACGGCATCGAGCTGTCGGCCAGCGCACCGTCGGGCTGGGAGACGGAGTTCGAGCCCAAGGCCGTGCCGCAGATCCCGGCCGGCGGGCGCGCCGAGGTCCAACTGCGCATCACGCCGTCGGTCAAGTCGCTGGCCGGCGACTACATGACCACGGTGCGCGCCGCTTCGCAGGGCGAGTCGGCGTCCGGCGAGTTCCGCGTCAGCGTCTCTACGTCGAGCTTCTGGGGCATCATAGGCGCGATCATCATCGCAGTGGCGGTGCTGATCATGGTCGGCGCAGTGGCGAGGTTCGGCAGGCGATGAACACGCACCATGACCATCAAAGCGCGATCGAGGCCAGCCGGCTGACGCGCCGCTACGGCAGCGTCGTCGCCGTCGACGGCATCACGTTCGCGGTCGCGCCGGGCGAGATCTTCGGCCTGCTCGGTCCGAACGGTGCCGGCAAGACCACCACGATCCTGATGATGCTGGGCCTGACCGAGGCTACGTCGGGCAGTGTGCGCGTGCTCGGCCACGATCCGCAGCGCGACCCGCTGGCGGTCAAGCGGCAGGTCGGCTACATGCCCGACGCGGTCGGCTTCTACGATCATCTGACTGCGCGCGAGAATCTCGCCTATACGGCGCGGCTGCTCGACGTGCCGGCCGCCGAGCGCCGCGCGCGCATCGATCAGGCCTTGCAGCGCGTGCGGCTGGCCGACGTCGCCGAGCGCCGCGTAGCGGCCTTCTCGCGCGGCATGCGGCAGCGCCTCGGGCTGGCCGAGATCGTGATGAAGCAGGCGCGCGTCGCGATCCTGGACGAGCCCACCTCGGGGCTGGATCCGCAGGCGACCGAGGAGTTCCTCGAGCTGATCCGCACGCTGAAGTCCGACGGCGTGACGATCATGCTGTCCTCGCATCTGCTCGATCACATGCAGCGCATCTGCGACCGCGTCGCCTTGTTTCACCGCGGCCGCATCGCGCTGATGGGTACTGTGCCCGAGCTGGCGCAGCAGGTGCTCGGCGGCGGTCATGCCGTGCGGCTGGAGGCGGACGGCGAGGGGCTGGCCGAGCGGCTGGCGCGCGTCGCCGGCGTCACCCGGGTGCAGACGCCCGCGCCGCGGCAGTACCGACTGCTGGCCACGCGCGACGTGCGCGCCGAGGCGGCGCGCACGGTGGTCGAGGCCGGGGGTGCGCTGCTGCAGCTCGGCATGGACCAGCCCAGCCTGGACGCGATCTACAACCGGTTCTTCCAGGGTAGGAATGCACAGGAGGGCATGCGCGATGCGGCGTGAAGGTTCCCCTTGGCAGGGCCTGGGTGCGGTGGCGCTGAAGGAACTGTCGGATCACTTGAGCAGCGCGCGGATGCGCGTACTGGAGTGGCTGGTCGTGCTCACCGCGGCGGCGGCGCTGTACGGCGCGCTGCAGCAGATCCGCGAGACGACCGCGCAGGATCCGTTCGTGTTCCTGCGGCTGTTCACCAGCGCGCAGGGGCCGATGCCGTCGTTCGCCTCCATTCTCGGCTTCCTGATCCCGCTGGTGGCGATCGGACTCGGCTTCGACGCGATCAACGGCGAATACAGCCGGCGCACGATGAGCCGCATCCTGTCGCAGCCGATTTATCGCGATGCCTTGCTGCTGGGCAAGTTCCTGGCCGGCCTGGCGACGCTGGCGATCGGCCTGGTCTGCCTGTGGCTGCTGGTGATCGGCTCGGGGCTGCTGCTGCTCGGCGTGCCGCCCAGCGGCGAGGAGGTGCTGCGTTCGCTGCTGTTCCTGTTGATCGCGCTGGCCTATGCCGGCGTCTGGCTGGCGCTGGCCATGCTGTTCTCCATCGTGTTCCGTTCGGCCGCTACGTCGGCGCTGATCTCGCTCGGCCTGTGGCTGTTCCTCACGCTGCTGTGGCCTATGCTGGCGGGTGCCGCTGCGCAGGTGCTGGCGCCGCCCGATCCGGTGCTGTCGCTGCTGGGTCAACCCACGCTGGAGACGCTGCAATGGCAGCAGGTGCTGGAACGCATCTCGCCGCAGCGGCTGTTCGGCGAGGCGGTGGTGGCTGTGCTCAGTCCGATGACGCGGACGCTCGGTCCGGTGTTCATGCAGCAGCTCGAAGGCGCCGTGATGGGAACGCCGCTGGCGCTGGCGCAGAGCCTGATCATCGCCTGGCCGCAGATCGTCGCGCTGATCGCGGGCGTGATCCTGCTGTTCGTCGCCGGCTACGTCGTGTTCCAGCGGCAGGAAGTGCGCGCCTGAGCAGCGCTTGCGAGACCGGGAGCCGCGGCGGCTCCCGGACAGTCATGCCGACGGCGGTTCGTAGGCCTTGATCGGCGGCAGCGGTTCGTCGAAGCGCTCGATCTGCACGGTGGTCAGCTGGCCGGCGCATCCCTGCGCCAGCGACGAGGTGCCGACGTCGCGCGTCAGCACGTTCGGATTGCCGTGCACGCACAGCGGGCGTCCCTGGGCGTCGATCCCCGGGTCGTACCAGGCGCCGGTGGGCAGGCGCGCCACGCCGGGCATCACGTCGTCGCTGAGCTCGACGGAAGCCAGGCAGGCGCCGCGCCGATTGAATACGCGGACGATGTCGCCGCTGCGGATTCCGCGTGCCGCGGCATCGGCGGGATTCATCGAGCAGACTTCGCGGCCGTTGCGCTTCTGCTGCTGACTGTGGCCGCCGAAGTCGAGCTGGCTGTGCAGCCGCGAGGCCGGCTGGTTGGCGACCAGCCACAGCGGATGCTCGGCGCTCGGCGTCTCGGCCTTGGGCAGCCAGGCGGGATGGCCGGGGCAGTCGGCGTAGCCGAAGCCCGCGATCGCCGGTGAACTGATCTGCACCTTGCCGCTGGGCGTGGACAGCGGATTCGCCTCCGGATCTTGCCGGAAGCGGCGCAGCGGGCCGCCGTCATCGGCTCGCTGCGGCAGCAGCAGCTCGCCGTTCTGCCAGAACGTCTCGAACTCGGGCGCCGCCACGCCTTGCGCCTGCAGGGCCGTGCGCATGCGCTCGTACAGATGCATCAGCCACTGGCGCGTGTCGCGGCCTTCGGTGAAGGCTTCGCGCCGGCCCAGGCGGTCCGCCAGCGCGGTGAAGATCTCGTAGTCGTCGCGTGCTGCGCCCAGCGGCTCGGCGATGCGGTGCATGGCGACGACCAGCGGATCGGTGGCGGTGGCGCCGATGTCGTCGCGTTCCAGCGTCATCGTGGTCGGCAGCACGATGTCGGCATGGCGGGCCGTCGCTGTCCACGCGATTTCGTGGACGACGAAGGTGTCCAGCGTGCGGAAGCCTTCGGCGAGCCGGTGCAGGTCCTGATGATGGTGGAACGGGTTGCCGCCGGCCCAGTAGGCCAGCCGGATGCGCGGATAGACGCGGCGCTGTCCGTTGTAGTCGTACTGCTGACCGGGCTGCAGCAGCATGTCGGTGATGCGGGCGACGGGAATGAAATCCTGCACGCTGTTGCTGCCCTGCGGCAGCGCGGCCGCCGGGATCGTATTGCCGCGCTTGCCGTAGTGGGCCAGCGTGCCCAGCGCGTAGGCATAGCCGCCGCCCGGCAGGCCGTGCTGGCCCAGCGCCGCTGCCAGCACGGAGGCCATCCAGACCGGCTGTTCACCGTGCTCCGAGCGTTGCAGCGAATGGGCGACCACGATCAGCGTGCGCTTGCCGGCCAGGCTCCGCGCCAGCGTGGCGATGCGCTGCGCCGGTACGCCGCATACGCGCTCGGCCCAGGCGGCGTCCTTCGGCGTGCCGTCGCGCCGTCCGAGCAGATAGTCTTCGAAAGTTGACCAGCCGTCGCAATAGCGATCGATGAAGGCGCGATCGTGCAGTCCGTCGCTGACCAGCGTATGCACCATGCCGAGCATCAGCGCGGTATCGGTGCCCGGCGTCACCGGCAGCCATTCGGCCCGCGCCTCGGCGGGCATGTCGCTGCGCAGCGGGCTGATGCCGATGAAGCGGCAGCCGCGCGCTGCGGCAGCGCGCATCGAGTCGCGCTCGATATGGCGGCTGATGCCGCCGCTGGCGACCTGCGAGTTCTTGAGTGCCATGCCGCCGAACGCGAGCACGACCTCGCTGTGTTCGACGACCTGCTCCCAGCTCACGTTGCGTTGCGCGACGTCTTCGATCGTACCGAGCACGTGCGGCAGGATCACCGCCGACGCGCCGGCACTGTACGAGTTGACCGAGCGTACGTAGCCGCCGAGAGCGGTGTTCAGGAACCGATGGACCTGGCTTTGCGCATGATGGAAGCGACCGGCGCTGGACCAGCCATATGAGCCGCCGAAGATCGCGCCGCAGCCGTGCTGCTGCTGCACGCGGCGCAGTTCCGCGGCCAGGCGGTCCAGTACTTCATCCCACGGCATGGCCACGAACTCGTCGCGGCCACGCTGCCGGTCGGCGCCGGGGCCGCGCTGCAGCCAGCCGCGGCGGACCATCGGCCGGACGACGCGGGCGCGGTGGCGCAGCGCGTCGGGAAAGTTCTCGATCAGGCGGTTTGGGTCCGGATCGTTCGGATTCGGGTGCACCACGAGCCTGCCGTCCTGCCAGCCGGCTCGAAAGACGCCCCAATGGGAGCTGTGGGGCCGCAAGGCGGTATCGGTCGTCATGGCTTGGATCGTCTCCGGAGATGCCGGCTGCCGGAGGAAGGGCGCGGCGCGGCTGCTCTGAACCCGCATTGTCGCGGAAGAACGACCCCTTGTGTGGAGCGCCGGCGGCGGCGGTGAGCAATTCGTCAGCGCACCGGCCCCGTCCAGGCGCTAGTATTGGGAATGACAAGCCCCGGAGGCCGCAATGAACCAGAATCCGCTCGTTGACGAACTGTTCGCCCAGCTGCAGGGTGGCCCCCTGCAGCAGATTTCCGGCCGCATCGGCGCCGATCCGCTGCAGACGCAGGACGCGATCGGCGCCGCGCTGCCGCTGCTGCTGGGAGCGCTGGGGCGCAACGCCGGCCAGCCGCAGGGCGCGCAGGACCTGTTCGGCGCGCTGCAGCGCGATCACGTCGGCACCGATCTCGGCGGCGTGCTGGCGTCCGCGCTGGGCGGAGGCGGGGGGGCCGACGGCATCCTGGGGCACATTTTCGGGCAGCGGCAGCAGCGCGCCGAGCAGGGGCTGGGACAGGCCACCGGGCTGGGCGGCGACCAGGCGGCCAACCTGCTGAAGATCCTGGCGCCCATCGTCATGTCGTTCCTGGCGCAGCGCTTTGCGCAGGGCGGTGGTCTGGGGGCCGGCATGGACGCCGGCGGCCTGCGCGATGCGCTCGGCGCCGAACGGCAGCGCGCCAGCGCGCCCGGCGGCCTGGGCGGCGGTCTGCTCGGCGCCGTTCTCGACCAGGACGGCGACGGCCAGGTCGATCTCGGCGACCTCCTCAAGCTCGGCACCAGCCTGCTGGGCCCGCGCCGCTGACAGCGCGCTGAAGGGCCGTGGCGGACGGCGCGACACGCGCCGTCCGCCACCGGCCCTTCCATCCTCCGACCCCCCTCATAGATCGGATTGTCAAGGTTCGAGCGCCGTCCTATTCTGGTAATCGTTGGAGTTAACGATAACGACCGGTGCCGTTCGCGGCGCCGAAGCTGGGGGGTCCGGCATGGTCGGGGCGGAACGCAAATTCACGATCGGGCGCGATCTGCGCTGTGACGTCGTCCTTGCCGACGATTCGGTCAGCCGCCGTCATGCCGAACTGCTCGTCTTTCCCGACGGGATGCTGTTCTTCACCGACTGCGCCAGCTCGCTGGGCTCGACGCTGATCCGTGACGGCGCCGAGCGGCCGCTGCGCCAGGAAGTGCTGATGCCCGACGACAGGCTGCGGCTGGGCGAACTCGAACTGTCGGCTGCCGATCTGCTGTCGCTGGCTCGCGACAGCGGCGCGCGCGGTTCCGACCTGCCGGGCGCGGCCGCCCGGCCCCCCAGCGACAGCGAGGGGGAGCGCTGGGCACGCGGCACGGTGCTCGTACGTTGCGACTGCGGCCACATCAAACCCAAGGATGCGCCATGTCCTCACTGCAAGCAGTGACGCAGCCCCTGCACAACCGGCTGGGCGAGCGCTGGACGCCGCTCGCGGTCGCGCTGCTGCTGTGCGCCGCGGCGATCCTGCTGCTCACGCTGGTCTTCAACAATCCGAGCCCCTCGTCGCCGGGCTACCGGATGGGCGTGCTGCTGGTCGACCGCTGGACCACCGTCTTTCCTTATCCGTTCACGATCCAGAACCTCGAGCACCTGATCTTCGCGCTCGGCCTCGGCGAGCTGTGGGTGCGCTGGCGCAGCGCGCGGCGCGAGCTGGCCTTCGTCCAGCAGCGCTTCCTGCCGGAAGACGAACAAACGGTGCTGCAAGCCGAGGATCTCGGCCCGATCCGCCGCGCCGTGGCCGGCAAGTTCGACGGCGAGAACGGCTTCCTGCCCTCGCTGATCGATCTGTGCGTGCTGCAGTTCCAGGCCAGCCGCTCGGTGGATCAGACGGTGAGCGTGCTCAACAGCAGCCTCGAGCTGATCTCGCATCGCGTCGATCTGCGCTATCAGCTGTCGCGCTACTTCAGCTGGCTGATTCCGACCATCGGCTTCGTCGGCACCGTCGTCGGCATCGCGGCGACGCTGGCAGTGGTCTCCAGCGGCAAGCCCGACCTGGGCGCGCTCGCGGCCACGCTGACAGTGGCCTTCGACACCACCATCGTGGCGCTGATCGAAAGCGCGATCCTGGTGCTGCTGATGAATGTCGTGCAAGGCAAGGAGGAGCGCGCCGTGAACCTGGCCGGCCAGTACGCGCTGCGTAATCTGATCAACCGCTTGTACAGCGGCAAGCTGTCCGACTGAGCGGACCAGCGATCATTCCGCCGACGGAGCGTCGTCACGATGAAGCCGCGCAATCGCGAGATCAACATCTTCAATCTGTCGATGCTCGACGTGATCTGCGGCGCGCTGGGGGCATTCCTCATCCTGTTCCTGGTGGCGGCGCCGTATTACGGGAACACCAGCACGAAGACCGAGAGCGAAACGGGCCGGAACACGTTCGAGTTCATCGGCACGTGGGAGACGCGCAACGCCGACGTCGACGTCTGGATCTTCAAGCCCGACCGCACATGGGCGGGGCCGAAAGACAAGCGCCTGTTCGGGCGCATCCAGCAGAACTTCGAATTCGCCGATAACAAGGCCACCTACCAGGACAGCACCTACTGGGAAACGTACTCGCGTCGCGATCCGGATGCGGGCGGCTGGGCCTTCGTCTACCACTACAGGCAGGGGACGGGGCAGGGCGCCCAGACGGTGGTGCGCGGCGTCGGTGTGCTGAATCTGAACATCGGCGGCGAACACCGCAATGAGGTGGTGTTTAAGCCGGTGCCGATCCGTCCCGGCGAGACGCGCATCGCCGGCGTCATGTACCTGGGCCGCGACGGGCGCCCGATGTTCTACGAGTACGGCACGCTGTGGGACGGCGGCGAGTGGCCGGCGGCGGTGGCGCGGCGGCTGGCCGGTGCCACCGACGCGAAATGATCAGGAATGCCGCTTGAGCCGCGGCCGCAGTCACGACCGATTACGTAACGAACCGAGGACAGCATGGCACTGAAGCGTTGCGACAACGGACACTACTTCGACCCGGGCAAGTACTCGGGCTGCCCGACCTGCATGATCCGCAATGACGTCGCGGCGGGCGGT
>JBFWXS010000002.1:110910-173017 GCA_050187175.1 Burkholderiaceae bacterium
ATCGATCCGGTGGTCGGATGGCTGGTCTGCGTGCGCGGGCCGGAGCGCGGCTGCGACTATCGCCTGCACAGCGAGAAGAACTTCATCGGCCGCGGCGAGGGCATGGACGTGCGCATCGCCGGTGACGACACGATCTCGCGCGAGAACCACGCGTCGCTGAGCTTCGACCCCAAGCGCGAGACCTTCCGCCTGCTGCCGGGGGAGGGCCGCGGACTCGTTTATCTGAACGAGGAAGAACTGGTCTCGCCGACGCCGCTGAAGGCCGGCGATCACATCGAGCTGGGCGAGACGGTACTCATGTTCGTACCGCTTTGCGGGCCGGGCTTCAAATGGTCGCAGACCGGGGAGGACGAGGCGGCGGGTTGATCCGCGCCGGCCTCGCATCGCGATGGTCATTCCCGGCAACGCCCAGCACATCGGGCGCCGCGCGGCGCAGGAGGATGCATTCGCGTTCTCCGACCTGGAGGCGCTCGACTTTCTGGCCCACGGCGGAGCGATGTGCGTGGTCTGCGACGGCATGGGCGGCCACGCGGCCGGCGCGGCCGCCAGCGATGCCGCCGTCAAGGCCTTTCTGGCAGCGTATCAGGCCAAGCCGGCCGCCGAGACGATAGGCGCGGCGCTGCTGCGAGCCGTGAGCGCGGCCAACGAGGCCGTGGCCGCCGTCGCCGACCGCGAAGGCGACAGCGGCTCCACACTGGCTGCCATCGTCGTGCATGACGCGCGCCTGTTCTGGGTCAGCGTCGGTGACAGCCGGATCTGGCTGCGGCGCGACGAGCGGCTGTTCCGCGTCAACCGCGAGCATCACTATCGGGCCGAGCTGAGGCGGCGCGCGGCGCGCGGCGAGCTGACCCGTGCCGACGCGGAAAGCGATCCGCGCGGCGAGCAGCTGACCAGCTCGCTGGGCGAGCGGCCGCTGGGCGCGGTCGATCACTGCCTGCGCGGCTATCCGCTGCAGCCCGGTGATGCCGTGTTCGTCGCCAGCGACGGGCTGTACAAGGCGCTCGATGACGCTGCGTTGACGGAACTGGCGGCGGCGACCGCGGCGGGTACGCCGACCGAAATCTGCGCGGCCTGGCTGGCCGCGACGCTCGCTCGTGCCGCGCCTGATCAGGACAATGTCACCGTTGCCGGTCTGCAGTGGCCGGCCGCCCGCGACGCCGACCAAGGGGCGGTCGTAGCCGCTGATGACGCGCGGCTCGGCGAGCGGTCGAAGACCGATGCGCGAACCGGCCTCGAGGCCGATGACGCTCATGGCATCCACCGCGGCTTGAACGGCGATGACGATCATCCGCGGCGCGGGCCGCCGCCGGACCGGCGCGCCTGGCGCATGGTCGCGATGCTGGCTGCCGCGCTGGCCCTGATCGGTGTGCTCGCGGCCGCCTGGGACCACTGCTGCCGCGGCCCGGCGGCAAGCGACGAATCGCGCGGCGACGATCTGCGCGGCGATGAGCGCGCGGCGCCGAACGGTGGGCCGGGGAACGTCATCGATGCGCCGGGCCGCGGTGCTGCTGCGTCGTCCGGAACCCCTTCGTCCGGCGTGGCCTCCCCGCCCGCCGCGCCTGGTGCAGCCGCCGGAGCCGCTGGAGCCACCGGAGCCACCGGAGCCGCCGGAGCCGCCGGAGCCGCCGGAGCCGAGCTGCCGCCCGATGCCGACAGGCAGCGCCGCTTGAGCGTGGGCGCAACCCAAGCCGATCGCCGTCAAGGACGCGCACAACCATGAAGCTGCTTAGCCTGCGTCATCGCCGGGCCGTCGCGGTGCGTGCTGCGCGCCTCGCATCGGTGCTCGCTGCCATCTCCGTGCTGGCCGTGTGCCTGGGCGTTTCGCCGGCGCGGGCGGCCGACGCCGAAGACGAACTCGAGCGCAAGGCCGTGCGCGTCCTGTGCCTGTACAAGGACAATGCCGGCCAGCTGCAGCTCGGCGGCACCGGTTCCGGTTTTCTGATCGGCGACCGCCGCCATGTCGTGACGAACAATCACGTGGCGCGTGCCAAGCCCTGCCTGGCCGGTGCCGCGGCGGCGCAGGGGCCCGACGGCAAGCCGGTGCTGCTCAAGCTGCTCGCGTATTCCGAGAAGCATGATCTGGCGGTGCTGGAGGCCGAACGCGATATCGACGGCAAGGAGCCGGTCACCGAGCTGGTCGCGGCCAGGGACATCCGCTCGCGCTACGAGGTCTTCGTGGTCGGCTTTCCCGGCGCCGTCGACGGCCGCGGCAACGAGGCGACGTTCCTGCGGCCGACGACGACGCGCGGCATCATCGGCCGCAAGGTCGAAAGCGAGGACGGCGTCAACATGCTGCAGGTCGACGCGCGCACGATAGGCGGCAACTCGGGCGGACCCTGGCTGGACACTTGCGGCCGCCTGGTCGGCGTGCATTCGCAGGGCTCGTACTCGCGCATCGTGACCGGCGTGGACCGGCAGGGGCGGCCGATCTATGACCGTGTGCCGCTGGGCTTCAGCTTCGCGATCCAGACGGATCATCTGTTCCCGCTGCTCGATCAGGCGAAGATCCGCTACGACGTGGCCGGGCAATGCACGTTCATGAGCCGCAATGCCGGTTCTCTCGGCGCGGGGCTGGCCTTGCTGCTCGGCACCGGCGTGTTCCTGCGCTTCACGGAACCGGGCCGGCGCGCGACGGCGCAACTGGCGTCGCGTGTCGGACTGGGCAATGGCGCCGCGGTGGCGCCGACCGAGCCGGCAGTGATCGGACTCAGCGGCGCCTTGCGCGGCGTGGCCGTGGAGCTGACGCGCGGCTCGGTGGTGATCGGCCGTGATGGGCGCGTCAGCAATCTCGTGGTGCCGCCCGAACGTCACGCCGCCGGCGGCGACGAGATCTCCAAGCGGCACTGCATCGTGCGCTTCGATGCGGCTGCGCGCAGCTTCTCGCTCGAGGACTGCTGGTCGACCAATGGAACCTTCCTGGCCTCCGGCGAGCGTCTGGCGCCCGGCACCGCACGCAGCGTACCGGCGGGCACCCGCTTCTATCTGTCGAGTGTCGATCACATGTTCGAGCTGCGCGATCCGGCCGCCCGCGCCGATAAGCCGGCCCGGCCGAGCTGAAGCAATGTTCACGATCACCGCAGCGGTATCCCGGGCCGGCGGCCGCAGCCGCAACGAGGACGACTTGCGCTGGGCGGATGCCGACGGCGCGGCGTCGTACTGGGTGCTGGCCGACGGACTTGGCGGACATGCGGCGGGCGACGTCGCGGCGCAGCTGGTCGTCTCGGCGGCATCCCAGGCGCTGGGCGGAACAGAGGCGGCTGCGGCATCGATCGCCGACGACGGCATCGTCCGGCGAATCGAGCGGGCGTTCTCGCAAGCACAGCAGGCACTCGAACAAGGCATCCGCGAGGCGCCCGATCACGCCGGCATGCGCGCGACACTGGTGGTCGCCGTGCGCAGCGGCGATCGGATCGGCTGGGGCCATGTCGGCGATTCGCGCCTGTACTGCTTCAGCGGCCTGAAGCTGCGCGTGATGACACGCGATCACTCCGTGTCGGCCATGGTCTCGCCGCCGCCGGCCGACGTGCGGTCGCACGAGTCGCGCAATCGCCTGCTGCGCGTGCTCGGCGAAGCCGCTGCCGGCGCACCCGAGCTGGCGGCGCCCATACAGCTGAGTGCCGGCGACGCGCTGCTGCTGTGCTCCGACGGCTGGTGGGATCACGTGCTCGAGACGGAGATGGAACTCGATCTGGCCGCCGCCGAGACGCCGCAGCAGTGGCTGGAGCGCATGGAGGACCGCTTGCTGGATCGCGTGGACGGCGACTTCGACAACTACACGGCGATCGCCGTCTGGTGCGTCGAGCCGGACCCGGCTGAGGTGGGCGCGTGATGGGCGACGAACGACTGAACGCGGCCTATCTGTGCATGGGCTGCATGGCCTACCTGCCCGAGCGCGCGCCGACCCAGGCCTGCCCGCGCTGCGGCTGGATCGAGACCGCGACCAGCGACGCGAGCAACAGCCTGGCGCCGCGCACCCGGCTGCATCAGCGCTATCTGGTCGGACGAGTCATCGGCGAGGGCGGATTCGGCATCACCTACATCGCATGGGACACGCTGCTCGAGAACCGGCTCGCCATCAAGGAGTACTTCCCCGCCGACGCCGCGAGCCGCGTCGGCAACGGACCCGAGGTGCGCTCCCGCTCCCGATCGACGCAGCCGCTGTTCGACGACGGCCTCGATCGCTTCCTGGCGGAGGCGCGCACGCTGGCGCGCTTCCAGGACGAACCCGGCATCGTGCAGGTGCGCGACTACTTCCGCGAGAACGGCACCGGCTATCTGGTGATGAGCTATCTCGACGGCAAGACGCTGAAGGCCTTCCTGCGCGACAAGGGAGGCAGCGTTCCGTACGCGTTCGCGCGCGACCTGCTGATGCCGGTAATGGACACGCTGAGGCTGGTGCACGACTCCGGACTCCTGCATCGGGACATCAGCCCGGACAACCTGTTCATCACCTACGCCGGCCAGGTGCGGCTGCTCGATTTCGGTGCCGCCAAATCGGTGGTCTCGGAGCGCAGCCGCAGCCTCGCGGCGGTGTACAAGCAGGGCTACACGCCGTACGAGCAGTATCTCGAAGGCGGCACGCTGGGTCCCTGCACCGACATCTACGCGCTGGCGGCGACCTTCTATTGCGCGATCACCGGGCAGGTGCCGCAGGGCGCACTGGAACGACACGTGGGCGACCGGCTTGCGGCGCCGTCCTCGCTCGGCGTCGCGATCCCTGCCGCGCACGAGCGCGCGCTGATGAAGGCGCTCGCCATCCAGCCCGAGCAGCGCTATCAGAGCGTCGCCGAGTTCCAAAGTGATCTGCTCGCCGAACCGGCCGATGACGAAGAGCGCGGCAAGGACGAGAACGGGAACAAGGATCAGGAGAAGAACAAGGGCAAGGGCCGGGAGAAGAGCAAGGATGATGAAGAGGGTCATGGCGAACGAGCGCCGTGGTGGCGGCTCGCGCTGGATGGCGTGCGCGGCCGCGGGCTGCCCAGGCTTCCGGCGCTGTCGGGATTGTCGCGAATGCCGGGTCTGGCAAGCCTGCCGCGATGGCCCCGCCTCGGCTCGCCGCTGCTGCTGCCGGCGCTGCTCGGCGGCGCGGCGCTGGCGCTGCTCGGCATCGCCGTATGGGTCGCCGGCGATTCCAAGGTACCGCGCATCGCCGATGTGAGCTTCCCGGAGCAGATCACGATAGGCCGTGTTGCCGAGATGAAGATCTCGTTCGAGGACAGCGACGGTGATCTCGACCGCCTGGAGTTCACGACGCGGCAGGGATCGTGGCGCTCGTACACGAAGGATCTGTCGTCGATGAAGGGGCAGACCAGCGGCACGATCAGCGTCACCTTCAATCCCGGAGTTGCCGAGGAGGCGCGGCTGGCCATGGTGCTGGTCGACAAGCAGGGCAACCGCAGCGGCGAGCGCGAGGTGCGCTTCGTCTCGGTGGCGCCGCCGCCGTCGCCGCCCAGACTTGCGCGGCTCGAAGCGCCGTCGCGAATGACGGCCGGCGAACGCGTGCTGACACGCGTCCATTTCGAGGACGTCGACGGTGACGTGCGGCGGCTGCGCGTGACGCCGCTGAACACGAGCGGCAATTTCCCGCCGTGGGAGCCCGACAATATCGCCGGCAAGAAGCAAGGCACGATCGACTACTACCTGACGCTCAGCACGCCGGGCCGCTGGCGCTTCTCGTACACGCTGGAGGATGCGCGCGGCCGCGCCAGCGAAGCGCGCGTGCTCGAGATCGAGGTGGTACCGGCTCAGCCGCGCAACCTGGTGCCGCCGCAGCCACAGCCACGGCCGCAACCCCAGCCGCTGCCGCGGCGCGACCCGCCGCCCGAGACGGATCCGGCGCGCATCATCGAGCAGATCCTGCGGAACATTCCGCGGCGCTGAGCTTGCGCAACGAACGCGATGAGCGTGCGGGGCGCGGGAAGGGCGTGAGGGGCGGGCCGGCGTGCGTGCGTGCGCCGTCCGCGCATGCTACCGTCTGGCGTCCGGGATGGCTCGGTGCGGCTGAGCGCCGCCATTCCGTCGGCATTCCGCCGAATCAGGGAGACGCGATGAAAGCCGTTCTGTGCAGGGACTACGGACCGATCGAGCAACTCGCCATCGAAGATCTGCCGCCGCCGTCGCTGCCGGCCGGCTCCGTGCGTATCGCCGTGAGGGCGGCCTCGGTCAATCCGCCCGACGTGCTGATGCCTCAGGGCAAGTACCAGGTGAAGCCGCCGGTGCCGTTCATCCCGGGCGTCGAATGCATGGGGACGGTGCTGGAACTGGGCGCCGGCGTTGACGACCTGCGCGTCGGCGAACGCGTGATGGCCTATCCAGGCGTGGGCTGCTATGCCGAACAGGTCGTCGCGCCGCGTTCGCGCGTCGAGCGCGTGCCGCCGGGCATGGATGATCAGGCAGCGTCCGGCTTCGTGCTCGTCTACAGCACTGCCTTCCATGCGCTGGTCGACTGCGGCCGGCTGGCGGCCGGCGAGACGCTGGTCGTGCTGGGCGCCGCGGGCGGCATCGGGTTGTGCGCGATCCAGCTCGGCAAGGCGCTCGGCGCCACCGTCATCGCCGTGGCCAGCACGCCGGAGAAGCGCGCGATCTGCCGCGAGCAGGGCGCCGATCATCTGATCGACAGTTCCACCGAGAACCTGACCGAACGGATTCGCGCCTTGACCGGGGGGCCCGGCGCCGACGTGATTCTCGACGTGGTCGGCGGCGACGTTACCGACCGCGCGCTGCGTGCGGTGCGCCCATACGGCCGCTACCTGATCGCGGGCTACGCCAGCGGCGTGATTCCGATGATCAAGGGCAACGTCGTGCTGCTCAAGCAGGCGCAGGTCATAGGCGTCAGCTACCGGCTGCTGCTCGAACGGGATCCGGCGCAGGCCGCCGCGAATCTGGGCGCGCTGTGCAGGCTGTTCGAGCAGGGACGGCTGCGGCCGCTGGTCACCGCCGAGTTTCCGCTGGTCCGGATCGTCGACGCGTTGAAGGAAGTGGGCGAGCGGCGCGTCATCGGCAAGGTGGCGGTGATGGTGGCGGATGGCGGCTAGCGCTTAGCGACTAGCGGCTCGCCAGATATACCGCCCGCTGCGCATCGAACGCCCGCCTGTACGCGGGCCGCGCCTCGCCGCGGGCGACGTAGGCGGCCAGGTTCGGATGTTCGTTCAGAAGGCCTGATGATTTCACCCTGAGCAGTACGGACACCATCATCAGATCGCCCGCACTGAACGCGCCGTCGAGCCAGTCGGCATCGTCCAGGCGCGCGGAAAGCTGCTTCAGTCGCTGGCGTACGCGGTCCTCGACTAGCGGCACACGCTCCAGATTCCAGGCCTTGTCGCGTTCCAGCAAGCGGGCGTTTGCGAGCTCCAGGATGGGGGGCTCCACCGTATTGACCGCGGCAAACATCCATGTGATCGCACGTGCCCGCGCGTGCGGCTCATCCGGCAGCAGGCCCGGATGGTGCTCGGCTATGTGCAGCACGATAGCCCCTGTCTCGAACAGGGTGAGATCGCCTTCCTCATAAGTGGGAATCTGGCCGAAAGGATGAAGCGCCAAGTGAGCAGCCTGCTTCATCGCGGTGAACGAGACGAGGCGGACTTCGTAGGGCTGGCCCGCTTCCTCGAGCGCCCAACGAACGCGCGTGTCACGGGCCAGTCCCTGGCCGCCATCGGGTGAGCGTTCAAAGGCGGTAATGATGATGGTCATCTTCGAGCCCTCCTTTCGCATCGAGTTTATCCGGGGCCGGAGCTTCCCGGCATCTCGGGCATGGGGTTTGCGCGGGCTCCGCCCATGAAGGCGGCCTGGCCGCAATGCGCTGATCGCCATCAAGGGAAGCATGAACGCTGCAAACCGGAAGCCGGACAAGAGCGCCACCCTTTATCGAATGGTGATGGCCGAGCACGTCTGCCCTTACGGCCTGAAGGCCCGGGATCTACTGCGCCGTGAGGGATTCGAGGTCGACGATCGCTGGCTGACTTCGCGCAAGGCCGTGGATGAGTTCCAGGCCGAGCACGGAGTGAAGACGACGCCGCAAGTGTTCATCGACGGCGAGCGGATCGGCGGCTACGACGACTTGCGCCGCCATCTCGGCAAGCGGGTGGAGGACCCAGGGTCGACGAGCTACCGGCCGGTGGTCGCGCTGTTCGGTACCAGCCTGCTGATGGCGGCCGCCGTGAGCTTCGCAGTTCATGGGACGCCTTTCACGATCCGTGCCGCGGAATGGTTCATCGCCTTCAGCATGACCATGCTGGCGCTGCTCAAGCTGCAGAACGTCGAGACATTCTCGACGATGTTCCTGAACTATGATCTGCTCGCCCGACGCTGGGTGCCTTATTCGTACCTCTATCCCTTCGCCGAGGGCCTGGCCGGTGTCCTGATGATCGCGGGCGCGCTGACCTGGCTCTCCGTCCCCATCGCTTTCTTCATCGGCACGGTCGGCGCGGTTTCGGTGTTCAAGGCAGTGTATGTCGACCGGCGCGAGCTCAAGTGCGCGTGCGTGGGCGGATTCAGCAATGTGCCGCTCGGCTTCGTTTCGCTGACCGAGAACCTGATGATGATCGCCATGGCGGTCTGGATGGCGCTCGGCGCGTTCGGACTGCTGCCGGCTCACTTACTCACTCGGGCTTGATGTTCGCGTCCTTGATGACCTTCGCATAGGTGGCCGAGTCGGACTTGATGAGCGCGGCGAACTCGGCCGGGGAGGAAGTGTTCGGATCCTGCCCCTGCGCGATCAGCTTGTCGCGCATCGCCGGCAAGGCCATGATGCCGTTGATTTCGGCGGACAGCGTGTCGATGATGTTCTTCGGCGTCCCGGCCGGGGCGAGCAGTCCGTACCACAGGGTGCCGCCGAAGCCGGACAGCCCGACCTCGTCGAAGGTGGGAACCTGGGGGATGGCCTGGGACCGCTTCCGCCCGGTCACCGCGATCGCGGTCAGCGTGCCGTTGTTGATGTGCTGCCTGGCGGTCGCCACGGAGGACAGGAACATCGGTACCTGGCCGCCGAGTAGATCGGTCATGGCCTGCGATGCCCCCTTGTACGGAACGTCCACGAGCTGAAGTCCGACCTTCGATTTGAACAGTTCGGTGACGACGCGGCCGGAGCCGCCGGCAACGCCGATTCCCAGCTGGCCGGGCTTCGATTTGACGAGGGCGATCAGCTGCTGCATGTCCTTGGCGGGAACCGAAGGATGCAGCACCAGGACTCTCTCCACCGATGCGACGTTGGCGATGGCGGCGAAGTCGTTGACCGGATCGTAGCGGGTCGTATAGAGATGAGGAATGATGACGTGATCGCTGATCGTCATCAGAAGGGTATAGCCGTCGGCCGCGGACTTCGCCACCACTTCGGTGCCTATGGTCGAGTTGCCGCCGGGCCGCGATTCCACGATCACCGGTTGGCCCAGGCGTTCCGTCAGCCGGTGGCCGATGTCGCGCGCGAGAATGTCCGTTCCGCCGCCCGCCGTGAACGGCTGGATGATTCGGATGGGTTTGTTCGGATAGGGGGCCTGTGCCCCGGCTGCGCCGGTGAGGGTCAGCAGCACGCCGATCGCCAGTGCTCGCAGTGAAACGTAGCGGGATTTCATGCTTGTCTCCTTCATGGTTGTCAGATGTCGACGCCGATCTTTCCGAAGTGGCGTCCGGATTCGAGATGAATGAAGGCATCGGCCAGCTCGTCGATCGGGTACCGGCGATCGATCACCGGATGAATCCCGTTCGCTTCGATGGCGCGAATCATGTCGAGCTGATGCCGACGGCTGCCGACGGTAAGGCCCTGGATCCGGATGTGGTGGCGGGTCAGCAGCGTGGTGGCGATCTGTACCTGCCGTCCCGATACGCCGCCGACCAGCGCGATGTGCCCGTCCACGGCGCAGGCGAGGATCGATTGCTGCAGCGTCTCGGTGCCGCCCACTTCCACGATGTGATCGACACCCTGGCCGTTGGTGATGTCTTGGATCGCGGCGGACCACTCCGGCTGGCGGCGATAGTTGATGAGATGATCGGCTCCGATCGCGCCAAGCCGCTCGAGCTTCTCGTCGGAGGACGAAGTAGCGATCAGGGTGGCGCCAGCGGCCTTGGCGAACTGCAGCGCGAAGACGGACACTCCGCCTGAACCCTGTACCAGCACTGTTTCGCCGGGCCTGACCGGCCCATCCACCATCAGTGCGTGCCAGGCGGTGACGCCGGCGCATGGCAGCGTGGCGGATTCCTCGACGGTGTAGTCGTGCGGCGCGCGGGTGAACGCGGCGGCAGGCGCCGTCACGTACTGGCACGCGAAGCCGTCGGTGCGGTCGCCCGGCAGCGACGCCGTCTTGCCGCGCAGCGGAGGGCCGTCCTGCCAGTCCGGATAGAACACGCCGACGACCTGGTCGCCCCGCCGAAGCGAATCGACATCGTCGCCGATCTCGATGACCTCTCCCGCGCCGTCATGCAGGGGGATCCGTCCGTCGGCGGTCGGAATGCGCCCCGTCACCACGGCGTGATCGTGCGAGTTGAGCGAGCTCGCGCGTATGCGTACGAGGACCTCGCCTCGTCCCGGTGGCCGGACCTTTTCGTGGCTGACGAACAGACGATCCAGGCCGCCCGGCTGACGCAGCCGAATCGTCTTCATCGTGCCGAAGTCCTTCGTCAAGTCCAACCCTCCTTTCGATTCGCGCCAGGCCGTCGTTCAGCGGGACAGATGCGGTACCGTCAGCAGACCCGTCAGCGCCGAGACGTCGCCGAGGTCTTCCAGGCGATCGACGATGGCCACGATGCGGTCCGCCTGGTTCGCGGGAAGGATGCCGGCGGTCAGGCTTCGGAACTTCCTCTCCACTTCTTCCGTCGTCAGCGGGTTCTGAGGAGTGCCGCGCGCGAAGTCGACCGTGCGTTCGAAGCTCGCGCCGTCGGCTCTGCGAATCTCCACCGAGGCACTGTTCACGGCCGGGTAGTGAGCGTCGAAGGCCGTTGACGCCAGCACCTGGACCTTGCGGGTCAGAGCCAGGATGCGCGCGTCGCGCAGGCTGTCTTCGACGTAGTCGCCGACCGAGTTGCTGCCCTTGATCAGGTTCAGGCCGACGCCGAAGGGCAGGCTGAACTGCGCCTCCATGACGTCCTTGGGCTCGCAGATGGTTCCCACCATGCGCACGGCGGCGCTCGTCGTGGTGACAGCGACCCGATCGATCTGGTCGACGGAGATGCCGTGCTCGGACACCAGCTGCGCCACGGCGTCCAGCGCCGTGTGCATCAGTCCGCAGCAGCTGTGGAGCTTGTGGGCGACTTCGCTCGCGATGAAGCGCGTGCCCCATCTGTCGAACAGCGCTTCGATATTCGGCGCCTCGCAGAAGGCCTGCCAGAAGCCGTGCTTGCCCTCGAGCGCGGTGGGAGGCGCCGTGACTCCCATCCCGGCGAGAATCGCCGATCTGAGTCCGCCTTGAGCCGCCATGCCGACGTGCGGCCATGCTGGATCTCGCCGATCTGCAGTCCGTCGACCGCTTCGCCGCCGATGCGCTCGAGACGCACGGCCGCATCGACGGACTGGTGAATGCGGCCGGCTTTGACAAGGTCGGTCCCTTCATCAAGACCGATCCGTCGCTGTGGCAGCGTCTGGTGGCGGTGAATCTGCTGGGCGCCATGCGGCTGACGCAGTGCGTGCTGCCCGCGATGATGGACGCCAAGTCGGGCAAGATCGTGAACATCTCGAGCGATGCGGGACGCGTCGGCAGCATGAACGAGACGGCGTACGCCGCGACCAAGGGCGGCCTGATCGCATTCACCAAGTCGCTGGCGCGCGAAGTGGCCCGCTTCCGGATCAACGTCAACTGCGTGTGCCCCGGCCCCACGGATACGCCGCTGTTCAACAACGAAGCATCGGATGAGCTCAGGGAAAAGCTTATCAGCGCCATTCCGTTCCGACGGCTCGCGCAGCCGGAGGATGTCGCGCATGCGGTGCGCTATCTGGTGGGCCCCGGTTCCGACTACGTCACCGGACAGGTGCTGAGCGTGAGCGGCGGCCTGACGATGGTGGGTTGAAGAGGATTCTTCGGTGACAACGGAAATGGCTCGACACAAGATGGACGGCAAGTACGAAGACATCCAGGTGGGTGCGACGGAATCGTTCACGCGCCTCGTGGATGACGAGGCGATCGACAGCTTCAGCGACTCCATCCAGAGCAACCATCCGATCCATTCGGACGGCGAATGGGTGCGCGCGAACTCCTCGTATCAGGACCGCATCGCGCACGGCGTGATGCTCACGGCGTACATGTCGCGGCCGCTGATCGACCTGATGGTCGTGCGCATGGGAATCAACGGCGTGCTGATTTCCACCGCATCCAGGTATCTGAAGCCGGTGCTCTGCGGCGACACGATCACGACCCGCGTGCGGCTCGTCGAGAAGATGGATGCCCGCAAGCGGCTGCGCTTCGAGGTCGAGATGAGCAACCAGCGCGGCGAGCTGGTGATGGTCGGCGAGGCAGTCGAACAGTGCACGTAGCACGAGGGCGCCGCGATCGGCGTCAGGGATTCTAAGCGGCCCGCGTTTGAGGGTATGCTGCGGGGTGGCTGCCGTGCCGCGGCGGCTTATCCTCTTCGTCTCTCAAGCGTCTGCCGATGGATTCCGCTTCTGTTGAACTCGACGAATCGCTGCTGCGCAGCTGGATCGGCCGCACGGAGCGCGCCGCCGACCTGGTCGCGGCCGTTCCCTTCGCCGGAATGGCCGCCACGCTCGACTACCCCGCCGAACTGCCCGCCGACGGCACTCTGCTGCCGCCGCTGTGGCACTGGCTGTGCTTCCTGCCTCGCGCCCGCCAGTCGGAGATCGGCGAAGACGGCCATCCGCGCCGCGGCGGCTTCCTGCCGCCGGTGCCGCTGCCGCGGCGCATGTGGGCCGGCAGCCGTCTTGCGTTTCATGAACCGCTGCGCGTCGGAGACCGGCTGCAGCGCGACTCCCAGATCGCCGACGTCTCGATCAAGCGCGGCAAGACCGGCACGCTGGTGTTCGTGCAGGTTCGCCACGAGCTGCGCCGCCAGGGCAGCGATGCGCTCGCGCTGACCGAGTTCCAGGACATCGTCTATCGCGACGCGCCGGCGCCGGGCGCCGCGCCGCCGCCGGCCAGCCCCGCGCCTGCCGAATCGGCATGGCAGCGCCGCATCGAACCGGACCCGGTGCTGCTGTTCCGCTATTCGGCGCTGACCTTCAACGGCCACCGGATCCACTATGACCGGCCGTATGCCACCGGTGTGGAAGGCTATCCGGGGCTGGTCGTGCACGGCCCCCTGATGGCGACCCTGCTGGCCGACCTGTTCGGTCGCCACATATCGGCGCCGATGACGTCGTTCCAGTTCCGCGCGCTGCGTCCCGTGTTCGACCTGAGGCCGTTCGAGGTGCACGGCGCGCCGGAGCCCGACGGACGCAGCGCCCGCCTGTGGGTGCGCGACCCGGACGGCCTGCTGGCGATGGAGGCCAGGGCGGGCTTCTGAATGCAGCGCTGCAGGACCCGTTCGCCGGCGCGCGGCTTGCCGGTGAAAGGGGAACAGCCGCAGGGGCCTGCGGTGCTGTTGCCCGCGGCGCTGCTGTCCGCGTGGCTGTGGCCGCTGGCTTTTGCCGGCGCGCAGCCGCGGCCCGACGTCGAGACCGCCGAGGCGACGCTGCCGCCGGTGAGCGTCAACGCCCCTGCCGGCATCGATGCGGCGAATGAGCTGCCGGTCGCGCTGGATGTCGTCGGTGCTGCTCGGATCCGCGACGCCGGCCCGGGTGCCAGCCTTGCCGAGAGCCTCGCGACCGTGCCGGGCGTGGTGGCTCGCGAACGATTGAATCCGGCGCAGGATGTGCAGATCTCGATGCGCGGCTTCGGTGCGCGCGCCAGTTTCGGCATTCGCGGACTGCGGCTTTATGTGGACGACATTCCGGCCACGCTGCCTGACGGCCAGGGGCAGTTGTCGCATGTCGATCCATCGCTGCTCGATCGCATCGAGATCCTGCGCGGACCGTTCTCGTCGCTGTACGGCAATGCCGCCGGCGGCGTGCTGCGGCTGTTCACTCCGGACGGCAGCGGACCGCCGACGCTGGACGGCGAGCTGGCCGCCGGCAGCCGCGGCTGGGTGCGCCACCGCTTCGGCGCCAGCGGGTCGGGCGAGGGCTACGGCTATTCGGCTCAGCTCGCCCGGCAGCGCACCGACGGCTGGCGGCCGCACAGCGCGGCGCGGCGCGACGTCGCCAATCTGAAGCTGCGGCTGGTGCCCGACGAGGCGCAGACGCTGACGCTGACCGTGAATCAGCTGCGGCAGCCATTGGCGCAGGATCCGCTCGGCCTGACGCGCGCGCAGTTCGATGCCGACCCGCGGCAGACCGATGCCGCCGCGCTGAGCTTCGATACGCGCAAGACGCTGATGCAGCTGCAGGCCGGCGGCGTCTACGAACGCAGGCTGCGCGCCGGTCAGTCGCTGCGCTTGATGGTCTATGCCGGCCGCCGCGAAGCCGAGCAGTTCCAGGCGATTCCACTGGCCGTGCAGCGCAATCCGCTGCATGCCGGCGGCGTGATCGATCTGCGCCGCGAATATGCGGGTGCGGATCTGCGCTGGCGTGTCGACACCGAACTGGCGGGCGCGCCGCTGCAGATCACGGCCGGCCTGGCCTACGACGCGCTGGCCGAGGATCGCCGCGGCTACGAGAACTTCGTCGGCGGGACGCTGGGCGTGCGCGGCGCGCTGCGGCGCGACGAACGCAATCGCGTCGCGAACCTCGATCCGTATCTGCAGTGGGTCTGGCGGCCGGCGCCGCGCTGGACGGTGCAGGCGGGCCTGCGGCAGACGCGTGTGCGCTTCGAGTCCGATGATCGCTATCAGCTCGGCCCCAATGGCGACGACAGCGGCGGCGCCCGCTATCGCGCCAGCCTGCCGATGGCGGGTCTGCAGTACCAGCCGAGCGCTCGCTGGCAGTTCTACCTGAGCGCGGGACGCGGCTTCGAGACGCCGACGTTCAACGAGCTGTCTTACCGTCCCGACGGCGGCGCCGGACTGAACTTCGAGCTGCGTCCGGCCGTCAGCCGCAGCATCGAGGCCGGCCTGCGCTGGCAGCCCGAAGGCGGCGCGCAGCTGCATCTGGCCGTGTTCCGCACCGAAACCGACGACGAGATCGCGGTTGCCGGCAGCAGCGGCGGCCGGACCACCTTCCGCAACGCCGGCGGGTCGCGCCGTGATGGGGCCGAGCTGTCGTTCGGTGCTCCGCTGGGCCGGCATCTGCGCTGGCAGCTGGCGCTGAGCTGGATAGACGCGCGCTACCGCACCGCCGGCGCCGATGCCGGCACCAGTGCAGCGGCGCTCTCTGCGGGCCGCCGCATTCCGGGCATCCCGGCGGCGCTGGCATTCGCCGAGCTGGCCTGGCGTCCGCCGCAAGGCTGGCAGGCAGCAGTGGATCTTCGCGCCGCCGGCCGCGCCTGGGCCGACGACCGCAACTCGCAGGCCGCGCCGGGCCATGCCGTGGCCGGGCTCGGCGTGGGCTATCGGCTGCGCGCCGGCGACTGGCGTTTCGATGCCTTCGGCCGCGTCGACAATCTGTTCGACCGCCGCTACGCCGGCTCGCTGATCGTCAACGAAACGAACGGCCGCTTCTACGAGCCGGGCGCGGGGCGCCAGTGGTCGCTGGGCGCCCGGCTGCAGCGGCAGTTCTGAGGCGCGCCGCCGTCAGCTCAGCTTGACCGCGAAGCCGCGCTGGACGCCGGGCCGCGCCATCATCATGCGATACCAGCGCTGCACGCTGGGGAAGTCGGCCAGGTCGACCTTGTGGCGCTCGTGGCGCCAGACCCAGCCGAGGATCGCGAAGTCGGCGACCGATATCTGATCGGCGAAGAACTCGCGGTCGGCGAGCCGGCGGTCCATCACGCCGTACAGCCGCCGCGTCTCCTTCATGAAGCGCTCGAGCCCGAAGCTGCGGTCCTGCTCGTTCTCGAGGGCGGCGAAGTAATGCACCTGGCCGGGCATCGGCCCGAAGCCGCCCATCTGGAACATCAGCCACTCCAGCACGGGCACGCGCGCGCGCAGCTCGCGCGGCAGGAACATGCCGGTCTTCTCGCCCAGGTAGAGCAGGATCGCGCCCGACTCGAACACGCTGATGGGCTGGCCGCCGGGGCCGTCGTGATCGACGATGGCCGGAATCTTGTTGTTCGGGCTGATCGCGATGAAACCGGGCGCGAACTGGCCTTTGTTGCGGATATCGACGATCTTGACTGTGTACGGCAGCCCCATTTCCTCGAGGGCGACACTGATCTTGCGGCCGTTCGGCGTGTCGAAGGCATGCAGGTCGATGGACATGGCGTCTTTCGGCGGTTCGTTGGCGTCGCAACGCTAGAATACAGGTATAAGCCATTGTTTCCGCAGAGGCAAGCGCAGAGGATCAGTGATGAGCGAAAGCAACGAGTCGAAATGGCGCTATGACGGCGTGCGAGTGGTTCACGGTAGCGAGCTCGACGTCAATACGCCGCAGACCGCCGGCATGAACCGCGCCGCGGCGATCACGCGCGCGCGGGCCGGCGCCGAGAAGCTGTGGGCCGGAACCGTGGTCATCCATCCGAAGGCTAAGACCGGCGCGCATCATCACGGGCCGGTGGAAAGCGTGATCTACGTGGTCAGCGGCCGCGCGCGGATGCGCTGGGGCGACCAGCTCGAGTTCACCGCCGAGGCGGGGCCGGGCGACTTCATCTATGTGCCGCCGTACGTGCCGCACCAGGAAATCAACGCGAACGACGACGAGCCGCTGTCCTGCGTGCTGGTCCGCAGCGGCCAGGATCCGGTCGTCGTCAACCTGGACATCCCGGTGGTCGAGCAGCCGGAGGAGGTCCACTGGGTGGACAACATCCATCCGCATCCGCATACGGGTTCGCATTCGCACGGCGAGCCGCACTCGCATGGCGAGTCGGAGTGCGGCGGGTCCGCGCAGGGCATGTCCGAGTGCGGCGAGCCGGTGCGCGGCGGCAAGAAGGAGTAAGCGCCGTCCCTTGACGGGACCTGACGCTAACCGCCCAGTCCCGCCTCGATGCAGGCGGCGGCGATGCGGGCGGTGGCACGGTGCAGCGCGTCGCGATAGCGCTCGGCAGCCTCGGCCGGTTTCATTGCACGCGAGAAGAAGGCCAGGCTGATGCAGCCGAAGACGCGGCCGTTCAGCAGGATGGGCACCGAGATCGAGCTCATCTTCGGGTCGACTTCGCCGACGCTGGCGCCGTAGCCGGCGCGCCGCGCCAGCTGGATCTCGGCCTGCAGCCGCGCGGGGCTGCGGGCGAGCGCGTTGCCGGGATCCGGTGAGGCGCGCAGGATGTCGATCAGGCTGCGCCGCTCAGCGGCGCTGCAGAACGCCAGATACGCGCGGCCGCTGGCCGTGCGCAGCACCGGCCAGCGCGTTCCTATCATCGTTCTGTGGATCGAGAACGGGCTGAACCGGTGCGTCGATTCGCGGATGACCATATGGTCTTCCTGCAGCGTGAACAGGTCGGTCGGCCAGACCACTTCGTGCATCAGCTCGCCCATGATGGGTGTCGCGATGCGGCTGATCCAGGCTTCGTCGGTGAAGCCTTCGCTGAGCTCACGCACCTTGGGCGTCAGCCGCCACAGATTGTCCGAGTCGCCGCGCGCGACGTAGCCGAGCTCGCGCAGCGTTTCCAGGATGCGGTGGGCAGTGGTGCGGTGAATGCCGGTGGCACGGCTCAGCGGGGCGATGCCGCTGGCGCCGCCGCGGTTCAGCGCGCGCAGCAGATCCAGTCCGCGATGCAGCGCGCGGACCTGCTTGTACAGGGCCGACCCGGCAGCCTGATCGGCCGCGTCTTCGCCCGACTCGTCGGAACGGGGCGGCATCGTTTCACCTCGCATCGTCACGGTAGCTGGGCCGAGCATAGCGCGCCGCCGGGCCTGGCGTGTGCACCAGGTGCACCTGTGCAGTGCACAGCGGCGGCCGTGCGTGGCAAACGAGCTACAAAGCAGTCATTGCCATGCCGCGTCGCGGCGCTTTCCTGGAGACACGATGGCCGAGGTCCGACTGGTCTGCGCGTCGCATACGCCGCTGCTCACGCTGAACGATCCCGGCACGGAGATCCGGACCGAGGCGACGCATGCGCAGCAGGCACTGGCGCAGTACGCCGCGGCCTTCGACCCGGAGCTGGTGATCATCTTCGGGCCGGATCACTTCAATGGCTTTTTCTGGGACAACATGCCGTCGTTCTGCGTCGGCGCGGCGGTCAATTCGACCGGCGACTACGGAACGCCGGCCGGTCCGCTCCGCGTCCCCGAGAAGCTGGCGGCGGACTGCGCTCGCTTCGCACATGCGCACGGGGTGGATGCCGCGCTGTCGTACCGCATGACCATCGACCACGGCTTCACGCAGACCCTGACGCAGCTGTTCGGCAGCCTGCAGCGGGTGGAGACGATTCCGATCTTCGTCAACTGCGCGGCCATGCCCATGCCGCCGCTGATGCGCGTGCGGGCGCTAGGCGCGGCGCTCGGCCGCTTCGTCGCCACGCTGGATCGCTCGCGTGTGCTGATCGTGGGCTCGGGCGGCCTGTCGCACGACCCGCCGACGCCGCAGATCGACGCGGCCGACCCGCAGGTGCGCGAGCGGCTGATCGACGGCCGGGCCGACCTGCTGCGCATGCGGCCGATACGCGAAGAGCGGGTGCGCCAGGCGGGGCTCGACTTCATCCAGGGCAAGGGGCCGTGCCGGCCATTGAATCCCGATTGGGACGAATCCGTGATGGCGCTGCTGGCAGGCGGGCGCTTCGACACGCTGTGCGAATGGTCGGACGAATTCATCGACGCGCAGGGCGGCCGCGGCGGCCATGAGATCCGCACCTGGGTAGCGGCGTTCGCGGCGCTGCACGAGCTGGGTGCCTGCCAGGTCGATTACCGCTACTACCGCGCGATCCCCGCCTGGATCGCCGGGATGGGCATGGTGGCGGCGCGCGCGCTGCCGAACGCCGGCGCTGGCCGGGCCTCGCATTGAACGATGCCATGAATCAAGCGATGAACCCAATGGCGCTCCGCGCGACCATGAAAGCGCGCGCCCAGGCGCTGGTGCCCAAGCTGCGCGAACGCGCGGCGGCCTGCGAAGCGCAGGGCGAGATGCCCGATCAGACCTTCGAGGAACTGCAGAGCGCGGGGCTGTTCAAGCTGTCGCAGCCGGCGAAGTTCGGCGGCTATGAGCTGGGCTTCGACGTTGGCATCGAGATGGTGATGGAGCTGGCGCGCGGCTGCGGATCGAGCGCCTGGGTCTACGGCATCCTGCAGGATCATCAGTCGCTGGCTGCGATGTATCCGGCCGAAGCGCAGGACGAGGTGTGGAGCGCGGCTCCGCAGGCGCTAGTGGCGTCTTCGTTCATGCCGGCGGGCAAGGCGACGCCGCAGTCCGGCGGCTACCGTCTCAGTGGCCGCTGGAGCTTCTCCAGCGGCAGCCGGTTCGCGTCGTGGATCATCCTGGGCTGCATGCTGCCGCCGAGCGAACCCGGCGCGGCGCCGCTGATGTCGATGATGCTGGTGCCGAAGCGCGACTTCCGCATCGAACCGAACTGGAACGTGATCGGCCTGCGCGGGACCGGCAGCAACGACATCGTCGTCGACGATGCGTTCGTACCCTCGCACAGGATCCTGAGCGTGGCCGATGCCAATGAAGGGCGCAATCCGGGACGGCACTGCCATGCCGGCGCCGTCTTCGCGCGGCCGTTCGCGGCGACATCGACGTTCACGCTGTGCGCGCCCGCCGTCGGCATCGCCGCCGGCGCGGTCGAGCGATTCGTCGAGGAGATGTCGGCGCGCGAGTCGCGCGGCAGCCGGCTGGCCGAACTGGCGACCGTGCAGCTCCGGGTGGCCGAATCGTCGGCCGAAGTCGACGCCGGCCGGCTGTTGATCGAGCGCTGCGTGCGCGAGGCGCAGCAGACGCTGGAGCGGGGCGAGCCGCTGACGCTGGACGAACGTGCGCGCAATCGCCGCGATGGTCCGTTCGCGGTCGGGCTGATGATCTCGGCTGTCGACCGGCTGCATCGGGGCGCCGGCGGCCAGGCGCTGCATGCGGCCCATCCGCTTGCCCGGGCCTTCCGGGACGTGCATGCTGTGGGCGCACATCTGTACACCAGCTGGGACATCGCCGGCACGACGTACGGGCGCGTCGCGCTGGGACTGCCGCCCGGCAGCCCTATCGTCTGACGGCGCCGCGATGGCCACGGAGGAATCGATGCTTCGTCTCTATCACGCGCCGCTGTCGCCGTGCGCACAGAAGGTGCGCCTGGTGCTGCAAGAGAAGCGGCTGGAGTTCGACGGCCGGCTGCTGAATCTGGCCGAGAAGGAAAACTACCGGCCCGAGTACCTGAAGCTGAATCCGAAGGGCCTGGTGCCGACGCTGGTCGACGGCGACAGCGTCGTCGTCGAGTCGACCGTCATCGGCGAGTACCTCGATGACCGTTTTCCCGAACGGCCGCTGAAGCCTGTCGATCCGTATGGACGGGCTCGCATGCGCTTGTTCACCAAGCTGGTCGACGAGAAATGGCATCCGGCCGCCGGCGCGCTGGCCTGGCCCGTGCTGGTGCGGCCCGCCTGGTTGAGCAAGACGGCCGACGAGCAGCAGGCATTGCTCGGCAAGCTGCTCGATCCGGTCAGGCGCGCGCGGCAGGAGCGCCTGCTGAAGGACGGCGTGCAGGCGCCCGAAGTGTTCGAGTCGATGAAGGTGATCCTCGGGTGCCTCAAGGAGGTCCAGGCCGCGCTGACGCAGCGTCCGTGGCTGGCCGGCACCGACTACTCGCTGGCCGACGCGGCGGTGTTTCCTTACGTGGGAATGCTGTCGAGCTTCGGCATGGACGATCTGCATCGCGAGCATTTCCCCGCCGTCGAGGACTGGCTCGACCGCTGCCGCGCACGGCCCTCATACGCGGCTGCCATCGTCGAGGTGGTTCCTGCGGCGCGCTGGCGTACGCTGGCGGAAGTCGGCGCCGACAACTGGCGGCAGCTCAAGCCGCGCGTCGCGGCGCTCGTTTGATCCGGCAACAGGAGGAGCACAAGATGACGGCGAATCGAAGCTCGCAGCGGCGCACGCTGATCGCGGGTGGGCTGCTGGGAGGCGGGCTGCTGTGGCTGCGGGCCGGCGCGAGCTGGGCGCAGGCCGCGCCGCTGAAGATCGTGGTCGGGTTCCCGCCGGGCGGGTCGGTGGACATCGTCGCACGGCTGATCGCCGACCACATGCGCGGCACCCTGAACCGGCCGGTGGTGATCGAGAACAAGCCCGGCGCAGGCTCCCGCCTCGGCATCGAGGCGGTCAAGCACGCGGCGCCCGACGGCAATACGGTCCTGCTGAGCCTGAGCGGACCGATGACGCTGTACCCGCACGTCTTCAGCGATCTGAAGTTCGACGTGGTGAAGGATTTCGTGCCGATCGCGCAGATCTGCGAGAGCGATCTGGCGCTGTCGGTCGGCAATGCGGTGCCCGTCTCGACGGTGAGCGAGCTGCGCGAATGGCTGAGGAAGAATCCGTCGAACGCGGCCTACGCGTCGGGCGGCAGCGGCACGACGCTGCATTTCACCGGCGCGCTGTTCGCGCAGAAGCTCGGCCTGGGGCTCGTGCACGTGCCCTACAAGGGCGAGGCGCCGGCCGTTGCCGACGTGCTGGCCGGCGCGGTGCCCATGACCTTCAGCACGGTGCAGCAGGTCTCGGAGTTCCACCGTGCCGGCCGGCTGAAGATTCTTGCCACCACCGGGCCCACGCGCTCGCCGCTGCTGCCGGAGACCCTGACGCTGCGCGAGGCCGGCGTCGACATGGGGCTGACGACCTGGTATGGATTGTTCGGCCCGGCCGGCATGAATCCCGACCAGGTGCGTGCGATCGCCGCCGCCGCGACGGCTGCCAGCAGCGATCCGCGCATCGCCGAGCAGTTCAAGAAGCTCGGCTTGACGCGCGCCGCCGCTACCGGCGACGAACTGGGACGGATCCAGCGCGCCGAGATGGAAGGCTGGGGCCCTATCGTCAAGGCTACCGGCTTCACGCCTACGCAATGAAGCGCGCGAGCTCTGCAGGCAGCCGCGCACCGTCCCTCTACCGTGATTCAAATTCCGGGAAACGCCGATGATCACGCTCTACCATTTCGACGCTTCGGTCTGCTCCGAGAAGGTCCGCATGGTCCTGTTCGAGAAGCAGCTGCAATGGGAGAACCACGAAGTCGATCTGTTCAAGGGGGAGCAGTTCGATCCCGCGTATCTGGCGCTGAATCCGAAGGCCGTCGTGCCGACGCTGGTGCATGACGGCAAAGTCCTGACCGAATCGACCTTGATCGCCGAGTATCTGGACGAGACCTGGCCCGCGCCGCCGCTGCGGCCCGACGATCCGTATCAGCGGCTGCAGATGCGGCTGTACACGAAGGCCTGCGACGAGGGGCTGCATCAGGGCATCGCGTGCATCAGTTATGGATCGATGTTCCGCGACCGGCTGCTCAAGCAGAACAAGACGCACGAGGACATGCTCAAGCACTACGCGCGCATCGTCGACCTCGAGCGCCGCGATCGGCAAATGGCCGTCTACGAGCATGGCCACGAGGCGCCGCACGTGTACCGGGCGGTCGCTGCCTATGAGAAGGTGTTCGCCAAGATCGAGAAGACGCTGTCCGACGGGCGCAGCTGGCTCACCGGCGGCGCATTCTCGCTGGCCGAGATCGCGCTGGTCACCTATTTCGCGCGGCTCGAATGGATGAACCTGCTCGATCTCTGGCTCGACGATCGGCCGCGGGCGATCGACTGGTATCACCGCATCCAGGCCCGTCCTTGCTACAGGGCCGAGATCGTCGACCGCATGCGCACCGACGAATGGGACGAGATGCGGCAGGTCGGCGCCGGCCCGTGGCGCGGCCATCTGGCGGCGAAGCTGCGCCATTATCGCGAGAATGACTTTGGCGCGAGCTTCTACTGAGCGGCGCCTGTTCCCACGAGCGCGCCGGCGGCGGGATAGGGCGCTAGCGCTGCTTCAGCACTTCCAGAAAGGCGCGGGCGGCCCGCGATAGCGGCTCGTACAAGGCATGGAACGCCTGGACCGGCGCCGGAATGTGCGGCAGCACCGGCCGCGTGATGATGCCGGGCCATGAGCCGCCCTGCATCGTCTGTTCGTCAGCGAGCGCGATGCCGACGCCCGCCTGGACCAGCGCGCAGGCGACGTGCGCCTGCTGCACTTCGACGCGCGGCACCAGCGGAGCGCTGGCCGTGTCCATCAGCTGGCGGATCAGCTGGCCGAACGGAATGTCGCTCGAATAGCCGATGAAGGGCTGCTTCAGCAGGTCGTCGACGCGCAGCGCGCGCTTGCGGGCCAGCGTGTGCGCTGCCGGCAGCACGGCGACGATGCGATTCTCGTACAGCAGCTGCGCCTGCAGGTTCGGATGGCTCAGCGGCAGGTAGGCCACGCCGAGCTCGATCTGCTGCGTCAGCAGCGCCTGGATCAGCGCGGCGGGGCTCATCGTCTGCAGCACGATTCGCACATCGGGATGCTGGCGGCAGAACGTGCCGATCGCCGCCGGCATGATCGATTGGCTGAGGTTCGAGCTCGAGCCTATGCGCAGATAGCCGCCGCGATGCTCGATCAGGTCGTCGGCGATCTCGTTGACGCGCAGCACGCCTTGATAGACGGAGTTGACTTCGTCGAACAGGCGCCTGGCTTCCGGCGTTGGATACAGGCGTCCCTTGATGCGCTCGAACAGAGGCAGCCCGAGCCGCTGCTCGGTATGTGAGATGAGCCGGCTGACGGCGGGCTGCGAGACGTTCAGCAGCTTGGCCGCGCCGCTGATCGAGTGCGTCAGCATGATCGTGCGGAACACTTCGATCTGCCGCAGGTTCATCCTCATCGGGTCGACCTTAACATGGTGTTATGTACAACGTATAAATAAGCATAAGACATTCTGGATCGACGCCGCCTAAACTGGGGCCGGGAAGGTCAGGCGCGTGGGCCGGGAAGGCCAGGCAGGTTCTTCCAAGCGGGTTCTTCAGAAGCGGGTTCAGTGCAACGATGAGCGATTTCGATCTGGTGGTACGCGGCACGCTGGTCGACGCGCAGGCGCCGGCCTGTGACGGATGGGTCGGTGTGCGCGACGGCAGGATTGCCGCGCGTGCGGCGCTGGCGGCTGGCGAGACGCCGCCCGCCGGGCGGCAGCAGGTGGACGCGCGCGGCTTGTGGATCGTGCCCGGCGTGGTCGATGGGCAGGTGCATTCGGGCAGCCAGGCGAACCAGGAAGGGCTCGGCTGGGCGTCGCGAGCCGCGGCGGCGGGCGGCATCACCGTCATGGTCGACATGCCGTACGACGATCCCGAACCGGTCGCGTCGCGCGCGCAGCTCGAGGCCAAGATCGCCGAGGTGGAGCGCGACTGCCACGTCGATGTGGCGCTGTTCGGCACGCTGAACGAGACGCACGGCCTGCAGGCGGCCGCCGGGCTGATCGAGGGCGGCGCCTGCGCGTTCAAGTTCTCGACCTTCGAGGCGGCGCGCGGCCGCTTTCCACGTGTCGAGGAAGACGAGCTGTACGAGGCGTTCCGGCTGATCGCACCGTCCGGCCTGGCCTGCGGCGTGCACAACCAGATGCAGCAGCTGACGCAGAAGAACATCGCGCGGCTGGTGGCGGCGGGCGACACCGGCTGGGACGCGTTCCTGCGCGCCCATACGCCGCTGATCGAGAACCTGGCCACCGCGCTGATCTACGAGATCGGCGCCGAGACGGGCGCGCGGGCGCATGCGGTTCATGTGTCGACCTCGCGCGGCTTCGAGCTGTGCGAGATGTACAAGCGCGCCGGGCACCGTGCCAGCATCGAGACCTGCGTCCAGTACCTGATGCTCGATCACGAGGAGCATACGCGCCGCTTCGGCGCCAAGACCAAGCACTACCCGCCGATCCGGCCGAAGCAGGAAGTCGATCTGCTGTGGACGCACATCGCGCGCGACGGCTGTACCTTCGTGTCTTCCGATCACGTCAGCTGGGGACTGGAGCGCAAGTCGAATCCCGACGTGTTCAAGAATGCTTCGGGAGGCCCGGGCCTCGAGACGCTGCTGCCGGCCTTCTGGACCGGCTGCGAACGGCACGGGCTGTCGCCGTCGATGGTGGTGCGTCAGCTGTGCCGCAATCCTGCGCAGCACTTCCTGCTCGACGATCGCAAGGGCACGCTGTCGGTCGGCGCCGATGCCGACATCGTGCTGCTGAAACCCGAGCGCTATCGCTACGACCCGTCGACCAGCCTGTCGGCGGTGCAATGGTCGTCGTTCGAGGACATGGAGTTCAGCGTGCGCGTGCTGGCGACGTATTGCCGCGGGAGCCTGGTGTTCGAGCACCGCGACAGCGGCGGCCGGGTCGTCAATGCGCCGGGCGAGGGCCGCTTCCTGCGGCCGCATCGCGGCGAGCTCGCTGGCTCGGCGGAGGCTGCGCGTGGCTGAGCGCGGGTCCGAGCGCGGGTCCGAGCGCGCGATCGAAGCGACCCGCGTTGCGATGCCGCCGGTCGACGTCGACCGGCTGTGGGCGCGCGTCCAGAACCTGGCCCGCTTCACGCGCGCCGACGAGCCGTTCACGCGGCGCGCCTTCTCGCCGCTGTTCGCGGAGGCCCGTGAATGGCTGCGCGCCGAATACGAGAAGGCCGGGCTCGAGGTGTCGCTGGATGCTGCCGGCAATCTGATCGGCCGTCGTGCGGGGCGGTCGACGAGCGCGGCGGCGATCGTCACGGGCTCGCATTGCGACACCGTGGTCGGCGGCGGCCGCTTCGACGGCATCATCGGCGTGCTGGCCGGCATCGAAGTGGCGCAGGCCCTGCAGGAGGCCGGTGTCGAACTGGAGCATGCCTTCGAAGTCGTGGATTTCCTGTCGGAAGAGCCGAGCGACTACGGCATCTCCTGCGTCGGCAGCCGCGGCATGGCGGGTCTGCTCGACGCCGGCATGCTGGCTGCCGCTGATCCCGGCGGCGAGACCCTGGCCCAGGGACTGAGCCGCGTCGGCGGGCGGCCTGCGGCTCTGACGGACCCGCTGCGCGCAGCCGGCGACATCGCGGCTTTCGTCGAACTGCACATCGAGCAGGGGCCGGTGCTGGAGGCGGCCGACGTGCCGATCGGCGTGGTCACGCACATCGTGGGCATCCGGCGCGTCGCGATCGAGGTGCTGGGCCGGCCCGACCATGCCGGCACGACGCCCATGGACATTCGCTGCGACGCGCTGGTCGGCGCGGCGCGCATCATAGACGCGGCGCAGCGCCGCGCGGCCGCCGCAGCGGCCGGGCCCGGCTACGTGGTGGCCACCGTGGGCCGCATCGCAATGACGCCGAACGTGCCCAATGCGGTGCCCGGCCATGTCGAGATGGTGCTCGAAGTGCGCAGCGACTCGCCGGCGGTGCTCGATGCGTTCCCCGAGGAACTGCTCGCCTCGGTGGCGGACGGGCTGCATGCGCTCAGGCTGCAGGCGCGCATGCGGCCCTTGAGCCGCTCGCAGCCGACCGCCTGTTCGCCGCGGGTCATGGACGTGGTGGAGCGTGAGGCCGCGGCGCTCGGCTACGCGGCCATGCGGCTGCCTAGCGGCGCCGGCCATGATGCGGCCTATCTGGCTGCGCTGGCGCCGGTGGGCATGATCTTCATCCCGTGCCTGAACGGCCGCAGCCACTGCGCCGAGGAATCGATCGAGCCCTCGCAACTGCTCGACGGCACCCGCGTGCTGTATCAGACCGTGCTGGCGCTGGATCGCGCCTTTTCCGTGCAGGCCCCGGCCGCCGCGGCCGCGGCGGCACCCGACTTCCGTTGAGAGATGCAGACGATGACGACCCGCAGTGCCCCTCGATCGATCAAGGCCGCCCGCGGCACACGCCTGCGCTGCAAGGGCTGGCAGCAGGAGGTGATCCTGCGGCTGCTCGAGAATAATCTGGAAAACGGCGAGCGCCCCGAGGACCTGGTGATCTACATGTCGGCGGCGAAGGCGGCGCGCGACTGGGAGAGCTTCGACCGGATCGTGCAGGCGCTGACCGAGCTGGACGACGACGAAACGCTGGTGGTGCAGTCGGGCAAGCCGGTGGGGCGCTTCCGCTCGCGCATCGACGCGCCGCGCGTGATCCTCGCCAACGGCAACGTGCTGGGCCGCTGGGCCGGCGACGACGAGATGTTCCGGCTCGAACGCGCAGGACTGACTATCCTGCCCGGCATGACCGCGGCCTGCTGGCAGTACATCGGCAGCCAGGGAATCGTGCAGGGCACGTATCAGTCGTTCGCGGGCGCGGCCGAGCGCTTCTTCGGCGGCAGCCTCGCGGGGCGCGTGATCCTGACCGCCGGCTGCGGCGGCATGGGCGGTGCGCAGCCGCTGGCCGGCAAGATGGCCGGTGCCGCGACGCTGATCGTCGATGTGAATCCGGCGGCGCTGCGCAGGCGCGTCGACACCGGTTATCTGGACGGAATCGCCGCTTCGCTGGATGAGGCGCTGCGGCGGATCGAAGGCCTGAAGGCCGCCGGCGAAGGCGGGTCGGTCGGTGTGGTGGGCAACGTCGCCGACGTCTACGAGGATCTGCTGGCACGCGGCTTCGCGCCGGACATCGTGACCGACCAGTGCATGGTCGATCCGTATCGCGGCTACGTGCCGTCGGGGCTGGACGTCGAGCAGGCAGCGCAGCTGGTCCGCGACGACCCGCAGCGCGCGCTGGCGCTGGCTGCCGACACGCTGCGGCGGCATGCGCGCGCCATCCTCGCGTTCGAGCGCGGCGGCGCCGTGGCCTTCGAGTACGGCAATACGCTGCGTGCGCGCGCCGTCGATGCCGGCGTGCCCGAGGCGGCGCAGCTCGAGTCGTTCGTCACGCTGTTCATCCGGCCGCTGTTCTGCCGCGGCATCGGGCCTTTCCGCTGGATCGCCGCGTCGGGCGACAGCGCCGACATCGACGCTATCGACGCGATCATCGAGCAGACGTTCGAGGCACAGCATCCGATTCGCGCTTGGATCGCACTGGCCCGCAAGTACATCCGCTTCCAGGGCCTGCCGGCGCGCATCGGCTGGCTCGGCCACGGCGAACGCTCGCGTCTCGCGCTGCTCGTGAACGAAGCGGTGGCGCAGGGGCGCATCAGCGCGCCGGTGGCTTTCACGCGCGATCATCTGGATGCGGGTTCGGTCGCTTCGCCGTTTCGCGAGACCGACAAGATGCGCGACGGCAGCGAGGCGATCGCCGACTGGCCGCTGCTGAATGCGATGCTGGCTTGCTGCGGCGGTGCCAATCTGGTCGCCATCCACTCGAACGGCAACAAGTCGCAGAGCGCCGGCAACACCGTGATCGCCGACGGCACCGAGCTGGCGGCGCGTCGGCTGAAGGCGGTGCTGGACGGCGATACCGGACTGGGCGTGGTCCGCTACGCGGAGGCCGGTTACGAGCTGGCGATCGAGACGCGGGACGCCAGCGGGCTGTCGCTGGGCGCGAGGCCATGAGCGTGCGTCTGAGTGAAACCGACATCGACGACGCCATCGTCGGTGGCATGCTGCTGTCGGCCGGCGGCAGCGGCCGTTCCCGCGAAGCAGAGTTCCGCGGGTTCGCCGAGCGGGCGCTGCGCGCCGGACCGGTCGAGCTGACGCCGGCCGACGCGCTGCCCGCCGACGCAGGGGTGCTGATCGCAACCGCCGTCGGCGCCCCCGGCGGCGGCAAGCATCTGGCCGATCCCGAGCATTCGATCGCCGCGGCGCGCCAGCTGCTGCAGGATGCCGGCCGTTCGGCGCAGGCGGTGATGCCGGGTCATGTGCCCGGCTTCTATGCCTGGCTGCTGGCGGCGGAGCTGGGGCTGCCCCTGCTCGACGCGGCGTGCAACGGGCGCGGCCATCCGACGGTGAAGATGGGCAGCCTCGGGCTGTCGTCGCGTCCCGAGGTGCGCTTCCATCAATGCGGAGTGGGCGACAAGCTGCGCCTGAGCGTGCACGCCAATACCTTGCTGGGCTCGCAGCTGATGCGCGCGGCGGCGGTGCAGAACGGCGGCTTGATCATGGGTTGCCGCGGACCGTTCGACGCGGCGCTGGTGCGCGAAGCGGGCGCTGCCGGCGCGATTTCGTTCCAGCTCGCGCTGGGGCGCGCGGCGCGCCGAGCCGGAGCGCAGGCCGGTGCCGCGCTGCGCGAGGCCATCGCGTTCAGCCGCGGCCGCTTGCTGGTCGATGGCCGGGTCGTGCGCAATGACGTCGCCTACCGCGAGGGCTTCGACGTCGGCCAGGTGGTGGTCGCCGATGCCGGCAGCGGCGCCGAGACGGTGCTGGGCGTATGCAATGAATGGATGACGGCAGAGGTCGGTGCGCGGCGCGTGGCGACCTTCCCGGACCTGCTCGCATCGATGGATCCGGACAGCGGGACGCCGCTGGCCATCGGCGAGCTGGTGCCGGGAGCTCGCGTGGCCGTGTTCGCGGTCAGCAAGCGGGATCTGCCGCTGGGCCGCGGCATCTTCGATCCGTCGGTGTATCCCGACGTCGAACGCAGCATGGACACCGAGCTGGCGCGCTACGCGCTGGACCCGGCCGCCTAGCGGGCCGACCGATGGAATGACGACGATGCCTATCCTCTACGACAGCCGGTTCTCCGGCAATGGCTGGAAGGTGCGGCTGCTGCTGAGCCAGTTGCAGCGACCGTACGAGCGCCGCGTGCTGAACCTGGCCGCCGGCGATGCACGGACGCCGGCGTTCCTCGAGCTCAATCCGCTGGCGCGGATCCCGGTGCTGCAGCTCGATGACGGCAGCACGATCCGCGAATCGAACGCCATCCTGTTCCATCTCGCTTCGGGCACGTCGCTGCTGCCTGCCGAACCGCGCCTGCAGGCGCATCTGCTGCAATGGCTGTTCTTCGAGCAGGCGGATCACCTGCGCTATTTCGCGCGGCCGCGCTTCCTGATCTCGATCGCGCGCACTGCCGCGGTCGACGACCCCGAGGTGAGCGCATTGCGGCAGTTCGGCGAGAAGGCGCTGCAGGTCATGCAACGGCAGCTCGAACGCGCGGCATTCATCGGCGGCGATCGCTATTCGGTCGCCGACATCGCATTGTTTCCATACACCAGCATGGCCGGCGAAGGCGGCTATTCGCTAGACGCGTACCCGGCAATCCTGGCCTGGCTGGATCGCGTGCGCGCGCAGCCGGGCTTCGTTCCGCTGCTCGATCCGCCGGCACCGCCCGCCGGCTGAACGGCGCCTGTTCGTTCCTTTCCTACTTCCTACTCGACGCGCAAGGAGAGTGCCATGAGATTGATCCCCGCTTTCGCGACCCTGCTGCTGACAGCGCTGCTGTCGGCCGGCGCCGCTGCGCAGCAAGCCCCGGCATCGCAGGGCTTTCCCGGCAAGCCGATCCGGATGATCGTTCCTTATCCGCCCGGTGGTGCGATCGATACCATGGCGCGCAAGCTCGGCGACGAGCTGCGCCGCGAACTCGGCGCTACCGTGCTGGTCGAGAACCGGCCCGGCGCCAGCACGATCATCGGCACCGATGCGGTCGCCAAGGCGCCGGCCGACGGCTATACGCTGCTGTTCAATGCGCCGGCCGGCATCGTGCAGGCGCCGTGGCTGCAGGAGCGGCTGCCGTATGACCCGATCAAGGATCTGATGCCGATCTTCCTGGTCGCCAAGGTGCCGACCGCGTTGATCGTGCCGGCCAGCCTGCCGGTGCAGAACTTCGCGCAGTTCGCCGCCTATGCGAAGTCGCACGGAGACAAGCTGAGCTACGCGAGCATGGGCAACGGCAGTACGCAGCACATCTTCGGCGAGCTGCTCAACGCCAAGCTGCGGGCAGGCGCGGCGCACGTGCCGTACAAGGGCGATGCGCCGGCGATGAACGATCTGGTGCCGGGCCGCGTGCACTACATGTATAACAACGTGCAGACGGCGGCGACCTTCTCGCAGCAGGGCAAGGTCAAGGTGCTGGCGGTGACCGGCGATTCACGGCTGCCGACGCTGCCGCGCGTGCCGACGATGAGCGAGCTGGGCATGCCGGAGTTCGATCTGGTCGGCTGGTACTCGGTATTCGCGCCCGCGGGCACGCCGCGTCCGATCGCCGAGCGGCTGCATGCGGCGATCGCCAAGGCGACCCGCTCGGCCGAGTTCGGCGCCTATCTGAAGTCGGTGGGCCTGCAGGCCGGCAACCTGAGCCTGGATGACTTCAACAAGCAGATCAACATCGAGTATGTGAAGTGGGGGCGGCTGATCCGCGACCACCAGATCAAGGGCTGACGGGCGCCGGCGCGAGGTGGCGGACGCGGGTAGTATCACGCTCTCGCATTCCCTCTAAGCGCTCAATCCGTGCACGACCTACTTTCCGCTCGCTACGGTGAACAGGCAGCAGTCCAGATCGGCGCGGCGCTGGACGGCGCCGAGCAGGGAGCCTTGCGGCAACTGCTCGGCCACCGTTCGGTGCGCGCCTATCTGGATGCGCCGCTCGACGACAGTGTGCTGACTACGCTGGTGGCCGCGGCGCAATCCGCGGCCAGCTCATCGAATCTGCAGGCCTGGAGCGTGGTGGCTGTGACTGACGCGGCACGAAAGGCGCGGCTGTCGGAGCATGCCGGCAACCAGGTTCACATCCGGCAGTGTCCGCTGTTCCTGGTCTGGCTGGCCGACCTGTCGCGGCTCGACCGCGTCGCCGAGCGCGCCGCCGCGAGGGCCGGTGCCAGCGACTATCTGGAGATGTTCGTCCTGGCCGTCATAGACGCTGCGCTTGCCGCGCAGAATGCGGTGGTCGCAGCGGAGTCGCTCGGGCTGGGCACCGTGTTCATCGGCGGCATCCGCAATCGGCCCGAGCAGGTCTCTGCCGAACTGCGGCTGCCGCCGCACGTGTTTCCCGTGTTCGGACTATGCGTCGGGCGTCCCGATCCGCAGCGGCCGGCGTCGGTCAAGCCGCGGCTGCCGCAGTCGGCGGTGCTGCATAGGGAAATCTATTCGGATGCCGTCGAGGCCGAGGCCGTCGCCGGCTACGACCGCGCGCTGCGCGTGTTCCAGCAGACGCAGGACATGGCGCAGGTCGGCTGGAGCGCGCAGGCGTCCAAGCGCGTCAGCGGGCCGGGACAGCTGTCGGGCCGCGACCGGTTGAAGGAAGCACTGGCGGCGCTCGGATTCGAGCTGCGCTGACATCATGCTGCGCACGCCCGAACAGTTCGAGCCGGCGATCGACATCGAACTCGCCGAGCAGACGCTGACGCATGTGTTCCTGCGCGATACGCTGATCCAGCGCATCGACGGCACGGGTCCCTTGCCGTGGCGCGTCTATCGTGAAGCGGGATTCCAGGTCATGCGGATCCAGCCGATCGGCCGGCATCAGGGGCGTTCGCATGTCGCAGTCGCGCTGTCCGAGCAGCAGGTACCTGACGGTCTGCCCGACGGCTGGCGGGCCGCCGGGCTGCGCAACTGGTTCGGCGTGCTCGACGACGCGACGATGTCGATCGCGATGCGCGCGCTGCAGGTGCTCGAATGGGATCGCACGCACCGCTTCTGCGGTGCTTGCGGCACGCCGACGCAGCAGGTCGGACACGAGCGCGCCAAGCGCTGCCCGGCATGCGGGCTGACCGCTTACCCGCGCATCTCGCCGGCGATGATGGTGCTCATCACGCGCGGCCGCGAACTGCTGCTGGGCCGTGGGCTGACGTTCCCGCCGGGGCGCTACAGCGCGCTGGCCGGCTTCCTGGAGGCCGGCGAATCGATCGAGGACGCGGTGGCGCGCGAAGTGCGCGAGGAAGTCAACGTCGAAGTGCGGAACCTGCGCTACTTCGGCAGCCAGAGCTGGCCGTTCCCGAACTCGCTGATGATCGCGTTCCATGCCGAATACGCGGGTGGCGACATGCGGCCCGATCCGGCCGAGCTGGCGGATGCGCAGTGGTTTCCGGTCGACGCGCTGCCGCCGCTGCCGCCGCGGGTCAGCATCGCGCGAGCGCTGATCGAAGCGGTCTGCGCCGAGCTGCGCTGACAGCGCCGCGGGCGATCATTGCCCCACCACTGCCTGCGCGAAGCGCCCGGCGGCGCGCGCCAGCCGCACGTCGCGGCCCCAGCGCGGATGGCCCGGCACGCGCGCGAGCCAGCGCAGGCGGCGCAGTAGTTCGAGCGTCTCGAAGCTGACGCCGGCGATCTCGCGCGTCATCACCGTCCTGAAGCGGCGCGCTGCCTCGGCCGGGCCGCCGGCCTCGACCGCTGCGCTGGTCGAGAACAGGAACAAGGCCCAGTCGCGGACCTGCGCATGCGTGAGGCTCATGGACGCGGCGGGATCGTCCTCGAAATCGATGAAGCCGATCGTCGATGGACTGCTGCCGATGATGATGTTGCGCGCGAAGCCCTGACTCAGACAGGCCCCGCGCGAGTGCACCTGAAGGATTGCGTGCAGTCCGGTCTGCCACCAGCCCAGCCGCGCGGCGGCATCCGGCGCCTGCTGGATCGCCGCCAGCAGCGTGGTGCTGCCGAGATCCGACAGGCACAGCCAGTCCGGACCATGGGCCAGGACCTGCGGCACCCGGATGCCGGCACGCCGCAGCGATTGCAGCCGCCGCAGTTCGATGGCGATGCCGCTCTCGCCCCCTGGGGCGTCGACGGCCGCCAGAGCGGGGGCGTTCGCCAGTGCGGAGAACAGGTCGAGCAGCCGGTAGCGAGTACGCGAGTGCGGCGAGGCAGCGCCCTTGATCCAGACGCGGCGGCCGTTGCAGTTCACGGCGAGCACGCGGGCGCGCGAACGGCGCAGCAGCTGCGGCGCCTGGTCGAGAGAGCTCAGTTCGATCGAACAGGGGCCGAGGTCTGCGCCCGCGAGAGGCGCAGGCGGGAGGGCGGCAGCGTCGCCTTTGCCGAGCGACACTGAATGATCCCGGAACAGCATGACTCGGTCCTGCGATGCGCTTTCACCCTACCCGGCTGCAGCCGGATCGCGGGCTAAGCGCGACTGCTGGCAGGGCCAAGTGTTGCGCCGAGCACGGTGGTGCGAATCGTGGCAGCTTCGGTGCTAGCATCATCGGCTTCTCATCCGGCGGGCCGGGCATCGCCGATCCGTCGTTCCTTCGTTGCATTCATGTCGTCCCAGCCCTTTGCGAGTTGGCCGCCTGAGTCGTCCATGCAGGACGCGCTTTCCGAAACGCCGCCGCTGGTCAGCATCGTCGTCCGCAGCATGGGACGACCGTCGCTGGCCGACGCGCTCGCTTCGCTTGCCAGGCAGAGCCATCGCCCGCTCGAAGCAGTGGTGGTCGACGCCACCGGAGGCCGGCATCCGCCGCTGCCGCTGCTGCCCGAGGCGCTCGACGTGCGGCTGGTCAGCGCCGGTCAGCGACTGAACCGGGCATCGGCCGCCAACTTCGGACTGGCGCATGCGCGTGGCAGCTGGCTAGGCTTCCTCGATGACGACGACACGCTGAATGCAGAGCACATCGCATGCCTGGTGAGCCGCGCGCGGCGCGACGATGCGCCCGACCTGGTCCACGTCGGCGCCTGGCTGCTCGATCGGTTCCACCGGCTCACCGGCGAGCGGCACGCGCCGGTCAACCGGCTGATGCTGTATTACGACGGACCGTTCACGATCATGTCCGCGCTGTTCCATCGCCGGCACTGGGAGCGCGGCTGCCGCTTCCACGATGAGCTGGAGGTGTTCGAGGACTGGGATTTCTGGCTGCAGCTGCTGCCTCAGGCACGCGTGGCGATGGTCGATGACCTGACGCAGCTGTACTTCCAGGAGGCGGGTGACTCGGGGACTTCGATCGGACACAACGCGGATCGCGTCAGGACACGCCGCTTCGTCGATCTGCTGAAGCAGCGGTGGGCCGCGCGCCGCGATGCCGAGTGGGGCGATTATCTGGGCCGGCTGCAGATCGGCATGCAGCTACAGTCCGCCGGCCGCTTCGACGAGGCGCGCCGGCATTGCGCGCAGCTGCTCGCCGAGTTTCGCGACGAACCGAATGCGCTGTTCGTGCTGGCGCAGGTCTTCGCGCGGCAGGGCCTGCTCTATTCCGCGCGGCGCATGCTCGGGCGCGCGCTGACGCGCAATCCGCAGGCCGCGGAATACTGGCAGCTGCTGGCGGGCCTGGAGGAGCGGCTCGGCAATGCGGCAGGCGCGATCGATGCCTGGCGCGAGGCGCTGAGCTTCAAGCCTGCTCTGGCGCCCGAGGCGGAAAAAGCGATGCGGGCGCTGCGCGCAAGGTCGGCGGCGCCGAGCGCAGCGGCCGCATCGACTGCGACGTCGGCATCGACTGCATCAAGCGCGTCGACCGCAGCGGTCGTCGCGCCTGCACCGCGGGCTGCCGCCTTCGCAGCGTTCGGAGCGCCTGCGGCCTTCCCGGGCTTCGGGGCGAAGCCTTCTGCGCCGCTGCCGACTCTGCCGCCCGGCGATCTGGCGCAGTTGCGGCAGCAGGCGCTGCAGGCCTATCGCAGCGGTGAATTGTCGGCGGCGCGGCTTGGGTACGAAGCAATCCTGACGCGAACGCCGGATGATGCCGAGGCGCTGCAGGCGCTGGCGCGGCTGGCCTTCGACGCCGGCGATCTGGCCGCGTCGGCGAGCCGGCTCGCCGCACTGCCGGCGGCGTGGCGCGCCAGCTACGACAACCGCCGGCTGAGCCGGCGGATCGAGCGCGCCCTCTGGACTCGCAGCGAGAACGCCCGCGTGTTCGAGCGCATTGCGCGACTGCCGTTCCTGCTCGATGCGGCCACGGCAGGGATCGCTGCCACCGCGGCTCCCCGGGTTCATCTGCTGCTGCCGGCCGCCGACCGCGAGCGGCGCCTCGCGCTGCCGACGGCGGCCTTGATCGAGCGCGTGCTGGACGGCCATGCCGACGTGCATCGCTGGCTCTGTGAAGGGCAGGCCGGCGTCTGGGGGACGATCGAGGCCGGTGCCTGCGCGGCCTTGCCTATCGACGCTGTGCAGGGCCGCTATCCGCAGGGTGGAACCCTCGTGTTCTGCGGAGTTCCCGAGGCGCCGCCCGCGTGGCTGCGGACCGGCGGCGCGGCGCGGATCCTGATCGTGCCGCTGGCCGCCGATGCCGGCGATCTGCTCGAGCTGGCGGTGAATGCCCACCACCAGTCGGGGGCGCCGGTCGGCATCGTGCTGGCCGAGCGCAGTGTGCTGCGTGACGGCAATGCGCCGGATGCCTTCGGGCCGGAAGGCAGCGGCAAGGCTGACGACGGCGAAGGGGGGCCATCCGCGGGCATTTTCACCGTCCTCTACCCGCCGATCGACGTGGTCGCCGAGCTGCGGCGGCAGCCGGCGGCGGCCGATCCCGCGCGGCCGTTCATCATCGGCTGCATGGCGGCGCCGGGACCCGAGCCTTTCCATCCGGATGCTGCCGCCCTGTGGCGTCGATTGGCGGCCATGGGTGTGCAGCTGCGGGTGGCCGGAGGGGCCTCGCTGGAACGCCATTTCCCGCCGACGCAGCCGCTCGCGGGGATGACCTTGCTGCCCGAGCGCGCTGCCGACTCCGCAGGCCTGCCGGGCGACATCGACGTGCTGCTCGTGCGGGACGGGCCCCATCGCTTGCGCGGCACCGGCACGCCGATCGCCCGGGCGCTGGCGCGGGGCGTGCCGGTCCTGGCCGGGCGCGGCAGCGCCGACAGCGGATTGATCGTGGACGGACGCAACGGCTGGCTGTTCGATGGCAATGACCAGGCGGCGGCACTCGTCGGCCGGCTGCTGCGCGACCGGGCTGCCTGCGCTGCGGCCGGCGCAGCCGCCCGTGCGGACGCGCAGCGCTGGTTCGGCGGCGAGTATCTGCGGCGTCTGCGGAGGCTGCTGGCCGGAGGCTGATGGAGGACCGGGGCTGGCTCATCGACAGGGATTCGGCGGTTTTTCGGTCGATGGTAATGGTTCTCATCTAGAATGGCGCCCCGGTCATCTCTTCGCAAGGAACCTGACTCGTGACACGCCTGTTGACGCTCTTGGCACTGCTCACCGCCGCCCCGGCCTGGTCGCAGGCCCCGACGACCGGCACGGGAGCATCCGCTGCACGAACCACCCAGGCGGCTCAGGCCGCGCAGGCAGCCTCGGGCGCCCAGGCGGCCAAGGGGGCGCAAGGCGCCGCATCGGCCAGCGTCACGCCGAACAGCGTCAATCGGCACTACGGAGTGCTGGTGCATGCCGGCTACGAGGATTCGCTCAACGGCGCGCTGGCGATGCAGCAGGCGATCAGCGCGTTCCTCGCCGCGCCGTCGGCCCAGGGGCTGGACGCCGCGCGCCGGGCATGGCTGGACGCGCGCGAGTTCTACGGCCAGACGGAAGCCTTCCGCTTCTACGGCGGTCCGATCGATGACGACAAGGGACCGGAGGGCCGGATCAACGCGTGGCCGCTGGACGAATCCTTCATTGACAGCGTCAAGGATCAGCCGCAGGCCGGGCTGATCAACGACCGCAAGATCGCAATGACGAAGAAGACACTGGCCAGCTACAACGAGCGCGGCGGCGAGGAGAACATCTCGACCGGCTGGCACGCGATCGAGTTCCTGCTGTGGGGCCAGGATTTCAACGATGACGGTCCCGGCCAGCGGTCCTTCGAGGACTTCGTCGACGGCAAGGCCCCGAATGCCGACCGCCGCCGCCGCTATCTGGGCGTGGTCACCGAACTGCTGATCGACGATCTGCGCTTCCTTGTCCGGGCCTGGGCGCCGGTGCAGGCGAACAACTATCGCGCCCGCTTCGAGCGCGGCGGCAACGAATCGTTGCGGCGCATCTTCGTCGGCCTCGGCTCGCTGTCGCGCGGCGAGCTGGCCGGCGAGCGTCTCGAGGTGGCGCTGGCCAGCCAGGACCAGGAGGACGAGCACTCGTGCTTCTCCGACAATACGCACCGCGACGCGGTGACGAATGCGCTGGGCATCCAGAATGTCTGGCTGGGGCGTTACAAGCGGCGTGACGGCTCGCTGCTGCAGGGACCGTCGCTGCGCGAGCTGGTCGCCGCGCGCGATGCCGGATTGGCCGAGCGCACGACCCAGCAGATCGCCGCGTCGGTGCAGGCGGCCGAGGCGATCCAGGCGCCGTTCGATCGCGAGGTGCTGGGCGGCCGCGACGCGCCGGGCCGGCAGCGCATCCAGAAGACGATCGACAGCCTGGTGCAGCAGAGCAAGGATCTGGTCGCTGCCGCAGCCGCCGTCGGCATCACGCGGTTGACGCTGGCCGATCCGAAGTGACGTCCGCAGCAGGGGCCCCGACCGTCGCAGCGCGTCGACGACGGCGTGCGGCGCGGCTGTGGCCGCTGCTGCTGGCCGCGGCCCTTGTCGGCGGCGGCGGTGTCCTGTTCGCCGCGCGCGATGCGCACGGGGACGCTGCACGCGATGACGCAGCCGCAGCGGCCGACGACAGCGAGCATGTCGGCGGGGCGACCACGGTGTTCGCCGTCGGCCGCAATGCATTCTCGTTTCCCGCCGCCAATCTGAGCGACGAAGAGCGCACCCGCTTCGTCATCGGCAATTCGTTCTTCCGGCGCAACTGGGTCCAGGCGCCCAGCTCCACGCGCGCGCGCGATGGGCTGGGGCCGCATTTCATCGCGCGCTCCTGTGGCGGCTGCCATGTGCAGGATGGCCGCGGAGCGCCGCCCGAAATGCGCGACGGCCGGCAGGAGCAGCCGGTCGGACTGCTGTTCCGCTTGTCGGTGCCGGGCACCGACGCGCATGGCGGGCCGCGGCCCGAGCCGGTCTACGGCGATCAGTTCGCCAATGCTGCCGTGCGCGGTGTCAAGCCCGAAGGCGAGATCGCGGTGCGCCACCGTCTCGTGCGCGGCCGCTTCGCCGACGGTACGCCCTATGCACTGCGCAAACCCGAGTACCGCTTCCGCAAGCTCGGCTACGGTCCGATGCGGCCGGACACGATGGTTAGCCCGCGCATCGCGCCGCAGGTGATAGGCATCGGCCTGCTCGAAGCGATCAGCGACGACGACATCCTCGGCAATGCTGCCGAGCAGGCGCGGCTGGGCAGCGCCATCCGCGGCCAGCCCAATCGCGTCTGGGACGCGCCCACGCAGCAGATGCGCATCGGGCGCCTGGGCTGGAAGGCCAATGTGGCGACCGTGGCGCATCAGACGGCGGCGGCATTCCATGGCGACATCGGCATCACGTCCGCGCTGTTTCCGGACGAAACCTGCACGCCGGCCCAGCGCGACTGCCTGGCGGCACCGCGCGGCGCGGCCGGCCGCGCGCCGGAGATCGACGAGCGCACGCTCGGCGACGTCACCTTCTACCAGGCGACGCTGGCGCCGCCGGCACGGCGTGGCGCCGCGGACCCGCAGGTGCGCCGTGGTGCCGCGCTGTTCCACGAGGCGCAGTGCGCCGTCTGCCATCGGCCCAGCTACGTGACCGGCCGTGCGCCCTTGCCGCAGTTCAGCAGCCGCGCGCTGGAAGGGCAGTTGATCTGGCCCTATACGGACCTGCTGCTGCACGACATGGGCGACGGACTGGCGGACGGCCGTCCCGATTTCGCCGCCGGCGGCCGGCAGTGGCGTACGCCGCCGCTGTGGGGTATCGGCCTGCTGCAAAGCGTGAACGGCCATACGCGGCTGTTGCATGACGGCCGTGCGCGTGGTGTGCTCGAGGCGATCCTGTGGCACGGCGGCGAGGCACAGGCCAGTACCGATCGTGTCCTCAAGATGAATCGCGGCGAGCGCGATGCGCTGGTCAAGTTCGTGGAGTCGCTATGAAATCTGCTGCCTGGGCGATCGCCTTCACCGCCGTGTGCGCGGCGCTGGCCGCCGCGCCGGCGGCCGCGCAGGGCACGACTGCAGATCGCGGCGTCAGCGCCGTGCCGTTCTATTCGTCGGCCGATCTGATGCACGGGGTGCAGCGTTTCTGGTTCCAGCCGCAGGCCGAGGCGTTCGCCGCCCGCAGCGCGGAGCTGGCGCAGGCGTTGTCGGCCCACTGCGGGCAGGCGTCCGCGCCGGCTCCTGCCTCGCCGTCCGCCCAGGCTGGCGCCCGCCAGCCGCTGGCGCCGCTGCAGCAGCGCTGGCTCGCGGCGGCGCAGTCATGGGATCGCTTGACCGGGGTGCTGATCGGCCCGCTGGTCGAGCGCCGCTCGCTGCGGCAGCTCGATTTCACGCCGACCCGCCCGGAACTGATCGAACGCGCGATCCGCAGCGCACCCGCCGACGAACGTGCCATGGAGCGGGTCGGTACGCCCGCCAAGGGACTGCCGGCGCTGGAATGGCTGCTGTGGACGCGGCCGGAGCGGCTCGGCCGCGGGCCGGATGCACCGGCCTGCCGATACGCGGTGCAGGTGGCCGCCGAGATCGCCCGCGAGGGGGCCTCGCTGCGCGATGCGTTCGCGGCGGCGGCGGCGCCGGCCGGCAGCGGCGGCAGTGGCGGCAGTGGCGGTAGCAGCAGTGGCAGCACTGGCGGCGGCAATGGCGCCGGTACCGCGGCGAACGGTGACGACGGCGATAGTGACGGCGAAGGTGAAGGAGCGTCGGCCGAAGCCGGCGCCGCGATCAGCGAGTTCATCAACCAGTTCGTCGGCGGCGTCGAGCGTCTGCGATGGCTGAACATAGAGAAGCCGCTGCGCAGCGCCGGCCAGTCGGGCAAGCCGCCGGCATTCCCGCGGCGCGACGCCGGCGCCACGTCCGCAGCCTGGGCGGCGCAATGGCAGGCATTGCGCACGCTGGCGGTGGCGCCCGCCGGGGAAGCGGCACCGGCTCCGGGAACGGGGCTGGTGAGTCTCGAACATTTCCTGCGCGGCTGGGGGCGGCACGAGCTGGCCGATCGGCTGAAGCAGGCCGTCGGGCGCGCCGACCGCAGCCTGGCCAGCCTCGGGCCGACGCAGCCGCGGGCGCGGCTGCTGGCCGCATCCCGCGAGCTGGCGGCTTTCAAGCGCCTGCTGGAGAGCGACGTGGCGGCGGCAATGAAGATCAGCATAGGATTCTCGGATGCCGACGGCGACTGAACGCCGGGCGGCTGCCGGCCGCCGTCGCCTGCTGCGCGCGCTTCCGGCGTCGACGCTTGTGTGGCCGGCGGTGGTGCTGCCGACGCCGGCTGCCGCGGCATCGGCGGGAACCGCACCGGCCGGAAGCGCACCGGCCGCAAGCGCAACCGCGGCCCCACAGCCGCGGTCGCGGCCGCTGGCGCTGCTGGCAGCCGCGTGGGACGGCCGGGACGGGCATCGCGTCGGCCTGCTGAAGGCGCGCGCCGGCGCCGCTGCGCTCGAGGTGTCGGCCGAGATCGACGTTCCGACGCGCGCGCATGCGCTGTATCCCGAGCGCGACGGTCAGCTGCTCGCAGTGGCGCGGCGCCCCGGCGACTGGCTGCTGCGGTGGCGGCGCGACGGGCGCGAGGTGGCCTGGCATTGGGCCGAGCCCGACCGCGTCTTCAACGGCCACGTCATCGCCAGCCCCGACGGCCGCCGCGTCTTCACGACCGAAACCGACCTGGAGGACGGCCGCGGCCTGATCGGCGTGCGTGACGCCCGAACGCTGGCCAAGCTTGCCGAATGGCCGACCTACGGCATGGATCCGCACGAGCTGCTGTGGACGCCGCCGGAGAGCGGGCCGCTGCGGCTGGTCGTGGCCAACGGCGGCATCCCGACGCAGGCGGAAACCGGCCGGCGCAAGCTGCACCTCGATCGCATGGATTCGTCGCTGGTCATGTTGAACCCGCGCGACGGAATGCTGGCGGGGCAATGGCGCCTGCCCGATCCGCGCCTGAGCCTGCGCCATCTGGCCTGGCATCGCGGCGCCGACGCGCCCCCGGTGCTGGGTATCGCACTGCAGGCCGAACACGACGACGATGAGCGGCGCCGGGCGGCCCCGGTGCTGGCGGTGTTCGACGGCCGCCGGCTGCGCTCATGCGAAGCGGAGCGCTCGCTGGCAGGCTACGGCGGACAGATCGTCGCCGCCGGCGGTGGTTTCGTGGTGAGCTGCCCGCGCAGCGACGGCATCGCGATGTGGTCGGCGGATGGCCGCTGGCGGCGCTTTCAGGCGCTGGCCGAGGCCTGCCCGCTGGCCGTGACGCAGGCAGCAAAAACGCCCGCCGCCCTGATATGGGCTGGCGGGCGTCATGCCGTGCGGGTGCTGGGTGCCGCTGCGCCGCAGCCGGAACTGCCGGCGGCGGGGCTGAGGCTGGACAATCACTGGGCGGCTTTACCGGCGTCGGCCGACGCCCCCGTGTGACTGTCGCTCCGCGCGCTTAAAGCGGACGGATCGCGGAAGCCTGCAGGCCCTTCGGACCTTGCTTGACCGTGAACTCGACGCGCTGCTGTTCCTGCAGCGTCTTGAAGCCGGATCCCTGGATTTCCGAGAAGTGCGCGAAGAGGTCGGCGCCGCCATCATCGGGGGCGATGAAGCCGAAGCCTTTCGATTCGTTGAACCACTTGACCACGCCGGTCACTCGATTGCTCATTATTGCGTTCCTATTGAGGCGCGTTGGACGATTTACACCGCGAAAACGCTTCGCGACGGCAGACATCTATCAAGAGGTACACAACCAGCGGTTCGAGACCGAGACGCGCTGTCCTCTTGGGACAGGCCGGCTTGACGGGCAAAGGTGGGATCAACTTGAAACGTATGCCCGCGCACCCTAACCGATTCACCAACACTTGTCGAGCGCTATTTGGGGGAGGGCAAAAGGCGGTGGCGGCGTCGCAACGGCGCCCTGGCGCGGTCTGCGGGGCGGCCGCTTCAGGCCGCGACGTCCAGGCCTGCTGCCGTTCTTCAGCCGCGCAGCCGTTCGATCAGAGCGCGGGCGTAGGCTTCGATGTCAGCGGCGCGGGCGCCGTTTGCCGAGGTCATGGTTTCGAGCGAGCTGAGCGCGCAAAGCAGCGCCTTGACTTCGACGCCGGCTACCAGCCGGGCCTCGGGCGACAGCGCGCAGTGCTCGTCAGCCAGCCGGCGGCGGATGTCGTCGACGACTTCCTCGAGCCGCTGCTCGCACAGGCCGCGCGCCAGCAGCCGATGCGCGAAATCGCAGGCTTCGATGCCGCGCCGGCGCGCTTCGCGCGACACGTACTCGCTCATTTCGGGGCTCAGGCTCAGCACGAGTCCGGGGTGCCCTGGGCGCCCCGCGGCTTCGGGGTGAGACGGCGACTGGCTCACGATAGAGGGTTCCTCCTGCAAGGCGGAACTCTAGACGCCTAGCCGGCGGCGAGCGAGGTCTCGCCTGTTCCCAGCAGGGTTTTCGCTGCGAAGCGGGCGCCGATCAGGCAGGCACTGTTCATTCGGGCTCGACGCCGAGCGCTACCAGGAAGCGCGACACCATGTTGTAGGTGGCCACAGTCGCGACGAATTCGACCACTTCGCGCACCGGCAGCTCGGCCGCCAGCGCGGCGAAGGTCTGGTCGGAGACCTTGACGGTGCGCGTCATCTCGATCGCGACGCCGAGTGCCGCCTGCTCCGCGGCGTCGAACAGCCCGGCGGCGGTGCGCGCCGAGTCGGGCTGGCGCAGCGCGTCGAGCTGCGCCTGGCTGCCGCCGGCTTTCAGGAACTCCGGCGCGTGATGATGGAATTCGTAGTCGGCGCCGTTCAGGACGGCAACCACGCACATGGCGAGCTCGCGCAGCTTCGGCGACAGCTGCAGCTTCGTGCGCACCGAACCCAGATAGGCATTCCAGCCGGCTGTCATTTCCGGGCTGTGCAGCAGCATCCGGTCGAGGTTCAGCAAGCTGCCGCCGCGGCGGGCGCGAACGGCGGCGACGATGTCGTGCGGTTCGGTCAGATCGGCAGGGACGTACGGCACTCGTGGCATCGGCATGCTCCAGAAAGGGGGCCCGTTGGGCGAGGGGGCCCGCTAGCATACTGCGCGCCGGGCCTGCGTTCGCGGCGGCTTTCCGTCCGCGTCGGCTTTCCGTCCGCGGCGGCTTTCCGTCCGCGTCGGCTTTCCGTCCGCGGCGGCGTTCCGTCCGCGGCGGCCGACTCAGGCGATGCGCGAGTACGAGGAAGCGGCCGGCGCCTGGGCGCCGGCGCCCAGATAGCGATCGAAGGCCATGGCAACCGCGCGGACCAGCAGCCGGCCGGTCGGTTCGATGTCGATGCCGTCGGGCCGGATCGAGATCGCGCCTGCCTGCGCCAGCGGCTCGAGCGCAGGCAGCGCATCGGCGAGCCAGTCGCGGCTGGCGATGCCATGCTGCCGGTCGAGCTCGGCCCAGCGCAGGCGGAAGTCGCACATCAGCGCCTGGATGGCGCTGCGCCGGATTCGGTCGTCGCGGCTCATGCTGAGCCCGCGCACGGTCGGCAGGCGGCCGTCGGCCAGCGCGGCGTAGTACGGTTCCAGTTCCTTGTCGTTCTGCGCATAGACGTCGCCGACGCACGAGATCGCGGAAACGCCGAACGCGATCAGATCGCCCGGCGCGTGCGACACGTAGCCCTGGAAATTGCGATGCAGGCGTCCTTCGCGCTGGGCCACAGACAGCTCGTCGCTGTCGAGCGCGAAGTGATCGAGTCCGAGATGACGGTAGCCGGCTGCCTCGAGGGCGGCGACCGCCATCGCGAACATGCGCCCCTTCTCGGCCGAATCGGGCAGATCGGCGCTGATGATGCGCCGCTGCGGCTTGAACAGCGTCGGCAGGTGAGCGTAGTGGTACAGCGCGATCCGGTCGGGCCGCGCGGCGACCACGCGCTCGAGCGTGCGCTCGAAGCGCGCGGTGTTCTGCTTCGGCAGGCCATAGATCAGGTCGATGTTGATCGAATCGAAGCCGAGGCGGCGTCCGGCGTCGATCAGCGCGCGCGTCAGCTCGTACGGCTGGATCCGGTTGACCGCCGCCTGGACGTCGTGATCGAAATCCTGCACGCCGAGACTGATGCGGTTCAGCCCGAGCGCGCGCAGCGCCTGCAGGCGCGCCGGGTCCACGCTGCGCGGGTCGATCTCGATCGAGTATTCGCCGTCCGGCGCGAACTCGAAGACCTGACGCAGATGCTGCATCAGCTCGCCCAACTCCGCGTCGCTCATGAAGGTGGGGGTGCCGCCGCCGAAATGCAGATGGTTGATGCGCTGGCCGCTGCCGGTGAGCGCGGCGACCAGGTCGATCTCGCGGCACAGCGCGTCGACGTACGGCCGCGCCATCGACTCATGGCGGGTGCCGATCTTGTGACAGGCGCAGTACCAGCAGATGCTCTTGCAGAACGGCAGATGCAGGTACAGGCCGAGCGCGTCGTCGCGGCGATCGCGCCGCGCCGCCAGCGCCCGGGCGTAGTCTCCTGACGGAAATGTAGGCTGGAAACGGTCCGCCGTCGGATACGAGGTATAGCGGGGGCCGCGGCCGCCGAAGCGCCGCAGCAGTTCCTCGTCGATGACCAGCGCGGACGGGGCGGCGGCGGGGGCGCACCGATCGGCCGGCGGCGCTTCGCGGGGCGCGGCGGGGCTACAGGCGAGAAGATCGGAAATCTGGATGGGCGCGTTCATCCGGGCAGTGTCGGCCACCGGCTGCCGGCGAGGCTTGACGATCCGCAATGTCGCCGCGGAAAGGGCGCGGGTCTCGCGGAAAGGCCCCATGGAAAGGCCCGGGGCAAGGCCCCTCGGAAGGGCCCCTCGGAAGGGCCGCGCGGCGAACGTAACCCTTTGTAATCGTTCTGGCGGGCGGCCATGGGCGGCGCTAAGGTGAAGTCCTGTCAATCGCCGGATGATCGTCCGATCCCGGCGATCGCATCTCGAGGAGTTCCGCCATGCGCACACTGGTCAGAATCGCGCTGGGTCTCGCAGCGACCGGGCTGTTCGCCGGAGCCGCTCAGGCTCACGGCGGCGTCAGCTGGTCGGTGACGATAGGCACGCCGGGCGTCTACGCGCCGCCGGTCGTGGTGCCTGCGCCAGTCTATGGACGCCCCATCTATCGCCCGTCCGTGATCATCGGCGCGCCGCCGCTGTATGCGCCGCCGCCTGTGTACGGGCCGCCGGTCTATTACGGGCCGCCGGTGGTCTACCCGCCGCGGGTCGTGGTGCGGCCGCCGGTCTACGTCGCTCCGCCGCCGTGGCATGGCCCGCCGCGGCACGGCTGGCACGGCGGACGCCCGGGCGGCGGGTATGGCGGCTGGCACGGGCATCGGCGTTGAGTGATGGGCGCTATTCGCCGGGCGTCGATTGAGCCGAGCAACGTCGATAGGCGCTGATTCACTGCCGCTGATCTCGGCATGATAGACGCGGGCCGGTGCGATAATCCGGCCCGATGATGCAAGATCTGCTTTCGCGACGTCCCCTCCTGGCTGCTCTTGCCGTGGCGTGCTGCCTGTTCGGCGCGCTGCCGGTGCAGGCGGGGCCCTTGCCGTGGCAGGAGTGGCTGCAGAGCGGCCGCCTTGGCGTCGACCAGGTCGGCGCCGTCGTGCTGCCGATCGAAGGCGGCCCGCCGCTGTTCGCTCACGAGGCCCAGCGTCCGCTGAATCCGGCCTCGACGATGAAGCTGCTGACGACTTACGCGGCGCTGGCGCTGCTGGGTCCGGATTACCGCTGGCGCACCGAGCTGCGGCTGCGCGGGCCGCTGCAGGACGGCGTGCTGCGCGGCGATCTGCTGCTGCGCGGCGGCGGCGATCCCAAGCTGGTCATCGAGGATCTGGCCGAGCTGATCGCCCGCATGCGCGCCGCCGGACTGCAGCGGATCGAAGGCGATCTGGTCATCGACGATGCGATCTATGCCGGCGATGGCGGCGGTCCCGCGTTCGACGGCGATCCGTCACAGCCGTACAACGTGCGGCCCTTCGGCGCGCTGATGAACTTCAAGTCGACCCGGCTGGTGGTGCGTCCGGCGGGCCGGCTGGCCGAGATCAGCTTCGATCCCGCGCTGGACGACGTGCTGGTCGACAACCAGGTAAAGCTGGTCGGCGGCCCGTGCCGCTACGGCGCGGCCGGACTGATAGTGCGCGACGGCGCCGCGGCAGGCGCCGCGAATGTGCGGATCGCCGGTTCCTATTCGCGTGCCTGCGGCGAACAGTCGATGTTCGCCGCCGTGCTCGATCACCGGCAGTTCGTGCATGCGCTGTTCAAGGCCGCCTGGCGCGCCGCAGGCGGCCAGTGGGACGGCCGCACGCGCATCGAGCGCAACGTCTCGCGCGGCGAGCCGTGGCTCGTCTGGGAGTCGCCGCGAACGCTTGCGGATGTCATATATGACATAAACAAGTTCAGCAACAACGTGATGGCGCGCCAGCTGATGCTGCAGGTGGCCGCCGAATCCGGCATGCGGCCCGCGGTCGAAGCCGATGCCGCGCGCATCGTCTGGGCCTGGCTGGCGGCGCAGCATCTGCGCTTCGACGAACTGGTGGTCGACAACGGGTCGGGCCTGTCGCGCGAGGAACGCACCAGCGCGGAACACCTGGCGCGCGTGTTGCGCCACGCTGCTTCCGGACCGTATGCCGATCTGCTGCGCGAGTCGCTGCCCGTGGTCGGCGTCGACGGCACGATGCGCAAGAGGCTGCTCGGCGAGCCCATCGTCGGCAACGCGTGGATCAAGACCGGCAGCCTGAACAATGTGCGCGCGATCGCCGGCTACGTTACCGCAGTCTCCGGCAAGCGCTACGCAGTGGCGCTGATCGTCAACGGCCCTGGAGCCGCGGACTCGCGGCCGCTGCAGGATTCCTTGCTGCGCTGGGTGTACGACAACGGCTGAGCGATACGCTTCTGAGCGCTACAGGCCCAGATCCTTCCACATCTGATCGACGCGCCGCGCCACCTCGGCGTCCATCGCGATGGGCCGGCCCCATTCGCGCTGCGTCTCGCCCGGCCATTTGCTGGTCGCGTCCAGCCCCATCTTCGAGCCCAGGCCCGAGACCGGCGATGCGAAATCGAGATAGTCGATCGGCGTGCGCTCGACCAGCGTCGTATCGCGTGCCGGATCGACGCGCGTGGTGATCGCCCAGATCACGTCCTTCCAGTCGCGCACGTTCACGTCGTCGTCGGTCACGACGATGAACTTCGTGTACATGAACTGCCGCAGGAAGCTCCAGATGCCGAACATCACGCGCTTCGCGTGACCCGGATACTGCTTGCGCATCGATACGATCGCCATGCGGTACGAGCAGCCTTCGGGCGGCAGATAGAAGTCGACGATCTCGGGGAACTGCTTGCGCAGGATGGGTACGAACACTTCGTTCAGCGCGACGCCGAGAACGGCGGGTTCGTCGGGCGGTTTGCCGGTGTATGTGGAGTGATAGATCGCATCGCGGCGCGACGTGATGCGATCGATGGTGAACACCGGAAACCATTCCTGCTCGTTGTAATAACCCGTGTGATCGCCGAACGGTCCCTCCAGCGCCATCTCCCAGCCCGTGCGCGCGGCCGCGGGCAGCTCGCCGCGCCAGCCGAGCGCGCGCGCATGAGCGAGTGTTGCCGAGCCGTCGGGGTCCGGACGAATCGTGCCTTCAAGCACGATCTCCGCGCCGGCGGGCACGCGCAGATCGTTGCCTATGCAGCGCGCGAGCTGCGTCTTCGCGCCGCGCAGCAGGCCCGCGAACTGATACTCGGACAGCGTGTCGGGCACCGGCGTGACGGCGCCGAGGATCGTGGCCGGATCGGCGCCCAGCACGACCGACAGCGCGAACGGCTGATCGGGATGCAGCTTCGCGTGCTCGCGGAAATCGAGCGCGCCGCCGCGATGCGCGAGCCAGCGCATGATCGTCTTGTTCGATGCGATCACCTGCTGCCGATAGATGCCGAGGTTCTGTCGCGTGCGGTGCGGCCCGCGCGTCACCACCAGGCCCCACGTGATCAGCGGCGCGGCATCGCCGGGCCAGCAGGTCTGCACCGGCAGCGCGCCGAGATCCACCGCATCGCCTTCGATCACACGCTGCTGACACGGTGCATTGCGCACTTCGCTCGGTGCCATGTGCAGCACCTGTCTCAGCATCGGCAGCCTGTGCCAGGCGTCCTTGATTCCCGACGGCGGCTCGGGCTCCTTCAGCGACGCGAGCAGCTCGCCCACTTCGCGCAGTGCCTGCGTCGACTCCGCGCCCATGCCGAGCGCGACACGGCGCGGCGTGCCGAACAGATTGGCCAGCACGGGCATGCCGAATGCTCGCGCCTGGTCACGGACGTTCTCGAACAGCAGCGCCGGACCTTGCGCGCGCAAAACCCGATCTGCGATCTCGGTCATTTCGAGGTGGGGCGACACGGGATGCGAGATCCTTCGCAACTCGCCGATACGTTCGAGTTGTTCGATGAAGTCGCGCAGATCGCTGTATTTCACGATGTCAGGTCCGTTCGTTTCGCGATGCGGATTGTCGCATCGTCGCCATTGCACATGATGAGATGCCCGGATTTGACCTCAGCGGCGAGTGTCCATAGAATCGCGCCCAGTTCACGACTCGCCGTCGCCCCGGACGGCTCTCGAGTCGGATGTCTGAACAAATCCGGCAAGACCGGATTGAGCGCTGATGCGGCGCCTGAGTCGCCGCATCGATGATCGGTGATCATAGCGGCCGGCTACGTACCGGCGGCGCGAAGAAGAGAAGGCCCGCGACCCCGAACCCGGCGGGCACAGCAAGAGAACCGATCGCCTTTGGCGAACCGTACGGCGCAAGCCGGAAGGAGGCTGGATGCTGAAGCAGCGTCAGGTCGGGATGTTGTTCGATGTGTTCGTTCGTGCCGTGGGGGCCGGACGTTTTTCGGCGGCAGCAATGCCGCTGGTCGCACTGCCGCTCGCGGCGGCGCTGATCGTCGGCTCGGCCTCGGTGCAGAGCGGGTTGAGCGCCGACGAAGCTGCCGACCTCGTCGCGAGCGACGAGCCGTGGCTGCTGAGCGCGCCGTTCGATGGATTGCCTGCAAGCACCCCCACCGCGTCGATCGCTGCGGCGTCGTCGTCGCATGGCGGCAGCGCTGCCACGAACACGCCCAGGGCGCCGCACGCCGCGCCCAGGGCGCCGCACGCCGCGCCCAAGGTCGCGCACGCCAGCGTGCACGTCAGCAGCGAACGTCCGGTCAGGAAGCTGCCGCGTTCGTCGCGCGAGCAGCGCAACATCGCCGAGTTCGTGGCGCAGAAGTATCGCGTCGCGCTCGATGACGTGCTGCGCATCGTCGACCATGCGTATCACGCGGCGCGCGAGCTGCGGATCGATCCTTATCTCGTCATCGCCGTGATGTCGATTGAGTCGAGCTTCAACCCGAATGCGCGCAGCCCGCAGGGCGCGCAGGGTCTGATGCAGGTGCTGACGCGCGTGCACGCCGACAAGTTCGCGCCCTTCGGCGGCGTGACGGCCGCGTTCGATCCGATGGCGAACATCTCGGTGGGTTCGCGCATCCTGAAGGAATATCTGGTGCGTCACGGCAGCGTCGAAGCGGCGCTGAAGTCCTACGTCGGCGCGGCGCTGCTGCCGCACGATTTCGGCTACGGCCTGAAGGTGCTGACCGAGCGCGAGCGCATTGCCGCGGCGGCGGCGGGACGGCCGATTCCGGCGAACCTCGCAGTGCGCGTGTCCACCGGTGCGCCAGCCGCGGACACGCAGGCTGCAGCGTCGGGCGCGGCGCCTGTCGCGTCCGGTGCCGCGCCGGCCGCGGTGTCCGGCGCCGTCAGTGTTCCCACCGCCGCGCGCATCGTTCCGCCCATCAGCGGCGAGCCCTCGGAGCCCAAGACCTTGCCGATTTCGCTGCCGTCGCCGCCGTCGGCTGACGGGTCCGTGATCGGCGCGCCGGCTCATGATGTGACGCTGCTGCCCGAGCCGGTCCTGCCGGAGTTCAATTTCGGCGTCACGGCGCTGGGCGCGTAAGCGCCGGACAAGCGGACAGGTCGCGCAGCGCACATCGCTCCCGCGGAGCGCACAGGCGCCGCAGCGCCGGCGGAATTTCGTGAACGTCGATTTGGGGTAAGCTCCATCGCGCAGAGCCGCAGCCTGCGGCCTTCTGCTTGTTCACGGATCCCAATTGCTCGAAATCGCCGCCGTCGCGGTGCTGGCAGGCTTCGTTCAAGGCCTGTCCGGCTTCGCCTTCGCTCTGGTCTGCACCTCGCTGTGGGCGTGGATGATGGAACCGCAGATGCTGGTACCGACTGCGATACTGGCATCGTTCATCGCCCAGTTCGCGTCGCTGCGCTGGATCCGGCCGGGTCTGCAGGTGCGGCGCGTGGCGCCGTTCGTCGTCGGCGGGCTGGTGGGCGTGCCGATCGGTGCGGCCATTCTTCCGTTGATCGATGTGATGGCGTTCCGGCTCGTGGTGGGCATCGCGCTGATGCTGTTCTCCACCGTCATGCTGCGGGCCAAGCGTCTGCCGACCGTGAGCGCCGGCGGCCGGCCGGCGGATCTGGCGATCGGCGCGCTGTCGGGTCTCATCGGCGGCGCCAGTGGCCTGTCCGGGCCGCCGCTGATCATCTGGTGCATGATGCGCGGCTGGAGCAAGCTGGTTCAGCGCGCGACCATGCAGGCCTTCTTCGTGACCACGCAGGTTCTGACGATCGCGCTGTTCGCATGGCACGGCCTGATCACGCTGGCGGTGCTGAAGACAGTGGCCTTGCTCGCGCCGCTGGCGCTGGGTTCGGCCTGGCTCGGCGTCAAGGTCGCGGCGCGGCTCGACGAGGCGCTGGTGCGCATCATCGTGCTGTCGCTGCTGTGGCTGTCAGGGGCGGCGCTGGTCGTGCCGCGGCTGTGGGCCGCGCTGGCATAAGGGCACGCTGCGTCCGCTGTCACGCGAGCCCGCGCCGCTGCGGCAGATAGCGCTCCAGGCGATCCACCGCTTCGCGCAGGCGCTCGAGCGCCGTCGCATACGACAGGCGCAGGTAGCGCTGCGGCTCGAAGTATCCGAAATCCTTGCCGGGCACGACGGAGACGTGAATCTCGTCGAGCAGTTCGAGCGCGAACGCGGAGCTGTCCGGTGAATGGGCGCTGCAGTCGGCGTAGACGTAGAACGCGCCGTCCGGCATGACCGGCACTTCGAGTCCGATGCTGTTCAGCGCCGGTACGAGGTAGTCGCGCCGCTGGCGGAACGCTTCGCGCCGCTGCTCGTAGATGGCCAGCGATTCGTCGTCGAAGCAGGCGATTGCCGCATGCTGCGCCAGCGTCGACGGGCAGATGAACAGGTTCTGCGCCAGCTTCTCGAACACCGGCGCCAGCGCTTCGGGAACGACCAGCCAGCCGAGCCGCCAGCCGGTCATGTGGAAGTACTTGGAGAAGCTGTTGCTGATGATCAGGTCGTCGCCGAAGGCCAGCGCCGAGCGCGGCGCGTCATCGTACGACAGTCCCAGATAGATCTCGTCGACGATGGTGAAGCCGCCGCGCGCGCGGCTGGCGTCGATGATGCGGCCGAGCTCGTCGAACGGAATCGAGGTGCCGGTGGGATTGGCCGGCGAGGCCAGCAGCACGCCGCGCGTGGCGGCGTTCCAGTGTTCGTCCAGCAGGGCGCGCGTCATCTGGAAGCGTGTGCCGGGTCCGACCGGGACCAGCTGCGGCAGGCCGTCGCAGGCCGCGACGAAGTGCCGGTTGCACGGATAGCTGGGGTCCGTGAGCAGCACGCCGGCGCCGGGGTCGACCAGAGCGCCGCATGCGAGTGACAGTGCCGCCGATGCGCCTGCCGTGACGATGATGCGTGACGGAGCGATGTCGAGGCCGTAGCGGCGGCCATAGTCGGCGGCGATCGCGCTGCGCAGCGCATTCAGTCCCGTTGCGGGGGTGTACTGCGTGTGGCCGGCGCGGACCGCGCGCTCGAGTGCCGCGACCACCGCCGGCGGAGCGGTGAAGTCGGGCTCGCCGATGTTCATGTGGATCACCGGATGGCCCGCGGCTTCGAGCGCTGCGGCGCGCTTGGCCAGCTCCATGACGTGGAACGGCGCGATGCGGTCGGTGCGGCCTGCGAGCGGAAAACGGATGTCCATGGTGTGCGGCGCGTTTGGCGGCGCGCGCGGCGGCGCGGCCGGAATGGCTCGAAACCCGCCATTCTACGGCGGCCCGGTCGGGCGGCATTCCTGCGATCATTGCGCCTGTTCCTCGGCGGCCGATCTTCGCCATGTCCGTTTCTTCGCCTTCCGTCCCGCTGCGTTCGGCCGCGCTCGAGCGCAGCCGGCTGGCTCAACGTCTGCGCCGTCTTCTGAAGGGAGAGGTGCGGTTCGACCGTGCTTCGCGCGCGCGCTATGCGACCGATGCCTCGATCTACGAGATCGAACCGGTCGGCGTGGTGGTGCCCGCCGACGAGACCGATGCCGCGGCGGCGCTCGAGCTGGCGCGCGAAGAGGGCGTGCCGGTCGTGCCGCGCGGTGCCGGCACGAGCCTGGCTGGGCAGGCCGTCGGGGCGGGGCTGGTCATCGATCACAGCCGCTATCTGAACCGGATCGTCGGTTTCGACCGCGAGTCGATGACGGTCGAAGTGCAACCCGGTCTCGTGCTGGACTCGCTCAATGCCTGGCTGGCGCCGCACGGATTGTGGTTTCCCGTCGACATCGCATCGTCGGCGCAGGCGACGCTGGGCGGCATGGCCGGCAACAACGCCAGCGGCTCGCGGGCCATCGCCTACGGCAGCATGGTGCACAACGTGCTCGGCATCGAAGCGATCCTGTCGGATGGTACGCAGGAATTCTTCGGGCCATTCGGCGTCGGTGCCCGGCGTCCCATGGCGTCGGCGCGCAGCGCAGCGCTGGTGTCGCGGCTGTTCGAGATCGGCGCTCGTGAACGCGCCGAGATCGAGCGTGTCTGGCCCAAGCTGCAGCAGCGCATCGGAGGCTACAACCTCGACGTCTTCCGCCCGCGTTCGGTGCGGCCCTACACGGCTGACGGTTCGGTCAATCTGTCGCATCTGCTGGTCGGGTCCGAAGGCACGCTGGCGTACTTCAAGCGGCTGGTTCTGAAGCTCGCGCCGCTGCCCGCTGCCAAGGTACTTGCGCTTGTCAACTATCCGGATCTGCGGCGGGCGCTGGACAGCGTGCGCGCGATCGTCGCGCTGTCGCCGTCGGCGGTCGAGCTGATCGACGGCTCGTCGATCGCAGCGGCCGCCGGCGAGCGCCGCTTCGCGGCCGTGGTCGATGCGATACGCGCCGCCTCGGGTGGCCGTCCGGCGCAGGCGCTGCTGCTGGTCGAGTTCAGCGGCGACGAGCAGGCGCCGCTGCTGCGCCAGCTTGCCCGCTTGCGTGAGCTCACGGCCGATGCGGGGATGCCCGGGGCGGTTGCCGACTTCGTCGAGCCCGCTGCGCAAGCGGCGCTGTGGCAGCTGTGCCGCGCCGTTCCATGGCGCGCGGCGCGGCATAACGGTACAGGCAGGCCGGTCTCGGGCAGGCCGGTCTGTTTCATCGAGGACTGCGCGGTGCCGCTGCAGCACCTGGCGGACTACGCGGCGCGGCTGTCCGAGGTGCTGCGCCGCCATGGCGTGTACGGCAGCTGGTACGGGCACGCGTCGGTCGGCGCGCTTCGCTTGCGGCCGATCGTGGATCTGCGCGGCGGCGGCGCGGCCACGATGCGCGCGATCGCCGACGAAGCCGCGGCGCTGGTGCGGCAGTTCGACGGCGCGTTCTCCGGCGGCCACGGCGACGGACTGGCGCGCAGCGAGCGCGTGCGCTGGCAGTTCGGCGAACGCCTCACCCGTGCCTTCGAGGAAGTCAAGGATCTGTTCGATCCGCCGGGCCTGATGAATCCGGGCAAGATCGTGCGCGCGCCGGCAATGGACGACGCGCGGCTGTTCCGCTGCGCGCCCGGCGATGCGAGCGCGGGAATGGCGACCGGGCTCGACTGGTCGGCTTGGCAGGACCGTTCGGTCGGCCAGTCTCCACCGGCCTCGCAAGACCGTCCGCCGTCGGCCGGCGGCGGGCTTGGCAGCGGCTTCGCGCGGGCCGTCGAACGCTGCGACGGTAATGGACGCTGCCGCCAGCTCGATGGCGGCACCATGTGCCCCAGCTACCAGGTGACGCGCGACGAGCAGCATTCGACGCGCGGCCGCGCCAATACGCTGCGCTGGGCGCTGGCGGGCCGGTTCGGCGACGAGGGGCAGGGGCTGCGCGCCGCGGCGCTGCGCGACGCGATGGCGCTGTGCATAGGCTGCAAGGGCTGCCGCAGCGAATGTCCGGCCGGCGTCGACATGGCGCGGATGAAGATCGAGTATCTGCACCAGTCGCGCCAGGGGCGTGCGCTCGGTCTGCGCGAGCGCCTGATCGCCTATCTGCCGCGCTACGCGCCATGGCTGGCGCGCGTGCCGTGGCTGCCGAATCTGCGCGATCGCGTTCCCGGCCTGCCGTGGCTGACCGAGCGCGTCGCCGGCTTGTCGTCACGGCGGCCCCTGCCGCGCTGGCACCGCGACGGCCTGCGTGCAGCATATCGGCTCCAAGGCGCTGATCCTGCCGGCGCCGTGGGGCCAACCGACGCCGCGGGGCCAACCGACGCCGCTGCTCCGACGGGTGCCGCCGCTCCCGCTGCCCAGGAAGTCGTGCTGTGGGCCGACACCTTCAATCGCTACTTCGAGCCGGCCACGCTGCGGGCAGCCCGGCGCGTGCTGGAGGCAGGCGGGTACCGCGTCACGCTGGCCGCGCCGGCGGCCGGAGACGCGGCGCCGCGGCGGCCGCTGTGTTGCGGCCGTACCTTTCTCGCCACCGGCCTGCTGCCGCAGGCGCGCGTCGAGGCGCAGCGCGTACTGAGGGCACTGGGGCCCGCGCTGGCTCGCGGCGCGGTGGTGGTGGGGCTGGAGCCCGCGTGTCTACTCGGCATGCGCGACGAGTACCTGGCAATGGGGCTGGGAGCGGAGGCCGAACGCCTGGCCGGCAGCGCGCTGCTGTTCGAGGAGTTTCTGGCGCGCGAGCATGCGGCCGGCAGGCTGCGGCTGCCGCTGCGCGCGCTGCCGCAGCGTCGGGCGCTGCTGCATGGCCACTGCCATCAGAAGGCCTTCGGCACGATGGACGCGGTGCGCAGCGTCCTCGGCCTGGTGCCTGAGCTGACTGTGACGACAGTCGATGCGGGCTGCTGCGGCATGGCCGGCGCCTTCGGCTACGAGGCCGAGCACTACGCGCTGTCCATGAAGATGGCCGAGTCCGCGCTGCTGCCGGCGCTGCGGCAGGCCGGGGACGATACACTGATCGTGGCCGACGGCAGCAGCTGCCGGCATCAGATCGGGCCGGCCGCGCCGGCGGGCCGCGCGCTGCACGTGGCGCAGGTACTCGAGCGCGCGCTGAGTGGGCATGGCGATTGTCTTTGAGGCGGTCCGAGCGGATAATGCCTGCCCTTCGATGAGCAAGGGCACTCCATGGCGACTTCTCCGCAGAACCCGGATCTCCGTCAGGCCGCGCTGGCCTATCACGAGCGCGGCACGCCGGGCAAGATCTCGATCGCGCCGACCAAGCAGCTGATCAACCAGCGCGATCTGGCGCTCGCCTATTCACCGGGGGTAGCCGCGGCCTGCGAAGAGATCGTCGCCGATCCCGCCAATGCGTTCCGCTATACGAGCCGCGGCAATCTGGTCGCGGTAGTGACCAATGGCACCGCGGTGCTGGGGCTGGGCAATATCGGCCCGCTGGCGGCCAAACCGGTCATGGAAGGCAAGGCGGTCCTGTTCAAGAAGTTCGCCGGGATCGACGTGTTCGACATCGAGCTGAACGAGACCGATCCGCAGCGCCTCGTCGAGGTCATCGCGGCGCTGGAACCGACCTTCGGCGGCGTCAATCTCGAGGACATCAAGGCGCCGGACTGCTTCTACGTCGAGCGCAAGCTGCGCGAGCGGATGAACATCCCGGTGTTCCATGACGACCAGCACGGCACGGCGATCGTCGTCGGCGCGGCGCTGATCAACGGGCTGTCGGTGGTGGGCAAGGGCATAGGCAAGGTCAAGCTGGTCTGCAGCGGCGCCGGTGCCGCGGCGCTCGCCTGCCTCGATCTGCTGGTCGATCTGGGCTTGCCGGTGGAGAACATCTGGGTCACCGATCTGGCCGGTGTGGTCTATAAAGGCCGCAAGGAGCTGATGGACCCCGACAAGGAGCGCTTCGCGCAGGACACGCCGCATCGCACGCTGGATGACGTGATCGGCGATGCGGACATCTTCCTGGGCCTGTCGGCCGGCGGCGTGCTGAAGAAGGAGATGGCGGCGAAGATGGCGTCGCGTCCGCTGATCTTCGCGCTGGCCAATCCCACTCCCGAGATCCTGCCCGAAGAAGTCAAGGCGGTGCGCGACGACGCGATCATCGCCACGGGCCGCACCGACTACCCCAATCAGGTCAACAACGTCCTGTGCTTCCCGTTCATCTTCCGCGGCGCGCTCGACGTGGGCGCGACGACGATCACGCGCGCCATGGAGATCGCAGCCGTGCACGCGGTGGCCGATCTGGCGCGCGCCGAGATGTCGGACATCGTGGCCACCGCCTACGGCGCGATGAACATGTCGTTCGGGCCCGAGTACCTGATCCCGAAGCCGTTCGATCCGCGGCTCATCATCAAGATCGCGCCGGCGGTGGCGAAGGCGGCGATCGACTCGGGCGTGGCGACGCGTCCGATCGCGGATTTCGACCAGTACCGCGCCCAGCTCGAGCAGTTCGTCTACCACTCGGGCAACTTCATGAAGCCGATCTTCGCGACCGCCAAGAGGGCGGCGGCGAAGCGCATCATCTTTGCCGAAGGCGAGGACGAGCGCATGCTGCGCGCGGTGCAGGTGGTGACCGACGAGCGGCTGGCCAAGCCCATCCTGGTCGGCCGGCCGGCGGTGATCGAGCGGCGTCTCGAACGCTTCGGCCTGCGCATGCGGCCCGGCCGCGATTTCGAGATCGTCAATCCTGAATGGGACGAGCGCTATCGCAGCTACTGGCGCGAGTATCACCGCCTCACCGACCGGCGCGGCGTGACGCAGGAGTATGCGCAGATCGAGATGCGCCGGCGGCTGACGCTGATCGGCGCGATGATGATGCACATGGGCGAAGCGGATGGCATGCTGTGCGGCACCTTCGGCACCTACTCGCTGCATCTGCACTACATCGATCAGGTCATCGGCCGCCGCCCCGGCGCCAGCGTCTACGGCGCGATGAACACGCTGATGCTGCCGGGCCGGCAGGTCACCGTGGTCGACACGCACGTCAACGTCGATCCCAGCGCCGAGCAGCTGGCCGAGATCACGATCATGGCGGCCGACGAGCTGCGCCGCTTCGGCATTCCGCCCAAGGTGGCGCTGCTGTCGCACTCGAACTTCGGCACGTCGAACCTGGGCAGTGCGCTGAAGATGCGCGAGACGCTGCGGCTGCTGCGCGAGCGTGCGCCCGAGCTCGAAGTCGACGGCGAGATGCACGGCGACGCGGCGCTCGATGCCAACCTGCGCGGCCGCATCATGCCGCGGTCTACGCTGACCGGCGACGCGAATCTGCTGGTCATGCCCAACATGGATTCCGCGAACATCTCGTACAACCTGCTGAAGACTGCAGCCGGCAACAACATCGCGATCGGCCCGGTGCTGCTGGGCGCAGCGAAGCCGGTGCACATCCTCACCGCTTCGGCGACGGTGCGCCGCATCGTCAACATGGCCGCGTGGGCGGTGGTCGACGCCGACGCGGAACGCTGAGCGCCGCCTGCGGGCGCGGGCGAATGTGACGAATATCACACTCCTCGCGCCGCAGCGCTTCGTCACGCTGCGCGACAACCGCCGTTCGTCGGCTCGCGGGTGATCGCTGCGCAGCGTTCGGGCGCCGCCCGGCGGTTCGCGATTGCGGGCCGCGCGACGCCGGGGCTAGCATCGGCGGGTCGCCGTTTCGTCCGCCCGTTCGCGCCGCCCATGTCTGCCGAAGTCCGCGAAGTCAATCACCTCGAAGACGCTTCGTCGCAGGTGCGGGTCGATGCACGCCGCCGCTATGAGCTGCTGGAGGACTGCCGCGATATGGTGGTCTCGCGGCTGGCCCGCGTGATCAGCGAAGCGCTGGACCGGATGAGCGACGAGCTCACCGCGACCGCGCTGAAGGAAACGCGGCGCGAAGCGCAGCAGGCGCTGCTCGATGCGGTGTCGACGGTGCGTCAGCATCGCAGCGCGATCGAATTCAGTTTCCGAAAATCCTTCTCCGACGTGTTCGAGCGCCGCATGTTCGACCGGGCCGACCCGGGCGTCGAAGCGCCGTCGTCCGGCGAACTGTCGCTGGTCGGTGAGGATGCGATCAACGACCGCATCACGGTCGACCGGCTGGTTCAGCGGGCGCGCAGCCGGCTCGATCCCGACGAGGTGCTCGGCGTGCGTGCGCGGCTGGCCGCCTTGCTCGATCGCGAATGGTTTGACGAGAACGAGCATCCGGCCGCGCCCGAGGCGGTCTTCGAAGCGCTGCGCCGCGCGCTCGACGAGCTGGAGCCGCCGGCGGACGTCAAGGCCGCGCTGCTGCAGGCCTTCGAGCCGCACGTGTCGGCTCATCTGAACGGCGTCTACTCGAACGTCAATGAGCGGCTGAAGAACAATCAGATCCTGCCGCGGATCAAGCCCCGCGTCGTCGTCGGGCTGCCTGATGGCCGGCGCGGCGGAGACGGTTCCGAGCATGCCGGCCATGCCGCGGGCGGATACCCGGGCAACGGACAATCCGGTGGCGGATATGGCGGTGGCTACGGCGGCGGCCATGGCGCTAGCGCGGGCTTCGGGCATGGCTCGGGCGGGCACGGCTCGAGCAGCTACGGCTCTGGCGGCCATGGTTCAGGCAGCTACGGTTCGGGCAGTCACGGCTCGGGCAGTCGCGGCGCCTCCGGCGGCCCCGGCGCGGCCGGCGGCGGTGCGGGCGCGCCCGGCGGAGGCTGGGCGCCTCTCGACGGCCAGGTATTCGATATCGGCAATCCAGAGGCTCTGGACGAGCTGATCCGGCAGATCTCGGCGGGTCATCCGACGGCGCGGCGTTCGGCCGCGAGGATGCTGTCGGATCCCAGCACCTTCGGCATGGCCGACCTGCCGATGCCGAACGTCGAGCCGCCGCTGATCGAGGCGCTGCATGCGATGCAGGCCACGCCCGCCATGCCGGGCGGCGCCGGCGGCGGCGGTCAGCTGATGACGCAGCTGCTCGATCAGGCTCGCGACAAGGGTTCGCCGCTCGATCAGCTGACGGTCGAGATCGTATCGCTGGTGTTCGACTACATCTATGCCGACCGGCGCCTGCCCGACGTGGTCAAGCAGCAGCTGCTGCGGCTGCAGGTGGTCGCCGTCAAGGCCGCGCTGCTCGATCGCAGCTTCTTCGCGCGCCGCCAGCATCCGATGCGCCGGCTGATCGACCGCATCACGGACATGGCGGTCGATCCCGATGCGGACGTGGCCAGCGATTCGCCGCTGGCAGCCGGCATCGCCGAGATCGTCGACTGGGTCATAGAGAATTTCGACCGCGACCTGGCGACCTTCGAGGAAGCCATGGGGCGCTTCGACCTGCTGGCGCACACCGAAGCCGAGCGCCGCGCGCTGCGCATGCTCGAAATCACCCGCGAGGCCGAGCGCCTCGAGGCGCTGTCGGTGGCGCAGGAGGAAGCACGGGCCGAGATCGCGCTGCGGATCGATCCGGTCACCCCGGCCTTCGTGCGCGAGTTCCTGTATCGCTGGTGGTCGCGGGCGCTGGCCCTGGCCAGGGTCGATCAGGACGGCGTTGGCCTGAAAGTGCCGCCGGCCGTCAGCGCCGGAGGCGACAAGGCGGCCGCTGCCGCTGCCGCGATTGCAGCCGACGCAGGAGCCGGTGGTAGCGCCGGCGGTAGCCCGGGTGGTAGTACCGCAACCGAGGCCAGGCCGGCCGGGGACGGTACACCCAGTGATGCCTGGACCGCCGCACTGCGAACCGGCGAGATGCTCATCTGGAGCGTGGCGCCCAAGGCTCCTGACGACATCGCGCGGCTCGCCGCGCTACTGCCGAAACTGATAGGCGGCCTCATGCAGGGGCTGCAGCAGGTCGGCATCGATTCGGCGGAGCGCGAGCGCTTCTTCAACGAATTGCTGCAATGGCACACGCGCGCCATCCAGGACGCCAAGCTCAATCCGTCGCGTCCGCGTCCGCCCACTCCCACCGGCGTGCAGCTCGATGCCGACGGCAGCGTCCGTTTCCAAAGAGCCCCGGCCGCCGATGGGCCGGCGACGGGGGTGGCAGCAGCGGCCGCAGCATCCGCGGCGGCACCCTCATCGGCACCGGCATCGGGCGCGCCGCTGACTCCGGCCCGCGATGCGCCGCTGCCCATGTTCTCGCCCGGCGAAGAGCGGCTCGACACGCTGAAGCGCGGCGATCTCATCGAGCTGCTCGAAGCGGACGGCGCGCGGCGCGTGCTGAAGCTGGCCTGGATCAGCCCCACTCGCAAGCTGTTCGTGCTGACGCGCTTCCCGGACGTCGGACGTTCGCTGAGCCGCGCCGAGCTGGCGGGCCTGTTCGATTCCGGCCGCGCGCGGCTCGCTGACGGCGAGACTGCGCTGGACCGGGCCATCGACGCCGTTGCGCAGACCGAGCCCGCCTGAACGAACCCGCCTGAAGCCTTATCTCACATCCGTCTGCGATCCCTCATAGGCTAGGGCGCCAATCTGCTTTAGGATACGGCGCATGTCTTGGGGACGCTTGCTGTTCGCATCGTGCTGGGCCGTTGCGCTGGGACTCTTCCTGGGGTCGGCGCCGGTGTCGGCGCGCGAGCCGGTCCGGTGGATGCCGGGAGATTCGATCCGCGCCGCCGAGCTGCCGCCCGAAGCGATCGACGTGCTGCTGCGCATCCACCGCGGCGGCCCGTTCCGCTACGGCAAGGACGGCAGCGTGTTCGGCAACCGCGAGGGGCTGCTGCCGCGCCGGCCGCGCGGCTATTACACCGAGTACACGGTGACGACCCCCGGTGCGCGCGACCGGGGCGCACGGCGCATCGTCGCCGGCGGCAACCCTCGTGTGACGCAGGAGCTCTACTACACGCGCGACCACTATCGCAGCTTTCAGCGCATCCGGGAGTGGCCCCAATGAGTACGCTGAGCAATATTCCGCCGCAGGCCGTGCTGCCGCTCGGCGCCTACGACCGAGACGGGCTGCGCCGGGCGGCCGAGCGCGCCGATCAGCGACTGCTGATGGCGGACTGTCGTCAGGCCAAGGACAAGCGCGCGGTGCTCGCGACGATCGCGCAGGCCTTCGCGCTGCCGGCGCATTTCGGGCACAACCTGGATGCGCTGTACGACAGCGTGACCGATCTGAAGCCGACCAGTGGTGCCGAGCAGCCGGGCTTTCTGGTGCTGCTCGAGAACCTGCCTGACAACGAGCGTTTCGGGGCCGACGAGCGCGACGCGCTGCTGGACGTGTTTCGCGAGGCAGCCGATTTCTTCTTCGACCAGCAGACGGCGTTCCGCGTGTTCTATTCGGTGGCCGGGCGGGGAACGGCCGGGCCAGCGGCGGGTGGCGCACAGGCGTGACGGTCCCCGGGCGCGCTGAACGAGTGCGCTGAACGGGTGCCGAACGAGCGCGCCGAACGAGCGCGCCGATCGACCGC
>JBFWXS010000002.1:173117-196018 GCA_050187175.1 Burkholderiaceae bacterium
CGCGCCGATCGACCGCAACGTCCCCCCAGTCCCCCATGCACCTGTCCCCGGCAGGGATATTGGCGCCCGACTAGGATGCAGGGGCGTGCTCCGCCTCGTCGCCGAGGCCGGTCGTGCGCATCTCGATTTCCCCTTTCAGCCGGACAGAAGAAACCCGACATGAAGCTCTATTACTCTCCCGGTGCTTGTTCGCTTTCGCCGCACATCGCGCTTGAAGAAGCCGGCCTGAAGTACGAGGCCGTGCTGGCGCCCACCAAGACCAAGACCCTGCCCGACGGTTCCGACTATCGCAAGGTGAATCCGCTGGGCTACGTCCCCTATCTGGTGCTGGATGACGGCACCGGCCTGCGCGAAGGGCCGGCCATCGTGCAGTACATCGCCGACCAGGCGCCCGACAAGAAGCTGGCGCCGCCGAACGGCAGCCTGGCGCGTTACGAGCTGCAGAGCTGGCTGAACTTCATCGCTACCGAGATCCACAAGAACTTCGGGCCGCTGTTCAATCCGGCGCTGGGCAGCGACGTGAAGGAATCCTTCAAGGCCAGGCTCGTCGATCGCCTGAAGTGGGTCGACGGCCAGCTGGCGGGCAAGGACTACCTGATGGGCAAGGACTTCACGGTGGCCGACGGCTATCTGTTCGTCGTCACCAACTGGACCAAGCCGATGCAGATCGATCTTGCGCCGTTCCCGAATCTGCTGGCCTTCCGTGAACGCGTGGCGGCCCGCCCGGCGGTGCAGCGTGTCATGAAGGCAGAGGGCCTGCTGAGCTGAGGTTCTGCCGGCCCCGGTTCGCCTGACGAAGGTTTGCCGGGCCAAAGCTTGCGCCGCCTGGGAGTCCCTAGAAATCGCCGGCGCGGATCTGCAGCGCCGCCAATGCCGCCAAGCCTGCCGTTTCGGTGCGCAGGACTCGCGGCCCCAGCTTCACCGGCATGAATCCGGCCGCGCGGGCAGCGGCCAGTTCGTCATCGGCCAGGCCGGACTCGGGCCCGACCAGCAATCGCAGCGGCCGCTGCCGATCGACGGCGACGGCCGATAGCGGCACTGCGGCTGCCGGGTGGAGCACGAGACCCAGCGGCGGGGCTGGTGGCAGCGGCGAAGTCGGCGGGGCGGCCTCGTCGCTGACGTCCCCGTCGTTCGCCTTCTCGTCGTTCGCATTCCCGTCGTTCGCCCGCTCTTCGTTCGCATCAATGCCGGCTGCGGCGTCGCGGTCCAACCAGCTCGGCAGCGTCATTACCGGCCTCAGCAGCGGCAGCCGGTCGCGGCCGCACTGCATGCAGGCCGCCTCGATGATGCGCGACCAATGTTCGGCGCGTTTCGCGGCGCGCGCGGCGTCGAGCCGCACCTGCGAGCGCAGCGACGACAAGGGCTGGATCGCGTGCACGCCAAGCTCGACGGCCTTCTCGATGGTCCAGTCCATGCGTTCCGCCGACGATATGCATTGCGCCAGCGTGATGCGCAGCGGGCTCTCGGTGACGCTGGCCAGCCGCTCTTCCAGCCGCAGCATGCAGGCCTTGGCGTCGGCAGTCTCGATGCGGGCGCTGAAGCGCGCACCGCGGCCGTCGAAGCATTCGACTGTCGCGCCGGGCCCCAGCCGCAGCACGCGCACCAGATGATGCGATTGGCGCGCGTCCAGCCGCAGCGGCGCGTTCCCCGGGGCCGGTCCTGCGGCGGCCTGTCCCGCAGCGGCGATCAGCACGCGCGGACGCATCGCGGCGCCAGGTTCAGCGCTGCGGCAGCGTCGGCGCCTGCCGCGCCGCGTGTCCGGCGGCGCCGGAAGCGGTGTGCGGGTCGACCGCTTCGGCCTTGCCGGCGGCGCGTTCGCCGCGTCCCGGCAGCAGTTCGCGGAAGAAGTTCGGCAGCGCGAACAGCGCCGGATGTACGTCGCCGTTGTAGTAGCGCAGATCGCTGATGCCGCGCGCCTGCAGGCGGCGCTCGACTTCCTGCGGGTCTATCGCCAGCGGATCGAGCGAATCGGAGGCCACGCACAAGCCCCAGTAGGAGCCGTACAGCGGGATGTACAGCCCCAGCGGACGCACGACCGGGAATACCGATGCGAGCTCGCGCAGCAGCCGCTCGACCAGCGCCGGCTTGAACACCGGCGAGCCGATGTGCAGCGCCACGGCCGCGCCCGGCCGCATGACGCCGCGCAGCAGCCGGAAGAAGTCGGCCGTGTACAGCTGATGCGCCGGCGTGTCCGGATCGGTGAGATCGAGCACGACGAGATCGAAGCGATCATCGCTGCCGCTGCCGCACTTGCCCTGCGCCATCCGCTCGACCAGGGCCCAGCCGTCGCCGATCTCGATCTGCAGCCGCGGGTCGTCGAATACACCGCGATGGACCTTGCCCAGATGCTGCCGCGCGACGCGGACCACCTCGGCGTCGAGCTCGGCCATGACGACGCGGCGCATGCTGGGATGCTTCAGCAGCTCCTCGCTTGAGCCGCCGTCGCCGCCGCCGATGACCAGCGCCGACGCAGGCGCCGGATGCGCGATCGCCGCCGGATGCGTGATCGCCTCGTGATAGAAGAACTCGTCGCGCTCGGAAGTCATGTAGCAGCCGTCGAGCCGGAACAGGCGGCCCCACTGCGGCGTGTCGAACACCTCCAGCGTCTGGTAGGGCGTGCGTACCGTCTCGATGCGGCGCGCGGCGCGAAAGCCGTAGGCGCTGTCCTCGTTCAGCCACTCGAGCAGCAGTTCGCCGGACTGCGTTTCGGGATCGTCGGACCCGCGCAGGATGCGATTGGTGCCTTGCTGACGCGGCGCGAACGCGATGATGAGATCGTCGAGCAGCTTCTCGGCCTTCGCCGAATTGTCGGTGGAGAAGTTGCAGACGTAGACGTCGAGTGTCACGCCCGAGCGTTCCGGCCACGTGTGCACGGCCAGATGCGATTCGGCCAGCAGCGCGGCGCCGGTGACGCCGCCCGGTTCACCCTGGTACTCGGGAAACGTGAAGTATTTTTCGTCGACCAGCGTCAGCCCGGCGGCGGCGACCGACTCGCGGCACAGCGCGGCCAGCGTATCGGCGTCGACCAGCAGTGCCTTCGGGCACTGGCAGCCATAGAGATCGGCAGTGAGATGCAGCCCCTGCATTTCTTACCAACCCAGTCCTTTCCTCAGTTTTTGCTGAGAGTTGCCTGACCAAGATCAGTGGAAATGTCACGGGAACCATCGTAGAACCCGCGAGAAAAGCCCTCAATTATAACGGATCGTTAATTCTTACAATCGAACCCCGGCTCCGGTTTGCTAGAATTTGAGGCTTTGTTCCGGGCTTTTCAAGCCACAAGGAGCCTACATGCTTGAGCACACGGCGGGCCAAGAGGCCGGCCAGGCGGACGGCGGCTACGACAGTCTCGACCGCATGGCCGATGCGATCCGCGCGCTGTCGATGGATGCGGTGCAGCAGGCCAATTCAGGCCATCCGGGCATGCCGATGGGCATGGCCGACATCGCGGTGGCGCTGTGGGCGCGGCAGACCGGCCACCTGAAGCACAATCCCGCCAATCCGCAGTGGTTCGACCGCGACCGCTTCGTGCTGTCGAACGGCCATGGCTCGATGCTGCTCTATTCGCTGCTGCATCTGAGCGGCTATCCGCTGCCTGTCGATGAGCTGCGCCGCTTCCGTCAGCTGCACTCGAAAACGCCCGGACATCCCGAGAACTTCGCCACGCCCGGCGTCGAGACCACCACCGGCCCGCTCGGGCAGGGGCTGGCCAACGCGGTCGGCATGGCGCTGGCCGAGAAGCTGCTGGCCGCGCGCTTCAACCGCGACGGCTTCCCCATCGTCGACCACTTCACGTGGGTATTCACCGGCGACGGTTGCCTGATGGAAGGAATCTCGCACGAGGCCTGCTCGCTGGCGGGCACGCTGAAGCTGTCCAAGCTGGTCGTGCTGTACGACGACAACGGCATCTCGATCGACGGCGAGGTGCGCCACTGGTTCTCCGACGACACCGCGCGCCGTTTCGAGGCCTACGGCTGGCACGTCATCAGCGACGTCGACGGCCACGACATCGCGGCGCTGGACCGCGCCATCGCGCTGGCTCGCCGCTGGGGCAGCGAGGGGCGCGACGGCGTGTTCGCGCCGACGATCATCATGTGCCGCACGATCATCGGCAAGGGTTCGCCCAAGCGCGCCAATACCGCGAAGGCGCACGGCGAACCGCTGGGCGCCGAGGAGATCGCCGCCACGCGCATCGCCATCGACTGGCCGCATCCGCCCTTCGAAGTGCCGGCCGAGCTCTATGCCGACTGGGACTCGCGCGAGGCCGGGCAGCAGCGCGAGGACGAATGGAACACGCTGCTGGCGCGCTACCGCCAGCAGTACCCGTCCGAGGCGAACGAGTTCGAGCGGCGCATGCGCGGCGATCTGGCGCCGGCCTACGACGAAGCCTTCGACGCCGCCATCGACGAGGCGCTGACGCGCGCCGAAACCATCGCCACGCGCAAGGCGTCGCAGAACGCGCTGAATCACTTCGGCCCGGCGATGCCCGAGCTGATCGGCGGCTCGGCCGACCTCACCGGCAGCAATCTCACCGACTTCAAGGGCGCCGGCGCGCTGCGCGCAGCCGACGAGTTCGTGCCGGGACGCCACATCAACTTCGGCGTGCGCGAATTCGGCATGAGTGCCATGCTGAACGGCCTGGCGCTGCACGGCGGGTTCATCCCGTACGGCGGCACCTTCCTGACCTTCTCCGACTATTCGCGCAATGCGCTGCGGATGGCCGCGCTGATGCGCCAGCGCGTCATCTTCGTGTTCACGCACGATTCGATCGGGCTCGGCGAGGACGGTCCGACGCACCAGGCCGTCGAGCACACGGCTTCGCTGCGGCTGATTCCCGGCCTCGATGTCTGGCGTCCGTGCGATCCGGTCGAGTCGGCCGCCGCCTGGGGCGCCGCCATCGCCCGCCGCGACGGTCCGTCGGCGCTGCTGTTCTCGCGCCAGGCGGTGCCGTTCGTCACTCGCTCGACGCAGCAGATCGAAGCCATCTCGCGCGGCGGCTATGTGCTGCGCGACGCCGAAGAGGCGCACGCGGCCATCATCGCCACCGGCTCCGAGGTGGGGCTGGCGCTGGCCGCGCGCGAGCTGCTGGCGCAGGACGGCATTGCGGTGCGCATCGTGTCGATGCCCAGCGCCGACCTGTTCGATCGCCAGGACACCGCCTACAAGCAGCACGTGCTGCCCGATCGGCTGCCGCGCATCGCCGTCGAAGCCGGCGTCACCGGCGGCTGGTGGAAATACGGCTGCGACGCAGTGGTCGGCATCGACCGCTACGGCGAGTCCGCGCCCGCGCCGGCGCTGTTCGAGCTGTTCGGATTCACGCCGTCGAACGTCGCCGACACGGTGCGCGAAGCGCTGCGCCGGCGCGCGGTGCGCGGCTGAGCGCGGCGCGCGGCCCGAGCCTGACCCTCTACCGATTCATCCGAGAAAGGAGCCTGCCATGACCATTCGAGTAGCGATCAACGGCTACGGCCGCATCGGCCGCAACATCCTGCGCGCCCATTACGAGAGCGGCAAGAAGCATCCGATCGAGATCGTCGCGATCAACGATCTGGGCGATGCCAAGATCAACGCGCATCTGACGCAGTACGACACGGCCCATGGCCGCTTTCCGGGCACCGTCGGCGTCGACGGCGACTCGATCGTCGTCAACGGCGACCGGATCCGCGTGCTGTCCAACCGCAATCCCGCCGATCTGCCGTGGGGCGAACTGGGCGTCGACGTGGTGCTCGAATGCACCGGCTTCTTCACCAGCAAGGAGAAGGCGTCGGCGCACCTGAAGGGCGGCGCCAAGAAGGTGATCATCTCGGCGCCGGGCGGCAAAGACGTCGATGCCACCATCGTCTACGGCGTCAATCACCAGGTGCTGAAGGGCTCCGACACGGTGATCTCGAACGCCTCGTGCACGACCAACTGCCTGGCCCCGCTGGTCGCGCCGCTGCACTCGAAGATCGGCCTGCTGAACGGCCTGATGACCACGGTGCACGCCTACACGAACGACCAGGTGCTGACCGACGTCTATCACGAGGACCTGCGCCGCGCGCGTTCGGCGACCATGTCGATGATCCCGACCAAGACCGGTGCCGCCGCCGCGGTGGGTCTGGTGCTGCCCGAGCTGAACGGCCGCCTCGACGGCTACGCGATCCGCGTCCCGACCATCAACGTGTCCATCGTCGACCTGTCGTTCATCGCCGCGCGCGACACCACGGTCGACGAAGTGAACCAGATCATGAAGGACGCCGCGGAAGGTTCGCTGAAGGACGTGCTGACCTACGGCACCGAGCAGCTGGTGTCGGTGGACTTCAACCACAACCCGGCGTCGAGCAACTTCGACGCGACGCTGACCAAGGTGTCGGGCCGGCTGGTCAAGGTGAGCAGCTGGTACGACAACGAGTGGGGCTTCTCGAACCGCATGCTCGACACGACGGTCGCCCTGGTCAACGCCCGCTGAGCGTCGCCATGAAGTTCAAACGACTCGCCGATCTCGATCTGGCCGGCAAGCGCGTCTTCATCCGCGCCGACCTGAACGTGCCGCAGGACGACAGCGGCGCGATCACCGACGACACCCGCATCCGCGCGTCGGTGCCGGCGATCGAGCAGTGCCTGCGGGCCGGCGCCGCAGTCATGGTCACCTCGCATCTGGGGCGGCCGACCGAGGGCGAGCTGAAGCCGGCCGATTCGCTGGCGCCGATCGCCGCGCGGCTGGGTGAGCTGCTGGGCCGCGGCGTGCGGCTGGTCGCCGACTGGGTCGACGGCGGCTTCGATGTGGCTCCCGGCGAGATCGTGCTGCTGGAGAACTGCCGCGGCAACAAGGGCGAGAAGAAGAACGACGAGGCGCTGTCGCGCAAGATGGCGGCGCTGTGCGACGTCTACGTCAATGACGCGTTCGGCACGGCGCATCGCGCCGAGGCCACCACGCACGGCATCGCGCGCTTCGCGCCGGTGGCCTGCGCCGGCCCGCTGCTGGCCGCCGAGCTCGACGCGCTGGGCCGCGCGCTGGGACAGCCGAAGCGGCCGCTGGTGGCGATCGTGGCCGGCTCGAAGGTCTCCACGAAGCTGACCATCCTGCAGTCGCTGGCTGCCAAGGTCGACCGGCTGATCGTCGGCGGCGGCATCGCCAATACGTTCATGGCGGCGGCCGGCCTGCCGATAGGCAAGTCGCTGGCCGAGCGCGAACTGGTCGACGAGGCGCGTGCGATCAGCGCCGCGATGGCGGCGCGCGGCGCGCAGGTGCCGCTGCCGGTCGACGTCGTCTGCGCCAAGTCGTTCGCGGCCGACGCGCCGGCGACCGTCAAGGCGGCGGCCGACGTGGCTGACGACGACCTGATCCTCGACATCGGCCCGCGCACGGCCGAGTCGCTGGCCGCGGGACTGAAACAGGCCGGCACCATCGTCTGGAACGGCCCGGTCGGCGTCTTCGAGTTCGAGGCCTTCGCCAACGGTACCCGCGTCATCGCACAGGCGATCGCCGATTCGCCGGCGTTCTCGATCGCCGGCGGCGGCGACACGCTGGCGGCGATCGCCAAGTTCGGCATCACTGATCGCGTCGACTACATCTCGACCGGCGGCGGGGCCTTCCTCGAGTTCCTCGAGGGCAAGACGCTGCCGGCGGTGGCGGCGCTGGCCGAGCGCGCCTGAGCGGGCGGGGCGGCGGCACGCCGTGCCGAGCTGAGCATGGCCGGCGCGGCCGCGCCCTGGGCGTGCCGGCTGTGCACGCTGGCTTGCTTTGCGCAGGCCGAGCCCCTGCATTCGCCAGTCGAGCCGCCGCATTGGCAGGCCGAGCCGCCGCATTCGCGGACCGCGCCGCCTTTCGCCGGCCGGTCATGGGCACGACGCACAGACTGCGCTAGCATGGGAGACCTCATCGCCCGCCTGTCGCAGACACTGCCGCCGCCATGTTCACACCCGCTCCGCGCGCCACCAAGATCGTCGCCACCCTAGGCCCGGCCTCGACCGATCCGCTTGTGCTCGAGCGCATGCTGCGGGCCGGCGTCAATGTCGTTCGCGTCAACTTCTCGCACGGCACTTCGGACGAGCACACGGCCGTCGTCAATCGCGTGCGCGAGATCGCCGACCGGCTCGGCCAGAGCGTCGGCGTGCTGGCCGATCTGCAGGGGCCCAAGATCCGGATCGGCAAGTTCGCCGACGGCAAAATCACGCTGGCCGAAGGCGACCGCTTCACGTTCGACATCGATTGCGAGGTCGGCGACCAGACCCACGTCGGGCTCGACTACAAGGAACTGGTCAACGACGTCCGGTCCGGCGACACGCTGCTGCTGAACGACGGCCGCATGGTGATGCGCGTCGATCGCGTCACGCCGCGCGCCATCGAATGCACGGTCACGCAGGGCGGCGTGCTGTCGAACCGCAAGGGCATCAACCGCCAGGGCGGCGGCCTGTCGGCGCCGGCGCTGACAGCGAAAGACATGGAAGACATCAAGACGGCGGTGAAGTTCGAAGCCGACTTCATCGCCGTGTCCTTTCCGAAGAACGCGGCCGACATGTACATGGCGCGCGAGCTGATGCGCGCCACGGGCGGACGCGCGCTGATGATCGCCAAGATCGAGCGCTTCGAGGCGATCGGCAATCTGGAGGAGATCCTGAAGGCCTCCGACGGCATCATGGTCGCGCGCGGCGATCTTGCGGTCGAGGTCGGCGACGCGGCCGTGCCGGCGCTGCAGAAGCGCATGATCCGCATGGCCAAGGAGCTGAACCGGCTCACCATCACGGCGACGCAGATGATGGAGTCGATGATCGAATCGCCGGTGCCGACGCGCGCCGAAGTGTCCGACGTGGCGAACGCGGTGCTCGACGGAACCGATGCCGTCATGCTGTCGGCAGAGACCGCCGCAGGCCGCTATCCGGTCGAGACCATAGAGGCGATGGCGCGCGTCTGCGTGGAAGCCGACCGCTCCGAAGTATCGTCGCTGGACACGGCCTTCCTGCATCGCACCTTCACGCGCATCGACCAGACCATCGCGATGAGCGCGCTGTTCGTCGCACATCACATGAAGGTGAAGGCCGTCGTGGCGCTGACGCAGTCCGGCTCGACCGCGCTGTGGATGTCGCGAATCGACTCGGGCGTGCCGATCTACGCGCTGACGCCCGAGGAGCGCAGCCGGCGCCGCATGTGCCTGTACCGCGAAGTGCACCCTATCGTCATGACCTACCATGCGCAGGAGCGCGAAGCGCTGCTGCTGGAAGCCGAGCAGCGGCTGGTGGACGCGAGCATCGTCGAGAAGGGCGATCTGATTGCGCTGACGATTGGCGAGCCGATTGGCAAGTCTGGTGGCACTAATACGCTCAAGATTGTCCGGGTCGGCGAGCACGGCTTGAGCTGAGCAGTCGCGGAGCTGTTCGGTGTCGGCGTGCCTTGGCTGGCGCAGGCCTGCTCGACCCAGCCACGTCGACGCGTACATATCGACCCGTACATATCGACCCGGACATATCGAACCAAACAGATCGAACCGAACAGAGCGACGCAGAGACATCGCCGCAGACGCCGCTAGATTTTCTTCAGCATGCCACCACTGTTGCAGGAGCGGCAGGCGCGGGCCGGTGGGCGGGCGAGCGCGGCGGGCGGGGGCTGGCGGGTGGGATGTATGCGGCGCCGAGCAGCGCAGTCTTGGGGCGGCGCGCGCAGCGCGCATCGTCTTCTGTATCGCGGCGTCTGTCTGAGCGCAGCGCCCAAAGGGCGCGGAGCGAGTTATGCCGCGCCAGCCCCAAGACGAGCAGCACAGGGAAGCCGGCCCACAGGGCCGGCCGCCGCATCATCCCACCCGCCAGCCCCCGCCCGCCGCGCTCGCCCGCCCACCGGCCCGCGCCAGCCGCGCCCCGCACCGCCAAAAGCGGCACAAATACAGCGCTGTTGGCATCGGCCCCAGCCCCGCCACCGGAAAATGCCCAGATTCTCAGGAGATCACGCAATGCCGCTCGTATCGATGCGACAACTGCTGGACCATGCCGCCGACCAGGGCTACGGCATTCCGGCTTTCAACGTCAACAACCTGGAACAGGTCCAGGCCATCATGTCGGCTGCGGCCGAGCTGGATGCGCCGGTCATCATGCAGGCCTCGGCCGGGGCGCGCAAATATGCCGGCGAGCATTTCCTGAAGCACCTGATCCAGGCCGCCGTCGAGGCCTATCCGCAGGTGCCCATCGTCATGCACCAGGATCACGGCCAGTCGCCGGCGGTCTGCAAGGGCGCCATCGATCTGGGCTTCTCGTCGGTGATGATGGACGGTTCGCTGCAGGAAGACGGCAAGACGATCGCCAGCTACGACTACAACGTTGACGTCACGCGCAAGGTCGTCGACATGGCGCATGCGGTGGGCGTCACCGTCGAGGGCGAGCTCGGCTGTCTCGGTTCGCTGGAGACGATGAAGGGCGACAAGGAGGACGGCCACGGCGCGGAGGGCACGATGACCCGCGAGCAGCTGCTGACCGATCCCGAGCAGGCAGCCGACTTCGTCAAGCGCACGCAGGTCGATGCGCTGGCGATCGCGATCGGCACCAGCCATGGCGCGTACAAGTTCTCGCGCAAGCCCACCGGCGACATCCTGGCGATCTCGCGGATCAAGGAGATTCACGCCCGGCTGCCGAACACGCATCTGGTCATGCACGGTTCCTCGTCGGTGCCGCAGGATCTGCTGGCCGAGATCCGCCGCTACGGCGGCGACATGAAGGAAACCTACGGCGTGCCGGTCGAGGAGATCCAGGAAGCGATCAAGCACGGCGTGCGCAAGATCAACATCGACACCGACATCCGGCTGGCGATGACGGCGGCCATCCGCCGCTTCTTCGCCGAGCATCCGGACAAGTTCGATCCGCGCGAGTATCTGAAGCCGGCGCGCGAAGCCGCCAAGCAGATCTGCCTGCAGCGCTACAACGAGTTCGGCTGCGCCGGCCAGGGCAGCAAGATCAAGCCCGCCGCGCTGTCGGTCATGACCGAGCGCTATCGCAAGGGCGAGCTGGCGCAGGTCGTCCAGTAAGGTCAGCCGCGGCGAACCGCGCGCGTCCGGTGCCTGCCGCCGATTCGCGCGCGGCGATCAGGCAAAATAGCGCTTTTGCCGGGATCGCCAGATGGCGGCTGTCTACCAATCCAATCTGCATTCGCTGCCGCTGCTGTCGCGCGGCAAGGTCCGTGACAATTACGCGGTCGGCGACGATCGTCTGCTGATCGTCACGTCGGACCGCCTGTCGGCCTTCGATGTGATCATGGCCGAGCCCATTCCGGACAAAGGCAAGGTCCTGAACCAGATGGCGCTGTTCTGGTTCGACCGGCTGGCCGACGTGGTGCCGAATCATCTGACCGGCATCGATCCCGAAAGCGTGGTGGCGCCCGACGAGCGCGAGCAGGTGCGCGGCCGGTCCATGGTCGTCAAGCGGCTGCAGCCCATCCTCGTCGAGGCAGTGGTCCGCGGCTACCTGATCGGCTCCGGCTGGAACGACTACCAGGCCAGCGGCGCCGTCTGCGGCATTGCGCTGCCCGCCGGCCTGCAGCAGGCGGCCCGGCTGCCGGCGCCGATCTTCACGCCGGCGGCCAAGGCCGAGCTCGGCGAGCATGACGAGAACATCAGTTTCGACGAGATGTGCGCGCGCATAGGCGCGCCGCTGGCCGAGCGGATCCGCGAAATCAGCCTGGAGCTGTACCGGCGCGCCAGCGACTATGCCGCCACGCGAGGCATCATCATTGCCGATACCAAGTTCGAGTTCGGCCTGGATGCGAACGGCGAGCTGCATCTGATGGACGAGGTGCTGACTGCCGATTCGTCGCGCTTCTGGCCGGTCGACGGCTACCGTCCCGGCATCTCGCCGCCGTCGTTCGACAAGCAGTTCGTGCGCGACTACCTCGAAACCGTGCCGGGCTGGGGCAAGCGCCCGCCGCCGCCGCCGCTGCCGGCCGACATCATCGCCAGGACGGCGGCCAAGTATCGCGACGCGCTGCGCAGCCTGACCGGCCGCGACCTGGCCGACTGAGCGTCGCGCGGCCTCGATCAACGGAGTACCGACATGCAGACGACGGCGCTGGTAGGGGTCGTGATGGGATCGAGCAGCGACTGGGACGTGATGCAGCACGCGGTCGCGATGCTGCGCGAGTTCGACGTGCCGTTCGAGGCGCGCGTCGTTTCGGCTCACCGCATGCCCGACGACATGTTCAGCTATGCCGAGCAGGCGCGCGACCGCGGGCTGCGCGCGATCATCGCCGGCGCCGGCGGTGCGGCGCATCTGCCGGGCATGATCGCGGCGAAGACCATCGTGCCGGTGTTCGGCGTACCAGTGCCGTCGCGCTATCTGCGCGGCGAGGATTCGCTGATGTCCATCGTGCAGATGCCGCGCGGCGTGCCGGTGGCCACCTTCGCGATCGGCGAAGCGGGCGCCGCCAATGCGGCGCTGCACGCGATCGCCACGCTGGCCATGACCGACGACGCGCTCGCGGCGCGGCTGCAGGCGTTCCGCGAGCGGCAGACCGAGGCGGCGCGCTCGATGACGCTGCCCGGCGCCTGAACCGCGGGGCGCATCATGAGCGAAGCAAGGCCGATGAATTCTTTAGCCCGCTCCGGTGCTGCCGCGCTGCGGCCGGAACCGCCGCTGCCGCCGGGCTCCTGGCTGGGGCTGCTGGGCGGCGGCCAGCTGGGCCGCATGTTCTGCATGGCGGCGCAGAGCCTCGGCTATCGCGTCTGCGTGCTCGATCCCGGCGCCGACAGTCCGGCCGGCGCGGTGGCCGATCGTCATCTGCAGGCCGACTATCTCGATGACGAGGCGCTGCGTGAGCTGGCGGCGAGCTGCCGCGCCACCACTACCGAGTTCGAGAACGTGCCCGCGCAGGCGCTGGAACGGCTCGCGCGAACGGCGATCGTCAGCCCGGCCGCCGCCTGCGTCGCGGTCGCGCAGGATCGCATCGCCGAGAAGGAATTCGTGCGCCGCCAGCAGCTCGACACCGCGCCGTATGCGGTCGTGCTCAGCCGGCAGGACGCCGAGCGGGCGCCGGCGGATCTGTTTCCCGGCATCCTGAAGGCAGCGCGTCTCGGCTATGACGGCAAGGGGCAGGCGCGCGTCGCCGACGCGGCCGAGGCGGCCGCGGCCTTCGACCGCATGGGCGGTGTGCCCTGCGTGCTGGAGAAGCGGCTGCAGCTCGAACTGGAGGTTTCGGTCGTGGTGGCGCGCGGCTTCGACGGCCAGTGCGTCGCCTATCCGGTGGCCGAGAACGTGCATCGCAACGGCATCCTGGCGGTGTCGACGGTGCCGGCGCGCGTGTCGCAGGACGTGTCGGCGCGCGCGATCGACGCGACGCGGCGCATCGCCGACGCGCTGGACTACGTGGGCGTGCTGTGCGTCGAGTTCTTCGTGCTGGCCGACGGCGCGCTGGCGGTCAACGAGATGGCGCCGCGGCCGCACAATTCCGGCCACTACACGATAGACGCGTGCGTCACCAGCCAGTTCGAGCAGCAGGCGCGCGTACTGGCTGGGCTGCCGCTCGGTTCGACGCGGCAGCACGAGTTCGCGGTGATGCTGAACATCCTCGGCGACGCGTGGTTCCCAGCGAGGCGAGGCGAAGCCCGGGCCGGCCCCGGCGAGCCGTCGCGCGCCCCGGCCGAACCATCGCGCGCCCCGGCCGAGTCGTCGTCCGGCCCCGTCGAGCCCGACTGGAGCCGCGTGCTGCGCCACGCGCAGGCCAAGCTGCATCTGTACGGCAAGCGCGAGGCGCGGCCGGGCCGCAAGATGGGCCACATCACCGTGCTCGCCGAATCGGCCGCCGAGGCCTCGATGGTGGCGGCGCAGATCGAGCGCGAGCTCGGGCTGGCCTGATGCAGCGGCGGGTCGATGCGACGGCGCTCGACGCCGCGGCGATCGATGCCGCAGCGCGGGCGCTGGCTGCCGGCGAGCTGGTCGTGTTTCCCACCGAGACGGTCTACGGGCTGGGCGCTGACGCGGCGCAGGCCGACGCGGTGGCTGCCGTCTACCGGCTGAAGGGCCGTCCCGCCGGCCATCCGCTGATCGTGCACGTCGCCGACGCGGCGCAGGCGGCATGGTGGGCCGACTGGCCGCCGGCCGCGCAGCGGCTCGCCGATGCGTTCTGGCCCGGTCCGCTGACGCTGATCCTGCCGCGGCGGCCGCAGGCGCCGGCCTTTGCTTGCGGTGACGAATCGACCGTGGGCCTGCGCTGTCCGTCGCACCCGGTGGCGCATGCGCTGCTGGGCGCATTCGCGGCGCTGGGCGGCCACGGTGTGGCGGCGCCGTCGGCCAACCGCTTCGGCCGCGTCAGCCCGACCACCGCCGGACACGTGGTCGACGACCTCGGCGACGAAGCGCCGATGATTCTCGACGGTGGTCCCTGCGAGGTCGGCGTCGAATCGACGATCATCGATCTCAGCCGCGGCCATCCGGTTCTGCTGCGCCCCGGCGGCGTGACGGCCGGCCGCATCGCCGCCGTGCTCGGCGAACCTGTGCGCGCGCCCGACGCGCAGGCGCCGCGCGCATCCGGCACGCTGGCGGCGCATTACGCACCCGTTACGCCGATCGAACTGGTCGAAGGCGTGGCGCTGGCGCAACGCATTGCACGCGCTTGCAAAGCTGGCGAACGGGTTGCTGTCTGGGCGCGGCCGGGCTCGTGGCAGGCTGACGGTTCGCCCGCGGACCTGCTGTGGGAACCCATGCCTGACGACCCGAGTAAGACATCGCGTACACTCTATGCCACGGTGCGCCGCCTGGATCGCTCGGGCTGCTCGCGCATCCTGGTCCAGGCGCCGCCGGCCGATGAGCGCTGGGCGGCCGTCGCCGATCGGCTGCGCCGCGCCGCGGCGGGCTCGGCGCTGACCGCCGATACGGAGACCGATGATGCCTAGATTCGCCTACCTGCTGCTGGCTCTGGCCTTCGCGCTGCCGGCGCACGCCGCCGACCCGCTGCCGACCGTCAAGCCGGGCCTTTGGGAGATGCAGGTGCGCAGTCCCGAGCTGGACCAGATGCGCGCGCAGATGCAGGCCCAGATGGCCAAGATGTCGCCGGCGCAGCGTGCGCAGATGGAGGCGGCGATGGGTCAGAGCGGAATCGGCCTGGGCCCCGGCGCCGCCACGCGCGTCTGCATCACGCCCGAGATGATGAAGCAGGCGCCGCTGTCGATGCCCGAGAAATGCAAGGGCGGCTGGCAGGCCAAGGGGCGGGTCGTCTCGTTCGAGTACACGTGCCAGGACGGCAGCAAGGGGCGCGGCGAATCGAACTACGCCAGCGACAGCCGCTTCGACGGCTGGGTGGAGACCGTATCCGCCCGCGGCACGCACCGGATCGAGAACAGCGGCCGCTGGGTCGCCGCCGACTGCGGCAACGTCAAGCCATTGCCGGTTCCCAGGTAAGCCGCGCACCGGCGCGCCGGCAGGCGCGCTGCGCGGTGATCGTTTCAGTCCAAAGAAGACGAGGTAAGGATGACTCCCATCGATCGTAGCCGCCGGCGCGCCGCCGGCCTGCGGCTGGCGGTGCTCGGCGTGGCGGCCATGCCGACGCTGGCGCTGGCGCAGTACTTCAACGCCAATTCCGTCGAGCCGGCCGCGCAGGCGCTGGGCACCGACAGCATCTCGGTAGGGCCGAGCAGCGTCGCCAACGACCGCGACTCGATCGCGATCGGCAACCGGGCGCGCACCACCGGCCTGTCGAGCATCGCGATCGGCGCCGACGCATACACCGAGCGGCCGAACAGCGTCGCCATCGGTGCCGATTCGTCGGCCAGGCAGGGCGCGCGCAGCAACTACGAAGCCTACGGCATGAGCGGCCGCCACAATTCGGTCGGCGAGGTATCGGTGGGTTCGTTCATGAACGAGCGGCAGATCACGAACGTGGCGCCGGGCTCGTACGGCACCGACGCGGTCAACGTGAACCAGCTGGCTTCGGTCGCCAATTCGCTGTCGGAGCAGATCGACCAGGGCACCACGCAGATCACGAACATCGACAATCGCGTGACGCGCGTCGAGGGCGACGTCGTGTCCATCATCAACGGCACCGACGGCATGTTCCAGGTGAACAACTCGTCGAATCTGCCGAAGCCGGCGGCCGGCGGCGCCGATGCCACCGCGGGCGGAGCCGGTGCGCAGGCGCAGGGCGCGCGCAGCACCGCGCTGGGCAGCGGGGCCACCGCGACGGCCGACGACTCGGTGGCGCTGGGCGCCGGTTCGGTGGCCGATCGGGCGCACACCGTGTCGGTCGGCGCCGTGGGGGCCGAACGGCAGATCAGCAACGTCGCTGCCGCGACCGCGCCGACCGATGCCGTGAACCTGTCGCAGATGCAGGCGGGCCTGACCGATGCGATCAACCAGGCCAATCGCTATACCGACAGCCGCATCGATCAGGTCAATCGCAATGCGAATGCCGGCACCGCTGCCGCGATGGCGATCGCCGGCCTGCCGCAGGCGGTGTTTCCCGGCCGCAGCATGGCCTCGGTGTCGGCCAGCGGTTATCGCGGCGAAGCGGCGCTGGCCTTCGGCGTCTCGACGATGTCGCAGGGCGGCCGCTGGGTCTACCGGATCGGCGGCACCGTGAACACGCGTGGCAGCTTCGGCGCCACAGTGGGCGCGGGCTTCCATTGGTGAACGAGGAATGCAAATGCAACTGAAATCGACTGCAAGCGCGGGCGCCACCGCGGCTTGCCTGCTGGCCGGCCTGCTGGCGGCGCTGCCCGTCACGGGCGCGTCGGCCGCCGCCGACGTATCGGCACTGAAGTTCCCGCCGCGCGACTCGGCCTGGATCAAGGAAGGCACGCTGCCGAATCCCGCCAATCTGGCGCGCATGGGCAGCGGGCTCAGCCGGCACCAGGTCTACGATCTGATCGGCATGCCGCATTTCAGCGAAGGCGTGTTCGGCGTCACCGAGTGGAACTACATCTTCCAGCTGGCGGGCCGCGACCGGGCACCGGTCAGCTGCCAGTACCAGGTGCGCTGGGCGCGTGCCGACAAGGGCGGCGACTGGCGCGTCGAGTCGACGCACTGGGAGCGCGAGGAGTGCGCGACGCTGGCCGCCGCGGGCGCGGCGCCGGCCGAGCGTGTCGTCGAACGCGTGGTCGAACGGGTGGTCGAGAAACCGGCCGTGGCGGCCGCGGGGCCGGCGGCAGGTTCGGGCGGGGGGTCGGCCGGCGGCGCGGCGCTGGCGCCGACGGCCGGCGCTGGCGCCGCGACCGTTCCGGGAGCCGCTGCCGGCGGCGCGTCGCAGTCGGGCGTCGCGGGGCTGCGGCTGGCCCGCCTGCCGTCGGACGCGCTGTTCGCGTTCGGCAAGTCGGCGCGCGGCGACATCCTCCCCGACGGGCTGCGGCTGCTCGACCAGCTGGCCGCCGATCTGACGGCGGCCGGCGAGATCGAGCGTGTCGAGGTGATCGGCCATACCGACCGCATCGGCGTCGCGCTCGACAATCTGTGGCTGTCGCAGGCGCGTGCCCGCACGATCCGCGACTATCTGGCGTCCAAGGGCATTCCGCTGGCGCGGATCAAGGCCAGCGGCCACGGCGCGGCGTTCCCGATCGCGCAGTGCAGTCAGACGGCGCGTGCCGCGCTGATCGATTGCCTGAAGGCAGACCGGCGCGTCGAGGTCGAGGCCTGGGTGCGTCCGCGCTGAGCGCCGGCGGCCGGCGCGCTGCGGGGCGCTGCCTCGGACGCCGGTCCGAGGCGCCCGCCTCAGACGCCCAGGTAGCGGTGCACGAGCTCCGGCTGGGCCGTGAGCTCGCTGCCGCTGCCGCTCCAGGCGACGCGGCCCTTCTCGATGATGACGTGGCGGTTGGCCAAGGGCAGCAGCGCCTTCAGATGCTTGTCGACGACAATCATCGCGAGGCCTTCTTTCTTCAGCTGCGCCAGGCAGTTCCAGATTTCCTGCCGCACCAGCGGGGCCAGGCCTTCGGTGGCCTCGTCGAGGATCAGCAGCTTGGGATTGGTCATCAGCGCGCGGCCGACGGCGAGCATCTGCTGCTCGCCGCCCGACATCTTGCCGGCCGGCTGCGAGCTGCGCTCGCGCAGCCGCGGGAACAGATCGTAGACGCGATCGAGCGTCCACGGCCGCGAGCCTGCGTTGCGTGTCGAGGCGGTGGCCACGAGGTTTTCGCGCACCGTGAGCGTGGGAAACACCTGGCGGCCCTCCGGTACCAGGCCGAGACCGGCGCGGCCTATCCGGTAGGCCGGCGCGCGGTGCATCGGCTGTCCGTCGAGCTCGATCGAACCGGCGCCGGGACGCAGCAGGCCGCTCAGGCACTTGACCGTGGTCGTCTTGCCCATGCCGTTGCGGCCGAGCAGCGTCAGCACTTCGCCGTTGTCGACCTCGAAGTCGATGCCGAACAGCACCTGGCTGCTGCCGTAGCCGGCCTGCAGGCCCTGGACGCGCAGCAGACTCATGCCACCATCTCCTCGTCGCCGAGATAGGCGGTGCGTACTTCGGGGTTGTTGCGGATCTCCTCCGGTGTGCCGGTGGCGATGACGCGGCCGTAGACCAGCACGCTGATGCGGTCGGCCAGCGCGAACACGGCGTCCATATCGTGCTCGATCAGCAGGATGGGGTAGCGGCTGCGCAGTTCCTGCAGCAGCTGCACCATCCGTTCGGATTCCGAGCCGCTCATGCCCGCCAGCGGCTCGTCGAGCAGCAGCATCTTCGGTTCCAGCGCTAGCGCCATCGCGATCTCCAGCTGCCTGTGCTCGCCGTGACCCATCGCGCCCGCCGAACGCCGCGCGCGATCGCCCAGTCCCACGGTCTCCAGCGCGTTCATCGCGCGCTCGACGACGCTGCGCTCGCGCATCAGCGGCGACCAGGCGCCGAAGGCGCTGCCGGTATTGGACAGCGCCGCCAGCATGACGTTCTCGAGCGCGCTGAATTCGGCGAGGAACTGCGTGATCTGGTACGAGCGGCCCAGCCCGCGTCGCGCGCGCTCGGGCACCGGCAGCGTGGTGACGTCCTCGCCTGCGATCAGCACCTGGCCTTCGTCGGGCCGCAGCTCGCCGCTGAGCTGGCCGATCAGCGTCGTCTTGCCGGCGCCGTTCGGGCCGATCAGTGCATGGACCTCGTCGCCGTGCAGCTGCAGCGAGACGTGATCGGTGGCGAGCAGGCCGCCGAAGCGCTTGACCAGCGTGCGCGTCTCGAGGATCGGTGTCTGCGGGGCCGGTGTCTGCGGCATCGGCATCGGCATCGGCATCGGCATCGGCGTCTGCGGTATCGGCGTCTGCGGGGGGCGGTTCATCGACGGGCCTCCTTCGCGGCGGACGACTCTTCGCGGCGGCGGGCCCAGTCGTAGAACGAGCCATAGATGCCGCGGCGCGCCGTCAGCACGATCAGCACGATGGCCAGGCCCAGCGGCGCCATCCAGTGCTGCGTCAGCGACGCGAGCCACTCCTCGACCAGCAGCAGCGACAGCGCGCCCACCAGCGGGCCCAGGATGGTTCCCATGCCGCCGAGCACGACCATCACGATCAGATCGCCGGACACGGTCCACGCGCCGTACGACGGCGACACGTAGGACGTGAGATTGGCCAGCAGGAAGCCGGCCACCGACGCGACGGTGGCCGCGACCATGTAGGCGACGAGCTTGTAGCGCCGCGTCGAGAAGCCGACCGCCTTCATCCGCCGCTCGTTGCCGCGGATGCCGCGCAGCACGTAGCCGAAGCGGCTGTGGACCAGCCGCCACGACAGATACAGCGCCGCGACGAGGATCGCGAAGATGACGTAGTAAAGCGTGGTGTTCGAGCTCATATCGAACGGCGCGAGCAGCGAGCGGACGTCCATGCGCAGGCCGTCGTCGCCGCCGTACTGCTTCAGCGAGATGCCCAGGTAGAAGAACATCTGCGCGAAGGCCAGCGTGATCATGATGAAGGCCATGCCGCTCGTGCGCAGCACGATCAGGCCGGTCACGAAGGAGATCAGCAGCCCCGCGCCGACGGCCAGCGCCAGCTGCAGCCAGCCGTTGGTGATGCCGTGGAAGCTGGCGATGCCGGCGGCGTAGGCGCCCAGTCCCAGGTACAGCGCGTGGCCGAAGCTGACCAGTCCGGTGTAGCCGATCAGCAGGTTCAGGCTGATCGCCGCGATCGCCATCACCATGATGCGCGAGAACAGCGTCAGGTAGAAGCCTTCGTCGAAGACGGCGGCGTAGACCGGCACCAGCGCGAAGAAGGCCAGCAGCGCCGCCGCCACCCACCAGCGCGGTGAGCTCAGGGAAACCGATTCAGGGAACAGATTGCGCATCGCTTCACCCATGCCGCACCGGGAACAGACCTTCGGGCTTGAACGCCAGCACGACGGCCATCAGCAGATAGATCAGCATCGAAGCCACGGCCGGACCGGCGGCCTGCGCGATCGACGAAGGCATCAGCGCGCTCATCCAGATCGGCAGGAAGGCGCGGCCTATCGTCTCGACCACGCCGATCAGCAGCGCGGCCAGGAAGGCGCCGCGGATCGAGCCGATGCCGCCGACGATGATCACCACCAGCGTCTGGATCAGGATGGTCTCGCCCATGCCGGGCTGAACCGACAGGATGGGGCCCGCCATCACGCCCGCCAGGCCGGCCAGCGCGGCGCCCAGGCCGAAGATCAGCGTGTTCAGCAGCTTGATGTTCACGCCCAGCGCCGACACGATGTCGGCATGCGTGGCGCCGGCGCGGATCAGCATGCCTATGCGCGTATGCGTGATGAGCCAGTACAGGAAGGCGCCCACCGCGAGGCCGACGACGATGATGGCGAAGCGGTACGACGAGTAGCTGATGCCGAACAGGTCGACCGTGCCGGACAGCGCCTCGGGAGCTTGCGAATAGACCGGCGACGCGCCCCAGATCATCCGCACGGTCTCGTTGATGAACAGCACCAGTCCGAAGGTGGCCAGCACATGGTCCAGGTGATCGCGCGAGTACAGGCGTCCGAGCGCCAGCTTCTCGAGCACGATGCCGACCAGCATCGCGCCAGGCACCGCGACCAGCAGGCCGACGATGAAGGAGCCGCTCGCATTGGCGGCGGCCGCGGCGAAGTAGGCGCCCAGCATGTACAGCGAACCGTGGGCCAGGTTCACGAAATTCATGATCCCGAAGATCAGCGTCAGTCCGGCGGCGAGCAGGAACAGCAGCACGCCGAGCTGGAGACCGTTCAGGAGTTGCGTCAGGTAGAGCGTGGTCATCGGCGCTCGCGTAGGGCTGAGGGTCGGGCCGGGTTGTCGGGTACGGGTACGGGTACGGGTACGGGTACAGCGGGGAATCGACAGCGATTCGGCGGCGGGATCGGTGATGCGGTGAGCAGTGCGGCGATGCTTGCGCTGAGCGGTGCGGTCACGGCGCTGTGGCAGGTGCGGCAGGTGCGGCCGGTACTGTCCGGCGGTGGCTGCCGAGCCACCGCGCCCTGCCGTCCGGCACCGTGGCCTGCGCGATCAGCGGAACGACGGGCGGCACGGCGGTAGGTCGGCAGGGCGGCCGGCCTTGCGGCTGCCGGCCCCGCTGCCGCCGCGGCGATTTCAGCGCCGCAGCGCGGCCTCCCCGCCGGAAGCCCGTGTCACGAAGCCCGCGTCACTTCAGCGAGCACTGCGAGTGGTAGGCGTCCTGGCTGGCCTTCAGCGGCGTGGCGATGGTCTTCAGCGTCATCCGGCCCTGAGCGTCCTTGACCGCTTCGAACATGTGCCAGTTCTGCACCGGGAACTGATTGTTGTTGAACTTGAAATCGCCGCGCACCGACTTGAAATCGGCCGCCTTCAGCGCCGCACGGAAGGCCGGCTTGTCGCCGATCTTGCCGTTGACCTTGCGTATCGCCGAGTCGAGCAGCAGCGCCGCGTCGTACGACTGCGCCGCGTACTGCGACGGGATGCGCTTGAACTTGGCCTCGAAGTCCTTGACGAACTTCTGGTTGGCCGGCACCGGCAGGTCGGGGCCCCAGAACGTGCCCGAGATCAGGCCCAGCGCCGCGTCGCCCATTGCCGGCAGGCCGATGCCGTCAGTGGTCGACGTGGTCAGCAGCGGGATCTTGGTCTTCATGCCGGCCTGCGCCCACTGCTTGATGAAGTTGATGCCCAGTCCGCCCGGCAGGAAGCCGAACACGGCCTGCGGCTGCGCGGCGGCGATCTGCGCGATCTCGGCGGAGAAGTCCTGCGTGTTCAGCGCCGGATACAGCTCCTGCAGCACCTGACCCTTGTACATGCGCTTGAAGCCGGCGACGTGATCCTTGCCGGACTGGTAGTTCGGCGCGATGCCGACCACGCGCGTGTAGCCCTTGTCCTGCGCGTACTGGCCGATCACCTCGGCCTGCTGGTCGTTCTGCCACGAGGTCGAGAAGTAGTACGGCGAGCACTGCGCGCCGGCGATCGGCGAGGGGCCGGCGTTCGAGCCGATCAGGAAGACTTCCTTGTCGGTGATCTTCTTGTGGATCGCCATCATCACATTCGAGAACGTGACGCCGGTGATGATGGGCACGCGCTCGCGCTCGATCAGCTTGTCGACGATCTGCACCGCGACTTCGGGCTTGAGCTGGCTGTCCTCGCGCAGCACCTGCACTGGCACGCCGCCGAGCTTGCCGCCGTTCTGCTCGACGACCAGCATGAATGCATCGTATTGGTCCTGGCCGAGCGCGCCCTGCGGTCCGGACAGTTCGGCCACGAAGCCGATCTTGATCGGCTGCTGCGCGGCGGCCGGCATTGCCAGCGCGGCGCAGGCCGCCGCGGAGGCGAGGAGGCGGATGCTTGAGCTCATTGTGACGTCTCCCTTACGGAAATGCTTTAGAACTGAAATGTACGGTGGGCCAAGTGTCGATGAATTCGCGAAACCTGTCGAGACCCGGGGCCAGCAGAGAATTATCGCCCAGCGCGGATGGGCTGGACGCTACGGAAATACCCTGCTTTTGCGAGCCCAACACCGATACCGCCGCACGCCGCCGTCGCCAGGCCGACGCCGGCGCGATCAGGCCGAGGCGAGCGCGATCAGGCCGA
>JBFWXS010000002.1:196118-229370 GCA_050187175.1 Burkholderiaceae bacterium
CAGCGCGGATGGGCTGGACGCTACGGAAATACCCTGCTTTTGCGAGCCCAACACCGATACCGCCGCACGCCGCCGTCGCCAGGCCGACGCCGGCGCGATCAGGCCGAGGCGAGCGCGATCAGGCCGAGGCGAGCGCGATCAGGCCGAGGCGAGCGCGATCAGGCCGATGCCGGCGCGATCAGGCTGACGCCGCCACGAAGGAGACGATCGCGGCCAGGACCTCGTCGTGCCGATCCAGATGCGGACTGTGGCGGCAGTCATCGAGCTTGAGCAGCCGCGCATCGGGGCGCAACTCGGCGATGCGGTCGATCTGCCGCATCGTTCCGTACTGATCCTGCCAGCCCTGGATCGCCAGGATCGGGCAGCGCGAGGCGGCCACCTCGGCCTCTATCGTCCAGGCGGGGAAGTCGGGCGACAGCCAGACGTCGGCCCAGCCGTGGAAGGCTCCGTCGACGTCGTCGTGGTAGCGGGCGAGGCGAGCCCGCATGTCGGTGCCGAGATACTGCTGCGCGGCGCGCGCGATCTCGTCTATGCACAGCTGCTCGACGAACAGATGCGGCGCCATGACGGCCGCCGCGCGAGTGCCGTCGGGAAACAGGCCGGCGTGGATCAGCGCGATCGACGCGCCGTCGCTGTGGCCGATCAGGATCGGCTGCGTGATGCCGAACGCGCGCAGTACCGCGGGCAGCGCCACGGCGGCCTCGTCATGCATGAAGCGGCTGCTGCGCGGCTCGGTCAGCGGATCGGACTTGCCGTAGCCGTGCCGCGAGTAGACCAGCGCCGGCAGGCCGGCGGCCTGCGCGATGCGCGCCGGAAAGCCGCGCCACATTGCGATGCAGCCCAGGCCCTCGTGCAGGAACACGAGCGCCGGCCGGGCGGGGTCGAGCCGGCCGATCAGCCGGTATTCGAGGCGATGGCCGCCGGCTTCGATGAAGCCGTCCTGTTGCGGCGGAGCAGTGTCGTCGGAGTCAGGCATCGGTCATGATGGGCATCGGTCGTATCTTGCATGCGCTGCCGAGCCGGCCGCAAGCGATCCGGCGCAAGCGATCCGGCCGCGGGCGGTCTCGGCCGCAGGCAGCTTCGGCCGCGGGCAGTCTCGGCCGTCATGGTAAGTTCTCGGGTCATGCGCCAGGACAGCCGCTTTCCGAATCTGTTCATCGTCGATCACCCGCTGATCCAGCACAAGCTGACGCACATGCGCGACCGCGTCACGTCGACGCGCACGTTTCGCCAGCTGCTGCGCGAGATCACGCTGCTGATGGGCTATGAGATCACCCGCGACCTGCCGCTGACGACGCGGCCGATCGAGACGCCGCTGGCGCCGCTGGACGCGCCCGTGATCGCCGGCAAGAAGGTCGCCATCGTGCCGGTACTGCGCGCCGGCCTGGGCATGGCCGACGGGCTGCTCGAGCTGATTCCGTCGGCCCGCGAAGGGCACATCGGCCTGTACCGCGGCGAAGACAATCGGCCGGTCGAATACTATGTGCGGCTGCCCGAGCCGGAGGGCCGGCTGTTCATCGTCTGCGATCCGATGCTGGCCACCGGCCATTCGGCGGCGCATGCAGTGCAGGCGCTGATCAATCGCGGCGTGGCGCCGCAGGCGATCCGCTATCTGGCGCTGGTCGCGGCGCCGGAGGGCATGGAGGCTTTCCAGCAGCATCATCCGGACGTGCCCGTCTACGTGGCGGCGCTGGACAGCCATCTGGACGAGAACGCCTACATCGTGCCCGGCCTGGGCGATGCCGGCGACCGCATCTTCGGCACCAAGAACTGAAGCGGCGCGAAGAATTGAACGACAGGAGCCTACATGGCGGTTTTCGAGAAGTTGGATGATCTCAAGCCCCTCATCGGGCAGGAACTCGGCGTCAGCAACTGGCTGCCGATCACGCAGCAGCGCATCGACCAGTTCGCCGAAGCCACCGGCGATCTGCAATGGATACACGTCGATCCGGAACGCGCGGCCAAGGGGCCGTTCGGCACGACGATCGCGCATGGCTTCCTGACGCTGTCGCTGCTGCCGGCCCTGATGGCGGACGCGTACGAGATCCGCGGCCTGCGGATGGGCGTCAACTACGGCCTGAACAAGGTGCGCTTCCCGGCGCCGGTGCCGGTCGGCAGCGAGCTGCGCGCGCGCGTGCGGCTGCTGAGCCTGCAGGACTTGCCCGACGGCGGCGTGCAGATGACGGTGGAAGCGACCATAGAGCGCAAGGGCGGCGACAAGCCGGTCTGCGTCGCCGAATCGATCTCGCGGCGCTACGCCTGAGAGTGCCGCTGCATTCAGGCGCCCGCGCCGATCACGAGAAGGCTGCTATGCCGGTTTGCGCGCGGCCGAGAATCAGTGCATGCACGTCGTGCGTGCCCTCGTAGGTGTTGACCACTTCCAGATTCACCAAGTGGCGGGCGACGCCGAACTCGTCGGAGATGCCGTTGCCGCCCATCATGTCGCGCGCCATCCGCGCGATGTCGAGCGACTTGCCGCACGAATTGCGCTTCAGGATGGACGTGATCTCGACGGCGGCGGTGCCTTCGTCCTTCATGCGGCCCAGGCGCAGGCAGGCCTGCAGGCCCAGCGTGATCTCGGTCTGCATGTCGGCCAGCTTCTTCTGGATCAGCTGGTTGGCGGCCAGCGGCCGGCCGAACTGCTTGCGGTCTAGCACGTACTGGCGCGCGCGGTGCCAGCAGTCCTCGGCGGCGCCGAGCGCGCCCCACGCGATGCCGTAGCGCGCGCTGTTCAGGCAGGTGAACGGACCCTTCAGGCCTTCGACGCCGGGCATCAGCTGCTCGGCGGAGACGAAGACCTGGTCCATCACCACCTCGCCGGTGATCGACGCGCGCAGGCCCACCTTGCCGTGGATCGCCGGCGCGCTCAGGCCCTTCATTCCCTTCTCGAGGATGAAGCCTTTGATGCGGCCGTCGTGATCGCCGCCGACGCACTTGGCCCAGACCACGAACACGTCGGCGATCGGCGAGTTCGAGATCCACATCTTGTTGCCGCTCAGCTCCCAGCCGCCGGGGACCGCCTTCGCGCGCGTCTCCATCGAACCGGGGTCGGAGCCGTGATTGGGCTCGGTCAGTCCGAAGCAGCCGATCCATTCGCCGGTGGTCAGCTTGGGCAGATACTTGCGGCGCTGCTCCTCGGTGCCGAACTCGTAGATCGGGACCATGACCAGTGAGCTCTGCACGCTCATCATCGAGCGATAGCCGGAGTCGACGCGCTCGACCTCGCGCGCGATCAGCCCGTAGCAGACATAGTTCAGGCCCGGTCCGCCGTACTGCTCGGGGATGGTCGGGCCGAGCAGGCCGAGCGCGCCCATCTCGCGAAAGATGGCGGGATCGGTCTTCTCATGGCGGAAGGCCTCGAGCACGCGCGCGGCCAGCCGTTCCTGGCAGTAGGCCTGCGCGGCGTCGCGCACCATGCGCTCGTCTTCGGTCAGCTGCTGGTCCAGCAGCAGGGGATCGTCCCATTTGAAGCTGGCCTTGGGCGCGCGCGATGGGGAGGCGGACATGACAGGTCTCCTGGTTCGATGAAGCGATGACGGTGATGCTAGCTCGGCGCCGGCCGGTCGGCAAACGAGTTTTCGGCAATCACTTCTTCCGTTTTCTCATAACATGGTGCATCGACCCATTAGAACAATGGGCGCTTGTTGCTGCGAAGGATGCATAACTGTGCGCAGAAAAATCCCGTCGACCCAGGCGCTGGTCTGCTTCGAGGCGACCGCGCGCCACGAGAGCTTCACCAAGGCGGCGGTGGAACTGGCGCTGACGCAGAGCGCCGTCCACAGGCAGGTGGCGTCGCTGGAAGCGTTCCTGGGCGTCAAGCTGTTCCGGCGTACGCGCCGCGGCGTGCTGCTGACCGAGGCGGGCGCGAACTACGGTTCGCAGGTGGCGCGGCGGCTGGATGCCGTGGAGCGCGACACGCTTGCCGTGATGTCGCATCAAGGGGCGGGCTCGCTGCAGCTGGCGGCGGTGCCCAGCTTCGCGACGCGCTGGCTGATCCCGCGGCTGCCGGCGTTCCGGCGCCGCTGCCCTGACATCCTGGTCCATATCGAGACCAATACGCGGCCCTTCCTGTTCGCCGACAGCGATTTCGACGCGGCGCTGTACGCCGGCAGCCCGGCCGACCTGGCCAACTGGGCCGGCACCGTCGCCGTGCCGCTGCTGCCCGAGATCGTGGTGCCGGTCTGCGCGCCCTCGCTGCTCGGTGTCCGCCGGCGCCTGTCGCCGGCCCAGGTGGCGCAGCTGCCGCTGCTGCAGCAGAGCACCCGTCCGTACGCGTGGCGCGCGTGGTTCGAAGCGCAGGGCGTGCGCGACGCCCGCGACACCGACGGGCCGCGCTTCGATCTGTTCTCGATGCTGGCGACCGCGGCGGCGCACGGCATGGGCGTGGCGCTCGCGCCGCCGCTGCTGATCGAGGACGAGTTGTCGCGCGGCGAATTGGTAGTGGCCTGCGACCGGCCGTACCACGGCGATCGTTCGTTCCATCTGGTGATTCCCGAACGCAAGGCCGGGCATCCGGCGCTGGAGCGGTTCAGGGAGTGGGTAGTCGAGGCGGGGGCGGCGGAGCGTGCGTAGACGGTCTAAATATATCCGTCAACGATTATTTATATACACAAGACTCGCGATCGAGCCAGTGCCTCTGCAAAGGATGTTGTAGAACGGGCTTTCTATATGTATATTTATGATTGTTAAAAATATACGAACCCCGCATCGCTCAATCAAGGATAGCAAGCACGATGCCTCCGGACAATGCACCAGTCGCGTTGACGCGCCCTCTGTCCTGGGAACGCAGCGACTATTCTCGCGTCCCTTTTCGCCTGTATCACGACCCTGAGCTGTATGAGCTCGAAATGGCGCGGATCTTCCGGGGGCCGGTCTGGAACTATCTGGCGCTGGCGGCGGAACTGCCCAAGGTAGGCGACTACCGCTTGATCGCGGTGGGGGACACGCCGGTCGTGGTGACGCGTTCGGAAGAGAACGGCTTCAGTGCCTTCGTGAACCGCTGCAGCCACAAGGGCGCCCAGATCGTCCGGCGGACGCACGGCAATGCCGCGCAGCACGTCTGTATCTACCATCGCTGGTGCTACTCGCCCAAGGGCGAGCTGGTCGGCATTCCGTTCCGGCGCGGGCTGCGGGGCGAGGGCGGCATGCCCGCCGACTTCGACATGAAGAGCGTCGCGCCGCAGACGCTGCGCGTCGTGAACTATCACGGCATGCTGTTCGGCAGCTTCTCGCCGGAGGTCGAGCCGCTCGAGGACTATCTCGGCGAGTTCGGTACGTCGCTGATTCCGCGCTTCTTCCACAAGCCGATCGAGGTGCTGGGCTATACGCGGCAGCTCATTCGCGGCAACTGGAAGCTGTACGCGGAGAATCTGCGCGACACGTACCACGCCAGCCTGCTGCACGAGTTCTTCGTCACCTACGGCGTGGACAGGGCCACGCAGAAGGGCGGCGTGAAGATGGACAGCCGGCATCGTCACAACATGAACCATGCCTATGCCGCCTCTGATACGCAGGACAGCGCGCGGGTGGCCTACGCCGGTATCAAAGGCGTCGAGCTCGACCGGATGCAGCTGAAGGACACGCAGCTGCTGCGGCACGAGCCGGAGTTCGAAGACCGGATGAGTCTTGCCGCACCGACCTTCTTTCCGAACGTGGTGCTCATACAGATCAACAACAGCCTGAGCACGCGGCAGATCCGCCCCAAAGGGGTCGACGAGGTCGAGATCTTCCAGACGCTGTTCGGCTATCAGGACGACAGCGCGGAAATGCGGCGGCACCGTCTGCTGTCCGCCAATCTGGTCGGCCCCGCGGGGCTGGTCAGCATGGAGGACGGCGAGGCGATCGAGCTCGTGCAGCGGGCGACGCGCCCCGGCCCCGGCGGCGCGGCCGTCGTTGAAATGGGAGGACGCGGCCCGCTGGGTGATCTGGCACATCGTGTGACCGAGACGCCGGTCCGCGGTTTCTGGTCGTACTACTCGGAGCTGATGGGCATGGAGCCGGAAGGGGCGATTCGATGAGCCGCGCCGTCAAGCCGCCGCATGAGGTGCGGCACGAGATCGCGGATCTGTTCGCCGACTATGGACGCCTGATCGATGGCAACCGGCTCGAGGAGTGGCTGGAGCTGTTCACCGAGGACTGCGACTATCGGATCGTTTCGCGCGAGAACGTCGAGCAGGGGCTGCCGGCGATCATCATCTGGTGCGACGGCTGGAACATGCTGCGCGACCGGATCGAATCGTATCGCCACGTCAACGAGTACAACCTGCACTGGGACCGGCACCTCATCGGCCCGCTGCGCTTCATCGGCGAAGACAGCGGCGCCTGGATCGTCGAGGCGAGCTACAGCGTGACGCAGACTTCGCAGGAAAGCGGGGCCAGCGCGCTGTTCAGCGTGGGCGTCTATCGCTGCCGCGTCCGTTTCGACGGCAGCCGCGCCCGCTTCCAGGCGGTGGAGGTGGTCGCCGATACCGGTCTCATTCCCACGCTGCTCGCGACGCCGATATAGCGCGGCGGCGCAAGCCGGACCTCAACTTCCTTACCGGAGAAGCAGATGAAGCGATTGCTCAAGCACGGCGGCCTGGCCGCCGCGATACTGGCGATGTCGTTCGCCGTATCCGCCCAGGACAAGACGATCAGGATCGGGGTTCTCGTGCCGGCGTCGGGGCCGGCCTCGTACTTCGGCCTGCCGGCCAAGCAGGCCATGGAAATGGCCGTGGAGGAGGTCAACAAGACCGGCGTCAACGGCTACAAGCTGCAACTGCAGGTCGAAGACGGCGCCTGCAGCCCGCTGCAGTCGACCAATGTGGTCAAGAAGCTGATCGATCAGTTCAAGCCTCACGTAATGATCGGCGAGTGGTGTTCCGACGCGGCTCTGGCGGTGGCGCCCATCCAGAACGCAGCGAAGATCCCGACCATCAACGTGACCTCGGCCACGGACCGGCTGACCGAGTCCGGCTACCGGTACATCTTCCGCATCTTTCCTCATGCCGAGATGCAGAACACGCGGCTGGCCCGCTACGCGACGGAAAGAATGGGCGCGAAAACGGCCGTGATCCTGTACGAGAAAACGAACGCGGGCCTGGACAACGCGAACTCGTTCGAGAAGCACTTCGTCGCCGGCGGCGGCAAGGTGCTGGCCAAGATCGACTTCGGCAAGGACGTGAACGACTTCACGCCGATCGCCACGCGCGTCGCTTCGCTCGGCAAGGTCGACGTCCTGCCGACGTACGGGCTGGAAGGCCAGGTGCTGCGCGTGACGCAGGCGCTGGCACAGGTCGGCGTCACCAAGGGCGGCGGTGGGCCGGGATCGCCGATAGGCACGATCTTCCTGCCGTACGGCTTCGACAAGAAGGCGGGGCCGTCGTCGGTCGGCTATGTGCGCATCGTGCAGTTCGATCCCACCGAGCAGCGGGCAGTGGTGCAGGATTTCGTCAAGGCCTTCAAGGCGAAGTTCGGCGAGAGCGAGGTGCCGTCGCACATCCATGCGCATTCCTATGACGCCATCATGCTGATCGCCGACGCCATCCGGCGCGGCGGCAACTCGTCGGAATCGATCCGCGAACGGCTGGCGCAGACGAAGAAGCTGGAGCTGACCACCGGCTTCATCACGTTCGACGAGAAGGGTCAGAACATCGATCCTTCGACGATGCATTTCGTCGAGACGAACAAGGACTATTCCTGGAAGTCGCTGAGCTGGTGACAGCCGGCGCCGACGCGGCGGCGCTGCGTCGGCGCCCCGCGCGGATACAGAGGGTAAGGATCCATGGACAGCCTACTGACCTTGCTGGCGCAGCAAAGCATCAACGGAATCTATCTCGGCTGCATGTACGTGATGGTGGCCCTGGGCCTCACGCTGATCTACGGCGTGATGAACCAGATCAATTTCGCGCATTCCGATTTCGTCACGCTCGGCGCATTCGCCGCGCTGTTCGTCGCCACCCGGGTGGCGGCGCACTGGCTCGGCCTGCCCGATACGGCCGCCTATCTGCTGTCCATCGTGTTCGCGTTCGGCGCGGGCGCCTTGCTCGGCTTCCTGATCAACGCCGCCGTGTTCGCTCCGCTGCGCAACCGCAGCGATGAGCTGCGACCGCTGATCGCCACCATCGGCGTGTCGGTGCTGCTGGAGAACGGCCTGCTCGCTCTGGTGGGACCCACGCCGTTCCAGTTCGATTCGCCGTTCTCGCGCGAGTCGATCCGCCTGGGCGGAATCTTCCTCACGCAGCAGACGCTGCTGGTGATCGGCGTGACGATTCTTGCCGTGGCGGCGCTGTATGCGTTCCTCAAGTTCACCTTCGTCGGCAAGGCCTTGCGGGCGGTCGCTCAGGATCGCGAGACAGCCGGCCTGGTGGGCATCAATCCGGCGCTGCTGATCGGCCTGACGATCATGATCGCGTCCGGCCTGGCGGGCATGGCAGGCGCGATGCTGGGGCCGGTCATGGTGCTGACGCCGTTCGCCGGCGCGACCGTGATCGTGAAGGCTTTCGCGGTGGTCATCATCGGCGGCTTCGGCAACATCGACGGGACCATCCTCGCCGGGCTGCTCGTCGGTCTGGTCGAGGCCATGACGGTCCAGTACCTGGGCTCGGGCATGACCGATCTGGTGGTCTTCGGGCTGCTGCTGATCACGCTGGCCATCCGGCCGACCGGTCTCATCGCGGAAAGGCGCGAAGTCAATGTCTGAGTCCCTGTCACCGCTGCGACGGGCGCTGCTCATCGCGGCCGTCATCCTGATCCTGGTGGCGCTGCCGCAGCTGCTGACCACCTCGTACTGGCGCGGCGTGCTAGTGGTGGCGGCGATCAATGTCATGGTCGCCATGGCGCTGAATCTGGTCCTCGGCTACGCGGGCCAGCTGCATCTGGGCCAGTCCGGCTTCTTCGCCGTGGGCGCCTACGTGTCGACCGTCCTGGTCAAGAGCTACGAATGGAGCTTCTGGTTCGCGATGGTTGCGGCGTTCGTCGCCGCGGGGCTGCTCGGGCTCGTGCTCGCCCTGTTCTCGGTGCGGCTGCGCGGCCACTATCTCGGCATCGCGTCGCTGGGCTTCGCCATCATCGTCTACCAGGGCATCGCGAACTGGGAGAGCATGACCGAGGGCATGCGCGGCATCTACGGCATCGCGCCGCCGCCGTCGCTGCAGCTGCCGGTGCTCGGCGAAATCAGCTTCGCCGATCCGGTCAACCTGTTCTATCTGGTCGCCGGCTTCGCGCTGCTGGTGTTCGTGCTGCTCGACAACATCCTGCGTTCGCCGGCCGGCGAAGCGCTGACCGCGATACGCGAGGACGAGATCTCGGCCGCCTCGCTGGGGGTCGACAGCCGCATCTGGAAGGCGTTCGCGTTCTCGCTGGGCTCGGCCATCGCCGGGCTGGCGGGCTGCTTCTATCCGGTCTACGTCGGCACGCTGGTCCCGGATGCGTTCACCGTGATCGAGTCGTTCACGATGATGGCGATGGTCATAGTCGGCGGCATGGGAACGCGCATCGGGCCGGTGATAGGCGCGATCGTCCTCACGCTGCTGCCTGAGCTGTTCCGGGAGTTCGGCGAATTCCGCCTGATCATCTACGGCCTGGCGCTGACGCTGGTGGTCCTGTTCATGCCGGGCGGGCTGGTGCAGGTCTGGCAGCTGCTGGTCGAGCGCATCGGGCGCCTGCTGCGCGGAACGTCCAAGGCGCGGCCCAGCATCGCCGCCGGTTCGGAGGGCTCGCCATGAGTGCGCATCAGCTGCAGCCGTCGATGCTGCTCGAAGCCCACAAGCTGCGCAAGAGCTTCGGCGGGGTCCGCGCGGTGCGCGAGATCAGCCTCGGCATTCCGGCCGATGGCGTGTTCGCGCTGATCGGTCCGAACGGCGCCGGCAAGTCGACGATGCTCAACCTGCTGTCCGGCGCCTATCAACCGAACGACGGGCAGATCCTGTTCCGCGGCCGGGACCTGGTGGGGCTGCCGGCTCACGCCCGGGTGCGCCTCGGCATCGCGCGCACGTTCCAGAGCATCCGGCTGTTCAAGCATCTGTCCGTGCTGGAGAACGTGCTGGCCGGCTTTCATATCCACCACGACGTGCCGCTGTGGCAGTTCGTCGTTCCCGCGCGGCGCGCACGCGAGGATGTCGCCCGCTGCCGCGAAACCGCCGTCGAACTGCTCACGCTGACCGGCCTGGACGCCTTGGCGCAGCGGCGCGCAGGCACGCTGGCCTATGGGCAGCAGCGGATGCTGGAGATCGCGCGGGCAATGGCGACACGGCCGAGGCTGCTGCTGCTCGACGAGCCGGCGGCGGGGTTGAATTCGGTGGAGGTCGAGTTCCTGCTGCAGCTGATCCGTTCGCTGCGGCAGCGCGGCGTGACCGTAGTCGTGGTCGAGCACAATATGGATCTCGTCATGAGCGTCGCCGATCACGTGTTCGTCATGGACCATGGCGAGTATCTGTTCCAGGGGCGGCCGCACGAAGTGCAGAACAATGCGGACGTGATCGCTGCCTACCTTGGCGGCGAGACCGCAGCGGAAGCCGGGGCCGAACCCGAGGCCGGGACTGAACCGGAGGCCGGAACCCGGACCGGAGCGGCGGCATGATCCTCCAAGCCGAAGGCCTGCATTTCTCGTATGGCGCCGTCGCCGCCTGCCGCGACATCAGTCTGCACGTGAACGACGGCGAAATCGTGACCCTGGTCGGTGCCAACGGCGCGGGCAAGTCGACCACCTTGCGCGGCATCGCCGGCATTCTGCGGCCGACCGCGGGGCGCATCCGCTTCGCCGGCCAGGACGTGACGCAGCTGCCGTCGCACAGACGTCTCGAAGCAGGAATTGCGCTGGTGCCGGAGGGGCGCCATGTGTTTCCGTACCTGACCGTTCTCGAGAATCTCGAAGTGGGCGGCTACAAGTATCGCCGCGACAAGGCGCGGCTGCGCAGGCTGATCGAGCACAAGATGGACATGTTTCCCCGGCTGCGCGAACGTGCGGCGCAGCGCGCCGGCACCTTGTCGGGCGGCGAGCAGCAGATGCTCGCGCTGTCGCGCGCCCTGATGTCCGAGCCCAGGCTGCTGTGTCTGGACGAACCTTCGCTCGGGCTGGCTCCCATCATCGTGCAGGAGATCTTCCGCAGCATCCGGCGGATCAACGCCGAGGGGACCAGCGTGCTGCTGGTCGAGCAGAATGCCAAGTATGCGCTCGATACGGCGCAGCGCGGCTATGTGCTGCGCAACGGCAGCGTGATGGCCGAAGGCGCCTGCAGCGAGCTGCGCAACGATGCGCGTGTGCAGAGCGCCTATCTCGGGCATCGAAGTACCGCGACGGCGTCGTAGAGCGATGACAGCTGCCCGCTACTGCCTGAACCATTACATCTGTCCGCCCGGGCTCGGGCTGCTGGACTTCCTCGATCTGGCCGTCGCGCACGGCTTCGTCGGCGTCGGACTCACCGAGCGCGCACTGCAGGAGCTCGACACGGTCAGGCTCGCCGAGGCGCTGCGCGAACGCGGCTTGTCGATTTCGTCGGTCAATAGTGCCGGCTACTTTCTGTACGGCGACGCCGAGCGGGCGCGGCAGCAGGCCGAGCGCAACCGCTGGCTGATCGACTGCTGCGCTCTGCTCGGCGGAGCACCGCTGAACGTCATCGTCGGCGGCCTCGGGCATACGGACGGGACGCTGAGACTGGCCGCTGCCCGTCAGCGGGCGCATGAGCAATGGCTGGGTTTTGCCGGCCAGGCGGCGGCAGCCGGCGTGCCATTGCTGTTCGAGCCGATTCATCCGCTCGGCATGTGGTTGAAAGGCTGCGTGCATTCGCTGCAGGAGTCCGAGGAGTTCGTGCGCGGCGTCCCCGGCGCGGCGATCACGCTGGACTGCTTTCATTCATGGTGGGATGCGGCGCTGCCCGATTTCCTGGCCCGCGACGACAGTCCGCTGGCGCTGGTTCAGATCTGTGATGTGGCGGCCATGGGAGAAGACTCGATTCCGCAGCGCGTGCCGCCCGGCGAAGGCGTGCTCGATCTCGGCCCGCTGCTGCGGGACTGCCTGCGCCGTCGCCTGCCGCCGTGCCTGGAGCTCGAGTTGTTCGCGGCGCAGCTGAAGGGGCGCGATCTCGGGGACGTGCTGAAGCGCGCTTGCCGGCATCTTGCCGACATAGAGCGCGCCATCATCTAGACGCGTCGTTCGCCGATGCCGGGCTCAAGCATCCGTCGCTCAGGAAGCGAGCACCTCGCCCGGCAGGTTCACGATGAACTCGGTCAGCGCCTTCGCATCCTGCGCCGGCCGCATATGCGCAATCATCGCCGCCGCCGCCGCGTTGCAGTCATTGGCCCGGACCGCCGCGATGATCGCCGCGTGCTGCTCGAACGAGGTCTTGATGTGTCCCATCGCCGCGAACGCATGTCGCCGGTAGTAGCCGGTGCGCGTGCGGATGCGCAGCACTTCCTGACGCAGATACGGATTGCGCGTGCCTTTGTAGATCAGTTCGTGGAAGTCGAGATTGCTCTGCTGCCAGCCTGCAATGTCTTCCTGGGCCACGATCGTGGCGCTGCGTTCGTGGTGCTCGATCAAGGCTTGTCTTTCGTCGGCACTCATCCGTTGACACGCCAGCCGCACCGCGACGCCCTCCAGTTCTCCCAGCAGCTCCCACAGCGCCAGCAGCTGCTGCAGATTCATCTTCGCGACCAGCATGCCGCTGCGAGGCATGCTGGTGACCAGTCCCTGTGCCTCGAGCTGCAGCAGCGCTTCCCGGATCGGCGTGCGCGACACGCTGTGCTTGCGAGCCAGCTCGGCCTCGTCGATGGGCTCGCCCGGCAGCAGTTCGGCGTCGCGGATCGCCCGTTCGATCTCGCTGCGGATGCGGTCGCTCGCCTTCAGAAAAGCCTTGGTGCCCTTGCTCATGGCTTGCAAATTTGACCTCTATAAATATAATTATAGACTTGTATTTGTATAAATACAGCTCAGTCGCTGGTGGGGTATGGTCCGCAATACTGACAGTCAAAATATAGCAGCGAGCGAGGGCCCTCGCGATGCCCTGCCGATGCCGCCGCTCGTCCTGCCGCTGGCCGGCGGAGCGACTGATGACGAGCAGCGGCGGGTCGTCCGAGTGCTGAGCCGCCTTGCCGCGACGGCCGACTGGCTGCCTGGGCAGGCGGCCATGTGCGCGCCGGCGGTCCCGGGGCAGGCCATGCCCGCGAAGGCGGTGCCGGGGCAGGCCGTGCTGGGGCAGGCCGTGCCCGCGCCGGACTGCCGGCCCGGTGTTCCGCCTCCCGGCCAGGATTTCGAGCGGATCCTGCAGGAGCTGGCGCGTGGCTGAGCTGCCGCCGACCCTGACGGCCTTGCGGGCCGCTCTGGCTGCCGGCGAACTGTCGGCGGCGGAGGCGCTGCGGCTGCAGGACGAGCGCTTCCGGGCCGGACATGCCCGCTACCGCTGCGCGAGCTGGCTGCCGGCGCAGCCGCCGCTGCAGGCCGCGGCGAACGGCGATCTGGCCGGCATCGCGCTGGCGCACAAGGACATCTTCGCGATGCGCGATCGGCTGCCCGGGCTGGGCTGCGGCCCGGGCGAGTACTGCCCAGGTCAGACGCCGGCACGCGCGCTGGCCAGCCTCGAGCGCGCGGGCGCCGTCGAGCTGGGTGCATTGGCCATGGCTGAGTACGCGTGTGGTGCCACCGGCGCCAATTCGTGGCTGGGCCGCTGCGTCAACCCTTTGAACGATCAGGCGGTGGTGGGCGGTTCGTCGAGCGGCAGCGCCGCCGCGGTGGCGGCGGGGCTGGTCTACGGATCGCTGGGCACCGACACCGCCGGTTCGGTACGCATTCCCGCCGCGACCTGCGGCGTGCTCGGACTGAAGACCACGCACGGCGCACTCCCGACCGAGGGGGTTCACCCGCTGGCTCCGTCGCTGGATTCCGTAGGCATCATCGCGGGTTCTTGCGCCGACGCCGCGCAACTGCTGGCCGCCTTGCGGCCCATGGAGCAGCAGCGGACGCCGGTGCCGGCACGGCCGCGTCTGCGTGCCTGGCTGAGTGACGGCCCGCTGCACGACGAGGTGGCGCGGGCGCTCGAAGAAGCCGCGCGCGAACTCGGCGCGCAGCAGCAAGCCTTGCCGGCGGCGGACTTCGAGCGCTGGTCGGCGGCAGCGGAGATCGTGTTGCGCGCCGAGACCGCTGCCACTCATTACGCGAGCCTGTCGGCAAGAACCGCGCCGCGCGCGCTTGCCGACATCGGCCTGGCGGGTTTGTCCATGGCCGAATGGCGATGCCGGGCGCTGGCGGCGAGGCCGGCGATCGCTGCCCGCTTCGTCGATGAATATCTGCGCGATGCCGACATCCTGATGCTGCCCGCGCTGGCCCGCCCGATTCCCGACTGGGACCGCGTGACGCCGGGGGACGAGGGCTTCGATGCGGCCGAACTGCTCGGCCTGCATCGCTACATGGGCTTCGTGAACTATCTGGGCCTGCCGGCCCTGGTGCTGCCGGTGGCCCGCGACGCGCGGGGTCTGCCGATTGCCGTGCAGCTGATCGCCAGGCCCCATCACGAGGAGACGCTGCTGACGTTCGCCGAGCGCTTCGAAGCGAGCTTCTGCGGCACCCGCCCGAAGGCGGGAGCTTTTCACTGAGGAAACACATGGCCAAGATTCAGGCGTCTGCGGCGCTGGCGAGGTTTCGAGTGCTGGATCTGTCGCGCGTGCGGGCGGGGCCGAACTGCGTGCGCATCCTGACGGACTTCGGCGCCGACGTGATCCGCATCGAGCCTCCAGTCGGCGTGGACCCGAACGAGGCGATGTTCGCAGCCAATCGCGCGGGCGGCGACTTCCAGAACCTGAACCGCAACAAACGCTCGATGACGCTGAATCTGAAGCGGCCCGGGGCGCGTGACATCCTGATGCGCATGATCAAGGACGCCGACGTCGTCGTCGAGAACTGGCGTCCGGAGATCAAGGAGAAGCTGGGCGTCGACTACGCGTCGCTGGCGAGCGTCAATCCGCGCATCATCCTGGCCAGCATCTCGGGTTTCGGCCAGACGGGGCCGATCGCCGCGCGGCCGGGCTTCGACCAGATCGTGCAGGGAATGGGCGGGCTGATGTCGGTGACCGGCCATCCGGGCGGTGGTCCGGTGCGCGCCGGCCTGGCCGTCGCCGACATGAGCGCCGGACTGTATGCGGCCATCGGCATTCTCATCGCGCTGCTCGAACGCGAGGTGTCGGGCCGCGGACAGTGGGTGCATGCGTCGCTGCTGCACTCGCAGATCGCGATGATGGATTTCCAGGTGGCTCGCTATCTGAACGACGGCGATGTGCCGGTGCAGGCCGGCAACGATCATCCGACCAGCAGCCCGATGGGATTGTTCGAGGCATCGGACGGCGTGTTCAATCTGGGCGCCTCAGGCGAGGGCAACTGGATCCGCATGTGCAAGCTGCTGAACCGCGAGGAGTGGCTCGACGATCCGCAGTTCCGCACCGAGACCTTGCGCGTGGCCAACCGCGCGCGGCTCAACGCGCTGCTGGCGGCGGAATTCAGGCATGCCACGGTCAGGCACTGGGTCGATCGGCTCAATGAGATCGGCGTGCCGGCAGGCCCCGTCTACAGCGTGCCGGAACTGGTCGAGGATGCCCAGGTCCGCCATCTAGGCGTGATTCGAACCATCGCCGGCATGCAGCAGCGGATGATGCACTATGTCACTCAGCCCGTGACGCTGACGCGCACACCCGCCGACGTGGTCGCGCCGGCGCCGGGATGGGGCGAGCACACCGAAGAGGTGCTGACCGAGTTCGGCTACACGGCCGACGAGATAGACCGCTTCAAAGCGGACGCGGTGGTATGACCGTGGGCCGGATCGGGTTCGACCTTCAGGACGGCATCGCCACGCTGACAGTGGAGAACGAAGCGCGCCGCAACGCCATGAGCTTCGCGATGTGGCAGCAGCTGGCGCGGCACCTGGAGACGATCGACGCGGACCCCGCCGTTCGCGTGACCGTGCTGCGCGGACAGGGCGAGCAGGCCTTCGTCTCCGGGGCCGACATCTCGGAGTTCGACGCCTTGCGTTCGGCGCCGGACGCTGTGGCGCAGTACGACCTGGCCGTCGAGCGGGCGCAGCGAGCGCTGCAGCGCCTGCGCTGCCCGGTGATCGCGGCCATCTCCGGCATCTGCTACGGCGGCGGTATAGGACTGGCGCTGTCGTGCGACCTGCGCTACGCCGCACCCGGCGCCCGCTTTCGCATGCCGGCGGCGCGCCTGGGGCTCGGCTATGCGCTGGACGGCCTGCGTCGGATGTCGGCGGTGATGGGAGTGGCGGCTGCCAGCGAACTGTTCTACACCGCCCGCGTCTATGATGCCGGGCAGGCGGAACGGCTCGGCCTGGTGCTGTCGGTGCACCCGGACGTCTTTGCATGGGCCGCCGGCGTGGCGCGCGATATCGCCGCCAATGCGCCGCTGACGCTGGCCGCCGCGAAGCTGGCCTTCGACACGGTGCTGAACCAGCCGCTGCAAGGGTGCGAGCGGGTCGATGCGGCGGTCGAGCGCTGTTTCGCCAGCGAGGACTATGCCGAAGGCCGTCGCGCGTTCGGCGAGAAACGAACGCCGCGCTTCCTTGGGCGCTGAGGAGCTTCGATGAGCAATCCGCGTCTTCCCTATTTCTTCTCGAACGACGGGCCGCCGCTTGCGCCGCCGCCGGAGGGGAACATCCTCGTGCATCTGGTGGTGAACGTCGAGAACTGGGATTTCGACTCGCCGATGCCGCGTACCATCGTCACGCCTCCCCACGGCAAGGAAACCGTGCCGGACGTGCCCAACTTCAGCTGGGTCGACTACGGCATGCGCTGCGGCCTGCCGCGCATCCTGCAGGCCATCCGCGAGCGCGGCCTGACCGCTTCGACCAGTTGCAATGCCAGTGTCATCGACAGCTATCCGCGAGCGGCGGAGAGCATGCTCGAGGCCGGCTGGGAGTTCATCGGCCACGGCGTGCATCAGAAATCGCTGAACCATGCCGGTGCCGAAGAGCAGGTGGTGCAGGACTCGTTGCGCATCCTCGAATCGTTCACCGGCAAGCGGCCGCGCGGCTGGCTCGGGCCTGGGCTGCGCGAAGGGCATCGTACGCCCGAAACGCTGGTCGCCTGCGATGTCGAGTATGTGTTCGACTGGGTCATCGACGATCTGCCGAACTGGCTGCGTACCGACAATGGGCCTTTGCTGAGCCTGCCGTACAACCTGGAGCTCAACGACTCGATCGTCTACGCCATCGAGAAGCACGCCACCGGCGAGATGCTCGAACGAGTGCGCCGTACCGCCGAGCTGTTCGCGCAGGAGGCCAAGCAGCGGCCGCGCGTCATGGCCATCGGCCTGCACCCCCATCTGATCGGCGTACCGCATCGGTTCGAGACGTTTCGTCGCATGCTGGACCTGCTGATGGCAACGCCCGGCGTCTGCTTCATGCAGGGTGGACAGATTGCCGATTGGTACATGAGCCAGATGCCGCGGCCGCCGGCCGCCGTGTAGTATCGGGGGCATCGCTCCAGATCGCTACAGATCCGTCCGCACCTTCCACAGCTCGGGAAACAGCACGACATCGAGCATCTTGCGCAGATAGGCGACCCCGGCCGTGCCCCCCGTACCCGGCTTGAAGCCGATGATGCGCTCGACGGTCGTGACGTGCCGGAAGCGCCATTGGCGGAAGGCATCTTCCAGGTCGATCAGCTCTTCGGCCAGTTCGTACAGGCCCCAGTGCCGCTCGGGCTCGCGGTAGACGGCGAGCCAGGCGGCTTCGACCGAGTCGGAGAATGCGCGCGGTTCGCGCCAGTCCCGCTGCAGCTGGCCGGCGTCGATGGCGAAGCCGCGGCGCGCCAGCAGCCGGATTGCTTCATCGTAGAGGGAGGCTTCGTCCAGCGCCTGAGCCACTGCCTGATGGCGGTCGGCGCGGTGTGCGTGCGGCTGCAGCATCACGGCGTTCTTGTTGCCGAGCATGAACTCGATCTGCCGGTACTGATACGACTGGAAGCCCGACGACGAGCCGAGATGCGGCCGCAGCCGTGTGTACTCGGACGGAGTGAGCGTGGCCAGCACGTCCCAGGCGTGCACCAGCTGCTCCATGATGCGCGAGACGCGCGCCAGCATCTTGAACGCGGGGGGCAGCTCATCGGCGCCGATGGCGGCCCGCGCGGCGCGCAGCTCGTGCAGCGCCAGCTTCATCCACAGCTCGCTGGTCTGGTGCTGGATGATGAACAGCATCTCGTTGTGATCGCCCGAGCGCGGCTGCTGCGCGGCGAGCAGTTCGTCCAGATGCAGGTAGTCGCCGTAGCTCATCGTGTCGCGATAGTCGAGCCGGGCGCCTTCGTGAGTCGGTTCGGACATGCGTCGATTCCTGGAGTCGAGCGGCGGCGGTCTGTACTGCGCGCTTCGGTTCAGGTCACGGCCTGGCGAGCGCGATGACGCGCATCGCGCCAGCTGCCGTCGCGAAGCACCGCGCCGAGCTGTTCGGCCGCATCCCAGGCGTCGATGTGGCGCAGGTAGGCCGGCGCGAAACCGAAACGCAGGATGTCGGGGGCGCGGAAGTCGCCGATCACACCGCGCTCGATCAGCGCCTGAACGACGGCGTAGGCTATGTCGGGATCCGGCAGCGTGAAGCTGATCTGGCTGCCGCGCCGCGTATCGTCGAGAGGCGTCACGCGTCGCAGCCCATGGGGCGCGCCAAGCTCGGCGGCGCGCGCGCCGAACAGCGCGGTGAGCGCGAGCGACTTGCGCCACAGCGTGTCGAGGCCGCCGAGCGGGCCGGCCGCCAGCAGCGTGTCGAGGCCGGCTTCGAGCGCGATCATCGACAGCACCGCAGGCGTGCCGCACAGATAGCGCGCGATGCCGGCCGCCGGCCTGTAGGCGGTGTCGAACTCGAAGGGCGCGGCGTGCCCCATCCAGCCCGACAGCGGTTGCGCGAACGCCGGCTGAAGGCGCCGCGCGACGTACAGGAATGCGGGAGCCCCCGGTCCGCCGTTCAGATATTTGTAGCCGCATCCCACCGCGAAATCGGCACCGGCCGCGTTCAGCTCGACCGGGAAGGCGCCTGCCGAATGAGCGAGGTCCCACAGCATCAATGCACCCGCGTCGTGAGCCGCGCGCGTGATCGCGTGCATATCCAGGCGCGAACCGGTACGGTAGTCGACCTGCGTCAGCATCAGCACGGCGACGCTGTCGTCGATCGCCGCCGGCAGCGCATCGCGCTCGACCAGCCGCAGCTCATGCCGGCCGCCGAGCTGCGCGATCAGGCCCTGCGCCACGTACAGGTCGGTGGGGAAGTTGCCTGTCTCTGACAGGATCACGCGGCGCTGCGGGCGCAGCTGCAGCGCCGCCGACAGCAGTTTGAACAGATTCACCGAGGTCGAGTCGGTGGCGATCACTTCGTCGGCGTCGGCGCCGACCAGCGCGGCGATCTTGTTGCCGACCCGCTGCGGCAGATCGACCCAGCCGGCGCTGTTCCAGCTGCGTATCAGCGAGTCGCCCCACTGGCGCTCGACGGCGTCGGCGATGCGGGCCGGCGTATCGGCGGGCAGCGCGCCCAGCGAATTGCCGTCGAGATAGATGGTGTCCGCCGGCAGCCGGAAACGCGCGCGCAGCGAAGCCAGCGGATCGACGCGATCGAGCGCTTCGCATTCGGCGCGGCTGGTGGGCAGTGGGCGGTGCATCGGGTCTCCGCGAGGTCCCGGCTGGGGGCCGGTGCCGTCGACGATCGGTGCCTTCGATGAGGGGGGCCTTCGATGAGGGGTGCCTTCGACGATCGATGCTTCGACTTTAGACCCGGCCTCCACGGCGGGCAAGCACCGCGTCGGCGGGTTGTCCGCGCGCTGTCCACGCGCTGGCCGCGTGCTGGCCGCGTGCTGGCCGCGTGCTGGCCGCGGCGATTCTGCTATCGTGGGCCTGTCGGCCGGTGCTGCGTGTTGCGCTGCGGTGTGATCAGGCGGCGTTTCATCGGCACTCGTTCCGCCGGCATCGACGGTAGGAGGAAAACGAGATGAATCTGCAGGTCGCTACGCTCGCCGGCGGCTGCTTCTGGTGCCTGGAGGCCGTATTCGAGCGCGTGCGCGGCGTTCAATCGGTCGAGAGCGGCTACGCGAACGGGCATGTGCAATCGCCCAGCTACGAACAGGTCTGCCAGGGCGACACCGGGCATGCCGAAGTGGTTCGCGTGACCTTCGACGCCGACATCATCAGCTTCGCGCAGGTGCTCGAGATCTTCTTCACCATCCATGATCCGACGACGCTGAACCGGCAAGGCAACGACGTCGGCCCGCAGTACCGGTCGGGCATCTACTTCCATACGCCGGAGCAGCACGCGCAGGCGCGCGAGGCCATTCTCGAACTGGAGCGCAGAAAGGCCTTCGACGATCCGATCGTCACCGAGATCGAGCCCGTGCGCAGCTACTGGCCGGCCGAACGCTACCATCAGCACTACTTCGCGCAGCATCCGGAGCAGGGCTACTGCGCCTTCGTCGTTGCGCCGAAGGTGGAGAAGTTCCGCAAGACCTTCAAGGAGTTCTACGTGGGCTGAGGGCAACGCGCGCCGGCGCCGGCGTCGGCAGCTCGGTTAGACTGGCGGCTCTGTCTTGCGAGGAATCGAACATGCGCCGGATCCTGGCCTTCCTGAGTGCTTTTCTCGTCGCGGCGGCGCTGTCCGGCTGCGGCTACAACCAGATACAGACCTTCGACGAGGGCACCAAGTCCGCCTGGTCCGAGGTACTGAACCAGTACCAGCGCCGCGCTGATCTGATCCCCAATCTGGTCAATACGGTCAAGGGCTTCGCCGAACAGGAGCGCGAGGTGCTCACCGCGGTCACCGAGGCGCGCTCGCGCGTCGGCCAGATCCGCGTCGATCCGTCCGATCCGAACTCGCTGAAGCAGTTCGAGGACGCGCAACGCGACATGGGCAGCGCGCTGTCGCGGCTGCTGGTGGTGTCGGAGAACTATCCGCAGCTGAAATCCGACGCCAACTTCCGCGACCTGCAGGCGCAGCTCGAAGGCACCGAGAACCGGATCGCGGTGGCGCGCAAGCGCTACATCGAGTCCGTGCAGCAGTACAACGTGCACGTGCGCCAGTTCCCGACCAATCTCACCGCGATGATGTTCGGCTATCAGCAGAAGCCGCAGTTCAGCGTCGAGAACGAACGTGAGATCGCGCGGCCGCCGTCGGTGAACTTCGACCGCTCCGGAGGCGCGACGAAGTGACGCGCTGGGCGCGCGCCTGCGCCGCGCTGCTGCTGTGGCTCGGCTTCGCGGCGGCGGCGCCGGCGCAGCAAGCGGTGCCGGCGCTGTCGGCGCGCGTCGTCGATACCACCGGCACGCTGAGCGCGGCGCAGCGCTCGGCGCTCGACGCCGAGCTGACCGCGTTCGAGCAGCGCAAGGGCTCGCAGATCGCGATCCTCATGGTGCCGAGCACGCAGCCGGAGCCGATCGAGATGTTCTCCATCCGTGTCGCCGAGCAGTGGCAGATCGGCCGCGGCAAGGTCGACGGCAAGCGCGTCGACGACGGCGTATTGCTGGTGGTGGCCAAGGATGACCGGCAGATCCGCATCGAGGTCGGCTACGGGCTCGAGGGCGCCATCCCCGATGCCTACGCCAAGCGGATCATCGCCGAGACCATCGCGCCGCGCTTCCGGCAGGGCGATTTCGCCGGCGGACTGCAGGCCGCGGCGCGCGATCTGATGCGGCTGATCGATGGTGAGCCCTTGCCCGCACCCCGCAGCGGCCGCGGCGATGCGGCGGGCGACGGCGGCTCGCCGGACTGGCTTGCCCTGATGCTGGGCGCCTTCGTCGCCGGCCTGGTCATCCGTCAGGTGTTCGGGCGACTGCTCGGTTCGACGCTGGGTGCCGGCTTCGGCGGCATGGCGGCATGGATGGGCGGCGCTCCGACGCTGCTGGCGGTCGGCGGCGCCGCGCTGCTGTTCGTGGTGCTGCTGTCGATGACCGCCGGTACCGGCATCGGGCGCGTCGGTCCGCACACCTATCGCACCGGCCCGGGCGGTTATGGCGGTTTCGGAGGGCGCGGCGGCGGCTTTCGAGGCGGCAGTGGCGGTTTCCGCGGCGGCGGGGGCGGCTTCGGCGGCGGCGGCGCCTCGGGAGGGTGGTGATGCGCGGTTTCTCGTGCTGGTGCCGGCACCTGGTCCACGACGGCTGGCTGGTGCGCCGCTATTTCCCCGACACGCTGATGGATCACGTCGAACGGGCCGTGAGCGAAGGCGAAGCGGGTCATTCGGCCGAGATCCGCGTGGCGATCGAGGCGAGCCTGCCGCTGCGCGAACTGTGGCGAGGCTGCACCGCTCGTGAGCGCGCGCTGCAGGTGTTCGCCGAGCTCGGCGTCTGGGATACGGAAGCGAACAACGGCGTGCTGCTGTACGTGCTGCTCGCCGAGCGCGCGGTCGAGATCGTGGCCGATCGCGCGGCGAGCGCGGCGATCGACACGGCGACGTGGAGCGGCATCTGCGAATCGGTGGCGCGGACCTGCCGGACCGGCCGCTTCGAAGAGGGCCTGCTGGCGGGCGTCGCCGAGATGAACCGCGTGCTGACCGTCGCCTTCCCCGCGCGCGGCGGCGACCGCGACGAGCTGCCGAACCGGCCGGCGATTCTCTGACGGCGGCCCGCGAGTCGGCGGCTGGCCGTTCAGCGAATCGGCGGTTCAGTGATTCAGCGCCGCAAGCATCGCCTCGACGCGTTCGCCGACGTCGAGCAGCGCCTCGTCGCGGTCGTAATGGCCGACCAGCTGCAGGCCCACCGGTAGCCGCGGTTCGCCGGGCGCGTCGGAGCCGAAGCCCGCCGGGACGGTGAGCCCGGGGTGGCCGCTGACGGTGACCCAGTAGCAGCTCTTGAGCCAGTCGATGTAGGTGCCCAGCGGCTCGCCGTTGATCTCGGTGGGATACGGCTGTTCGAGCGCGAACGGCAGGACCTGCGCGGTCGGCAGCAGCCACGCGTCATAGCCGGACAGGAAGCGGGCGACCCGCTGGAACACGCGCGAGCGCTGCAGCGCCGCCGCGGCCAGCTGCTCCGGTGTCAGTGCCAGACCCTGCTCGACGTTCCAGACCACCGTGTCTTTCATACGGGCGCGCTCGCGCCTGTACAGCTCGCCGAGGTTCTCGACGAAGTGCTGGCCGCGCAGCGTCTGGAAGCAGTCGTCGGCCCCGCTGAAATCGGGCGCGGCCTCGACCAGTTCGGCGCCCGCGTCGCGCAGGCAGTCGATCGCGCGCTGCATGGCGGCACGCACTGCCTGCGATACGGGAAAGGCGCCGCCGGCATCGATCGTCCATGCCAGCCGCAAGGGCCGCTCGCGCGCTGCCTCGCCGCGTGCCGAGGCCGCCGTTTGCAGCTCGGTGAGCCACTGCGGCAGCGGGCGCCTGCCGGATGGGGCGTGAATCGCGCGATTGACCAGCCGCAGATCGGCGACGCAATTGGCCATCGCCCCCATCGTGCTCAGTGTACTGAAGACATTGGCGCTGCTGCGCAAGGCGGGGTCGACGCGCGACGACGGCCTCAGCCCCACGACGCCGCAAAAGCTGGCCGGGTTGCGAAGGCTGGCCGCCAGATCTGAGCCGTCGGCGACGACCGTCATGCCGCAGGCCAGCGCGGCGGCCGAGCCGCCGGAGGAGCCGCCGACGGTGCGCGACCGGTCGAACGGATTGCACGTGGCCCCGAGCACGGGATTGAAAGTCTGCGATCCGGCGGCGAACTCGGGTGTGTTCGACTTGGCAATCAGCACGGCGTCGGCGTCGAGCACGCGCTGCACGACCGGGTCGTTGCGGCTGGGGACGTAGTCCGCGAAGATCGGCGAGCCGAAGGTGGTGCGCAGGCCCGCTGTCTGGTGCATGTCCTTGGCGCAATACGGCAGGCCGGCCAGCAGGCCGACCGGCGCGCCGGCGGCGATGCGCCGGCCTATCTCGGCGGCTCGTTCGAGCGCAGTCTCGCGCGGCACCCGCGTCGGCAGGGCGTTGATCGCTCCATCGACGGCGTCGATCGCGGCGAAGCAGGCTTCGAGCACCGACTGCGGAGAACGGTCGCCGCGCTGGAAGTCGGCCAGCAGCTCAGCGATGGGTGGAAGGCGGACCGGCAGCGGCGGCGTGGGGCTGGTGGGAGAGGTGTTCATGCGGGCGGATGTCGGCGGCGGATCCGTGCAATGGTATAAGACCCGCATGAAACTGATGATCGTTCCCGTCACTGCCTTCATGCAGAACTGTTCGCTGCTGGTCTGCGAAGAAACCGGCCGCGCCGCGGCCATCGATCCCGGCGGCGACCTGGACCGCGTCGACGAGGCGCTGCGCGGCAGCGGCGCTCGCCTCGAGAAAGTCTTCCTGACGCATGGCCACATCGATCATTGCGGCCAGGCCGCCGAGTTCGCGCGCCGTCATCAGGTGCCGCTGGAAGGGCCGCAGCGCGAGGATTCGTTCTGGATCGCGCAGCTGCCGGTGCAAGCGCAGAGGTTCGGCTTTCCGCGGATGTCCGCGTTCGAGCCGGACCGCTGGCTGGAGGACGGCGATAGCGTGAGCTTCGGCGCGCAGACCTTGTCGGTGCTGCATTGCCCCGGCCACACCCCCGGCCACGTCGTGTTCTTCCATGCGCCGAGCCAGCTGGCGATCGTCGGCGATGTGCTGTTCCAGGGGTCGATCGGCCGCACCGATTTTCCGCGCGGCGATCACGCGACGCTGATCGCTTCGATCACCGGCAAGCTATGGCCGCTCGGCGACGACGTGGCCTTCGTGCCCGGCCACGGGCCGATGTCGACGTTCGGCGACGAGCGGCTCAGCAATCCGTACGTCGCGGATCGGCGTCCCGGCTGAGCGGCACCGTGGAGCCGCGGTGCTCCGCGGCTCCGGGGCGCAGCGTTCCGCTCAGCGGCGGCGCCGTGCCAGACCCAGGCCGGCCAGCGACAAGCCCAGCAGCGCCAGCGTGCCCGGCGCGGAAACCGGTGCGGGCTCGAAGTCGATGGTCAGGCTGGCGATCTTGAACGAGTCGTTGATCTGGTTGAGGCGGGGCGCGATGTAGAAATCGCTGACGCCGTCGCCGCCGCTGAACGCGGTGAAGACGCCGGACGGGCCGAACGACGCATTGACCCAGCCGTTGCCGTCGAAGCGGTACGAGAAGTCGCGCATGAGGCCGGACAGCAGGCCGGTGCTGTACGAGCTAAACGTGATGCTCGTGATGTCGACGCTAGGGTCGAACGCGAACCGGAGGAACTCGTTGTCCACCAGCGAGTTGTCGAGGTCGGTCGTCGTGTCCAGCACCGAGAATACGCCGAGGCCGTCGCTGGTCGAGCGGCTGACGAACACCGGCACGATGCCGAGGACACTGGTGTTGTAGGCCGTTACGGTTAGATCGACGCCGCCGTTACTGTAGCTGACCGAGGGCAGCGTGTTGTTGTTGCTACCGCCGGTGAAGTCGAAGGTGATGCTGGCAGCGGTGGCGACCGAGCACGCAAGCGCCGCCGCGGTGGCGGCGATCGATCTGATCAGAGACATTGAAGCTTCCTTGCTGAGTTGACGACGCCCAGCGGACAGGCCTGGGCGTCGTCAGCAATGCCAGAAACGTGCCATGGCGCAGGAAGCGAGCAATTTCAATGGCTTGTGCCGGCCTTAAAGGTCTAGAACGACAGAGTCGTCAATTTATTCGACAGCTTTACGACAGAAGACAGGGTTGGGCGAACGCTTCAGCGCTGCCGGCTTTGCTGGGCCCACGTGTCCCTCAGCGAGACCGCCAGGTTGAAGACCGGCTGATCGGGACGTGAATCGACGCGGTCGGCGACGAAGTAGCCGTGCCGCTCGAACTGGAAGCGCGCTTCCGGCGTGGCGCCGCGCAGCGACGGCTCGAGCTTGGCGTGGATGACGCGCTTGGAATGCGGATTCAGCGCCTCCTTGTAGTCGGCGCCGCCGGCGCCGGGCTGCGGCTCGACGAACAGGCGCTCATACAGCCGGACTTCGGCGTCGACCGCTTCGTGCGCGGCGACCCAGTGCAGATTGCCCTTGACCTTGTAGACGTCGGCGCCCGGTGTTCCCGATTTCGAGTCCGGAAAGTAGCGGGCGAACACGGTGGTCACGCGGCCGTCGGCACTCTTGTCGCAGCCGGTACATTCGATGACGAAGCCGTAGCGCAGCCGGACGCGGTTGCCAGGGTACAGCCGGAAGAAGCCTTTGGGCGGCTGTTCGGTGAAGTCGTCGCGTTCGATCCACAATTCGCGGCCGAACGTGAACTGCCGCTTGCCGAGTTCGGGGCGATGCGGATGCACGGGCGCTTCGCAGGGCTCGAACTGGTCCTCCGGATAGTCGGTGATGACCAGCTTCAGCGGATCGAGCACGGCGGTCGCGCGCGGCGCCTTGCCCTCCAGATCGTCGCGCAGCGCCTGCTCGAGCAGGCTGTAGTCGAGCCAGGCGTCGGACTTCGACACGCCGGTGCGCTCGCACATCAGGCGTATGGCCTCCGGCGTATAGCCGCGACGGCGCAGGCCGACTATGGTGGGCATGCGCGGATCGTCCCAGCCGTCGACGAGCTTCAGCCGCACCAGCTCCTGCAGCCGGCGCTTGCTGGTCACGATGTAGTTCAGATTGAGCCGCGCGAACTCGATCTGCTGCGGCAGCGGCTTGTCGAAGAAGCCGCCTTCGGCCAGCCGTTCCAGCAGCCAGTCGTACAGCGGGCGATGGTCCTCGAATTCCAGCGTGCAGATCGAGTGCGTGATGTTCTCGAGCGCGTCCGAGATCGGATGCGCGTAGTCGTACATGGGATAGATGCACCAGCGATCACCGGTTCGGTGATGCTCGGCGAAGCGGATCCGGTACAGGGCCGGATCGCGCAGGTTCATGTTCGGCGAGCGCATGTCGATGCGGGCGCGCAGCACGTGGCTGCCTTCCGGGTGCTTGCCGTCGCGCATCTCGCGGAACAGCTGCAGGCTCTCCTGCGGCGTGCGGCTGCGGAACGGCGAATCGCGGCCCGGCTCGGTCAGCGTGCCGCGCATCTCGCGCATCGCCTCGGCGCTCTGCGAGTCGACGTAGGCATGGCCGGCCTCGATCAGCCATTCGGCCATCGCGTAGAACCGGTCGAAATAGTCGCTGGCGTAGTACAGATTGCTTTCCTGTCCGTCCTGCCAGTCGTAGCCGAGCCAGCGCACGGCATCGAGAATCGAATCGACGTACTCCTGGTCTTCCTTGACCGGGTTGGTGTCGTCGAAGCGCATGTGGCAGCGCCCGCCGAAGTCGCGCGCCAGGCCGAAGTTCAGCCAGACCGATTTGGCATGGCCGACGTGCAGATAGCCGTTCGGCTCGGGCGGAAAGCGCGTCCGGATGGCCGCCGGATCGAGGGCGCCGCCGCGCGCGACGTCCGCTGTTGCCGGCTGGCCCGCCCAGCGGCGGCTGCGGTGGCGGCCGGCGGCCAGGTCGGACTCGATCAGGTTGCGGATGAAATGCGGCGCGGGCGCCGGGGCCGGAGCGTGGCTCATGAACGTCGGAATCGCAGAAAGCCGGTGGGAAACATTCAATTGTACGTGGGGGCCGCAGGCCAAGAAAAAACCCCGCGTTCCGGAGGGAACGCGGGGTTCGGTCGAAGTGGCCGTCTTGGACCCGCGCTATGAGGCGCGGGGCATGCCGGGCTCAGGCCCGGCGGCGAACCCGGAACCGTCGGCTCAGGCGCGGCGGCGCTTGAAGCCCAGACCGAGCAGGCCCAGGCCCAGCAGCGCCAGCGTGGCGGGAGCCGGCACTTGAGCGTCGGTGAAGTCGGCGGTGATGAACAGGCGGCTCGTGTTGCCCTCGCCATTGCGCCAGATGTTGTTGACGAACGTGCCGTTCTGGACCGAGTACTTCAGGTCCGAAACGATGACGCCGTTCAGGTCGAACGACAGGTTGCTCAGGTCGGCCAGCGTCAGACCAGCCAGCGTGTCGCCCGGCGGGTTGGTGATGTTGGTGATGACCAGGTTGAACACTTCGGTGTCGGCCGAGGCGTTCGGCGCCGTGAAGTTGATGGCCAACGTGTAGTTGACGTTGAAGTCATCCGGCGTGATGCTGGAGGAGGTTGAACGGTTCAGCCAGACGGAGGTTGAACGGTTCAGCCAGACGAGTTCGGCGATGACCTGGTCGTTGGCGTTGGTCGTCGTGTTCCAGCTGCGGTCGACGGCGGTCAGCGTGCTGCCGGTCGAGGTGTCCGGCACGAAGCTGAACGACGACCAGTTCCACACCGTGCTGTAACCCCAGCGAACCAGCGTGTTGCTGCCGTTGCTGGTGTTCTCGATCTGGCAGCGGCCGCCGCTGTCGCAGCCGGTGATGTTGCTGAACGAGCCACCCGACGAACCGGCCACCGGGGCGGCCTGGGCAGCCATCGCGACGGCGAAGCCGGCGCCGGCGATGAGAGTGCGAAGAAGAGTGCGCATGAAAGTCTCCAAAAAACAAGGAAGCTCGGACTGGAAGCGGTGAAAATTTGCGTCGGTGTTGGTGCAACAAGCAACATTGCCGACACACAATCCTCACAAGCAACTTGCTTGCCAGATAAAAAATTCTATGTTTTTCAATGAGTTGTATTGATGGGCAGGTATATAGTTTGCCCATGTTGTAAGGCGCCTCGACACTTGCGAGGATGTCAGCTTTCCGCGTACGCGTGGGAGTGATAGGGGGTGGTGGATGTGCGGCGGCGCGGGGCTCGCGCCGGGTGCGCTCAAACCTGAAAAATGTCATGTCGACGAGGTTTACAGCGCCCGCGAAAAGGGTCTCTAAGTGATTGATTTATAAGACTGGCACAGCGGTTGCTACCTAAGGGCCAACCCAGGCTCGTCGGCTTGGTTTTGGAGGATAAGGAAATGCGCACACTCAAGACGTTTGTTGGAGCAATCGCTCTGGCGGCCGCCGGCCTGGTTCACGCCACGCCGGTTCTGCCCGGTAGCGAGCAATCACTGCAGTCGATCATCAACGGTCTTTACACCGCTGCCGGCACGAACCCCGCGCTGGCGCCGGACGTGAATGCCGACCAGCTCGACGGCGACGGACTCTGGTCGATCCAGGCTTCGGGCGGCTCGATCGCGACGTTCATCATCGAGATCACTGCCAACGCCGGCAACAACTCGTTCGGCATCTTCGACGCGGCTGATCCGTCGCGGATGGTCCAGCTGTTCGGCAATTCCGCCCCTGGCGGCCAGACGCTGGTTTCGATCAAGGACGACGGCAGCGTCTTCGTCAACCTGGTCGACACCGGCATCGACTTCGCTGGCAACGTGTTCGGCTATTACCTGACCGCCGGCAACACCACCTGGCTGAGCACCAACGAAGACCAGATGGTTGCCTTCCGCGGCGATGGCGACACGATCAAGCTGCCGACGGTGCAGCCTGGCGAGTGGGGTAGCAGCAGCTACATCCTGGCCTGGGAAGACATTCTCTACGCGAACTCCGACAAAGACTTCAACGACTTCGTCGTCTACGTCGAGTCGGTGAGCCCGGTTCCCGCTCCGGCTACGCTGGCGCTGATGGGCCTGGGTCTGCTGGGTCTGGGCTTCAAGCGCCGCCGCGCCTGAGTCTCTGACCTTCGGGCGCGGCTCCAGCCGCCGCGTCCGGTGAAAGGCCCGCTTCGGCGGGCCTTTTTCTTTTGGTTGCTCCTCAATACAGAATCCGACTCCGAATCGTCCCGTCAATCGTGCTGACCTCGTCCAGCGCCTTCTCGCTGCGCGCCCCCTCGACGTCGATCACCACGTAGCCGACGTCGTCGTTCGTGCGCAGGTATTGCGCCGCGACGTTGATGCCTGCCTTGGACAGCCGGTCGTTCACCTGCGCGATGATTCCCGGAATGTTGCGGTGGATGTGCAGGATACGGTTGCGCCCGGTGTGCTCGGGCAGCGCCACTTCGGGGAAGTTCACGGCAGACACGGTCGAGCCGTTGTTGCTGTAACGCAGCAGCTTGGCCGAGACCTCCTTGCCGATGTTCGCCTGGGCCTCGGCCGTCGAGCCGCCGATGTGCGGCGTCAGCAGCACGTTGTCGAACTTGAGCAGCGGCGATTCGAAGGCCGAGTCGTTGCCTTTCGGTTCGACCGGGAAGACGTCGATGGCGGCGCCCTGCAGGTGCTTGCGCTGCAGCGCGTCGGCCAGCGCGTCGATGTCGACCACCGTGCCGCGGGACGCATTGATCAAGTGGCTGCCGGCCTTCATCTGCGCCAGCTGCTCGGCACCGATCATGTTCTGAGTGGCCGGTGTCTCCGGCACGTGCAGGCTGACGACGTCGGCGGTGGCCAGCAGGTCGTCGAGCGTGTCCAGCTGGCGCGCGTTGCCCAGCGGCAGCTTGGCTTCGATATCGTAGAACACGATCGACATGCCGAGCTGTTCGGCCAGCACACCGATCTGCGTGCCGATGTGGCCGTAGCCGATGATGCCGAGCGTCTTGCCGCGCACTTCATACGAGTGGGCCGCGCTTTTGACCCAGCCGCCGCGATGCTGGACGGCGTTCTTCTCGGGAATGCCGCGCATCAGCATGATGATCTCGGCCAGCACCAGCTCGGCGACGCTGCGCGTGTTCGAGAACGGCGCATTGAAGACCGGGATGCCGCGCAGCGTGGCGGCGCGCAGATCGACCTGATTGGTGCCGATGCAGAAGCAGCCGACCGCGGTGAGCCGCGGCGCCTGCTGCAGCACGGCCTCGGTGAGCTGCGTGCGCGATCGGATGCCGAGGAAATGCGCATCACCGATGGCGTCCAGCAGTTCACTGCCGGACAGCGCTTTCGGTGATGTGAGGATGTTCGTGTAGCCGTCGCGCTGCAGCGCTTCGACGGCGTTCGGGTGGATGCCTTCTAGAAGGACGAACTTGAGCTTGTCTTTCGGGACGGAGAAGCGGAGCGACATGACGGATTTCCAATGCTACGGCGGCGCCGACGGGCGCCGCCCCTGGCGGCGCGGCGTTCAGACGCCGAGCAGCTCGACTTCGAACAGCAGCGTGGCGTTCGGCGGAATGACGCCGCCGGCGCCCCGCGCGCCGTAGCCCAGTTCGGGCGGAATGATCAGGCGGCGCGTACCGCCGACCTTCATGCCGGTGACGCCTTCGTCCCAGCCGCGGATCACATGGCCTGCGCCTAGCGGGAACGAGAACGGCTGGCCGCGGTCCTTGCTGGAATCGAACTTGCCGCCCGCCTGGCCGTTCTGGTACAGCCAGCCGGTGTAGTGAACGTTGACGTGCTGTCCGTGGCGCGCTTCGTCGCCGCCGCCGACGACCACGTCGTCGTATTGCAGGCCCGAGGCAGTGGTTTGATATGCCATCTTGAAGATCCTTCGATTGGTGGAAGAAAAAAGGAGAGCGGGGCGTCGGGCGTGCTCAATCCGCTCGGCGCAGCCGCCTGATCAGGCTCGACGTGTCCCAGCGGTTGCCGCCCATGCGCTGCACGTCGCCGTAGAACTGGTCGACCAGCGCGGTGACGGGCAGCCGCGCACCGTTGCGCCGCGCCTCGTCCAGGCACAAGCCGAGGTCCTTGCGCATCCAGTCGACTGCGAAGCCGAAGTCGAACTGGTCGTCGACCATCGTCGCGCCGCGATTGTCCATCTGCCATGACTGCGCGGCGCCCTTGCCGATGACGTCGAGCACGAGCTTCATGTCCAGGTCGGCGGACTGGCCGAAGTGGATGGCCTCGGACAGCCCCTGTACCAGGCCCGCGATGCAGATCTGATTGACCATCTTGGCGAGCTGGCCGGCGCCGGGCGGTCCGATGCGCGTGCAGGCGCGCGCGAAGGCCATGGCGACCGGACGGATGCGATCGAAGACCGCCTCCTCGCCGCCGCACATGACCGTCAGCATCCCGTTGACCGCACCCGCCTGGCCGCCGGATACGGGCGCGTCGACGAACTGCAGATCGTTATGGCGCGCGACGGCGTACAGCTCGCGAGCCACCTCTGCCGAGGCTGTCGTGTGGTCGACGAACACCGCGCCGGCCTTCATGCCGGCGAACGCGCCGTGTTCGCCCAGCACCACGGAACGCAGATCGTCGTCGTTGCCCACGCAGGCGAACACGATGTCCGCGTCGAGGGCGGCCTGGCGCGGCGTAGGCGCCGACGTGCCGCCGTACTCGGCGGCCCATTGATCGGCCTTGGCGGCTGTGCGGTTGTAGACCGTCACCTGGTGTCCGGCGCGCTTCAGATGGCCGGCCATCGGATAGCCCATCACGCCGAGGCCGAGGAACGCGACCTTCTGCGCGGGGATCGGCTCGTAGCTCTTGGTGTTCATGGCAGAAGACTCCTCGTGAAGGGGCGAAAGGAACGCGGTGCGCCGGATGCCGGCATCGTCGGCTCAGCAGCCGAACTGCCGGGCCAGGTCGAGCAGATCGACCGCGTGCATGGTGTTCTCCGGCCGGGGCGATACGTCCTTCGGCGCATCGGCGCCGAACTCGAGTGGGCGTTCGACGTAGGCGGTGCGGCAGCCGCAGGCTCGGGCGCCGGCCAGATCGTCGTGGTGCGCGGCCACCAGCATCATCGCCGCGGGCTCGACGTCGAAGACTTCGCAGACGCCCAGATAGGTCTGCGGGTCGGGCTTGTAGTGACGAAACACCTCCGCCGACAGGATCAGATCCCACTGCAGGTCGGCGTGCCGCGACAGGTCGGCGAGCAGACCGAGATTGCCGTTCGACAGCGTGCAGATCCTGAACCGGCGCCGCAGTCGTACCAGCGCCTCCACCGTGTCGGGCCAGGGATCGAGCCGATGCCAGGCCAGCGTCAGGGCGCGCTTCTGCGCTTCGGACAGCCGGTCGATGCCGAACTGCTGCAGCGCCGCGTCGAGCATCATCCGGTGCAGCTCATCGAGCCGGGTCCAGCCCAGTTCGCCGCTGCGCACGCGGGCCATGGCCGGACGGTAGCCCGCCCGCCACGCACGCGCGAACTCGCCGGCGTCGATGCCCAGTCCGAGCGCAGCGACTTCGCGCGTGATCGAACCGTGCCAGTCGACAACCGTGCCGAACACGTCGAAGGCGAGCACGGACGGCGGCTGGACGGCCGCTGCCGCGGGGGACGCTGCCATGGGGGCTCCGGATCGTCGGGGGTGACCAGTCTAGCAAAACGGGTGTGCCGTCGACCGAGCAGGCAAAGACCCGAGCCCGGCCCTGGGAGACGAACCGGATACTTGCCCCCTGCCGCGCAGGGGGTACCCCCGCGCCGGTGTGGCGCTGATGCACGCGGGCCAAGCTCACCGCGCTCCTCTTGCGAACCCACGTAACCCGATCGCGCAGGCCGATCACGTAGCCGATCACGTAGCGGGGGCCTGCGCTGGGCCTGCAGCCAAACCATGCAGCTTCGACCAGATAGATCGTCGCAGACGCCGCTAGGTTTTCTTCAGCATGCCCCCACTGTTGCAGG
>JBFWXS010000002.1:229470-242536 GCA_050187175.1 Burkholderiaceae bacterium
GCCGATCACGTAGCCGATCACGTAGCGGGGGCCTGCGCTGGGCCTGCAGCCAAACCATGCAGCTTCGACCAGATAGATCGTCGCAGACGCCGCTAGGTTTTCTTCAGCATGCCCCCACTGTTGCAGGGAGCGGCGGGCGCGGGCTGGCGAGCGGCGGGCGCGGCCCATGGGGATTGGCTGAGCGGGATGTATGCGGCGCCGAGCAGCGCAGTCTTGGGGCGGCGCGCGCAGCGCGCATCGTCATCTGTATCGCGGCATCTGTTTGAACGGAGCTCCCCAAAGGGGAGCGCAGTGAGTCATGCCGCGCCAGCCCCAAGACGAGCAGCGCAGGGGAGTCGGCCCACAGGGCCGACCGCCGCATCATCCCGCTCAGCCAATCCCCATGGGCCGCGCCCGCCGCTCGCCAGCCCGCGCCTGCCGCTCCCCGCGGGCAACAAAAAAGGGGCCCGAAGGCCCCTTGAAGCACCCGCAGCAGCGTCGCCGCACCGCGGGTAGCGGGGATAATCAGTCGTCCGCCTGGAACGCCTCTTCGCGTTTCTTCGCGATCGCTGGCAGGAACACGATGATCAGCAGCACCAGCGCGATGGCCAGCAGCGTCGCCGACAGCGGGCGGGTGACGAACACCGACCAGTCGCCGCGGGAGATCGTCATGGCCCGGCGCAGGTATTCCTCGAGCAGCTTGCCCAGCACGAAGCCGAGCAGCAGCGGCGCCGGTTCGCAGTCGAGCTTGCGGAACGCGTAGCCGAGGATGGCGAACGGGATCGTCATGTAGACGTCGAAGACGTTGTTGTTGACCGAGTACGCGCCGACGCAGCAGAACAGCAGAATCGCCGGGTACAGCACGCGGTAGGGCACGGTCAGCAGCTTGATCCAGATGCCGATCAGCGGCAGATTCAGGATCACCAGCATCAGGTTGCCGAGCCACATCGAGGCGATCAGGCCCCAGAACAGCGTCGGGTTGCTGGTCATGACCTGCGGGCCCGGCTGGATGTTGTGGATCATCATGCCGGCGACCATCAGCGCCATCACCGCGTTCGTCGGGATGCCCAGCGTCAGCATCGGGATGAACGAGGTCTGCGCGCCGGCATTGTTCGCCGCCTCGGGACCCGCCACGCCTTCGATCGCGCCCGTGCCGAAACGCTCCGGCGTCTTCGACAGCTTCTTCTCGACCGCGTAGGCCGTGAACGAGGACAGCACCGCGCCGCCGCCGGGCAGGATGCCCAGCATCGAGCCGAGCGCCGTGCCTCGGATGATCGGGGCGATCGACATCTTGAACTCCTGCCAGCTCGGCAGCAGCCGCCCGACCTTCTTCGTGAAGACCTCGCGGTTCTCGCGCTGTTCGAGGTTCGAGATGATCTCGCCGAAGCCGAAGATGCCCATCGCGACGGCGGTGAAGTCGATGCCGTCGGTCAGCTCCGGAACGTCGAACGAGAAGCGCGCCACGCCCGAGTTGACGTCGGTGCCGATCATGCCGAGCAGCAGGCCGAACACGACCATCGCCAGCGCCTTGATGATCGAGCCGTGCGCCAGAATGACGGCGGCGATCATGCCCAGCACCATCAGCGAGAAGTACTCGGCGGGGCCGAACTTGAACGCGACCTCGGCCAGCGGCGGCGCGAAGCCGGCGATCAGTATGGTGGCCACGGTGCCCGCGAAGAACGAGCCGATGGCCGCGATCGCGAGTGCCGGCCCTGGTCGGCCTTTGCGGGCCATCTGATAGCCGTCCAGGGTTGTCACTACCGAAGATGTCTCCCCTGGCAGGTTGACCAGGATGGCCGTCGTGGACCCGCCGTACTGCGCGCCGTAGTAGATGCCGGCCAGCATGATAAGCGCCGTCGTCGGGTCGCTCATCTTGTACGTGATCGGCAGCAGCATCGCGATCGTCGCGAGCGGGCCCAGGCCCGGCAGCACGCCGATCAGCGTGCCGAGCAGCACGCCGATGAAGCAATAGAAGATGTTGTCCAGACTCAGCGCCGTCGCCAGGCCCAGACCGAGATTGTTGATGATTTCCATGATTGAGTGCGGCTCCGGATCAGTTGGTCATGAACTTCGGCCACACGGGGAACTGCAGCTCCAGTCCCTTCACGAAGACCAGTTCGGACGCGATCAGCAGCACGATGATCGAGATGATCGTTTCCTTCCAGTTGAACTCATGGCTGGCGGTCGCAGCGATGCCGATCAGCAGGATGACGGCGATGATCATGCCCAGCGGCTGCAGCGCGGTTGCGAACACCGCCACCGAAAACAGGATCAGGAAGATCTCGCGCCAGCCCACCTTGCTCAGCTTGGCCTCGACATTGCTGCGCGACGTGGACAGCCAGGCGGTGACGAAGCCGAGGATGGCCATCAGGCCGCCCAGCATCGTCGGAAAGTAGCCCGGTCCCATCTTCGCGGCGGTGCCCAGTTGATACTGCTGGGACAGCACCACGAAAAGCAGCCCAAGCACAGCGAACATGACTCCCGCCCAGAAGTCCTTCTGGTTGCGTATGCGCATCTGAATCAGCCTCCGTAATCCCGAATCGTTGTGTTGTGTATAAGCTAATACCGAAAAGGCTCGTTATATTAGTGCTGTGCGCTTGAGCCGAGCCATGCGTGAATTCCACAATCGCGCCGCGGAAAAGATTCAATCCACACGCGCCCCCGAGGCCTTGACGACCCGCTCGTATTTGGCCTGTTCGGCGCGGACAAAGCGGCCGAATTCATCGGGCGGCAGCGGCGCGGCGTCGGCGCCGAGCCGGGACAGCCGTTCCCGCAGCTCGGGCGTGCCCAGGGCTTTCGAAAATTCGCTGTACAGGCGGTCGACGATAGGCTTCGGCGTGCCGGCGGGGGCGAAGATGCCGAACCAGGTGCTGATGTCGAAGCCTTTCAGGCCGCTGTCGGCCACCGTCGGCAGCTCGGGGAAGAAGCCGCTGCGCTGCAGCGTCGTCACGGCGAAGCCTTTCAGCTTGCCGGCGCGGATCTGCGGCGCGGCCGACGCCAGGTTGTCGAACATCAGGTCGGTCTGGCCCGACAGCAGGCCTAGCTGGGCCGGCGCCGCACCCGCATAGGGAATGTGGACCATGCTGATGCCGGCCTGCGCCTTGAACAGTTCGCCGGCCAGATGCCCGGCGCTGCCGTTGCCGCCCGACGCGTAGTTCAGCTTGCCCGGATTGGCCTTCGCGTAGCGGATCAGGTCGGACACGCTGCGGATGCCCAGCCGGTCGGCGGTATCCGGGTTCAGGACCAGCACGTTCGGCACCATGGCGATGCGCGTCACCGGCGCGAAGTCGCGGTTCGCGTCGTACGGCATCTTGGCGAACAGATAGGGATTGATCGCATGCGTCGCCACCGCGCCCATGACGATCGAATAGCCGTCGGGGGACGCCTTGGCTACCAGGTCGGCGCCGATGTTGCCGCCCGCGCCGGCCCGATTCTCCACGACTACCGGCTGGCCCAGCGGGTCGCGCAGCTTCTCGGCGAGCGCGCGCGCCACCTGGTCGAGCGGCCCGCCAGGCGGGTAGGGCACGACGAACCGGATCGGTTTGCCGGGCCAATCCTGCGCTGCAGCAAGGCCGGGCTGCGCCGCCGCCAGTGCGGTCGCCAGCAGCAGGCCGGCGTTCAGCAGGCGCCGCCGCTCTGCGGCAGCGGGTCGCGAAAGACGGGACATCGCGGGTCTCCTCCGGAATCCAGTTCGTATCGGGGCGCGATGATACTCTTTTGTCCCGCTCAGCGATTCAGCGGCGCACGCCCGACCAGATGCGCCAGCTCCACGGCGCTGCGGACCTGCATCTTCGCGAACAGCGAAGCGCGATGCACCTCGACGGTGCGCATGCTGATGCCGAGTTCGTGCGCGATCAGCTTGTTCAGCTTGCCGGCCAGCACCAGCGCCATCACGTCGCGTTCGCGCGCGCTCAGCCTGGCCAGCCGCGCGTCGACGTCGGCCGCGCCCATCGCCTGCTGCAGGCGCTCGCGCGACAGTTCCAGGCCTTCGAGCAGCCGGTCGGCCAGCCGGTTGTCGTTGAACGGCTTCTCGAAGAAATCGAGTGCGCCTTTCTTCAGTGCCTCGACGGCCATCTCGATGTCGCCGTGACCGGTCAGGAAGATCACCGGCGCCAGCTGTGACGGATCGCGCAGCCGCAGCCGGTCGAACAGCTCGATGCCGGACATCCGCTTCATGCGCACGTCGAGCACGATGCAGGACGGCGACTGCGGCCACGCTTGCCGCGTCGTCAGATAGGACCAGAAGGCCTCGGCGCTGTCGAAGTGCTCGCTGCGCATGCCGCGTGAGCCGAGCAGGAACTGCAGCGCGTCGGCCAGTGCCGCGTCATCCTCGACCAGGAAGACGGTGGCGTCGTCGGGACATGAGGGGCGGGCGCGCGTCATGTCTCGGCGGCCGCTCCGGCCTCGGCGCGGGCGGTGATGCTGTCCTTGGCGGCTGAGCTGGCCGCTGCGGCTGCACTGGCTGCGGCGTCGATGCTAGCCGCGGCCTCGATACTGGCCGTGGCCTCCGCACCGGCCGCACCGGCCGGCGCGTCGCCGCCGTCCGCCGCGGCCTCATGCAGCGGCAGCGTGCACGAAAAGATCGAGCCGCCGTCGGCGCGCCCTTCGTAGCTCAGGTGCCCGCCGTGCGATTCGATGACCGATCGGCACAGGCTCAGGCCTATGCCCAGTCCGTCGGCCTTGGTCGTGACGAAGGCATTGAACAGCTGGACCTGCAGCTGCGGATCGACCCCGCGGCCGCGGTCCTTCACCGAAAGCCGCACCCAGCGCTGGCCCTCGCAGTCATGGACGCAGGTCTCGAGCTCGATCAGGCGCAGCGCGCGGGGCGTGTCGCCCATGGACTCGGCGGCGTTGCGTGTCAGGTTCAGCACCACCTGTTCGAGCATCGTCCGGTCGCCTAGCACCAGTGCCCGTTCGGAGAGGCGCAGCGCCACGCGCGCGCCCCATTTGCGCGCCTGTAGCTGGATGAGAGGCTCCACCCCGTGAACGACGTCGCTGATGGCCGTCGGCTGCCGCTCGATGCGGCGCCGCCGCACGAAATCCTGAACGCTGCGTATGACCTGGCCGGCACGTTCCGACTGCGAGCGGATCCGGCCCAGCGCCGCACGCACGGCGTTCATGCCGCCGAAGAGCGCGGCGCCGTGGCGGCCGTCGCTGCTGCTACCGCCGCCGCTGCCACCGCCACTGCCACCGCTCCCTTCGCCCCCGTCGTCGCGCTCCGCGCCGCTGCCGCGCGCCGCCGGCAGCAGGTTCTCGCAGGCGGTGGCGTAGCTGGTGATCGCGGCCAGCGGCTGGTTCAGTTCGTGCGACAGTGCTGAAGCCACCTCGCCGAGCATCGCCATGCGCGCGTGCGCCTGCAGCTTCTCCTGCTGGCGCCGGTTCAGTTCCTCGATGCGGCGCAGATCGCTGATATCCAGGATGGAACCCATCCACCCGGCCTGCTGGCCGTGCTCATCGATCAGCGGCGCCTCGAACACCAGGGCCGGGAAGCGGTCGCCGTTGCGGCGCATGAACTCCGTCTCGTAGCCGTGCCGGTTGGCGCCGCCGCCCAGCACTTGGGCATTGCGCCGTTCATGCGCCTCCTGGTTCTCCGGCACCCAGTACGGCATCGGCGGTTCGCTGCCGATCAGCTCGTCGGCCGAGAAGCCCGTCATCTGGCAAAAGGCCGGGTTGACGTAGGTGATGCGGCCCTCGAGGTCGCGGGCGCGCAGGCCGGTGATCAGCGAGTCCTCCATGGCCTTGCGGAAGGCGTGCTGATCGCGCAGCTCGCTCTCGGCTTTCAGGCGCAGCTTGGTGTCGCGCCACAGCAGCATGCCGCTGGCCAGCAGCGCCATCGTGACGGCGGCCAGTAGCACGGCCAGCACGTTGGGCACCAGCTTGGGCTGCTGCTGCAGGCTGTTCACGCGCAGCAGCAGCGTGACGCCGGGCAGCTCCAGCGGCGCGCTGGCGGTATAGACGCCGGCGCCTTTCAGGCCGCTCGAGCTGCGGGCCACGAAGGTGCCGTCAACTTCGCTCAGGTAGACCTGGTGGGTCCGCTGGAAGTCGGCCGGCAGCAGGCGGTCGAGCAGCCGCTGCAGCGAATAAATGGCCAGCATGGCGCCGTCCGGGCTGCCCCGGCCGTACGGCATGGCCAGCTCGGTGACCTCGAAGCCGTAGCCGTCGGTCACCTGGATATAGTAGGGCCGCGAGTAGACGGCTCGCGAGAACATGATGGCCGAGCGTTTGGCCAGCGTCGTCTCGAAGCCCAGGGTCTCCCGCGAGCGCGCATCGATCCGCGGCCGCGGCATCGCCGAATCGACACCGCTCAGCAGGTCGCCCTCGGCGTTGCGCATCTCGATGCGCAGCAGCGCCGGGTCGTCGGCCAGCAGCTGCAGCGCCGTCGCCTCGAAGCGGCGCAACGAATCCCCGCCCTGCGGCAGCTCCGCCGCCAGCAGCCGCAGCCCGTTCTCGGTCTCGGCCAGCCGCGCGCGCGCCTCGGCGACGGCCGCCGTGGTGGCGTCGGTAAGAGCCTCTTCCTTCTCGTTGCGCTCGTAGGCCACCGCCAGCCAGACCGCCGCTGCCAGCACGGCGCCCACCAGCAGCGCGACGAGCGCGGCCAGGATGCCGGTGCGGGTGAGGGAGCGCAGATGGATCATTGCCAGGACCTTACAGGATTCGGCGCCTCGCGGCAGTCTTTGGTCCGCCGGCAAGCCGGTCCGGCGCGGCTAGGGAGAGCCACCTCCCCTTCAGGCACGCCCCCAACCTTGCCACCAACCTTGCAGGGAGCGGCAGGCGCGGGCTGGCGGGTGGGATGTATGCGGCGCCGAGCAGCACAGGGCAGTCGGCCCACAGGGCCGACCGCCGCATCCATCCCACCCGCCAGCCCACGCCTGCCGCTCCCCGCCCGCAGCCATTCTTTTGCCATCATTTCGGTAGAATCCCAAATTCTCCTGAAAAATCAAACGATTCGAGCACCTCATGAAGTCGGCCGAGATCCGAGAAAAGTTCCTGCGCTTCTTCGAGTCGAAGGGGCACACGATCGTGCCGTCGAGCTCGCTGGTCCCGGCCAACGATCCGACGCTGCTGTTCACCAATAGCGGCATGGTGCAGTTCAAGGACGTCTTTCTCGGACGCGAGCAGCGCCCGTACAAGCGGGCCACCAGCGCACAGCGCAGCGTGCGCGCCGGCGGCAAGCATAACGATCTGGAGAACGTCGGCTACACGGCCCGGCATCACACGTTCTTCGAGATGCTCGGCAACTTCTCGTTCGGCGACTATTTCAAGCGCGACGCGATCCGCTATGCGTGGGAGCTGCTGACGCAGGTCTACGGGCTGCCGGCCGAGCGGCTGTGGGTCACCGTCTATCAGGAAGACGACGAAGCCTGGGGCATCTGGGCCAATGAGATCGGCGTGCCGCACGAGCGCATCATCCGCATCGGCGATAACAAGGGCGCGCGCTACGCGTCGGACAACTTCTGGCAGATGGCCGATACCGGCCCCTGCGGTCCGTGCAGCGAGATCTTCTATGACCATGGTCCCGATGTCTGGGGCGGCCCGCCGGGGTCGGCCGAGCAGGACGGCGATCGCTACATCGAGATCTGGAACCTGGTGTTCATGCAGTTCGACCGCGACGCGGCCGGCACGCTGGCACCGCTGCCCAAGCCCTGTGTCGACACCGGCATGGGCCTCGAACGCATCGCCGCCGTGCTGCAGCACGTGCACAGCAACTACGAGATCGATCTGTTCCAGGCGCTGATCGCCGCCGCCGCGCGCGAGACCGGCACTGCCGACCTCGCCAATCCGTCGCTGCGCGTCATCGCCGACCACATCCGCGCCTGCTCGTTCCTGATCGTCGACGGCGTCATCCCCGGCAACGAAGGCCGGGGCTACGTGCTGCGCCGGATCATCCGCCGCGCACTGCGGCACGGCTACAAGCTGGGCCGCACGCAGCCGTTCTTCTACCGGCTGGTGGCTGATCTGGACGCGGCCATGGGACAGGCCTATCCGGAGCTCAGCGCTGCCCGCGAACGCGTGGCGCAGGTGCTGAAGCAGGAAGAGGAACGTTTCGGCGAGACGCTCGAGCACGGCATGGCCATCCTCGAGCAGGCGCTGGCCGGCGGGGCGCGCCAGCTCGACGGCGAGACGGCGTTCAAGCTGTACGACACCTACGGCTTCCCGCTCGACCTGACCGCCGACGTCTGCCGCGAGCGGGACATCAGCGTCGACGAGGCCGGCTTCGAGACCGCGATGAACCGGCAGCGCGAGCAGGCGCGCGCCGCGGGCAAGTTCAAGATGTCGGCCGGCCTCGACTACACGGGGGCGGCCACCGAGTTTAAGGGCTACGAGCAGCTGGCGCTGGACGACGCGCGTATCACCGCGCTGTACGCGGACGGCGTCTCGGTGCCGGCGCTGCAGGCCGGCCAGCATGGCGTGGTCGTGCTCGATCGCACGCCGTTCTACGCCGAGTCCGGCGGGCAGGTCGGCGATGCCGGCCGCATCGCATCGGCCGCAGGCGCGAGCTTCGACGTGGCCGACACGCAGAAGATCCAGTCCGAGGTGTTCGGCCATCATGGCGCGCTGCGCAGCGGCACGCTGCACGTCGGCGACGTGGTGACCGCCAGCGTCGACGGCGAGCGCCGCGCCCGCACGATGCGCAACCATTCGGCCACGCACCTGATGCACAAGGCGCTGCGCGAAGTGCTGGGCTCGCACGTGCAGCAGAAGGGCTCGCTCGTCGATTCGACCAAGACGCGATTCGACTTCTCGCACAATGCACCGCTGACCGCCGACGAGATCCGCCGCGTCGAGGACATCGTCAATCGCGAGATCCTCGCCAATCCGGACGTGCAGGCGCGTCTGATGGGCTTCGACGAGGCGGTCAAGGGCGGCGCGATGGCGCTGTTCGGCGAGAAGTACGGCGACTCGGTGCGCGTGCTCGACATCGGCTCGTCGCGCGAACTGTGCGGCGGCACGCACGTGGCGCGCACCGGCGACATCGGGCTGTTCAAGATCGTCTCGGAAAGCGGCGTCGCCGCCGGCGTGCGGCGCATCGAGGCGATCACCGGCGACAATGCCGTGGCCTGGGTGCAGGATCTGGATGCGCGGCTGAACTCGGCGGCCGCGCTGCTGAAGGCGCCGGCCGCGGAGCTCGACGCGAAGATCGGGCAGCTGCTCGATCAGGCGAAGCAGCTCGAGAAGGAACTCGCGCGGCTGAAGTCCAAGCTGGCGGCCTCGCAGGGCGAAGACCTCGCGGCGCAGGCGACCGACGTCAACGGCGTGAAGGTCCTGGCCGCGGCGCTCGAAGGGGCCGACGCCAAGACGCTGCGCGAGACGGTCGACAAGCTGAAGGACAAGCTGAAGTCGGCGGCCATCGTGCTGGCGGCCGTCGACGGCGCCAAGGTCAGCCTGATCGCGGGGGTCACGAGCGACGCCAATGGCCGTGTCAAGGCCGGCGAGCTGGTCAACTTCGTGGCGCAGCAGGTCGGCGGCAAGGGCGGCGGCCGGCCCGACATGGCGCAGGCCGGCGGCACCGACTCGTCCAGGCTGCCGGCGGCTCTCGCCGGCGTGACGGACTGGGTTCGCGAGCGTCTCTGAACACTGCCCGCAGCCACGACCTTGTCCGACCGACCCACGGCCGCTGCGTAGGCGGCCCGCCTTTCCGCCATGCGCACGCTGATCGCGCTCACGGTTCTCAACCACATCGCATTCGTCGGCAGCCGCATCGCGGTGCCGCTGGCGGCGCTGCAGCTCGGCGCTTCGCCGTTCGCCATAGGCCTGCTGCTGTCCTTCTACGGGCTGCTGCCGATGTTCCTGTCGGTGGCCGGCGGCCGCTGGGTCGACCGCGTCGGCATGCGGCTGCCCATGATCTACGGCACGGTCGTGCTGCTGTTCGGCGTCGCCGTGCCCTGCCTGATGTGGGACATCGGTGCCCTGTATCTGTCGACGGTCACCATCGGCCTCGGCTTCATGGCGTTCCATCTGTCGCTGCAGAAGGCCGCCGGCATACTCGGCGGCCCGAACGCGCGCAAGGACAACTTCGCGTTGATGGCGCTCGGCTTCTCGCTGTCCGGCCTGATCGGCCCGACCTTGACCGGCATCGTCATCGATGCCACCAGCTATCGCGTCGCGTTCGGCGTACTGGCGCTGCTGCCGATCGGCGTGCTGATCGCGCTGCGGCGCTTTCCGTTCGCCAGCAAGCTGCCGCACGTTCGCCGCGACACTTCGGTGCCCGACGGCGAACCGGTCAGGGTGCTCGATCTGCTGCGTACGCCCGAGATGCAGCGGCTCTATCTGGCGGTGACGCTGCTGTCGTCGGCCTGGGACGTGCACCAGTTCCTGGTGCCGCTGTACGGCGCCAAGATCGGCCTGTCGGCCTCGAAGATCGGCATGGTCCTCAGCGCGTTCTCGCTGGCCACCTTTCTCGTGCGGCTGGCGCTGCCGTGGCTGGCGCGCCATGTGTCCGAGTGGCCGCTGATCCTCGCTGCGGTCAGCACAGCGGGCGTGGTCTATGTGCTGTACCCGTTCTTCGGCTCGCTGCCGGTGATGATCACGCTGTCGTTCCTGCTCGGCCTCGGCCTGGGCATGTCGCAGCCGATGATCATGGTGCTGCTGCACCATGCGTCTCCGCCCGATCGCATCGGCGAGGCTGCCGGCCTGCGGCTCACGCTGGTCAACGGCACGCAGACCTTCCTGCCGATGACCTTCGGGGCGTTCGGCGGCGCCTTCGGTCTGGGCGCGATGTTCTGGGGGCTGTCGGCGCTGCTCGGCGGCGGGCTCTGGTACACGGTGCGCGGGCTGCGTGCCGAGGGGCGCCTGAGCCGGGCGACGCTGCGGCCCGCATCGAACACCCCGCCGCCGCCGCCCGACGACGAGCCGCGCGGTTGAACCCGGCCCCGTCTGCCACCATCCGGAGTCCGCGACGATGAGCTCATCCGCTTCTCCGCAACCCTTGCCGCAGGCCGCTGCAGCGGCCGGGGTCGGACCGCCGCCGGCCTCGCTGAGCGAGCTGTTCTTCACCTTCACGCGGCTGGCGCTGCACGGCTTCGGCGGCGTGCTGCCGTGGGCGCAGCGCGTCATCGTCGACGAGCGGCGCTGGCTGTCGCAGGCCGAGTTCGTCGAAATGCTCGCGTTCGCGCAGCTGATGCCGGGGCCGAACATCTGCAACCTGTCGATGATGGTCGGCGACCGCTATTTCGGCTGGCGCGGCGCGGCCGTCTCGCTGGCCGGCATGCTGGTGTTTCCGGCGATCCTGGTGGTGGCGCTCGCCTTCGCGCATCAGCAGTTCGCGCAGATTCCCTGGGTGCAGCGCGCCGTCTCCGGCATGGCGGCGGTGGCGGCGGGACTGCTGATCGCCACCGGCGTCAAGCTGGCCTACGCGCTGGCCGGCCGCTGGCGCTGGCTCGCATTCGGCGTGGCGGCCTTCGTCGGCATTGCGATCTTGCGCTGGCCGCTGGTTGTCGTGCTCGCGCTGCTGGGCCCGCTGGCGGTCTCGCTGGCCTGGTACGTGCAGGGACGCGGGGAGCCCAGGCGATGAGCGCGGTCGATCTGCTGGCGCTGTTCGGCCATTTCGCGATGCTGTCGGTCCTTTCGGTCGGCGGCGCGCTCAGCGCGTCGCCCGAGATGCATCGCTACCTCGTCGAACAGCGCGGCTGGCTCAGCCACACCGAGTTCGTCGACTCGATCGCGCTGGCGCAGGCCGCGCCGGGGCCGAACATCCTGTTCGTGACGCTGATCGGCTGGCACGCCGCCGGCGCGATGGGCGCGGTCGCGGCGACGGTGGGCATCCTGCTGCCGTCGAGCCTGATCTGCCATTTCGGCAATCGCTGGCGCAGTGCGAACGACGATACGCGCCTGGTGCGCGCGATCCGGCTGGGCCTGTCGCCGATCGCCATCGGCCTGACGCTGTCGGCGGGCTGGATCATCGCCGTCACCAATAACACCGACTGGAAGCTCGCGCTGCTGTCGGTGGCGGCGTTCGGTTTCTTCCTGTTCAGCCGGCGCAACCCGCTGTGGCTGATCGCCGGCGGAGCGCTGGCTGGTGGGCTGGGGCTGATCTGAGCGGATGCTGCTCCCCGCATGGCGCTAAACTCTTGATCTTTCAGGCTTCGTTCCGTCCCGCCATGACCGATCCCATTCCCGCCGTCGAGCGTGAAGTCGATGCCCGCGGCCTGACCTGTCCGCTGCCTATCCTGCGGGCCAAGAAGGCGCTGGCCGAGCTGCAGAGCGGCCAGGTGCTGAAAGTGGTCGCCACCGATCCCGGCGCGCCCCGCGACTTCGAGGCGTTCGCGCGCCAGACCGGCCACGCGCTGCTGCGCACCGACAGCGCCGACCGCGAGTGGGCGTTTTACCTGCAGCATCGCTAGACAGGGCCTAGGCCGCCGGGAGGGCCCGTTCCCGAACAGGAGTCGAGAATGAACGTGCAATTCGACTTCAGCGGCAAGACCGTGCTGATCACCGGCGGCGTCTCCGGAATCGGCGCCGCCGCCAGCATCGCGTTCCGTCGCGCCGGCGCCGAGGTCATTGCATGCGGCCTGACGCTGGACGAACTGGCGGCCGCGCGCGCCGAGCCGGCCTTCAACGGCATCCGGATCGAGCCGCTCGACGTCCGGCAGCGGCCAGCCGTCGACGCGCTGGTCGACAGCCTGCCGTCGCTGGACATCGTCGTGGCCAGCGCCGGCATGATCTGCCGGGACGCCGAGCACGACCCCGACGTCTTCGACGAAGTGCTCGACGTCAACCTGTCGGGCGGCATGCGCGTCGCAGCCGCCGCTCGACCGCTGCTGAGCCGCTCGCATGGCTCCATCGTGTTCGTCGCGTCGGTGATGTCCTTCTTCGGCGGGCCGCGGCAGCCGGCCTATTCGGCATCGAAGGGCGCGGTCCGTAATCTGACGATGTCGCTGGCGGCGGCCTATGCGGCCGACCGCATCCGCGTCAATGCCGTCGCGCCCGGCTGGGTTCTCACCAACCTGTCGCGCGGCGCGCGCGAGGATCCGGCGCGTGCCGACGCGATTCTGGCGCGCACGCCGCTGGGCCGCTGGGCCGATCCGGCGGAGATCGCCGATCCGATCCTGTTCCTGTGCTCGGATGCGGCACGATACATGACGGGCTC
>JBFWXS010000003.1:0-3246 GCA_050187175.1 Burkholderiaceae bacterium
ATTGGTCGGGGTGAGAGGATTCGAACCTCCGGCCTCTACGTCCCGAACGTAGCGCTCTACCAGGCTAAGCTACACCCCGAATCGGGCGATCCTGAACGGTTCGCCGATGCGTCGATCTCCTGCCACGGATGCCTTGTTGTCGGGCGGCGAAAGCTGCGGCCGGGTCGGGATTGCCGCGATTCGCCGCGCCGGGTCACCGGTCGCGTTCGATCGAGTAAGTCGTCAAGTATAGCAGGGCGTCGCGATACGCGGAAGTCGCGCCGGGCGGCAGCAGCGTGTCGAGCGTGGCGCGGGCGGCAGCGGCCTCTTCATGGGCGCGCTGGCGCGTGTAGTCGAGCGCGCCGGTGCGGCGGATGGCGGCCATGATCGCGTCGAAGCCGTCGGCCGAGCCCTGCTCGATGGCATGGCGCACCAGATCGCGCTCATCGGGGGTGCCGCGCTGCATGACGTGGATCAGCGGCAGCGTGGGCTTGCCTTCGCGCAGGTCGTCGCCGACGTTCTTGCCGATGTCGCCGGTGACGCCCGAATAGTCGAGCACGTCGTCGATCAGCTGGAACGCGGTGCCGAGCCGCCGGCCGTAGTCGGCGGCGGCGGTCTCGACAGCCTCGGAGGCGCCGCACAGCATGGCGCCGATCTGCGCGGCGGCCTCGAACAGCCGGGCCGTCTTGTAGCGGATGACCTGCATGTAGCGCGCTTCGTCGACGTCGGGGTCGTTGCAGTTCATCAGCTGCAGGACCTCGCCTTCGGCGATGGTGTTGGTGGCGTCTGCCAGCACGCGCATGATGCGCATGTCGTCGACCTCGACCATCATCTGGAACGAGCGCGAATAGAGAAAGTCGCCGACCAGCACCGAGGCGGCGTTGCCGAACGCGGCGTTCGCGGTCTGGCGGCCGCGGCGCAGCGCCGATTCGTCGACGACGTCGTCGTGCAGCAGCGTGGCGGTGTGGATGAACTCGATGACCGCGGCCAGCAGGTGGTGATGGCTGGCGCCCTTGTAGCCGAGCGCGCGCGCGAACAGCAGCAGCAGCAGCGGGCGCATCCGCTTGCCGCCGGCGCCGACGATGTAGTCAGCCACGGTATTGATCAACGCGACTTCGGAGCCGAGGCGCTGGCGGATTAGGCGGTCGGTCTCGGCCAGATCGGAGGCCAAGACGGGGAAGAGTTCGGCGGGCTTCATGAGGGGCTGGCCGTGAGGGGGCCGTGTGTCGACGATTATAGACGGGCGTCCGAGGCGGGTGGGGCGGCGGCCATGGCGCCGGCGCGGCCGTCGTTCAGAGTGCTGGGAGGCGCGCCGACGGAAGCGGGTACGAGGGACTGGGTTTTGACCGGCTGGCTGATTTGTGGGATGATACGCGGTTTCGGTTCGGCTTGGCGTGGCCGATCCGGGTATTCCCTTTTGCACGCCAGAATACGAGGTTCCCAATGTACGCGGTCATAAAAACCGGCGGCAAGCAGTACAAGGTTGCAGCCGGCGAAAAGATCAAAGTAGAACAGATGCCGGCGGACATCGGGGCTGAGATCACGATCGACCAGGTGCTGGCGGTCGGCGCAGGCGACCAGCTTTCGGTCGGCACGCCGCTGGTGGCAGGGGCGATGGTTTCGGCTACGGTGCTTTCCCACGGGCGTCACGACAAGGTCCGCATCTTCAAGATGCGCCGCCGCAAGCACTATCGCAAGCAGCAGGGCCATCGCCAGAACTACACCGAGCTGTTCGTCAGCAAGATCGCCTCGGCGCTCGGCGAGACCACGGCGGAACTGCCGGCGAAGAAATCCGCCGCGGCAGCCCCGGCGGCCAACTGAACCTAGGAGTCTGTCACCATGGCACAGAAGAAAGGCGGCGGCTCGACGCGAAACGGCCGCGATTCGCAGCCGAAGATGCTGGGCGTGAAGGCGTTCGGCGGTGAAACCGTCAGCGCCGGTTCCATCATCGTGCGTCAGCGCGGCACGCGCTTCCACCCGGGCCGCAACGTCGGCATCGGCAAGGATCACACGCTGTTCGCACTGATCGACGGCCAGGTCCGTTTCTCGGTCAACGGCCCGCGTTCGCGCAGCACGGTCAACATCGAGCCGCAACAGTAACGCGTTTCCGCGGCACCGGAGAAAGCCCCGCCGCGCGGGGCTTTTTTCGTCTGGGCGGCCGAAGGACACATCAGCATGAAGTTCATCGACGAAGCGCATATCGAGGTGACTGCCGGCGACGGCGGCGCCGGCGTCGTGTCGTTTCGGCGCGAGAAGTTCATCCCCAAGGGCGGGCCTGACGGCGGTGACGGCGGCCGCGGCGGCAGCATCTGGGTCGAGGCCGACCGCAATCTGAACACGCTGGTCGACTATCGTTATCAGCGCAAGTTCATCGCCCGCAACGGCGAGCGAGGCCGCGGCTCCGACCAGTACGGCGCGGCGGCCGACGACATTCTGCTGCGGGTGCCGGTGGGCACGCAGATCCGCGACGAGGACACCGAGGAACTGGTGGCCGACCTGACGCGGCACGGCGAGCGCAAACTGCTGGCCAAAGGCGGGGACGGCGGCTTCGGCAATATCCGCTTCAAGTCGAGCACCAATCGGGCGCCGCGCCAGTCGACGCCCGGTCATCCCGGCGAGCAGCGGCGGCTGCATCTGGAGCTGAAGGTGCTGGCCGACGTAGGCCTGCTGGGGCTGCCCAATGCCGGCAAGTCGACGCTGATCACCGCCATCAGCAATGCTCGGCCGAAGATCGCCGACTACCCGTTCACCACGCTGCATCCGAATCTGGGCGTGGTGCGGGTCGGGCCGGAGAAGAGCTTCGTGGTGGCCGACATTCCCGGCCTAATCGAAGGGGCCGCCGACGGTGCCGGACTGGGTCATCGTTTCCTGCGCCATCTGCAGCGGACGCGGCTGCTGCTGCATCTGGTCGACCTGATGCCGTTCGATCCCAACGCCGACCCGGTGCGCGATGCGCGCGCGATCGTGCGCGAGCTGGCCCGGTACGACGCGGATCTGGCGGCCAAGCCGCGCTGGCTGGTGCTGAACAAGATCGACATGATTCCGGCCGACGAGCGGCGCGCGAGAATCGATGACTTCGTCAAGCGTCTGGCCGGCCGCGGCCGCAGTGCGAGGCCGATCGAGCGCGTGTTCGCGATCTCGGGGCTGACGCGCGAGGGCTGCGAGCCGCTGTGCCTGGCGATCAACGAATACCTGGAAGGCATCCGCGCCGCCGAGAACGCGGCGCAGCAGGACGTGCGCTTCGATCGCGATGAAGATGGCGTCGGC
>JBFWXS010000003.1:3346-31823 GCA_050187175.1 Burkholderiaceae bacterium
AGATGACGTCGGTGGCGAAGATGACGTCGGCAGCGGCCGCGGCAGGCGTTGAGCAGCCAGTCATGGCGGACGGACAGGCATGACAGACGAACAGAACCCTCCGATGGACGCCGGTTCCGCCGCCCCCGCGGTGCGGCGCGCGGCGGTCAGGGATGCGCGCCGCGTCATCGTCAAGGTCGGCTCCAGCCTGGTGACCAACGAGGGCCGCGGACTCGATGCCGCTGCGATCTCGCGCTGGGGCCGGCAGATCGCGGCGCTGCGCGCACTAGGCAAGGAAGTGGTGATGGTGTCGTCCGGAGCCGTCGCGGAAGGCATGAAGCGGCTCGGCTGGGCGCGGCGTCCGAAGCCCATCCACGAGCTGCAGGCCGCCGCGGCGGTGGGGCAGATGGGGCTGGCGCAGGTCTACGAATCGTGCTTCCGCGAGCACGGACTGGGCACGGCGCAGGTGCTGCTGACGCACGACGACCTGTCGGACCGCAAGCGCTACCTGAACGCGCGGGCCACGCTGCTGGCGCTGCTCGAGCTAGGCGTAGTGCCCATCATCAACGAGAACGACACGGTCGTCACCGACGAGATCAAGTTCGGCGACAACGATACGCTGGGCGCGCTGGTGGCCAACTTGCTGGACGCCGATGCGCTGGTCATCCTCACCGACCAGCAGGGGCTGTACACGGCCGATCCGCGCAAGGATCCCGATGCGCGTTTCCTGACGCAGGTGCAGGCCGGCAGCCCCGAGCTCGAGACGATGGCCGGGGGTGCCGGCAGCTCGATCGGCAAAGGCGGCATGATCACCAAGGTGCTGGCGGCCAAGCGCGCAGCCGGCGGCGGCGCGCACACGATCGTTGCCTCCGGCCGCGAGCCGGACGTGCTGGTGCGGCTCGCGGCGGGCGAGGCGATCGGTACGCAGTTCGTGGCGGCTATGCCGCGGCTGGCTGCGCGCAAGAAGTGGTTGGCCGACCATCTGCAGCTGCGCGGTTCGGTGACGCTGGATGCGGGCGCCGCGCGTGCACTGCTGGGCGCAGGCAAGAGCCTGCTGCCTATCGGCGTGACCGAGGTCAGCGGCGAGTTCGAGCGCGGCGAGGCGGTGGCGATCCGTGAGGCGAGCGGCCGTGAGATTGCGCGTGGACTGATCAATTATTCGAGCTCGGAGGCGCGGCTGATCATCCGAAGGCCATCGTCCGAGATCGAATCGATCCTGGGCTTCACGGAAGAGCCTGAGCTGATACACCGGGACAATATGGTCCTGCGCTGAGGCTGTTAGGCGGCTCTGGCCTCGCCACGCTGGCCCCGCCACCTTTGGCCCTTTACGGCCGGCCGGGCCTCCTGCGCCGGCCCGTGCCCCGGACCCTCCGCGCCGGGCCTTCTGCGCCAGACCTTCTACGCTAGACCTTCTACGCCAGACTTTCTACGCCGGATCCTCCGGCGGTTGCGCCGGCGGTTGCGCCGGCGCGGCGATCTTGGCGCCGAACAATAGCGCGATCGTTTGGCTCACCGAGAACAGGTGCTCGCGGATCATCGACTCCGCGCGTGGTCCGTTGCGCTCCTCGATGGCATCGAGCACGCGCGCCCGGTCGAGATTGGCGGCGGGAATGATGCGCAGCGGCGCGGCCCAGGCGGCCAGGCGCTCGTGCTCGATCCAGCGGGTGCGGCCGTTGGCGAAGCGGAACGGAATGTCGATCGCGCGCCGGATGGTCTCGCTGAGCAGCGGGTTGTCGGCGCCGGTGCGCAGCACTTCATGGAACTGGTCGACGGCGCGCATGTAGCGCGCGAACCGGTCCGCGTTCATCGGCGCGGCGCCGGCTTCGACGCATTCGGCCAGCGCCGCGCGCAGCTGGCTGCGTTCCGCGGCGGTGACGCCGCGCGAGGCGACGATGCGCGCCGCCAGGCCTTCCATCGCTGCCCGGATGCGCAGGCGTCCCTGAATCTCGGACGAGTCCATTTCGCGCACGAAGTAGCCGCGATGCTCGCGATAGACGACCAGATCCTGCAGCGCCAGCAGCGTCAGCGCATGCCGGACGGGCGTGCGCGACGTGTCGTAGCGTCGGGCCAATTCGTACTCCGACAGATGCCCGCCGGGCGGCGGACTGCCGCAGCGGATGGCCTGGCGGATCAGATCGGCCAGCCGCGATGAGCCGGGCGGCGGTACGGGTGCCTCGCCGGTGGTGGGGGCGGAATCATTATTTAGCATACTAAATAGGCCGAATAGTGCATCGGAATGCGGCTGTTTACTAAAAATAGAATACTAATCACTCGGAGGCGTCGTGGCACAGCTGCGCTGCGAGATTGCGGTGGATATCGGGGGCACCTTCACGGACGTCGTCCTGGAGACAGCGACCGATCGGCTGTCGACCAAGGAGTTGACCGACCATACGGCGCCCGAGGTCTCGGTGCTGCGCGGCGTCGAGCGGCTCCTGGCCGAGGCGGGAGCCGGCGGATCCGCGGTCGCGCGCTTCGTGCACGGAACGACGCTGGCTACGAACGCCATCATCGAGCGGCGCGGCGCGCGCACGGCGCTGGTGACGACGCGCGGCTTTCGCGATGCGCTCGAGATCGCCTACGAGCACCGCTTCGACCAGTACGACTTGTTCATGCAGCGTCCGGCGGCGCTGGTGCCGCGGCATCTGCGCTTCGAGGTCGAGGAGCGTTGCACGGCCGCCGGCGTCATTCTTGCTGCGCCGGCCGAGTCCGACTGGCGCGAGCTGGCGGCGGCTCTGCGCGCGCAGCAGGTGACATCGGTGGCGGTGGGCTTCCTGCACAGCTTCGCCAATCCGGACAACGAGATCGCCGCTGCGCAGGCGCTGGCGCGGCATCTGCCCGAAGCCTCGGTCTGTCTGTCGCACCAGGTGTGTCCCGAGATCCGCGAGTACGAGCGCCTGTGCACGACCGTGGCCAATGCCTACGTGCGGCCCATCATCAGCGGCTATCTGAGCCGCTTGCAGGATGCGCTCGCCGGGCGGCTGGCTATCCATGCGCCACTGCTGCTGATGACGTCGGCCGGCGGGCTGGCGTCGGTGGCGACGGCGCGGCGCTTCCCGGTGCGGCTGGTCGAGTCGGGGCCGGCGGGCGGCGTCATCTTCGCGAAGCAGGTGGCCGGGCACGTCGAAGCCCGGCAAGTGGTGGCCTTCGACATGGGCGGCACCACCGCCAAGCTGTGCCTGATAGACGACGGCCGTCCGCAGACCTCGCGCCTGTTCGAGGTCGATCGCGCGCATCGGTTCCGCAAGGGCAGCGGCATTCCGCTGCGCATTCCGGTGATCGAGCTGGTCGAGATCGGCGCAGGCGGTGGTTCGATCGCGTCGGTCGATGCGATGGGGCGCATCGCTATCGGTCCGGAGAGTGCCGGCTCGGAGCCGGGGCCGGTCTGCTATGGCCGCGGCGGCGAGCGTCCGACGGTGACCGACGCCGATCTGCTGCTCGGCCGCATCGATCCCGCGACCTTCGGCAACGGCGCGATGATGCTCGAGGCCGCGCCGGCGGCACAAGCCATGCAGCGGGAGCTCGGCGGGCCGCTGGGCATGAGCGCGCAGGCGGCGGCCCTCGGCATCAGCGAGATGGTCGATGAAACGATGGCGAGCGCCGTTCGCATCCACGCAATCGAGCAAGGCAAGGCGGTTCACGACCGCGTGCTGATCGCGACGGGTGGTGCGGGGCCGCTGCATGCCGCGCGGCTGGCACAGAAGCTCGGCATCGGGCGCGTGGTGATTCCGCGCGACGCGGGCGTGGGGTCGGCAGTGGGCTTCCTGCATGCGCCGGTGGCGTTCCATTGCGCGCGCAGTCTGTATCAGCGGCTGTCCTCGTTCGATGCGGCGGCGGTCAATGCACTGGTGGATGAACTGGCGGAAGAGGCGCGCGGCATCGTCGCCGAGGCCCGGCCGCGCGGCGAGATGCGCTGGGCGCTGCGCGCCGATGCCCGCTATCTGGGCCAGGGCCATGAGGTGTCGATCGAGCTGCCGATGCGTGCGCTGCGTGACGGCGATGCGCAGATGCTGCGTCAGGCCTTCGAGCAGGCGTACGAGCGGCTGTACGGCAGGGGCTTCGATGCGCACGACATCGAGTTCCTGAACTGGATGGTCGATCTCAGCGAGCAGGCATCGGCGGATGCTGGCTATCGCGGTGCGGAGGCAGGTCGTCGCGTCGTGGACGCAGACCGTCCAGCGACGAAAGACGCCGATCGGCGCGTGATCGACCCGGGTGCCAATGGTGAGGTCGACGCGACGGTGCGGCGCCGCGATTCGCTGGCCTGCGGCGAGACGCTCGACGGGCCGGCGCTGATCGTGGAGACGCAGACGACGACGGTGGTGCCGACAGGGTTCCAGGTTCATCTGGATCCTCATGGACATCTGGTTCTCACTCGCAAGGAGGCGCGATGACTGCCGGCGCACAGGCTGCAGGACGCCGCCAGGCCGCGGACCTGAACGGCGGCTTGCGCGAAGCCGATCTGGCCGAGATCCATCGGCGAATCATGTGGAACCGCCTGGTGGCGGTGGTCGAGGAACAGGCGCAGACGCTGATTCGCGCTGCTTTCAGCACCGCGGCGCGCGAGGCCGGCGACGTGTCGGCGGGCGTGTTCGACGTGCACGGCCGGATGATCGCGCAGGCGGTCACCGGCACGCCGGGACACGTCAATACGATGGCCGCGGCGGTGGCGCACTTCCTGGCCCGCTTCCCCGCGGACCAGATGAGCGACGGCGACGTCTTCCTGACGAACGATCCGTGGCTGGGGACCGGGCATCTGTTCGACTTCACGGTGGTGACGCCGGCGTTCCATGGCGGACGGATGGTGGGGCTGTTCGCGTCGACGACGCATGTTCCCGACATCGGCGGTCGGCCGGCGGGGCCCGACGCGAAGGAGATCTACGAAGAGGGGCTGCGGCTGCCGATCTGTCGTCTGCAGCATCGCGGCCAGCTCGATCAGACGCTGCTCGACGTGATCCGCGTCAACGTGCGCGAACCGGTGCAGGTCGTCGGCGATCTGATGGCCTTGGTCGCCTGCAACGATATCGGCCGACGCCGGCTCGGCGAGATGCTGGGCGAGTTCGGGCTGAACGATCTGAGCGCTCTCGCCGCTTACATCTTCGATGCGACGGCGCGCGCGATGCGTGCGGCGATCGAGCGGCTGCCGCGCGGACGCTATCGCAGCGAGATGCGTATCGACGGCTACGAGAAGCCGATCGATCTGCGGCTCGAGCTGAGCGTCGACGAGCAAGGGCTGCTGCTCGACTTCGACGGTACGTCGGCACAGTCGTCCTTCGGCATCAACGTTCCGCTGTGCTACACGGCGGCCTACGCCAGCTTCGGCGTGAAATGCGCGCTGGCGCCCGAGGTGCCGAACAATGCCGGCTCGCTGGATCTGGTGCGCGTCGTCGCGCCCGCGGGCTCTATCCTGAACGCGCAGGAGCCCTGCGCGGTCACGGCGCGACACGTGATCGGGCAGATGCTGCCTGACGTGGTGTTCGGCGCGCTGGCGCAGGCGGTGCCGGACGCGGTGCCCGCCGAGGGTACGCCGCTGTGGCTGCTGGTGGTGTCCGGCCAAGTGACCGGCAGCGCCCCGCTGCGCCGCTTCGGAATGACTAGCTTTCACAATGGCGGCACCGGCGCTCGCCGCGGGCTCGACGGCCTGTCGGCGACCTCGTTTCCCAGCGGAGTCAGGGCGGTACCCGTCGAGATCGCTGAAACCGTCACGCCGCTGCTGTTCGTGCGCAAGGAGCTGCGCGCCGACAGCGGCGGCTACGGACGCTGGCGCGGCGGGCTGGGCCAGGTGATCCAGTTGCGCTCGCTGTCGGGACAGCCGTTCCGCTTCGCCGCGATGCTGGACCGCGTCGTGCATCCGCCGCGCGGGCGCGATGGCGGCGGCGACGGCGCGGCGGGCGTGGTGCGCACGACGCGGCGCACGCTCGGCTCGATGGGCGCGCACGAGATCCAGCCCGGTGAGGATCTGATCATCGAAACGCCCGGCGGCGGCGGACTCGGTGCGCCGTCGCAGCGCGACCGCGATCTCGTGATCCGCGATCTGCGCGAGGGATATATCAGCCCGGCGCAGGCCGAGGCGGTCTACGGGTTCAAGCCCCCACTGCAACAGGAGAAGCGATGAAGTCGAAAGGATTCCTGCCGCTCGCCGCGGCGACGGCCAGTCTCGTCTGCACCTTGGCCTGGGCGCAGGGTTCGGCGCCCATCGTGGTCGGCCTGACCACGCCTGTGACCGGCGGAGCCGCATCGTTCGCGCTGCCGGAGCGGCAGGGCGTCGAGATGGCGGTGGACGAAGTCAATCAGGCCGGCGGCGTGCTGGGCCGGCCTATCCGGCTGGCGGTGGCCGACAACCGCTGTAATCCGACCGAGGGCGTGCAGACCGCCAACCGGCTGATCAACGAAGAGAAAGCGTCCGTGATCATCGGCGCCTTCTGCAGCTCGGTGTCGCTGGCCGTGATGCCGGTGGTCAAGCGCAGCGAGATTCCGTTCGTCATCGACGTCTCGACCGCGCCGTCGATCACCGGGCTGTCGGGCCGCAAAGGCAATAACGTGTGGGCGTTCCGAACCAGTGTGTCAGACGACGGGATGGCCAAGGCGCTGGTCGAGCACCTGGCCGCGCGAACCGGCTGGCGCCGCATCGCCGTGATCGCCGAGGACACCGACTACGGGCGCGGCGGCACCAAGGCCTTCGCCGAGCATGCCAAGCGGCTGGGCATCACGATGGTGGCGACCGAGACCTTCACGCAGGCGACGCCCGACTTCACGTCGCTGATCACCAAACTGGTGAGCAGCAAGCCGGATGCGATTGCCATCTACATGCTCGGCGCCGACATGGCGAACTTCATGAAGCAGTACGAAGCATGGGGCGGCAAGATCCCGATCACGGGCCGCTTCGATCCGGCGCTGCTGTCGCCCGAGCAGATCAAGCGCGGCTTCCTCGATGGTTCGATCGGCGTGCTGCCGTATTCGCCGGACGTCGATACGCCGGCCAACCGGCGCTTCGTGGAGAACTATCGCAAGCGCTTCAAGGCCGATCCGCAGTTCCAGAGCGCATACGGCTACGAGGCCGTTCATCTGATCGCCGATGCGATCAAGCGCGCCGGCAAGGTCGATGCGACGGCGATCCGCGATGCGCTGGAGAAGTCGCGCTACCAGTCGATGCTGGGCGTCGAGCTGCAGTTCGATGAGCACAACCAGGCGCAGAACAATGCGGTGGTCCTGCTGCTGAAGGACGGCAAGATTTCCATCGTCGCGCTGCAGCGCACCTGAGGTCGGCAGAGAACCGCATGGACCCCATCCTGTTGCTGCAGCAGCTGGCGAACGGACTGGTCATGGGCTCGATCTACGCCATGATCGCCGTCGGGCTGGCGCTGATATTCGGCGTGCTCGACATCGTGAACTTCTCGCACGGCGAGCTGTACATGATCGGCGCCATGACGACCTGGTTCGTCGCCGAGCGAATGGGGCTGGGGTATCTGCAGAGCATTCCGGTCACGCTGCTGATCGGCCTCGGGCTCGGTTATGTGGTCTACCGGCTGGTGCGCGACACCGGCGGCTCCACCGAACGGGCCATCATCCTGACCATGGGCCTGGCGATGGTGCTGCAGAGCGGTGCGATGCTGCTGTGGAGCGCCACGCCGCGCGAGGTCCACTTCCCCGCGGCAACCGGCCTGGTCGAGCTGGGGCCGATCGTCATGCCCAAGGTGCGCGCCATCGCCTTCACGGCGGCGGCCGGCTGCATCGCGCTGCTGTACGTGTTCCTGCAGCATTCGCATCTGGGCCGCACCATCCGCGCGGTGGCGCAGAACCCGCGCGCCGCGGCGATGGTCGGCATCAAGCCGCACGCCGCGATCCGGCTGGCGGTGATCACCGGTGTCGTGCTGGCGGTGCTGGCGGGCGTGCTGCTCGCGCCCATGTATGCGGTCCATCCGGTCATGGGCCTGGGCTTCCTGGTCAAGGTCTTCGCCATCGTCATCATCGGCGGTATGGGCAGCCTGCTGGGGGCGACGGTGGTCGCCGTCGGGCTCGGCTTGTTCGAGAGCCTGTCGTCGCTGTGGCTGTCGGCGGTGGCCGCGGAGGCGATCACCTTCTCGCTGATGATCGCCATCCTGCTGCTCAGGCCGCAGGGCCTGTTCGGCCGCTCGGCGCGACTGTAGGAGGCGCGGTGCAGACCTCGATTGTTTCCCGCTGGGGCGGTGCCGCGCTGCTGCTGGTCGCGCTGGCCTTTCCGTTCGTGTTCTCGTCGCCCTATGCGCTGGGCATAGGCATCACGGCCGCGACTTTCGCCGTGCTGGCGACTTCGCTGAACCTTGTCTTCGGCTACGGCGGACTGCTGTCGTTCGCGCAGGTCGGCTTCTTCGGACTGGGTGCGTATGCGGCGGCGATCCTGGTGATGGACGCCGGCTGGAGCTTCTGGCTCGCGGCGCTGGCCGGTGGCGTGCTGGCGATGCTGCTGGGCCTGTTCATCGGCTTCGCGTCGCTGCGGCTGTCGCGCATCGCGTTCGTCATCGTCAGCCTGGCGACGACGCTGATCCTGCATCTGCTGGCCAAGGACCTGGTGTTCCTCACACGCGGGCCGGCCGGCCTGCCGGGCCTGCCGGCGCCGTCGGTGGCGATTCCCGGCGCGATGGCGATCGAGTTCGATACGCCGCGAACGTATTACTGGCTGTCGCTGGCGGTGGCCGTCGCGCTGCTGCTGCTGGTGCGATGGGTGGTGGGCTCCGGCGCGGGGCGCGTGATGACGGCGATCCGCCTCGACGAGCCGCTGGCCAAGTCGCAGGGAATCAATCCGCTGCCGTACCGCTTGCTGGCGATCGGCCTGTCGGCGTTCATCGCCGGCGTGATCGGCGCGGTGCACGTCTTCAACCTGACCATCGTGGATCCGTCGATCTTCGACATGTACTACACCGAGGCCATCCTGATCATGGTGCTGCTCGGCGGGCCGGGACGCTTCGTCAGCGTGGTGGCGGCGGCGATGATCTTCACGGTGCTGCCGGAGCTACTGCGGATCAGCGTTGATGCGCGCAGCCTGATCTATGGCCTGCTGCTGATCGCCTTGATGCTGTTCCTGCCGAACGGCATTGCCGAGCTGCCGCAGCGCCTCGGCCGCCGGCTGCGTGGCGGCGGCGAGCGACGGAGGGCCGATGCCTGACGCGATTCTGAAACTGGACGGCGTCTCGAAGCGCTATGCCGGAGTGGTGGCGCTGGATGGCGTCTCGTTCGACGTCGAGCGCGGCACGATCACCTCGCTGATCGGACCGAACGGTTCCGGCAAGAGCACGCTGATCGACTGCATCAGCGGCTTCCAGCGCCATGACGGCGGCCGCTGGTGGGTCGGCGGCAGCGAGCTCAGCGGCAGGGCGCCGTGGGAGATCGTGCGCGCCGGCTTGAGCCGGACCTTCCAGACAGTGCGGGTCTACGGGCCGCTGAGCGTGCACGAGAACCTGGCGCTGGCGATGCAGGCGCATCGCGTGCCGGCCTGGCACACGAATCTGCTGGCGGCGGGCTTCATGCGGCGCTTCGACGCCGAGGCCCGGCAGCGCGCCGCCGAGGTCGGACAGCGGATCGGCCTGGGACGCATGCTCGACTCGCCGGCAGCGGCGCTGTCGTACGGCCAGCAGAAGCTGGTGGCGCTGGGCTGCGCGCTGATCGCCACGCCGCGGCTGATCGTGCTGGACGAACCGCTGGCCGGGGTCAATCCGACCTTGTGCCTGCAGATCGGCGAGCTGCTGGACAGCCTGCGCGCCGAAGGACTGACGATCCTGCTGGTGGAGCACAACATGGACTTCGTCATGCGCATGTCGGACCGCGTCATCGTGCTCGACCGCGGCACCGTGCTGGCGCAGGGATCGGCCGCGGCCATCCAGGCCGACGAGCGCGTGCTGCGCGCCTACATCGGTGTGCCGGCGGAGCTGCGCACATGAGCGCCCCCGTGCTGCTCGCGATGCACGACTTGCATGCCGGCTATCGCGCGGCGGTACCTATCCTGCACGGCGTGACCGAATCGGTAGCGGCCGGCGAGATCGTGACCATCATCGGGCCGAACGGCGCCGGCAAGTCGACGCTGCTGCGGGCGATCTTCGGTGAACTGAAGCTGCTGCAGGGCGGCATCCGCTTCGCCGGCGAAGAGATCGGCGCGCTGGGCTCCGACCAGCGCCAGGTGCGCGGCATCGGCTTCGTGCCGCAGGGCCGATGCAACTTTCCGTTGATGTCGGTGCGCGAGAACCTGATGCTGGGCTGCCATTCACTGGCGCGGGCCGAGCGCGCCGGCGCGATGGAGCGGATCCTGGACTCGTTCCCCATGTTGCGGCGGCGCCTGTCGGTGCAGGCGGGCAATCTGAGCGGCGGCGAGCAGCAGATCCTGGAAATGGCCATGGTGCTGACGACCCGGCCGCGGCTGCTGCTGCTGGACGAGCCCTCGCTGGGGCTGGCGCCGATCACGATGCAGCAGGTGTTCGAGACCGTGGTCGAGGTTCGCGCGGCCGGCGTCACGATCCTGATCGTAGAGCAGAACACGGCGGGCGCCATCGCGGTCTCCGACCGCGTCTGGGTCCTGGAACTTGGGCGGCTGATCGCCTCGGGCGAAGCGGCGGAGATGGCCAGCAATCCGCGCATCCGCCAGGCATATCTCGGTGGTTGAAGCGATGCGGCGAACGCAGGAGAGCGGGATGGAAGTGGATACGCAACTGGTGCAGCTGGGACGGCCGGCATGGGGGCCGGTGAATACGCCGGTGTATCGCGCCTCGACGATTCTGTTCGAGACGCTGGAGGAATTCGAGCGTGCAGCGGCCCACGATCGCCATGAGCTGACCTACGGACGCTACGGCACGCCGACCACTTTTCATCTGGAGCAGGCGATCGCGCAGCTCGAAGGCGGCTTCGCGGCGGCGCTGGTGCCCAGCGGGCTCGCGGCCATCTCGGCCAGCCTGCAGGCGCTGCTGCGTCCCGGCGATCATCTGCTGATGCCGCGCAGCGTCTACAAGCCGGCGCGCCGGCTCGCGACCGAGTTTCTCGCGGCACGCGGCATCGAGACCGACTTCTATCCGCCGGACTGCGGCGCCGGCATCACCGAATGGCTGCGGCAGTCCACGCGAGTGGTGTATCTCGAATCGCCGGGTTCGCTGACCTTCGAGATGCAGGACATTCCCGCGATCGCCGAAGTGTGCCGGGCGCGCGGCATCGTGACGGTGGCCGACAATACCTGGGCTACGCCGCTGTCGTTCCGCCCGCTGGCCCACGGTGTCGACGTGTCGCTGCAGGCCGCGACCAAGTATCTGGTGGGGCATTCGGACGCGATGATGGGAACGATCGCGACTACCGAAGCGGTATGGCCGTCGATCGCCGGCACCATCGCGCAGCTTGGGCTGTGCATCGGCCCCGACGATGCGTTCCTGGGCGCACGCGGCATGCGCACGCTGGGCTTGCGCATGGAGCGCCATGCGCGCAACGGCCTGCGGCTGGCGCAGTGGCTGGCGGCGCAGCCGCAGGTAGTGAAGGTCTGCTATCCGCCGCTGCCCGGCGATCCCGGCCATGCGATCTGGCAGCGCGACTACCGCGGTGCCAGCGGACTGATGGGCATCTTCCTTGCCAAGCCGCCCGGCGCAAGGCCGACGGCAGCACTGCGTGACATGGTGGAAGGGCTGCGGCTGTTCCGCATGGGGGGATCCTGGGGCGGCTTCGAGAGTCTCGTGTTCCCGGTCCTGCCGGACGGGACCGAGGCGCAGGGAACCTACCTGCGCTTGCATGTGGGCCTCGAGGATCCGCAGGATCTGATCGACGACCTGGCCGGCGGCCTGCAGCGCTATGCGCGAGCGGTCGGCACGAATGCGAAGGAGCGGGCATGAACCTGGATCAGCAACTGGGCCGCCGCATCGACGAGCTGGTGGCCGACACGCGCCGAACGCTGGCGGCCGAGGGCGTGACGCGGCACAGCCTGGCGCGGGTGCGAGAGGCTCTGATCGAGCTGGGGCGCGAGACGAGTCTGTTCGATCCGCAGCGCTTCCCGCTGCCGGCCGGCGGCAAGGCGCGCATGTATGTGCTGCATGCGGATCCGGATCAGTCCATGACGCTGTACGTCAACGTCTGCGGTGCCGGCGTGGTCTCGCCGCCGCACGATCATGCGACGTGGGCCGTGATCGCCGGCGTAGTCGGGGAGGAGCGCAACACGTTCTACCGGATCGTCGATGCCGGTGCCGAACCGGTCGGCAGCAAGGCCGTGGTGGCCGGAGAGGCAGTGGCGCTGATGCCCGACGACGTGCACAGCATCGATACGCTGCAGCAGCCGCTGGTGATGACGCTGCACTTCTACGGCAGAAGCCTGCCGGCGCAGACCGATCGGCGTGCCTTTCCCGAACAGGGGGCGGCGACCGCCTATGCGCCGCAACCCGAGATCGTCGCATGGACGCGCTGCTGAGTCCGGCCGGGCTGCGGCAGCTGATACGGAGCCGGCAGCCGTTCGCGCTGCTCGACATACGCGAGCCCGGCGAGTTCGGCCGCGGCCATCTGCTGCTGGCATCGAACGCGGCTGCCGGGCGGCTCGAATGGACGATAGACGCGCGCGTTCCGGCGCGCGGAGTGCCGGTGGTGCTGTGCGCGGACTGGGAAGGCCCGCAGGCCCATGACGCGCTGCTGCGTCTGCGGCGCGCGAGCGATACGCTGCGCGCGATGGGCTATCGCGACCTGCGGCTGCTCGAAGGCGGTCCGGCCGCGTGGGCGGCGAGCGGCTTCGAGGTCTTCACCGGCTTCAACGTGCCGAGCAAGACCTTCGGCGAGCGGCTCGAGCAGGTGCGGCAGACGCCGCACATCGAAGCGGCGGCACTGCATGAGCAACTGGAAACGGGGCGCGTGGTGGTAGTCGACTGCCGGCCGCGCGACGAGCATCTGCGCGGCGCGGTGCCGGGTGCAATGCATCTGCCGGGTGTCGAGCTGGCGGCCCGGCTGGAGCAGCTGCCGATCGACGAGGGCACGACGGTGGTGGTTCATTGCGCGGGCCGTACGCGCGGCATCGTCGCGACGCAGTCGCTGATCGACCTGCAGTATCGGCGGCCGATCGCGGTCCTGAACAATGGGCTGATCGGCTGGGAACTGGCCGGGCTGGCGCTGAGCCGTCCGGCGCAGGTGCCCGCCGCTTTCGAGCCGCTGCGTCCATCGCCGTCGCTGCTGCAGCGGGCGCGCGAGCGTGCCGAGCGGACCGGCGTGCGCCGCCTCGATGCGCAGGCCTGGCGGACGATGGCCTCGCTCGGTGACGATGGCGGCCATCGTGCGCTGTACTGCTTCGACGTCCGCGACGCTGACGAGTACGCCGCTGGCCATGCTGCCGGCTTCCGCCATGTTCCCGGTGGCCAGCTTCTGCAGTCGCTCGACGACCATGCCGCGGTGCGAGGCGGGACGATCGTGCTGTTCGATGTCGAGGAAGTCCGTGCGCTGGTCGCCGCGGCGTATCTGCGCGAGATGGGCTGGGACGAGGTCTACGTGCTCGATCGCGAGGCGGCGCAGACCGCGATCGCCGATCGCAGTCAGCCCGCCGCCGCGCGCGAGGACTTGCGTGAGACGGCGCCGGAGCTTGAGCCGGCGCAGTTCCTGACCGCGAGCGAGCTGGCACGCTCGTGCGTGGCAGAGGGCGCCGAGTGCGCGAGCTGGCCGATCATCGACCTGGGGCCGAGCCCGGCCTATCGCCAGCAGCATCTGCCGCGCGCGCGCTTCGCGGCACGCGGACTGCTGCATCGCTTCGTGCCGCAGTGGCGCGAGCTGCCCGGGCTGATCCTGGTCTGCGAGGACGGCCGACTGTCCGCGCTGACCGCGCCGGCGCTGCAGGCGGAGCTGGGCCGGCCGGTACAGGTGCTGCGCGGTGGGACATGCGCGTGGCAGCGGGCCGGCCTGCCGCTGTCGAGCGAGGCCGACTGGTTGACTGATCCGGTCGACGTCGCCACCACGCCGTACGACTATGAAGGCGACGTGCATCGGCAGATGCAGGCCTACATCGACTGGGAGCTGGAGCTGGTCGGCAAGGCGGAACGCGACGGCAGCCTGAGCTTCAGGATCTGAAGCGATGCGCGTCATCGGAGCGGAAGAGGTAGAGCGCACGCTGTACGACGCGCGCTGCGTGGAAGCGATGCGGCGTGCGTTCGTGCTGAGCGCCAACGGCGGCATCCGCCAGCCGCCGCGCGCCATCGTCGACCTGGGCGACGGGGCGGGCATGGCGTTCATGCCCGGCGCGGTGGTCGGCGCGGGCAGCGACAGCGCGGGGAGCAGCGCGTGGATCGGCGCCAAGCTGATGGCGCGCTTCGCGGACGCCGAGGCGCGCCGCCACGTCAAGGCCGGCGCGTTCCTGCTGTTCGATCGCGAGACGAGAGGCCTGGCTGCCATCGTCGACGCTCCCAGCCTGACCAATGCACGTACGGCAGCGGCGACGGTAGCGGCGACCGACGCGCTGGCGCATGGCGATGCTGGTGTAGTGGCGCTGCTGGGCGCGGGTACGCTGGCACGCGCTCATGCGAAAGCGTTCGACGCCTGGCCGCGGACGCGCAAGCTGCTGCTATGGGGACGGGACCTGGCGCGTGCGCAGCGTCTGGCCGACACGCTGGCGGCCTCGCTGCGAACGCCATTGCAGGTCGTGCCGGCGCTGGAGGATGCGGTGCAGGCAGCGGATGTCGTCTGCACGCTGACTGCCGCCGGGCAGCCGTTTCTTTCGGGACGGCTGCTGCGCCCGGGGCAGCATCTGAATGCCGTGGGGTCGAGCACGCCGGCCGAGCAGGAGATCGACCTGGAGGCCGTGGCGCGCGCGCAGATCTTCGTCGACAGCCGCAGTGCGGCGGCGGCCGCGGCGGCCGAGCTGCGCGCCGCAGTGGCGGCCGGGCGTATCGGCGCGATCGAGACGCTGCCGGAACTGGGCGCGGTGCTGGGCGGCGCCCACTCCGGCCGCTCGGGGCCGGAGCAGATCACGCTGTTCAAGTCGCTGGGGCTGTTCGCCCAGGACTGTCTGGCCGCCGAGCTGCTGCTGTCGCAACAGGCGGCGGCGCAGGATACGGCGTTGCACAGTGCGGCGTGAGGTCAGCTCGGCTCGATGCTCAGTACGGTCGAACGCTCAGTATGGTCGAACGCTCAGTTCAGCTTGATGTTGTTGCGCCGAATCACTTCCGCCCACATCTCGGCATCCTTCTTCTCGCGTGAGTGGAGCTGCTCGGGGGTGCTGCCGCCCGGCTCGACGCCGGCGCTGGTCAGCCGCTCGCGGATCTCGGGGATGGCCAGCGCGCGATTGACGCCGTCGCTGAGCTTGCGCTGGATGTCGGCCGGGATGCCGGGCGAACCGTAGACCGCGAACCAGGTCGATGCGTCGAAGCCGGGCAGTGCCGCTTCGGCGAGCGTCGGCACGTCGGGCATGGCGATCGAGCGCTTGGGCGTGGTCACCGCCAGCGCGCGCAGCTTGCCGTTGCGGATGTGGCCCATCACCGCCGGGCCCTGTTCGATGACCAGCGTCGTCTGGCCGCCGATCAGGTCGGTGATCATCGGTCCGCTGCCCTTGTACTGGACCGGGAAGATGTCCACGCCCGCATGCTGCTTGAACAGCTCGACGAAGATGTGCTGCGACGTGCCGATGCCGGCCGCGCCGTAGCCGTGCTTGCCGGGGCTGGTCTTCAGGTACGAGATCAGCTCGCGCACGTTGTTGATCGGCAGCGTCGCCGGCACGACGACGTACGAAGGGTTGACGCCCAGCATCGAGATCGGCGTGAGCAGCTTCTGCACTTCGCCCATCTTCGGGTTCAGCGCCGGCAGGATGGCGTGCAGCGATACGGCGCCGATCACCAGCGTGTAGCCGTCGCCGGGGGCCTGCGATGCGAGTTCGGCGCCGATCATGCCGGAGGCGCCGGGCTTGTTCTCGACCACCACCGGCGAATTCCAGGTGGCCTGCAGGCCGTCGGCCAGCGCGCGCGCCAGCAGGTCGGTGGCGCCGCCCGGCGGGTACGGCGCGATGATGCGGATGGGCTTGGACGGGAACTGCGCCGCCGTCTGGGCCAGTGCGCTGATCGGTGCTGCCGCGACCAAGGCGGACAGCATCAGAGTTTTTAGCAGGTGTCGCTTGCTCATGTGAGATCCCCTAGTCTGAAAACAGAACGCGATTCCATTTGAAAAATCCGGCTCGGCTGCTATACGGGCGCTCGGCCGGTTGGCTTCGATCGGCCATCCGGGGTGGTCTCGCCGGCGGCGAGCCCACTCCGGATGACCTCATCGTCCGAAGAGCTGTTTGACGCGGTCGGTGAATCGGCCGCCCGATGCGGGCGGGGTTTCGCTGGGTGCGGGCGCGGGCGCGGTTCCAGCGGGGCCTGCTGCCGGCGCTGCGGTGCTCGCCGCTGCCGCATCGTCTTGCAGCGCCGCCATCAGCCGGCGCTGGAATTCAGTGAAGTTCTCGTCGACCTTCTTCTTGATGACCGGATAGCCGAGCGTCGCCAGACGGCCGGCGATCTGCAGATCGGAAGCGACCGCGAGCCGGCAGCCGCCGCCGGCCTCCGGGGCCAGATCGACCTCGAGCGCCAGCGTGACCTGCGTGCCGGTGGTCTTGTCGCGCCCCTGCGCGATTGCCTTCAGCCGCTCCGGCTCGCGTTGCTCGACGACGCTGATGTCGGCCGGCATCTGCAGCCGGAACGGTCCGATCTGCTGCTTGAAGACCGCGCTGTACGAAGCGAGCGGTTCCTTCTCCTGCACGTTCTCGCAGCCCGGAATGCAGCTGGCGATGCGGCCGATGTCGGTGAGCAGCAGCCAGACGTCCTGCGGGCTGCGCGGCACGCTCGAAGCAAGTTGGAATTGCATGCGGGTTCCTAGGTCTGGTCAGGCGCGACGACGCGTCCGTCGACGACCATCGGTTCGCCGTCGACGCTGACCGAGCAGTCGAGCATGGGGATGTCAAGATGGCAGGGCGTATGGCGCGTGCCGCCGCCTTCCGCGTTCGGTCCCGTGGAGAACATGAAGCAGCCGGCGAACGAGCGTGCATCCATCGCATTGGTCTGGCGCTTGTCGTACATGCCCAGCGCCGTCCAGTGGGCGCGCTGATGCAGGCCCCAGCCGAGATGCGAGACGGCATAGCCCTCGGGGTCGTCGAACATCGCCATGTAGTCGCGCAGGTACTTGGCGTCCAGGCCGCCCTCGATCTCGCGGACGTAGCCGTCGCTTATGCTCAGGTGGATCGGTGTCTGCACGTATGACTTGAACGGCAGGATCATGTCGCCGGCATTGAGCACGACGCGGCCGTTGGCCGAGCGCTCGCTCGGCCAGATGGCGATGAACGCGCTCGGGCAGTGGTCCCAGCGGCCGGGCTCGTCGGCATAGCCGTACTGGACCAGGCACGGGTACTCGCCGAGCGTGACGCGCAGATCGGTGCCGGCGGCCGAGCTCACGTGCATGGTGCGGGCGCGGCTGAGCACGCCGTGCGCGGCCAGCACCCGGCGCTTGTCCTCGGCGCGCGGCAGCAGCCGCATGAACACCTCGGGCGGCTCCTTGACGAGCACGATGCGGGTGCCGGCGGCGAGGATCTCCTCCTGCTCGGAGCCCCGGTACATGCCCATCAGATCGATGACCAGGTCGGCGCGCTTCATGGCGTCGATGGCCGGCAGGTTGCCGGTGAGTGCGGTGGGCGCGTAGTAGGCCGTGCTTTCGCCGGCCATCTTGCGGCCGACGGCCTGTCCCAGGCGCACGCTCATCGAGCGGGAGCCCGTCATCGCGAGCGCCAGTTCCGCGGCGTCGACATGATCGGGATGCGAGGCCTCGCCGAGCAGGACCACGACGAACTCGTCGTCGTTCACCTTGCACAGCTCGAGCAGCTTGCGCCACGCGTTCAGCAGTTCGAGGTTGGCTGCCATCTGGGCTCCTTGATTCGCCGGCGCCGCGTCAGCGGCGCGCGGCCCGCGCGGGCAGTTCGTCGAGCAGCGCGATGACGTCGCGCGTCGGCATCACGTCGGCGTACTTGCTGGCCATGTCGAACAGGTTCATCGCGTGCGAACTCTGCGAACGGTCGTACACCGCGTCCTCGGGAACGATCGTCTTGTAGTTCAGCGAGCAGGCGTCGACCACCGAGCTGCGCACGCAGCCGCTGGTGGTGCAGCCGCTGACGACCAGCGAATCGACTTTCAGCGAGACCAGATAGCTGGCCAGCGAAGTGCCGAAGAAGGCGCTGGCGTGGTACTTGGGAATGCGGATCTCGGACGGCTGCGGCGCGACTTCGCGTACGAACTCGTAGCCGGCCGGCGGGATCTTCATGACTCCGGGGACCTTCTCGCCGAACTGCCCGCGGTCGTGCGCCGCCTTGGGCGCGACGTGCGGGAAGAGGACCGGAAAGCCGAGCCGGCGAAACGCCGCGATCAGCTCGGCGATGTGGGCTACCGCGCGCCAGCCGTATTCGCCGCAGCTGGTCGGATACTGGCGTTCGATCGAATCGCGAATCGGCATCGGCTCGTTGCCGATGGTGCGGTACTGCACATCGATCACCAGCAGCGCGGGCCGCTCGCCGAAGCCGGTGGGCTGCCCGAGGCCGGCCAGCCGATAGATGTCGCGTTCCTCGACGGGAACCAGCCCGTCCCACGGGCGTGCAGTGGAAACGCTCATACGGCCACCTGCCGCGCGTCGTAGGAAAACAGCCAGTCGTAGCGTTCGCGCACTTTCTCGGGACTCCAGTTCGCTTCGATATAGGGCACGGCGGTGTCGAGCGACTTCAGCGCCGGATGGTGGAAGATGCGATGCATCGACGCCGAGCGGTTCGCGGTGAGCGCGGTGCGGTCGCGCCGCGCCTGCTGGTAGCGCTTGAGCGCCTGCTGCGGCTCGTCCGGCTGCTCGGCGATGCAGCGGGCCAGCACGCAGGCGTCCTCGATCGCCATGTTCACGCCCTGGCCGAGATACGGCACCATCGAATGGCAGGCGTCGCCGAGCAGCGTGACGCGGCCGACGCTCCATTGCGCCAGCGGTTCGCGCACGAACAGCCCCCACTTGTAGAGCGTCTCCGCATTCTCGACGAGCTGCACGATATTCTCGTGCCAGCCGGCGAAATCGTTCAGGCATTCGCTGATGCTGCCGACCTCCGACCAGGATTCGACCTGCCAGTCGTTGCGGTCGACCTGACCGGAGAAGCTCATCAGCAGCTGGCCGTCGGCGCGCCGCACCGGATAGCTGGTGACGTGCGCGGTCGGTCCTATCCACGTCGACGCGACCGGCGCGCGATGCTCGGGCGGCAGCTTTTCCATCGGCACCAGGCCGCGCCAGGCGACGGCACCGGTGAACTTGCCGGGCACGTCGCCGAACAGCGCGTTGCGCACGCGCGAATGGACACCGTCGGCACCGACCACGACGTCGCCGCTGGCGCTGCTGCCGTCCGCGAACTGCAGCCGGACTCCGTCCGCGTCCTGCTGCAGGCCTACGCAGCGAGCGTTCAGATGGATCGCCTCCGGCTTGATCGCGCGCACGGCGTCGATCAGGATGCGATGCAGTTCATGGCGCAGCAGCATGTACAGCGTGTGGTCTGAAGTCGCCGCCACGCCGCCGGGAGTGCGGTTGTACACCGACCAGCTCTGGCCGGTGGACCAGTGCCTCACGACGCGGTCGTCGGCGGTCAGGTTGATGCGCTTCAGCTCGTCCTGCAGACCGAGTTCCAGCAGCACGCGCGCTCCGTTGACCGAGATCCACAGGCCGGCACCCAGTTCGCGCAGTTCCGGCGCCTGCTCGTAGACGTCGACGTCGAAGCCGCGCTTGAGCAGCGACAGCGCGGCGGTCAGACCGCCCATGCCGGCACCGGCGATGAGCACGTGTGGCCGCTTCAGGCGGGGCTGCGATGCGGAATCGCTCGGGGTCATGTTCGTCTTGCTCCTCTTCATTCAGTGGCGGCGGCGGGCCGCAGCGAGGCCTGCCGGTCGACCAGGTCGACGATGGCTTCGATGATCTTGGTGTAACCGGTGCATCGGCAGATGTTGCCGCGCAGGTAGTGGCGGATCGTCTCCTCCGACGGCTGCCGATGCTGCGCGAGCAGCGACTTGATGGCCAGCACCATGCCGGGCGTGCAGTAGCCGCATTGCATGGCGCCGTGCTCGATGAAGGCCTGCTGCACCGGATCGAGTTCGCCGTCGCGGCCCAGGCCTTCTATGGTGGTGACTTCGCGTCCGTCCACGTCGGCGGCCAGCGTGGTGCAGCTCGAGACCGGCAGCCCGTCGACCAGTACCGTGCAGGCGCCGCAGACTTCCACGTCGCAGGAGCGCTTGGTGCCGGTGAGGCCGCATTGGCGGCGCACGACGTCGATCAGCAGCTCGCGCGGTTCGATGTCGAGCGCGCGCTGGCCGCCGTTCAGCGAGAAGCGGATCGGAATGACGGGGTGGTCGTTCATGACAGGCAAGCCTCCGCGGCGCGGCCGGCGAGCACCGCGACCAGATGGCGTTTGTAGTCGGCGCTGCCGTGGATGTCGTCGTGTACGTCGAGCTGCTGCGCGACGCCCGGGGCTATGCGTTCGATCGTCGCCGCCACGTCGCGCGCCGGAAGTCCGTCGAGCGCGGCCTCGAGCGCTTCGAGCCGCAGCGGGTGGTCGGCCACGGCGCCGGTCCAGAAGCGCCAGCGCAGCGGGGTGTCCCGCGAGGGGTCGGCCGCGGCCGGCATGGCCAGTGCCGCGACGCCGGCGGCGGGTCGCTCCAGATGTCCGAACGCGCGATAGAAGGCGCGCGCTCCCGTCGGCAGCGGTGGGATCTCGATCGCGACCAGCAGCTCGTCGGGCGCGCGTACGGTGGTGAACTCCCCTGCTATGAACGACTCCATCGGCACGCTGCGATCGCCGCCGGGGCCGAGCAGGATCAGCTGCGCGCCCAGCGCGCACAGCATCGCCGGTGGATCGGCATGCGGTTCGGCGAAGCACAGGTTGCCGCCGATCGTGCCGGCGGCGCGGACGCGGATATTGGCAACGTTGTCGGCCAGCTGCGCGTAACCGGGCAGACGCCGGCGAATGACCGGATCGTTGGCCAGCTGATGATGCGTGCTCAGCGCGCCGATCATGAGGCTGCCGTCGTCAAGCTCGGCGACGCCGCGCAGGCCGGGAATGCGCTTGATGTCTATGACGTGGCCGTAGCGGACGACGCGCGCCTTCATCGCGATCAGCATCTCGGTGCCGCCCGCGTAGTAGATGGCGTCGTCGCCGTATTGCTGCATCAACGCCAGCGCGGCCTCGATCGAATCGGGCCGGTGCAGTTCGAAGCGTGTCGGCAGCATCACAGCGCTCCTGCGTCGCGCAGCGCGCGCCAGACGCGTTCGGGCGTCAGCGGCAGGTCGCGCAGTCGCACGCCGTAGCGGCGCTGCAGCGCGTTGGCAATGGCCGGCGCCACCGGCAGGATCGCGCCTTCGCCCATGCCGCGCGCGCCGCCCGGACCGGGTCCGTCGCCGCTTTCGATCAGCAGCGTCACCATCTGCTCGGGCGATTCGTCGATGGTGGGGACGTGATAGTCGAACAGCGTGCCGTTGAGCAGTTGTCCGTCCTCATACAGATATTCCTCGTACAGCGTGTGGCCCAGTCCCTGTACCGCGGCGCCTTCGTCCTGGCCTTCCGCGGCCTTGCGGTTGACGACGCGGCCGACGTCGCAGGCGCTGACCACGCGCAGCAGCCGGATCTCGCCGGTGCCGGTGTCGACGTCGATCTCGCAGCTGCCGGCAGCCGTTTCCCAGAACAGCGGCGCCTTGGCGAAGTCGCCGCCACGCGTATTCGGCGTGACGCGGCCGATGCCTATGAATTCGCCGCTGTCCACGCCCTGGAAGCGGCGCAGCAGCTCGCGCAGCGAAGTCGTGCCGTCCGGCCCTGCGATGCCGCCGTCGGCCAGCCGGTAGTCGGCGGCCGTGCCGCCCAGCACCTGAGCGGCGAGGTCCTTGACCTGCTGCTCTATGTCCTCGCAGGCCAGCTCGACTGCCAGGCCGATGATGACGGTCGAGCGGCTGGCGCCGGTGCCCCAGTCGTACGGTGCTAACTGCGTATCGGGCTCGGCGACGGTGACGCTGCTCATCGGCTGCGCCAGCCGCTGCGCGGCGATCTTGCGCAGCGCGCCGCGCGTGCCCTGGCCGATCTCGACGGTATTGGCCATGACCAGCACCGACGCGTCGGCCTTGAGCCGCACGATCGCGCCGCCTATCGGCAGGATGCCGGGATCGGTCGCGGCCACGGCGCTGCCGACGATGCGGTTCGGCGCTTCGCTGCCCAGCAGCTCGGCCATCGCCGCCGTCGACTGGCGCAGCGAGCTCTTCAGATCGACGTCGAGCGGGCGCAAGTCGGGCTTGATCGTCTCGCCCTTGTCCACCATGTTCGCGAGCCGGTACTCGATCGGATCGCGGCCCAGCGCGGCGGCGATGATGTCCATCTGCGATTCGGTCGCCCAGACGCCTTGCGGGCCGCCGATCGAGCGGAACGCCGCGCCCGGCACCGTGTTCGTGTAGACCGCGACTGCCTTCAGCCGCAGGTTCGGAATCCGGTAAGGGCCGATGGCGCGGATCGCGGCCTTGATCGCGATCGCCGGTCCCGTATCGGCGTACGCGCCGCCGTTCATCAGCACGCGCACTTCCTTGGCCAGCAGCCGGCCGTCGTGGGCCACGGCGGTCTTCAAGTTGACGCGGGCATTCAGGCGCCGGCAGGTGAGCATCGATTCGGCGATCGACAGACAGACGCGCACCGGACGCCGCGCCTTGCGCGACAGCGCGACGACCAGCGGATCGATCTTGACCGAGGCCTTGCCGCCGAAACCGCCGCCGACGTACGGCGAGTGCACGCGGATGCGCGCCAGCGGCACGCCGAAGACGCCGGCGCAGACCTTCTGGATGGCAGTGGGGGTCTGGCCGCAGCTCCAGATCTCGATGCCGTCGTCGCGCCAGTCGGCGACCACGACGTGCGGCTCCATCGCGTAGTGGAACACCATCGGGAACGTGAAGCTGTCCTCGAAGACGCGTGCCGCCGAGGCGAAGGCGGCGTCGCAGTCGCCGTGCGAGTAGTCGTAGTCCTGGAACACGTTGGTTCCGGGGCGTGCCGTGGTGCCGCCGCGGAAGTAGAAGTCCTTGTGCGTGTCCATCGTTTCGTGGACCAGCGGCGCGTCGGGGGCCAGGGCCTCCTCCGCATCGGTCACGAACGGCAGCGGATCGTAATCGACGAGGATCGCGTCCAGCGCTTCCTCGGCCGTGAACTCGTCGACGGCTGCGACGGCGGCCACCGGATCGCCGACGTAGCGGACGCGGTCGATCGCTATCACGGGCCGGTCGAACAGATACAGGCCCCAGTGGCTGGACAGATCGGCGAGGTCGGCGCCGGTCAGCACCGCGACCACGCCGGGCATGGCCAGCGCGGCCGAGACGTCGATGCCGCGGATCCGCGCGTGCGGCATCGGGCTGCGCAGGATGCGGCCATGCAGCATGCCGGGAACCTCGACGTCGCTGGCGAAGACGGCCGAGCCGGTCACCTTCTCAAGGTAGTCGGGGCGGATCTGTTCGGGCGCGTGCAGCGCTTTGGCGGCATCCATCGGAACTCCGTGACCGGGATGAACGGCGGCCCGGCCGGTTGCGGCGCGGCTCCCTGGGAGGGCTTGCGTCGCCTGAAAAATAGAATTGCATTCTATCTGAAGGAATTTTTTGAAGTCAACGAGGGACAACACCGAGCGTGCCGGCGGCCGTGCGGTGGCGGTTCGATGGCTCAGGAGGGCGCCGGCGCGGCCGGCAGTCCGCGTGAGCGGGGATGGTCCGCGTCGATCGTGTTCGCGACGAAGTCGGCAGCAGCGGGCGGCGGAGGAAGCCGCGCTCAGGTGGCTGTCGCGGCGGGTAGGCGGGGGTGGAGGCCGGCGGCGGCGCGGATTCCGGTGGCGGCGGGCGAGGGTCCCGGCGAGGGTCCGGACGAAGGGGCCGGACGAGGATCCGGACGAGGATCCGCGCGAGGATTGCGCGAGGATCCTGGCGCGCAGGCCGGCAGGTCGGGACGCCGGGACCTCGGGGGAAGCGCGTCGCGGCGCTTCCGACGCCGACGATCAGGTGCCGGCGCTATTCACGCATCAGTGTGACTCAGGCGTCGGCACTGTCTGCCGCGGCGTCGCGCGCCGCCATCGCATGCGCTTCGGCGACCGAGACGGTGCGGCGGTTCTCGCAGAAGAAGCGCAGGCCGTTGCCGTGCTGCGCGTACAGGCGCTCGGCGGCAGCCAGTGCCTGCGTGGAGTCGAACAGCGCGATCAGCGGGTTGGCGCCGGCGGACTGCGTGTCCAGGGTGTCGACATGCATCGGGTTCATTGCGGCCCTCCTCGAATCGATGTGACACCAGCCTAGGCCGCGTCCCCATGTACCGCTGAACGCTGCGGAACGAACGCGAGACTTCGGATGACAGACGCGCGGCGGCGGCGGCGCTTCGTTGCAGGCCGGCCACGGAGCGGCGGATGAACGGTCGGTGCGCCGCGGCTGCCGGTTCGCGCCATGGCCGCGATCAGAGCGCCATGTTCTCGCTGGTCAGCGTCGTCTTCTTGACGTGCACGCCGATGATGGCCAGCACGAAGTCCGGCCCGGCGGGCCGCAGCAGCTGTTCGGACTCGACGGTGACCTTGGTGACCAGTGAATCGTCCTCGAGCACGCAGAAGAACGGATCGGGTTCCGCGAAGCTGCCGGCGTCCTGTCGCCCCTCATTGGCACCGCGCGGCACGCGCAGTCCGTCGAGCAGCGTCTTCAGGCGGTTGTCGATGTCACCGCCGTCCGTGATCAGCGTGCCGCGCGGCTGCTGCCGGAACAGCAGCACCGACAGCTCGGCATACAGGTTGAGCCGGCGCGATACCAGCGGCGCGAAGCGCAGGCCATCCTTCTCGACGATGATCGACGAAGGTACCGCCTGCGGCGGATATGCGAGCAGGCGCTCGCGCGCCGCGTTCAGCGGCGGCTCGCTCCACAGCCGCTCGAGCTGCGGGTGCAGCGCGCGGCGGATCTCCCATTTGTGCGGCGCCTTGGCGCCCTGGCCGTGCAACGGGCCTTCGTAGACCAGGCGAAACTCCATTGAACCCTCGGGGCGGCGGGGTGGCGGGCCCGGCGGGCGGGGCCGGGCCAGGCCGGTGACGGCATTGTCGCATCCGCTCGGGGCCGAAGGCATTCGCTGGTATGTTGACGGATTCATTCGCCATCGATTCGATCAGGAGCCGTCTCATGAGCAGCGCTGCCCGCCCCGCCACCCGGACCGAACGCGACACCTTCGGTCCGATCGACGTGCCCGCCGACCGGCTGTGGGGCGCGCAGACGCAGCGTTCGCTGCAGTTCTTCGCGATCTCGACCGAGAAGATGCCGCCCGAGCTGATCCGCGCGCTGGCGCAGGTCAAGCGGGCCGCGGCCTCGGTCAACCGCGAACTGGGGTTGCTCGATGCGGCCAAGTCCGATGCGGTCGTCCGCGCCGCCGACGAGGTGCTGGCCGGCGAGCACGACGGCGAGTTTCCGCTGTCGGTCTGGCAGACCGGCTCGGGCACGCAGTCGAACATGAACGTCAACGAAGTGCTCGCCAACCGCGCTTCCGAGCTGCTCGGCGGACCGCGTGGACCGAAGCGGCTGGTGCATCCGAACGACGACGTCAACCTGGGGCAGTCGTCGAACGACGTGTTCCCGACCGCGATGCATGTGGCGGCGGCGCAGGCCGGCGCCGCGCTGCTGCCGGCACTGGCGGCGCTGCAGGCCACGCTGCAGCGCAAGTCCGACGAGTTCGCCGACGTCATCAAGATCGGCCGCACCCATCTGCAGGATGCGACACCGCTGACGCTTGGCCAGGAGATCTCGGGCTGGGTCGCGCAGCTGGCGATCGCGCAGCACGCCATCGTGCAGGCGCTGCCGGCGGTGCACGAGCTCGCCATCGGCGGCACTGCCGTGGGCACGGGCCTGAACGCGCATCCGCAGTTCGGCGAGCGAGTGGCGGCGGAGCTGGCGGCGCGCACCGGCCTGCCGTTCGCCGCGGCGCCCAACCGCTTCGCCGCGCTGGCCGGCCATGAACCGATCGCGGCGCTGCACGGTGCGCTGAAGACGCTGGCGGTGGCGCTGACCAAGATCGCCAATGACGTGCGCTGGCTGTCCAGCGGGCCGCGCTCGGGTCTCGCCGAGCTGCGCATTCCCGAGAACGAGCCGGGCAGCTCGATCATGCCGGGCAAGGTCAATCCGACGCAGTGCGAGGCGCTGACGATGCTGTGCGCGCAGGTGATCGGCAACGACACGGCGATCGCGATCGGTGCCTCCGCCGGCAACTTCGAGCTGAACGTCTACAAGCCGCTGATCGCCAATGCGCTGCTGCAGAGCCTGCGGCTGCTGACCGACGGCATGAGCAGCTTCGATGCGCATTGCGCGGCCGGCATCGAAGCCGACCGCGATCGCATCGGCGAGCTGCTCGGGCGTTCGCTGATGCTGGTCACCGCGCTGGCCCCGCACATCGGCTACGACCGTGCCGCGGAGATCGCCAAGCGCGCGCATCGCGAAGGAACGACGCTGCGCGAAGCGGCGCTGGCCTCGGGGCATCTCGATGGCGATCAGTTCGACCAGTGGGTGCAGGCGCGGCAGATGATCGGACCGGCGGGCTGAGGCCGCGGCAGATGGCGGACGAACGAGGGACCACGGCCCGGCGCAGCTCGTGGTCCGTGCTGCGCGCGCTGTGGCCGTTCCTGCGGCCCTACCGCGGGCGCGTGGCGCTGGCGGCCGGGGCGCTGCTGGTTGCCGCGGCGGCGACGCTGGTCGTGCCGCTGGCGTTCCGGCAGCTGATCGACGTCAGCTTCGCGCCGGCTGCGTCGGCTGCATCGGCCGCGTCCGCTGCATCCGCTGCATCCGCCGCGTCGACAGCGCTGGCGGGTTCGAGCCAGGCCGACGTCAACGTCTGGTTCGTCGCGCTGTTCGGCGTGGCCGTCGTGCTCGCGTTCGGCACGGCGCTGCGCTTCTACAGCGTGTCGTGGCTGGGCGAACGCGTCACCGCGGATCTGCGTCGCGCCGTCTACCGGCAGGTGCTGCGGCAGGATCCGCGTTTCTTCGAGACGCTGAAGACCGGCGAAGTCCTGTCGCGGCTGACGACCGACACCACGCTGATCCAGACGCTGATCGGCACCAGCATCTCGATGGGCTTGCGCAACGCGCTGCTGTTCGGCGGCGCGCTGGCGATGATGATCGTGACCAGCCCGCAGCTGGCGTCCATCATCGTCGGCCTGCTCGCGCTGGTGGTGCTGCCCATCCTGCTGTTCGGACGCCGCGTGCGACGTTTGTCGCGCGACAGCCAGGACGCACTGGCCGGCTCCAGCGCGCTGGCCGGCGAGACGCTGGGCGCGATCCAGGTGGTGCAGGCCTACGCGCGTGAACCGCTGGAGACGCGGCGCTTCGGCGAGGCCACCGACACTGCGTTCGCGTCGGCGGTGAGACGCGTGCGCGCGCGCTCGCTGCTGACCGCGCTCGCGATCGTGCTCGTGTTCGGCGCGATCGTGTTCGTGCTTTGGCTGGGCGCGCATGCCGTGCTCGAAGGTCGGCTGACCACCGGGCTGCTGACGCAGTTCATCCTCTACGCGGCGCTGGTGGCCGGTTCGACCGGCGCGATCGCCGAAGTGCTCGGCGACGTGCAGCGGGCTGCCGGCGCGACCGAGCGGCTGCTCGAGCTGCTCGAGGCGCAGCCGCAGATCCTGGCGCCGGCGCAGCCGCAGCGGCTGGTGCCGGCCGCTGCCGGCGTGCCGGTGGCGTTCGACTCGGTCAGCTTCTCGTATCCGTCGCGGCCGGAGGAACGCGCGCTCGACGAGGTGTCGCTCGCGGTAGCGGCGGGCGAGACGGTGGCGCTGGTCGGTCCGTCAGGCGCCGGCAAGACCACGCTGTTCCAGCTGCTGCTGCGCTTCTACGATCCGCAGGCAGGCTCGATCCGTCTCGGCGGCGTCGACCTGCGCCGCCTCGATCCGGCCGAACTGCGCGCCGCGATCGGCTTCGTCTCGCAGGACAGCGTCGTGTTCTCGGCCGACGCGATGGAGAACATCCGCTACGGGCGGCTCGATGCCAGCGACGACGAGGTGCTGGCGGCCGCGCGCGCCGCCCGTGCGCACGAGTTCATCGAGCGCCTGCCCGACGGCTATCGCACTTTTCTCGGCGAGCGCGGCGTACGCCTGTCCGGCGGCCAGCGGCAGCGCATCGCGATCGCCCGCGCGCTGCTGAAGAACCCGCCGCTGCTGCTGCTGGACGAGGCGACCAGCGCGCTCGACGCCGAGAGCGAACGCGCGGTGCAGGCGGCTCTCGACGGCGCGATGCGCGGCCGGACGACGCTGGTGATCGCGCATCGGCTGGCCACCGTCATCGGCGCCGACCGGATCGTCGTGCTGGACCGCGGCCGCATCGTCGAGGTCGGCACGCATGCGGCGCTGGTGGCGCGCGGTGGACTCTATGCGCGGCTGGCCGCGATCCAGTTCGATGCGGGCGCTGCGGACGCGGGCAGCCCGGACCGAGGGACCTCGGACCGAGGCAACCCGGATCCGGGCACGCCGCACTCGGGTGTCCCGCATTCAGGTGTCCCGCATTC
>JBFWXS010000003.1:31923-35233 GCA_050187175.1 Burkholderiaceae bacterium
TGGCCGCGATCCAGTTCGATGCGGGCGCTGCGGACGCGGGCAGCCCGGACCGAGGGACCTCGGACCGAGGCAACCCGGATCCGGGCACGCCGCACTCGGGTGTCCCGCATTCAGGTGTCCCGCATTCGGGCGTCCCGCACCCGGACGCTCAGCGCGCATCGTAGAGGCCGCTATCCATTCCTTTTTCCAACCGAGGTTTGCATGGATTCACCGCTGCTGCTGATCGCTCCGCTGTACCCGCCGACGCAACAGGCTCTGGAAACGCGTTACGCCTGTCATCGGCTGTGGGAAGCGGCCGATCCGCAGCAGCTGCTGGCCCGCATCGGCGACGAGTGCCGCGTCGCCGTGACGCACGGCGGCCGCGGCGTCGACGCCGCCACGCTCGAGCAGCTGCCGGCGCTGCGACTGGTGGCCTGCTTCGGCGTGGGGGTCGATGCGGTCGATGTCGACTGGTGCCGCGTGAACGGCGTGGCGGTGACGAACACGCCCGACGTGCTCACCGACGACGTGGCCGACCTCGCGCTCGGCCTGCTGCTGGCCGCCGTGCGGCGCATCGCCGCCGGCGACCGCTTCGTGCGCGAGGGCCGCTGGCTCAGCGGACCGATGATGCCGACCGGCAGCCTGCAGGGGCGGCGCGTGGGCATCGTCGGCCTGGGACGGATCGGCCGGGCGATCGCGCGGCGCTGCCTGGCCTTCAATACCGAGATCGGCTATCACGGGCCGCGGCCCAAGCCGGACGTCGACTGGCACTACGCCGACAGCGTCGTGAGCCTGGCCGAATGGGCCGACGTGCTGATCGCGGCCTGCCCGGGCGGGCCGCAGACGCATCACCTGGTTTCGCGCGCGGCCCTGCAGGCGCTTGGCGCCGACGGCGTGTTCGTGAACATCGCGCGCGGTTCGGTGGTCGATCAGGCTGCACTGGTCGAGCTGCTGGCCAGCGGCGCGCTCGGCTCGGCCGGGCTCGATGTGTTCGACGACGAACCGAACGTTCCGTCGGGTCTGCGCAGCCTGGATAACGTGGTACTGCAGCCGCATCAGGGCAGCGCGACCTTCCGCACGCGCGGCGCCATGGGGCAGCTGGTGCTCGACAACGTGGCCGCCTGGTTCGAGGGGCGGCCGCTGCTGACGCCTGTCTGATTCCTGGGCCGTGGGGCGCGGGCGCTATGCCCCGGCGGGCCGCACGCCTCGCGAGTCCGCACGCCTCGCGGGGCGCTCCCCCGGGGGCTTCCCGCCCGGCGGCTGATCTTTGTTGACCGAACGATCGGTAATCTGTAGATTGCCGCTCGATAGTCATGGCGCTCCCTCACGCAGCTACCGACGAGCCCACGAAGTCTTCGCTCGACGGCAGGCCGCGGGTCATGCAGCGTGCGCACGGCAACAGGCCGGAATTCGGATCCAAGGAGACTCTCGGATGGCTTCTGCGGCAGCAAAGGTTGCGATCGTGACCGGCGCCAGCGGCATGCGCGGCATCGGGCGCGCGGTGGCGCTGCGTTTCGCAAGAGACGGCCTCGATATCGCACTGGTGGACATCCATCGTCCCGCGGCGGCGATGCCGCAGACGGAGATTGATGCCGGCTGGAACGGCATCGACAGCGTGCGCGCCGAGATCGAGGCGCTCGGGCGCCGCGCGATCAGCATCCATGCGGACGTTTCGGATCCGCAGCAAGTGGCCGATATCTGCGCAAGAACGGTGCGGGAGCTCGGTTCGTTCGACGTGCTGGTGAACAGCGCTCGGGCTGGTCTCGGGCGCGACCGGGCGCCCGTCGTCGAACTGGAGCTGCCGGAGTGGGACCGCGTCATGTCGATCAATGCGCGCGGCAGCTTGATGCTTGCCCAGGCGGCGGCGCGTCACTTCGTCGCGCGGGGCATCGCGGGGCGGATCATTCTGATGTCGTCGCTCGCCGGCAAGCGCGGCATGCCGCTGCACGCGGCGTACACGATGTCCAAGTTCGCCGTCAACGGGCTGGTTCAGGTCCTGGCCAGCGAGCTCGGACAGTACGGCATCACGGTCAATGCGATCTGTCCTGGCGTGGTGGACACTGGCCGCTTCAACCTCAGCGAAAAGCTCGAGGCCGAACGGCTGGGGATCAGCGCGGAGGAACGCAATCGCGCCGTCATGCACGAATACGCCAAGCGCAACGCGCTGCGGCGCGTTGCGAGCTCGGATGACGTCGCCGGCATGGCGGCTTTTCTCATCTCGCCCGACGGCGTGCACGTCACCGGCCAGGCGATCAACGTCGACGGCGGCGAGTGCTTCCACTAGAGCTGGGTGGACGAGATCGAGCTGATGAAGGATCTCGTCCGCGTCGCGAATCTTCAGCCGCCGAAGTAGCGGCAGGCCCGTCAGGGCATCAGCATGTCCGCCGGCCGCTGCAGCCGGCGGCGCAGCTTCTCGGGAGTGGTTTCGACAGTGGCGCCGCCGGCGCACAGCTGCTCATGCAGGACGGTGTGCGGCACGTTCGTCTGCGCCTCGCCGATGACGAAGCGCCACGGCGAGTTGCGCACCGGCGTCCAGCTGCCGTCGGGGCGGCCGATGGCCAGCAGCCGGTAGTCGCGGTGCGCGCAGTCGATGGCGTCGTAGCTGACGTTGCGCACGCCGCTGCTGCTGGTGACCACTAGCATCAAGCGGATGATGCGATTCTTGTCGATCGCCAGGCTGGGCAGATCGACGGCGAAGCGGTTGGTCGTGGTGGGGCTGACGTAGAACTCGAACAAGCCGCTGCTGTCGGAGGCCGACGGCATCTGCTCGGGCAGCGCGATCTCGGGCCGGTCGTTGGCGGCCAGCGCCGGTGACGGTGCCGACAGGCCGGCCAGGCCGATGAGGCCGCTGAAGCCGATGAGGCCGCCCAAGCCGATGAGGCCGCCGAAGCCGACGAAGCCAGCCAAGCCAATGAAGCCAGCCAAGCCGGCGCTCCCGGCAAAGCCCGCCAGCCGGGCCGCGGCAAGGCTCGCCAGCCGGCTCGCGATAACGCCGGCCCCGGCGACGAAGGCTGCGGACATGGACTTGCGGTGCCGGCTCATTGCTCACCACCTTCGCCGGCCGGCCGCGCCGCCAGCGGGGGCAGCGCCGCGTCGAGCTGACCCGGTGCGTCGATGCGGCGGCCGCGCGCCCAAGCATGGCCGCGCAGGTAGCGGCGCGCCTCCGGCGCCGGACCGGGGCGGCCGGGCGGCCGCGGATCGCCCGGCCGCAGGAAGCGGGACAGCTCGTTCAGCGCCCGGCTGTAGACGTCGCGCTTGAACTCGATCACCGCGTCCAACGGTACCCAGTATTCATTCCAACGCCAGGCATCGAATTCGGGGTGGCTCGAAG
>JBFWXS010000003.1:35333-169561 GCA_050187175.1 Burkholderiaceae bacterium
GGCCGCAGGAAGCGGGACAGCTCGTTCAGCGCCCGGCTGTAGACGTCGCGCTTGAACTCGATCACCGCGTCCAACGGTACCCAGTATTCATTCCAACGCCAGGCATCGAATTCGGGGTGGCTCGAAGCGCGCAGGTCGATGTCGGAGTCGCGACCCAGCAGGCGCAGCAGAAACCAGATCTGCTTCTGGCCGCGGTAGTGGCCGCGCCACTCGCGCCGGACCCATTGTTCCGGCACCTCATAGCGCAACCAGTCGCGCGTCCGGGCGATGATCCGGACGTGCTCCGGCCGCAGGCCGACCTCTTCGTGCAGCTCGCGCAGCATGGCCTGCTCCGGCGATTCGCCGCGCTTGATGCCGCCCTGCGGAAACTGCCACGAATGCTCTCGAACCCGTTTTCCCCAGAATACTTCGCTCCTGGAATTGACCAGGATAATGCCGACGTTGGGGCGGAAGCCGTCACGGTCCAGCATGGCCGCACCCTCAATCTCTTCAATTGAAACGATTATATCGAGCCGATGCGGCCGCGCCCATCGTGTTTTCCGACGGCCGCAGGGGTACTCGCCGGCGCGCGGCACCGAGGGGGCAGTGCCGATTGCTTACAATGGCGGCGATTCTGCGGCAGTGCGCCCGCCGCCCCCCTCTTTGGCCCGATCCCCGATGAAAGCCTCGCGATTCCACCTTTCCACGCTGAAGGAAGCCCCCGCCGACGCCGAGATCGTCAGCCACCGGCTGATGACGCGGGCCGGCATGATCCGCAAGCTGGCCGGCGGCATCTACAACTACATGCCGCTGGGGCTGCGCAGCATCCGCAAGATCGAGGCCATCATCCGCGACGAGATGAACCGGGCAGGGGCGATTGAGCTGCTGATGCCGGTGATCCAGCCGGCCGAGCTGTGGATGGAGTCCGGCCGCTGGGAAAAATACGGACCCGAACTGCTGCGCGTCAAGGACCGTCACCAGCGCGATTTCATCGTGCAGCCGACTTCCGAGGAAGTGATCACCGACATCGCTCGTCAGGAAATCCGCAGCTACCGGCAGATGCCGAAGAACTTCTATCACATCCAGACGAAGTTCCGCGACGAGCGCCGGCCGCGCTTCGGCGTGATGCGCGGCCGCGAGTTCACGATGAAGGATGCCTATTCGTTCGATCGCGACCGTGATGCGGCGCTGGCCAGCTACGACAGGATGTACGCGGCCTACGGCGCGATTTTTGCGCGGATGGGGCTCAGCTTCCGTGCGGTGGCGGCCGATACCGGTGCGATCGGCGGTTCGGCCAGCCATGAGTTCCAGGTGATCGCCGACACCGGCGAGGATGCGCTCGCCTACTGCCCCGATTCCGACTACGCGGCCAACGTCGAACTGGCCGAGGCGGTGCCGCTGGGCGGACCGCGCGCCGCGCCCGGCGAAGCGCTGACGCGGACGCCGACCCCGTCGAAGGCGCGCTGCGAAGACGTGGCCGAGCTGCTCGGGCTGCCGCTGCAGCGTACGGTCAAGTCGCTGGTGCTGGCGGTGGATCGCGGCGCGGGCGGTGACGGAGCTGGCGGGAACGGAGCCGGCGCAAACGCAGCTGTAGCCGCTGCGGCCGCCGCGTCGGCCCCCGCCGAGATCTGGCTGCTGCTGGTCCGCGGCGATCACGAGCTGAACGAAGTCAAGGCCGGCAAGGTGCCGGGCCTGGACGGCTTCCGCTTCGCGACCGAGGCCGAGATCGTCGATCATTTCGGCTCGCCGCCCGGCTATCTGGGCCCGATCGGCACCCGCAAGCCGGTCAAGGTGGTCGCCGACCGCACCGTGGCGCTGATGAGCGACTTCGTCTGCGGCGCCAACGAGGCCGATTTCCACTACACCGGCGTGAACTGGGGCCGCGACCTGCCCGAACCGCTGGTGGCCGACATCCGCAACGTGCGCGAGGGCGACCCGTCGCCCGACGGCAAGGGCGTGCTGGCGATCCAGCGCGGCATCGAGGTCGGCCACGTCTTCTATCTCGGCACCAAGTACTCGGCCGCGCTGCAGGCGCATTTCATCGACGCCGACGGCAAGTCGAAGCCGTTCGAGATGGGCTGCTACGGCATCGGCGTCACGCGGCTGGTGGGGGCGGCGATCGAGCAGAACCACGACGAGCGCGGCATCATCTGGCCGCGCGCGATCGCGCCGTTCGAGGTGGCGCTGGTGCCGCTCGGCTACCAGAAGTCGGCGGCGGTGCGCGAGGCGGCCGATGCGCTGTATGCGCAGCTGCTGGCCGACGGCATCGACGTCATCCTCGACGACCGCGACGAACGGCCCGGCGTCATGTTCGCCGACTGGGAGCTGATCGGGGTGCCGCTGCGCGTGACGATAGGCGAGCGCGGCCTGAAGGACGGTCAGGTGGAGCTGCTCGTACGGCGCGGCATGCAGGGTTCGACGGTGCCCGTCGGCGAGGCGGCGCCGGCTGTCCGCCAGGCGCTTGCCAGCTGAGCGGCGAGGCCTTTCAATGCTGCCCATGCGTAGATTTCTGTACCTGACGGTGCTCGTCTTCCTGTTCGTGGCCGGGCTGATCGCCGCCAACTCCGCGCGGGCCGGAGCGCAGCGCTACGAACCGATGAGCGCGGCCGTGCGAACGGCGCTGGCCAGCGCGGTCGGCGACACGCGCTCGCGCCCGCAGGCGCAGTTCAGCTCGGTGGACGAGCGCCTCGACTGGCTGACGGCGATGTCGGGCCGTCTGCCGCGCCGCTGGAAGCCCGATCACCAGCAGCGCCTCGAATTCCTGCACGCGGTGCACTACGAGGCGACGCGCGCCGGGCTCGAGCCGGCGCTCGTGCTGGGCCTGATCGAAGTCGAGAGCTACTTCCGCCGCTACGCGATCTCCAGCGCCGGCGCGCGCGGCTACATGCAGGTGATGCCGTTCTGGACCGATACGATCGGCGACGGCGACGCGTCGAAGCTGTTCGACCTGCAGACCAATCTGCGCTACGGCTGCACCATCCTGCGCCACTACCTCGATATCGAGCGCGGCGACCTGTTCCGGGCGCTGGGCCGGTATAACGGCAGCCTGGGCAAGCCCGACTATCCGAACGCCGTGCTGCGCGCCTGGAAGAAGTGGGAGTTCAAGCCGCAGCCTAGGCTGGCGGCCGCGCAATGACCGCCGTGGTGAGCCGGGAGACGCAGCTGCGCCGTCCCTGCTCATCGCTGATCTCGATCTGCCAGACGTGCGTGCTGCGTCCGACGTGGACGGCACGGCACTCGCCGTAGACCCAGCCGCTGCGCACCGCGCGCAGATGGTTGGCGTTCACCTCCAGGCCGACCGCGGCCTGATCCTCGCCTATGCACAGCCACGAGGCCACGCTGCCCAGCGTCTCGGCCAGCGAGACCGAGGCGCCGCCGTGGACGATGCCCATCGGCTGCACCGTGCGAGCGTCGACCGGCATCCTCGCCTTCAGCCAGTCATCGCCGATCGCCAGGAACTCGATGCCGAGGCTGGCGCACAAGGTGTTCTCGTGAATGCGGTTCAGATAGTCGACGTCGGGCGTCTTCTTCCACAAGGGGGCCGGAGCGGCGCCGGCGGGTCGGGAGGGCGGGGCGGGATCGGCGGAGCTCAAGGGTTCACAGGTCCGGAAAGGCGCCGGACGTCGCGGCCGGCATCGCGCCCACTATCTTAGCCAGCAGCCGGGCCAGCTGCGCCCGCTCCTGGCGCGAGCAGCGCGCCGACAGCTCCTGGTCGTGCCGCTGCAAGCGTTCGCGCAGATCGACCAGCATGGCTGCGCCGGCCGGCGTCAGCTGCAGCGCCTTCTCGCGGCGGTTCGAGCCGGCGCCCGCGGCGACCCAGCCGCGGCTGGCCAGATAGCGTATCAGCGTCGCCAGGTTCGAGCGCTCGACTGCCATCGCGGCGGCCAGCGCGGTCGGCTTGATGCCGGGGTTGCAGGCGATCAGTTCCAGCGCGGTGAAGCGCGCGGCGGTGACGCCGGTATCGCCGAACACGCGCGCGAAGCCCTGCATGTTCGCCAGGTCGGCCAGGTGGATCAGATAGCCGAGGGCGTCCCGCAGGCTGCCGTAGTCGAGATGCGCGCCGCCGAGGCGCGGCACCGGCGCGGCATCGCCTGCCGCGGCCGCGGCTGCGGGATCACGAGGCTTGCGGTTTGCCATGTTGATTGTTATAACTCATAGCAATCCAGGAGACAACCGGAGGCCACCGATGAATCTCGCCGAGACGCTGGCCCGGCGCGCCGCCGAAGCGCCGGCGCATCCCGCGATCCTGTTCGAGGGACGAACCCTCAGCTACGGCCAGCTCGACGCGGCGGCTTCGCGGCTGGCGCACGCGCTGCAGGCGAACGGCGTCGGGGCCGGCGACCGCGTCGCGCTGTACCTGCCCAACATCCCCGAATTCGCCGTCGCCTACTACGCGGCGCAGAAGATCGGCGCGGTGCCGGTGTCGATCAATGCCATCTTCAAGACCGCCGAAGTCGAGTATCTGCTCAACGACTCGGGCGCGCTGGTGGTGTTCACGGTCGCCGAGCTGGCGCAGTTCGTGCCGCGCGACCGCTGCCCGGCGCTGCGCCACGTGGTGATCTGCGAAGGCGCGGCGAGCGATGGCGAGGCGAGCGACGAGGCGGCGAGCGGCGGGGCGGCGACGCTGGCTGCGTGGTCGGCAGGCCGCGACGACCGCTTCGACGCGGTCGACTGCGTGCCCGACGCGCCGGCCGCGCTGCTCTATTCATCGGGAACCACGGGCTTTCCGAAGGGCGTGACGCTGACCCAGGCCAATATCGCATCGAACATCGCCACCGCGGCGAAGTGCTCCGGCTACCGCGCCGACGATCGGCTGGCGGCCTTCCTGCCGCTGTTCCACGTCTACGGCCAGAACTACATCCTGAACGCGGCCATCCTGTCGGGCGCCACGGTCGCGCTGTTCCGCCGCTTCGTGCCGGACCAGGTGCTGGCGGCGATCGCGCGCGAGCGCATCACGATGTTCTTCGGCGTACCGACGATCTTCATCGCGCTGCTGTCCATGGATCTGTCGGCCCATGATCTGTCGTCGATCCGCTACGAGATGTCGGCGGCGGCCACCATGCCGGAGGAGATCTCGCGGCGCTGGACCGAGCGCTTCGGGCGCCGCATCTTCGAGGGCTACGGGCTGACCGAGTGCTCGCCCTTTGCCTGCTACAACGACCTCGAGCAGCACCGCTTCGGCTCGGTGGGCCGCGCGGTGGAGGGTTTCGAGCTGGCCATCTTCGATGAGAACGACCGTGAAGTGCCGCGCGGCGAATGGGGCGAGATCGTGATCCGTGGTCCCGGCGTGATGCAGGGCTACTGGAACCGGCCGGCCGAGACCGCGGCGGCGCTGCGCGGCGGCTGGCTGCACTCGGGCGACATCGGACGCATGGACGTCGACGGCTACGTGTTCATCGTCGATCGCGTCAAGGACATGATCAACGTCTCCGGCTTCAAGGTCTGGCCGGCCGAGGTCGAGCAGTATCTGTACAAGCTGCCGCAGGTGCAGGAGGTGGCCGTGTACGGCGCGCCGCACGCGGAGAAGGGTGAGCAGGTGTTCGCCGCGATCGTGCCGCGGCAGGGCCAGGCACTGACCGCGGACGAGGTCATCGCGTATTGCCGCGACAACATCGCCGCCTACAAGGTGCCGGCGCGCGTCGAGATCGTCGCCGAGCTGCCGAAGAGCCCCACCGGGAAAATCCTGAAGCGCGTGCTGCGCGATCAGGCGGCTCAGCCGTGATAGGCTGATCGATCGCGACCGGCGCCCGGCCCGTCAGGCCCTCCGCCGGCCATCCCATCGCAGACAAGAATCGACATGAGGAGCGAACCATGAGCGGAGTCACCCGTCGCGATTTCAACCGCATCGCCGCCACGTCGGCAGTCGCCGGCGGCGGCACGCTGGCGGCGCCGGCGATCGTGCGCGCGCAGACGAAGAGGCTGAAGGTCGGCGTGCTGCTGCCGCGTTCCGGCACGCAGGCCTTCATCGGCCAGTCGTGCCAGCTCGGCGCCGACATCGCGCCCGCGCTGCTGCGCGACATGCACGGCGTCGAGCTCGAGCTGATGAACGTCGATACCGAGACGAACGTCGAAGTGGCGCGCTCGCGCGCCGAGAAGCTGATCAACGACGGCGCGCAGCTGCTGGTCGGCCCCTTCGATTCGGGCGCTGCATCGGCGATCGCGCAGGTGGCCGAGCAGCGGCGGATCCCGTTCATCATCAACATCGCGGCCGCGCCGCAGATCACCGAACAGGGCTACAAATACACGTTCCGCAACTTCCCGACCTCGGTCGATCTGGTGCGCAACGGCCTGGCGCTGTTCCGCGATCTGTTCCAGGCGACGCAGACGGCGCCGCGCACCGCGGTGTTCATGCACGTCAACGATACCTTCGGGCTGGCCAACCGCAAGGCGATCGACGGCATCCTGCCTACGCTGAGCTACCTGCCGTTCAAGGTGGTCGAGACCATCTCGTACGATCCGGCGGCGCGCGATCTGTCGGTCGAAGTGGCGAAGGCCAAGGCGACCAATGCCGACTTCATCATGCTGGTGAGCCGGCTGAACGACGCCATCCTGCTGGTACGCGAGCTGGTCAAGCAGCGCTGGTCGCCGCAGGGCATCATGAGCCCGGGCTCGCCCGGCATGTACGAGGCGCAGTTCTACAAGGCGCTCGGCAGGTACTCGGACTACTGCATCTCGAACGTGCCGTGGTACGACCCGAACGCCAAGCTGTCGAAGCAGGTCGAGGCCGCCTTCAACAAGCGCTTCCCCAAGGACAAGCTCGCCTATCACGCGCTGAACGTGGGCTTCACTTTCGAGGCGCTGCTGGTGGCCGCCGACGCGTTCAAGCGCGCCGGCAGCACCGACGGCACGGCGCTGGCCAATGCGATCCGGCAGACCAATATCGCCGACCGGATGATGGTGGGCGGGCCGATCCGGTTCAACGAGAAAGGCCAGAACACCGAGAACGCGTCGGCCTGCATCCAGAACCGCAACCAGCAGCCGGTGGTGGTGCTGCCCAAGCAGGCCGCGCAGATGGCGCCGGTGTTCCCGGTGCCGGGCTGGCAGGGCCGTAGCTGAGGCATCGCGTCGCGGGCCGGCCGACGGGCCGGTTCGCGCCGCTGCCGCGGCGCCGCCTCACAGCGGCCAGCCGCCGAACTCCTTCACCGTCTTCAGCTCGGTGTGCGAAACGATGCGCGCCACGCCCGCCGACAGGTCGTTGATCCATGCATCGGTGATGCCGCGATAGTGGTCCAGGTCGCGGCACGCGAAGCGCACCAGATAGTCGTACTGTCCGCTGATCAGAAGGCAGGCGACGACCTCGGGGCAGCGGACGGCGCGCTGCTCGAACTGCTGCAGCGTGGCCTGGCGCTGGTCGACCAGCGTGACCTCGGCGAGCACCAGCACGCGCTGGCCCAGCGCGGCAGGTGCGATCAGCGCGCGATAGCCTTCGATGCAGCCGCTGCGCTCAAGGCGCTTGACCCGATCGAGGCAGGCGCGCGGCGACAGCGCGACGCGATCGGCCAGCGCCTGGTTCGTGATGCGCCCTTCATGCTGCAGGATGCGCAGGATCTGCAGGTCGGTGCTGTCCAGCGGTTTCATCGCGGTCGGGTTGGCGCGCCTCATGCAGCGAGTCTAAACCCGCCGCGCCGCTGACGGCATCGAGCCTCAGCGTCAGGCAGTAGGCACCGCCGCCGGAGCGGTTGAACGCCGTCAGCGGCACCACATGCACGCGGTAGCCGAGGCGTTCGAGCCGTTCGCGCAGCGCTGCCGAGCAGCAGCCCATGACCAGGTCGCGTCCGATGCAGACGGCGTTGACGCCCAGGCCGAGCGCGTCCTCGTCGCCGGCCTCGATCAGCGCGTCGCCGGCCAGCTCGCGCAGCAGCCGCGCGCCGGTCTCGCTGAAGGCGGGGGGATACCAGAGGATCTCGCCGCCGGACAGCAGGCAGAAGCAGGTGTCGAGGTGATAGAAGCGCGGCGAGCCCAGCTCCAGCGACAGCGTCGGCACACCGAAGGCGGCGCGCACCGCGTCGCGCGCCTCGAAGTCGGAGCGCTGGCCGTAGCCCATCCACATCACACCGCGGCGTGCGTCCCAGATCGCGTCGCCGGCGCCCTCGAAGAACACGCCGGGCGGCGGCTGATGCAGCGAGCGCAGCTCGCCGCGCGTGCGCAGCTGCTCGAACAATGCCGCGTCGTGATGCTCTTCGCCTTGCCGCTCCGGGTTGCGGAAGCGCGCGAGCAGCACCTTGCCGTCGAGCACCACTGCGCTGTTCGCGGTGAAGACCAGATCGGGTAGTCCCTTGACGGCGGGCTGGAAGACCAGCCGGGCGCCCAGCGCGCGGTAGGTGTCCACCAGCTGCTGCCAGCCTTGATGAGCCTCGGCGCTCAGCTGCGCAGCCTGCTGCGCCCATGCGGCGGGCTCCATCCACGGATTGATGCGGTAGCTGACCTCGAAATGATCGGGCGGGCTGAGCAGCAGCAGCGGGCCGGCATCGGCGGGTGCGTCTTTTGCCGGGCCAGCCTCATGCGGCGCCGGCGCCGGCGCCGGCGCTGGCGTCCGCGCCGTATTGCCGCTTGTATCGCTGCTATCGCCGCCGCGGCCGCCTGCGATGGCGTGCAGCCGCGGCGGACCCGCGCGGCCTGGCGCAGGGCGGCGCGACGCGATCTGCGTCGCGATTGCCTCGCGCAGACGATCGAGGCCCCAGTCGAGGTCGCGCTTGCTGATCGTCAGCGGCGGCGCCAGCCGTACCGTGGTCTCGTGCGTCTCCTTCGTCAGCACGCCCAGCGCGGCGAGCTGCATCACCAGCTCATGCGCGTCGAGGCCGGCGGCGCCGACGTCGACGCCGGCCCACAGCCCGCGTCCGCGGATGCCCAGCCGCCAGGCCGACGGGAAGTCATGCAGCCGTTCCAGCAGATGCCTGCCGAGCACGGCGCTGCGCTCGGCCAGCTGCTCGTCGTCGAGCACGCGCAAGGCTTCCAGGCCGACCGCGGCCGCCAGCGCGTTGCCGCCGAAGGTCGATCCATGGCTGCCCGGTTCGAATACGCCCATCAGCGCATCATCGGCCACGAAGGCCGATACCGGCAAGATGCCGCCGCCCAGCGCCTTGCCGAGAATCAGGCCGTCGGGGCGGATGCCTTCATGCTCGAACGCGAAGCGGCGGCCGCTGCGCCCCAGGCCTGACTGCACCTCGTCGAGCACCAGCAGCAGCCCGTTCTCGTCGCACCAGCGGCGCACCGCGGCCAGCCAGCCGGCCGGCGGCACGATGACGCCGGCTTCGCCCTGGATGGGCTCGACCAGCACCGCGCAGCTGCGTTCGCTGCGCGCCGCCTTGAGCGAGTCGAGGTCGCCGAAGCGGAACTCCCTGAAGCCGCCGCTGAACGGACCGAAGCCAGCGCGATAGGCCGGCTCCGACGAGAAGCCGACGATGGTCGTCGTGCGGCCGTGGAAGTTGTTCCGCGCCACCAAGATCTCGGCCTGCTCCGGCGCGATGCCGCGCAGGCGGTAGGCCCAGCGGCGCATGGCCTTGATCGCCGTCTCGACCGCCTCGGCGCCGCTGTTCATCGGCAGCGCGCGGCGAAAGCCCGATGCGCGGCACAGCGCTTCCAGGAACGGCGCCAGCGTGTCGACGTGATAGGCGCGCGACGTGACGCAGACGCGCTGCATCTGCGCGACGGCGGCCGCGACGATGCGCGGATGGCAGTGGCCGTGGTTGATCGCCGAGTAGGCGCTCATGAAGTCCAGATAGCGGCGCCCGGCCACGTCGTGCAGCCAGACGTCGCGCGCGGATGCGATCACCACCGGCAGCGGTGCGTAGTGGCGCGCGCCGGCGGCGCTCTCGCGCGCGATCAGCGCCGCGGCCGATTCGGTGGGATGAAAGTCGACGCTCATCGTGATCCTCCTGGGGCGGCGCGGCAGGCAGGGCCGCGGCTGTCCGAAGCGAGTACCGGATGAGGATCATGTTGCGCGCATGGCGGCCCCGAGGCGGCGAAGCGAAAGGCCCGCGACCGCCGCTTCGGCGGCGTGCGGGGCTATGCGGCGCCGATGCGGCTGCGTCGGGCGGCGTCGATCGACTCGTCGAGCAACGGCGTCGAAGCGGTCCGCTCAGCGTCGCGCTCCGCGTTCAGCGTCGATCGCGGCCCACGCCGGCGCTGCCGCGCAGATAGGCCCAGTCGATGCGATCGTTGAGCTCCTCGCAGCGCACGCGGCCCTGCGTCAGGCGCTCGATCTTCGGGCAGTGTTCGGGTGGCACCTGCCGGCCTTCCTGCTTCCATTGACCGACGGCGGCCTTGCTGACGCCCAGCAGGGCGCCGAGCTTGGCCTGCGTGATGCCGAGCAGGCTGGCGGCACGATCGATCGGATGTACTTCTCTGTTCATCAGAGGTCTAGAAATTCTAAACATGAATGTATTGATTTTATAGACTTTCCAGTAAAGAGTTTCTTTACTATTGCGGCCATGAACTCATTGGCCAAGAATCGCGATTCGGTCATCGCGCGATACGTACGCCAGGCTCGCAAAGCAACCGGATTGAACCAACAGCTGTTCGGCGAGGAAGTGGGCCGCACCAAGGCCAATGTGTCGGCTTGGGAGAACGGGCGGCATGAACCGAGCTGGGATCTGTTGCAGAAAATGCAGCGCCTGTCCGGCGTCCCGATGCCGACGGGTACCGATCCCAAGCTGAAAGCCAACACGCAGCGCGAGCCCTACGACAGCCGCCGCGACCCCGCGATGGCACGGGCATCGGCCGCCGAGCTGCGTCGCCAGGGACGCATTCCGCTGCTCAGCTGGCAGCAGGCCGCCCGCTGGGCCGAGCTGGTCGATCGCTTCGAAGCCGCCGCTGCGCGCGACTGGCCGGCATGCCCGTTCGCGCACGGCGCGCACAGCTTCGTGCTGCAGGTGGTCGGCGACAGCATGACCGACGCCGGCGCGGAGCGCTCGTATGCCGATGGCGACTTCATCGCCGTCGATCCCGACCGGCGGCCCACGCATGGCAGCGTCGTTATCGTCCGCCTGCCGGGGCAGCGGCAGGCGACGTTCCGGCAATTGCTGATCGATGCGGACGGCCGCATGCGGCTGCGCGCGCTGAATCCCGACTGGCCGCAGCGCATCGTCGATCTGCCGGCCAAGGCGCAGCTGTGCGGCGTGGTCATCGGCAAGTGGGTGGCCGAGTAGGACGGCGGCACCGATCGCCGCGAGGCCCTACGCGTTAGACCGGGCTTCCAGCCGCCGCGGTTATTGGCTATTCTGCGGGCTGGTCGGAACACTTATTCGTCATAACGATCTGGAGACTGCCCGTTGCCGCTCGAAACCATCGCCAACGTCGTCATCGGCGGCGTGCTCACCGGCCTGGTGTACGGCCTGATGGCGCTTGGCCTGTCGGTCATCTACGGCGTGGTTCGCATCGTCAATTTCGCGCACGGTGAGCTGATGGCGCTGGCCATGTATGTGGCCGTGATGGCGTTCGCGCTGGCCGGCGTCGATCCGCTGTGGATGCTGCTGCCAGTGGCGCTGGCCTTCTTCGGGCTGGGCTATGTGCTGCAGCGCGGGATGATCAATCCGTTCATCGACCGGCCCGAGCATTCGCAGTTCATGCTGCTGCTCGCGGTGGCCATCATCCTGGTCAACCTGCTGCTGGTCGGCTTCGGTCCCGATGCGCGCAACGTGCAGGTCGACTACGCGCTCGACTCCTACGAGCTGGGCCCGCTGCTGGTCGACAAGGTGCGCGTCATCTGCGCCATCGTGGCGCTGGCGGCCTGCGCGCTGCTGTTCGCGATCTTCCGCTTCACCGCGTTCGGCAAGGCGATCCGCGCCTGCGCCGACAATCTGCTCGGCGCGCAGATCGTCGGCCTCAACGTCAAGCACCTGTATGCGCTGACCTTCGGTCTCGGCACCGCCTGCGTCGGCGTCGCCGGCTGCCTGCTCACGCTGCTGGTCGACGTGACGCCCACGTCGGGTCCCGCGTACACGCTGCTGGCCTTCATCATCGTCATCATCGGCGGGCTGGGGTCCATGGTCGGCGCCCTGGCGGGCGGCGTGCTGATCGGTGTCTCGGAATCGGTGGCGGGGCTGCTGATCACGCCGTCGGCCAAGAGCATGCTGTCGTTCGCGCTGCTGATCCTGGTCCTGGCGTTCCGGCCGCAAGGCCTGTTCTCGGCCCGATGAGCGCGCGGCGCGACCTGCTGGGCGTGTTCAGCGATGCGCCGGTGCGCTCGCGCACCGCGCTGCTGATCCTGCTCGCCGTGCTGCTGCTGGCGCCGCTGGCGCTCGACCGCTATCTGCTGTCGGTGATGATCCTCGTGCTGTACCTGGCCTACGTCGGGCAGGCGTGGAACGTCATGATGGGCTTCTGCGGCCAGCTGTCGATCGGCCATGCGCTGTACGTCGGCCTGGGCGCGTACACGGCTGCAGCGCTGTTCCAGCATTTCGGCGTGATTCCATGGCTGGGCATGATAGTCGCCGTCGGCGTCTGCGTGCTGATGGCGACCATCATCGGCTGGCTGGCCTTCCGCTTCGGCATCTCGGGCACCTACTTCGCGCTGCTGACCATCGCATTCGCCGAGTTCACGCGGATCGGCTTCGACCACTTCGGCTGGGTCGGCGGCTCCGGCGGCTTCTTCCTGAAGGTGGTGCAGCAGGAGAGCGCCGACCTGCTGAATCTGCGCGGCTCGCCGCTGATGTTCTACTACCTGGCCCTCGGGCTGGCGGCGCTGGGCTTCCTGCTGTCGGCCTGGCTGCTGCGCGGCCGTCTCGGCTTCTACATGCGCGCGATCCGCGACAACGAGGAAGCGGCGCGCGCTGCCGGCGTCGACGTGTTCCGCTACAAGATGTACGCGGTGCAGATCTCGGGCGGCATGACGGCGCTGGGCGGCGTGCTGTTCGCGTTCTTCTATAACAATCTGTTCCCCGAGCAGATCTTCAATATCGGGCGCTCGATCGAGATCCTGCTGGGACCTATCATCGGCGGCGTCGGCACGCTGTTCGGGCCCATCCTCGGCGCGGCGGTGGTGACCGCCTTGTCCGAAGGCATCAACGAGATCCTGGTGGTGCTCGGCTACGAGATTCCCGGCGTCAAGCAGATCCTCTACGGCGTGGCGCTGGCGCTCACCATCATGTTCATGCCGCACGGTATCTGGCCGGCGCTGGCGCGGCGCTTCGGCTTCACACGCACGCGCGAGGAACTGGCCGATACCGGCGGCCGGCCGAGCGGCCCGGCGACGGGTCGCGCCGACGATGCACGGGCGCGCATGCAGACGCAGGCCGACGGAGGACGCGGCGAACGACCCGCCGGCGACGAGGTGCCGCGTGCTTGAAGTCGACGGCGTCAGCAAGAGCTTCCGCGGGCTGCGCGCCGTCAGCGACGCGTCGCTGAACGTGCGGCAGGGCGAGATCGTCGCGCTGATCGGGCCGAACGGCGCCGGCAAGACCACGCTGTTCAACCTGATTGCCGGCGCGCTGGCGCCGGACAGCGGCCGCATCCGTTTCCTGGACAAGGACATCACCGGCCAGCGCGCCGATCGCGTCTGCGCGGCCGGCATCGGGCGCACCTTCCAGCTCGTCAAGCCCTTCGCCGACATGACGGTGCTGGAGAACGCCATGGTCGGCGGCTTCCGCGGTACGGCCGATCGCGATGTGGCGCGCCGCCGCGCCGAACATGCGCTGCGCTCGCTCGACATGTGGCCGCTGCGCGGCCGTCCTGCCGCCAGCCTGACGCTGCCCGACCGCAAGCGGCTCGAGGTCGCGCGCGCGCTGGCCACCGAGCCGAAGCTGCTGCTGCTCGACGAAGTGATGGCCGGGCTGCGGCCCACCGAAACCGACCAGATGGTCGCCGCGTTCGTGCATCTGAACCGCGAATACGGACTGACCATCCTGCTGATCGAGCACGTGATGCGGGCCGTCATGGCGCTGGCGCAGCGCGTCTACGTGCTGCATCACGGCGAGATCATCTCGGCCGGCACGCCGCAGCAGGTGACGGTCGATCCGCGCGTGCTGGAAAGCTATCTGGGCACCGGAGCGCTGCATTGAACACCGCCGCGGCGCCGCTGCTCGAGATCGACCGCGTCTCGGTCGCCTACGGCGATGCGCGCGCGCTCGACGCCGTCAGCCTGAGCGTGCGCGCCGGCGAGATCGTGGCGCTGGTCGGCGCCAATGGCGCCGGCAAGACCTCGCTGATCCGTACCGTCGCCGGCATCCTCAAGCCCAGCGCCGGTTCCATCCGCTTCGACGGCATCGAGATCGGCGGCCTCGACAGCCATCGCGTCTGCAATCTGGGCGTCGGGCAGGTGGCCGAGGGGCGGCAGGTGTTTCCGTCGATGAGCGTACGCGACAACCTGGAGATCGGCAGCCTGCTGCCGCGGGCCCGCGCGCAGGCCGCGCGCATGCTGGACCAGGTCTTCACGATGTTCCCGCGGCTGCGCGAACGCGCGTCGCAGGCGTCGGGCACGCTGTCCGGCGGCGAGCAGCAGATGCTGGCCATCGGCCGCTGCCTGATGGGAGCGCCGCGGCTCATCATGTTCGATGAACCTTCGCTAGGGCTGGCGCCGGCCATCGTCAACGAAGTGCTGAACACGATCCGGCAGCTGAACGAGTCCGGCATCACGATCCTGCTGGTGGAGCAGAACGTGGCGGCGTCGCTGCGGCTGGCCGATCGGGCCTATGTGCTCGAGAACGGCAGCATCGTGCTCGAGGGCAGTGGGGAGGCGCTGCTCGACGATCCCAGGGTGAAGGAGGCGTACCTCGGTCTTTGAAGTGACGCGGGGGGAGCGGCAGGCGCGGGCTGGCGGCTGCCGCTCCCTGCAAGGGCTGTGGCATGCAAGAAGAAACCAAGCGGCCGCTTCGGGAATCTGCTTGGCCTCGGTTCAGCGGGAAGAATCGGAAATGATCGCGCTGATCCGGCGCGTCCAGAGTTCCCGCGACTTGAGCTTTCTGCTCGTCGAACACGACATGCGGGTGATCATGGAGATCTCCGAATCCATCGTCGTACTCGACTTCGGCCGCAAGATCGCCGAAGGCGGCCCGCGAGACGTCCAGAGCAATTCCGCAGTCGTCGCTGCCTATCTCGGCACACCCGCGATCTGAGGGCGGAGCGCGCCGTCCGCGGCCCCATGAGTTTGCGCCTGTGTTCGCAAGCGACCCGACCATCGTCGCCTGCCACCGCTGTATCGGCAAAGGCGTGGGCCGCGCGCTGCGGCTTGGCGTCGCACCGGGGCGCATGGCGCGTCACCCCAGTGGGCGCGGCGCTGTATGCGCAGCCGAGAAGCGCAGGAAGCTTGGCCCGCGCGCGCAGCGCGCCACCACTTCTGACTTACGGCGTCTGTCTGAGCGGAGCTCCCCGCAGGGGAGCGCAGCGAGTTACGCCGTGGGCCAAGCTTCCGAGCATCGCAGGGAACCCCTTTGCGAAGCAAAAGGGGCAAGCATCCAGTGCTGCGCCCACTGGGGTGACGCGCCATGCGCCCCGGTGCGACGCCAAGCCGCAGCGCGCGGCCCACGCCTTTGCCCGCCATCACCGAGGCACGCGACTCCCGTCGACGCTACAGCACGGCCCTCAACGCCGCCACCACCCCAACCCCGCACATCGCCGCCACGAACTCATTCCCCGTCACCCGCATCATCAAAGCCGCCGCCAGCAGCCCGCCGATCTCGGCCGGCCCGCCCTCGACCGCCACCGGCGCAAGGATCGCGCCCATCAGCGCCATCGGCATCGAGCCCAGCCACGACTGGACGCGCGGCGTCAGCGGTACCCAGCGCATCAGCACGTAGCCGCCGATGCGGCAGCCGTAGCACAGCGCCGCCAGCATCAGCGTCAGCAGGACCACCTCAGCGCGCATGTGCCGGTTTCCGGGGCAGGGGACGCAGCAGGCCGGCCAGGCTGCCGGCGACGGCGCCCGCGGCGATGTACCAGGGGCCGGGCACGAAGCGCTGGACCAGCACTGCCACCAGCGCGGCGATGCCGAATTCGGCGAGGCGGCCGCCGCCGCGCCAGAAGGCGATGGTCCAGGTGGCGCAGAACGCCGGCAGGAAGAAGTCGAGGCCGAAGCGGTGCGGTTCGCTGATGACGGTGCCGGCCAGCGTGCCCAGCGCGGTGCCGATCGCCCAGCCGAGGTACAGCGCCAGGCCGCTGCCGAGCAGGAAGCCCGCGTCGCGGCTGCCGTCGAGGAAGCGGCGCAGCGTCATCGCCCAGTTGCTGTCGCCGAGCACGGCCAGCGTGCCGTAGACCTGCCAGGGGCCCAGTCCCGACAGCCACGGCCGCAGTGCCGCGCCGAGCAGGATGTAGCGGGCATTGAAGGCCAGCGCGGCGATGAAGATGCCCAGCCAGGGCATCGGGTCGGCCCATAGCTGCAGCGTGACCATCTGCGCGGTGCCGGAGTAGACGAGCAGGCTCATCGCCATCGACTCGATGAAGCCGAGCCCCTTCTGCTGCGCCAGCACGCCGACGGCCGCGCCCCAGGCGACGGCGCCGATGGCCATCATCGACGAAGCGACGAAGCCGTCGCGCAGGCCGTGGCGAGTGAAGACGAGGTCGCGCGCGGCGGGGGCCGGCTCGGGAGTGGGCACAGGTTCAGCGGCTAGACCGGCGGCAGCACCTTGCCGGGGTTCATGATGCCGAGCGGATCGAGCGCCTGCTTCACGCGGCGCATCAGCGCCATCTCGATCGGCGACTTGTAGCGCGCCGATTCGTCGCGGCGCAGCTGGCCCAGCCCGTGCTCGGCCGAGATCGAGCCGTTGAACGCCACCACGGAGTCATGCGTGATGAGGTTCAGTTCCGGCTGCAGCGCCAGGAACTCGGCTTCGTGTTCGGGGCCGCAGCGGTCGGCCGGCGGCGACACGTTGTAGTGCAGATTGCCGTCGCCGAGATGCCCGAAGACGATCATGCGCAGGCCGGGGAAGCGCTGCGCGATCAGCGCGTTCGTCGTCTCCACGAAATCGCCGACCGACGAGATCGGCACGGCCACGTCGTGCTTGATGTTCTTGCCGGTGAGTGACTGAGCTTCGGAGATGTTCTCGCGCAGCGCCCACATGGCCCGGCTCTGCGCCAGCGAGGCCGCGACGGCCGCATCGCCGACCATGCCGCCGTCTATGGCGCGCTCCATCAATGCCTCGAACTGCGCCTCGGCATGCGCCGCGCCTTCGCTGTCGGAGGATTCGAGCAGCACGTAGTAGGGACTGCGTCCTGAGAACGGCAGGCGGCAGTCAGGGAAGTGCTGCAGGACCAGATCGATGCACGGATCGGAGATCAGCTCGAATGCGGTCAGCGACGAGCCCAGCGCCGCCTGCGCCTGTTCCAGCAGCCGCAGCGCCGCCTGCGGCGTGGCCACCGTGGCCATGGCGGTGATCTGCGCGGCCGGCTTCGGAAACAGCTTCAGCGTGGCGGCGGTGATCACGCCCAGCGTGCCCTCGGCGCCGATGAACAGGTCGCGCAGGTCATAGCCGGTATTGTCCTTGCGCAGGCCGCGCAGGCCGTTCCAGATCTCGCCGTCGGCGGTGATCACTTCCAGGCCCAGGCACAGCTCGCGCGCATTGCCGTAGCGCAGCACCTGCACACCGCCGGCGTTGGTCGACAGATTGCCGCCTATTGTGCACGAGCCTTCGGACGGCAGGCTTAGCGGGAACAGCCGGCCGGCCTCGTCGGCTGCCTGCCGCAGCTCGGCCAGCACGCAGCCCGCCTCGACGGTGATCGAGTTGTTGACCGGATCGATCGCGCGGATTCTCTTGAGCCGCGCCAGCGACAGCACCACTGCCTGGCCCGATTCGTCCGGCGTCGCGGCGCCCGACAGTCCCGTGTTGCCGCCCTGCGCGACGACCGGCCTGCGCTCGGCCGCGCACCAGCGCACGACCGCCGCCACGTCGTCGACGGTGTCCGGCTGCACCGCCGCCAGCGCGCTGCCGAAGTAGCGGCGGCGCCAGTCGACGATGAAGGGTTCGAGGTCGCCGGGCTCGGTGATCAGCCGGCCGCTGAACGCAGCCCGCAGCGAGGCTATCGTCTGCTCGCGCGAGCGCGGCGTCGGGGCGGTCATGGGCGGCTCCGTGGAGGAGGGGGTTAGCGCATGCCGGGCAGCATGCCCTTCATGCCGCGCATCATCTTGGCCAGGCCGCCTTTCTGCATCTTCTTCATGACCGACTGCATCTGCTCGAACTGCGACAGCAGCCGGTTGACTTCTTGCACCGGCACGCCGGCGCCGGTGGCGATGCGCCGCTTGCGGCTGGCCTTGATCAGCTCGGGCTTGCCGCGTTCGGCCTTGGTCATCGAGTGGATGATGCCCTGCATGCGCCGCAGCTGGCGTTCGGCCTGCGACATGTCGGCGCCGGCGGCGGCCTGCTGGAACTGCGCCGGCAGCTTGTCGAGCATCGACGACAGGCCGCCCATGCGGTTCATCTGGCCGAGCTGGGCCGCGAAGTCGTTCAGGTCGAAGCGGCTGCCCGACTTCAGCTTGTCGGCCAGCTCCTTGGCGGCCTGCTGGTCGACGACCTTGTGCGCTTCCTCGACCAGCGACACGATGTCGCCCATGCCGAGGATGCGGTTGGCCATGCGCTCGGGGTGGAAGCCTTCGAGGCCGCTGAGCTTTTCGCCGATGCCGACGAACTTGATCGGTGCGCCGGTGACCGCCTTGACCGACAGCGCGGCGCCGCCGCGCGAGTCGCCGTCGAGCTTGGTCAGCACCACGCCGGTCAGCGGCAGCGCCTCGCGGAACGCCTTGGCGGTGTTGACGGCGTCCTGACCCTGCATGGCGTCGACGACGAACAGCGTCTCGGTCGGCTTGAGCTGCGCATGCAGCTCGGCGATCTCGCGCATCATCTGTTCGTCGATCGCCAGCCGGCCCGCGGTGTCGACCAGCAGCACGTCGTGATAGTGGGTGCGCGCCCATTGCAGCGCGGCGGCGGCGATGTCGGCCGGCTTCTGGTCCGGCGTCGACGGGAAGAAGTCGGCGCCGGCCTGCTCGGCCACCGTGCGCAGCTGCTCGATGGCGGCCGGCCGGTAGACGTCACACGAGACGGCCAGCACCTTCTTCTTCTTGTTCTCGCGCAGCCACTTGGCCAGCTTGCCCACCGTGGTGGTCTTGCCGGCGCCCTGCAGGCCGGCCATCAGCACGATCGCCGGCGGCTGCGCGGCCAGGTTCAGCTCGGCCGTCTCGCCGCCCATCAGCGCGGTCAGCTCCCGGTTGACCACGCCGACCAGCGCCTGGCCGGGCGTCAGGCTGCCGAGCACCTCCTGGCCCATGGCCTTGTCGCGCACTTTCGCGATGAAATCGCGCACGACCGGCAGGGCGACGTCGGCTTCCAGCAGCGCGATGCGGATTTCGCGCAGCATTTCCTGCGTATTGGCTTCGGTCAGCCGGGCTTCGCCGCGCATGGTCTTGACGACGCGCGCGAGCCGTTGCGACAGATTCTCGAGCATGGCCTTGGAGTAAACTGGGTTCGTGCAAATTCTACTGATAATCGTTTCGGCGCTTGCGGCGCTGGCCTATCTGTCGGCCTGGCGCGCGTCGGCCCGGCTGGCCGGCGTCCTGATGCTGGCTGGCCTTTCGGCGCACGCTGCCGCACTGTACCTCGCCGTGGGGGGGGGTGTCTGGCGCTTCGGCTTTGCGCCCATCCTGTCGGCCACGTTGTGGATCGGCGTGGCCGTACTGTGGATCGAAGGCCTGTCGGTGCGCGTCGAGGCGCTGCGCATCGTGGTGCTGCCGGCGGCCGCGGTCGCGGCCCTGCTGCCGCTGTGGTTTCCCGGCGCGGACATGAGCGCGTACGCAGTCCGCCCGCTGTTCCTGCCACACCTGCTGATCGGCACCATGGCGTATGGCGTGCTGGCGATGGCTGCCGTCCATGCGCTGCTGATGACGGCGGCCGAGAAGGCGCTGCACGGCGGGCTGGACGAGGGCGGTTCGGCCCTGTTCAACCGGTTTCTGGACGATCTGCCGCCGCTGCTGGTCCTGGAACGCATCCTGTTCCGCTTCATAGCCCTGGGTTTCGCTCTGCTGACGCTGACGGCAGCCAGCGGCGTGCTATTTTCCGAGGAAGTGTTCGGCCGGTCGCTGACGCTGGACCACAAGACGGTCTTCACGCTGATCTCGTGGGCCGTCTTCGGGGTGCTGCTGCTGGGCCGGCGGCTGTGGGGCTGGCGCGGCCGCACGGCGCTGCGGCTGACCTTCGGCGGCTTCTTCGTGCTGCTGCTGGCCTACGTCGGCAGCCGCTTCGTACTCGAAGTCGTCCTGCATCGAGTCTGATGGGCAAGCTGCTGAGCTGGGTGATATTGATCGCGCTGGTATGGATCGCCTTCAAGCTGGTCCAGATCAGCCAGCGCAAGCGCGAGGCCGCCCGGCGGGCGGCGGCGCAGGCCTTCGGCGGCGAGGGCCAGGGCAGGGACGGAGCCGCGGGCGGGGGCGGACAAGGCGCCGCCGGGCGTCGGTCCTTCGGCGAGCCTATGGTGCAGTGCGCGCACTGCGGTGTGTTCATGCCGCGTTCGACGGCGCTGACGGCGGGCGACCGCTTCTACTGCGACGGCGAACATCAACGGCTGGACAGGGACAGGAGGAATTGAATGGAACCACCGGTGCTCAGCGAGGACAGCCGCATCGAGGAAGGGCGCAAGCTCGCGACGGTCTGCTACGCGCTGTATGCGGTGTCCTGCCTGATCGGCGTGGCCGCCGTGGCGGCGATCATCATCGACTACCTGAAGCGCGACGACTTCGCCGGAACCTGGGTCGCCAGCCATTTCGAATGGCAGATCAAGACCTTCTGGTACGCGCTGGCCGGTGCCATCGTCGGCTGGCTGCTGACCATCATCCTGATCGGCTTCCTGATCCTGCTCGGCGTCTGGGTCTGGGTCATTTATCGCGTCGTCAAGGGCTGGCTGGCCCTGTACGAGCGCAAGCCGGTGGACGCGACGAAGCTGCTCTGATCGGTGCCTGCCCGCCGTTCCGACGCGGGTTGACGGAGGCCGCTGCCGGCTCAGGGCTGCGGCACAGATGGCCCAGGAAGCGCGCGATGCCTTCGCGCATCAGCCGGACGTAGACGTCGCAGCCGGCCTCGATCGTCGCTGCGGGTCCGGCGATCGCCAGCGCGTGCGGCGCCGGGCCCGCGGCGCCCGGCAGCGCGACGCACACCAGGCCGACCCCCGGGGTGATGCGGCTCAGCGACAGCGCGCGGCCGCTGCGGCGGATCTCGTCGAGATCCTGCCGGACGACGGCCATGCCGACGCGCCGCCGATCGTCGGATTCCGCCGCGTTGTGCCGGGCCACGGTCCGGCGGACCTGCTCCTCGTTCATGGCGGACAGGAACAGCCGTCCGGTGCCGGACGTGACCAGCGGCCGGAAGGTGCCTGGCCCGACATGCAGGTGTGCCGGACCGGCGGCGGGCACGACGTGCACATAGCGCACGACGCCGTTGCACTGCGCGGCCAGGATCACCGTCTGGCCGCTCAGCCGGCCCAGATGCTGCATCAGCGCCAGCACCTCGCTGCGCGCCGGCTCGCCGGGCGCCATCCATGAGCCGAGCACGGCGACGCGCAGCGTCGGAAAGAAGGTCTTGCTCAGGGTTCCACGCTGCAGGTATCCCGTCTCGATCAGACTCTGCAGCAGCACCGAGGTGCTCGATTGCGGATAGCGCAGCTCACGCGCGATCTGCGTGACGGTGGCTTCATGGCGGTGCCGATCGAAATACTCGAGGATCTCGAGTACGCGAATGGCTGACTTGACCGAGTGATTCATGGTCCCGGTGCTCCCGCCGATGATGCGGCCCGTGACGCGGACGAGCCCTCATCACGGATGTGATGCGCCTCCCTGTCCGGGGGGCATGACGCGTACACAGCGGCGTCGATATCCGCTAGCCTAGGATCGACAATCGCAGCGAGCGCGCGACCGCCGCAAGACCTCGGCGGCGTGCTCCGAATGACGAGGAGGAGATCCGAATGCGCATGTTCGAGACGGGCGCGAAATTCTGCACCGCGCTGATCCTGTCCGCCGCTGCGTTCTGCGCCGTGGCGCAGACCTATCCGGATGCTTGGGCAGGCCGTAGCGCTTGAAATAGTCAGGGCTGCCGCACAGGACTCGCGGGCTGGGACTGAGCAAGCGCGCGATGAGGCTCGAATCCTCGAGCTGTCCCAGCCATACGGCGACGTCGATGCCGTTCGAGACCAGGTCGACCTGGCCGTCCGCGACGATCATGTCGATGTGCAGTTCCGGGTGCCTGGCCAGGAAGCGCGGCAATGCCGGAAGAACGACACCGACCGCGGCCGAGACCCGGATGAAGACGCGCAGCGTGCCCTTCACCGCGCTCTGATAGGCCAGCACGTCGCGCTTGGTGCGGTCCAGCTCGTCGAGCATGGACTTGGCGCGCTGGTAGTAAACGCGGCCGGCTTCGGTCAGCGCCTGGCTGCGCGTGGTCTTGTTCAGCAGCCGTACGCCCAGCGTGTCCTCGAGGTGCTTGACCTGCCGTGCGATCGAGCTCACCGACGTGCGTGTGCGGCGGGCGGCGGCCGAGAAGCTGCCGTCCTCGATGACCTGGACGAAGGTCCGCATGCTCGCCAGTTCATCCATCCTCTCTCCCGATGATCCCCGCATTGTCCGCCCCCGGAGCCGGCAGATCCAGACGCAGCCCCGGACGGCGGCCGCCGAACGCGATCGGCAGCGCCGGCGCCTTGGTCGCCGTGCCGTTCGGCAGCGTGATCGGCAGCAGGCCGCCGCCGGCGTTCAGGTGGGGATCGTCGAACAGGTCCGAGGGCTTGCCGATGCGGGCGAACGGCAGTCCGCCGCGCTCGCACAGCGCCTCGACCTCGGCAGCGGAGCGCGACTTGAGCAGCGTCGCGATGTGCGGGATCAGCGCGGCGCGCGCGGCCGTGCGCTGGTTGTTCGTCGCGTATTCGGGCCGGCGCAGCTCCGCGTCGTCGAAGCCGGCGACGAAGATTTCCCATTGCCGGTCGGTGACGACGCCGACGAACAGCGGGACGTCGTCTGCCGTCTCGAAGATGTCGTACACACCCCAGGCCGGCCGGCGCACCGACATCGGCTGCGCGGGGGCGCCGCTCACCGCCTGCTGCATCATGTGCTGGCCCATCAGGAACACCGAGTTCTCGAACAGGCCGCTCTGCACGTGCTGACCGCGGCCGCTGCGCTCGCGTTCGCGCAGCGCAGCCAGGATCGCCAGCGCGCCGAACAGGCCGCCCATCACGTCGTTGACCGAGGCGCCGGCTCGCATCGGCTTGCCTAGCGGGCCCGTCATGTAGGCGAGCCCGCTCATCATCTGCACGACCTCGTCGAGTGCCGTGCGATGCTCGTAGGGGCCCGCCAGGAAGCCCTTCAGCGAGCAGTAGACCAGCTTCGGATTGTCGGCCGCCAGCGATTCGTAACCCAGCCCCATCGCGTCGAGCCCGCCGGGCCGGAAGTTCTCGATCAGCACGTCGGCCTGCAAGGCGAGCTGCCGCGCCGTGCGGCGGCCTTGCTCGCCGGTCAGATCGAGCATGACGCTGCGCTTGTTGCGGTTGTAGGCCGGAAAGTAGCCGGCTCCCGAGCCGGCGAGCCGGCGCGTCTTGTCGCCGTCGGGGGCGGGCTCGATCTTGATCACGTCGGCGCCGAGGTCGGCCAGCATGAGGCCGCAGGCCGGCCCCATGACCATGTGCGAGAACTCGACGACGCGAATGCCGGCGAGCGGCTGCGGCGAGGAGGCGTGGGCGGGGGCGGAGTCAGAGCTTGAGCTTGAGGCGGGGCCGCCGGGAAGAGGGGATTCGGTCATGGCGAAGTCGAATGCCGGCTGGCCGGGGCGCAGCCTGGGGTAGGGTCCGTGCGGCAGGCCTGGGAGTGCGCCGGACTGAAGCCGAGCGGTAGCCCGGCCAGCGGCACCATGCCGTGCAGCGGCTCATCGGGAAACGCCCGGCTCAGGATCTCGCGCGCCGCGATCAATCGCGGCAGGTCGATGCCGGTATCGATTCCCATGCTCTCGAACATGAAGACCATGTCCTCGGTCACGACGTTGCCCGAAGCGCCCGGTGCGAACGGGCAGCCGCCGAGTCCGGCCTGCGAACCATCGAAGGTGCGCACGCCGGCCTCGTAGGCCGCCAGCACATTGGCCAGGCCCAGGCCGCGCGTATTGTGGAAATGCGCGCCCCCGGCGCGCTCGCCCAGCGCCGTCCGCAGCCGCGTGAACAGCCGCTTGACCTGCGCAGGGTTGCCATAGCCGGTGGTATCGGACAGGCCGACCTCGTCGGCCCCGGCGCGTGCGCAGCGCTCGGCGATCTCGATGACACGGTCTTCCGGCACCGGCCCCGACAGATGGCAGCCGAAGGCGGTCGACAGGCCCGCTTCCAGCACGGGGCGCTGCGCCGGCGGCAGGCCGGCGACGAGCCGGCTGGCTCGCGCGAAGGCGTCCGCTGCTTCATCGGTGCTCATTCTCACATTGGCCCGGCTGTGAGCGTCGCTCACCGAGATCGGTACCGTGATCTTGTGCGCTCCGGCGGCCAGCGCATCAGCCACGCCGCGCTCGTTCGGTGCCAGCACCGCCACCGTCAGGCCCGGCAGGGCCCGCGCCGCGGCGCAGACGGCGGCGGTATCCGCCATCTGCGGCAGCACCCGTGCCGGCACGAAGGAGCCGACCTCGATCTCGCGCAGCCCGGCCCGGTACAGGGCTCCGATCCACGCGCACTTGTCGGCGGTCGGCATCGTGCCGGCAAGCATCTGCAGGCCGTCGCGCGGGCCGACCTCGCTGATCAGGACAGGCATATGCAGATCTCCGTCCAACAGAAGTTTCATACAACAGAACAAATTCTATTGGACAGTATAAATATTAGGCGACTACAATGCAATGGTCCAGAGTTGTTCTGTAGGACAGAATTGTGGAATCGAGTAGTCAAGCAGAGCCCGCCGAACTCCGGCGCGGCTCCGAAAACGCACCGCAGCGCGTCGAAGCCGTCGAGCGCGCGCTGTCGCTGCTGACCTGTTTCGAGCGGCGCGGCCAGCGGCTGGCCTTGACCGATCTCGCTGCGCGCACCGGCTTGTACAAGAGCACCGTGCTGCGGCTGGCCTCGTCGCTGGAGCGGCTTGGTTATCTGCGGCGCGACGCCGGCCGGCGCTTCGTGCTCGGCCCGGAGCTGGTCCGGCTCGGCCATCTGGCCAGCCCGGCGCCGGACTTCGAGACGCGCATCCGCGCGCTGCTGCGGCAGCTGGTCGAGTTCACCGGTGAAACCGCGTCGTTCTATGTGCGCGACGGCGACGCCCGGGTGTGCCGGTATCGCGAGAACTCCCCGCGCTCGGCCCGGCATCATCTCGAGGAAGGCGCGCGCCTGCCGCTGACCACCGGCGCCGCGGGCCACGTGCTCACGGCCTTCTCCGGCGGCGAGGCCGATCAGGCCGGGCAGGCGGTGCGCGTGCGCGGCTGGTCCAGCTCGGAAGGCGAGCGGGACCCCGACGTCGCGGCGGTGGCAGTGCCGGTATTCGATGCAGCGGGGCGGCTCAGCGGCGCGCTCACGGTGTCCGGCCTGCGCTCGCGCTTCGACGCGCGCCAGCGCGGTTCGGCCTTGAACGAACTGCTGCGTGCGGCCGAAGCCCTGCGGCGCGACGGCGGCAGCGCGGACGGTTCGATCTAGGATCGACGTAGGCGCAAGGCTGACGCGGCGCCGCTCCCTGCTTCAGGACGACCGGTACGAGAATCCGCCCAGCGGCATGGTGTAGCTGTGCGCGGCATGGGCGATATTGGTGGACGGGTCGACCGCGCGCAGCGTGACATAAGCGGTCGCGCCGGCCACCGTGTACGTGCCGACGACGACGAACTGCGCGCTGTGGCTGAGCGTCAGATCGCGCACCTCGCGCGACAGCATCAGCTCGCCCTGGCCGCTGCGGATGAACAGTTCGTTGCGCATCCGCAGTTCGATCACCGGCACGCCGTGCCGGACCAGACCGGCCGACACCTGCTCGGCGACCATGCGGCCGAAGCTGGACGATTCCTCGAGCCGGTCGAGATTGACCACTGTCGAGACCAGCACCGGCGCGCCGGCGTGCACGCGCCCGCTCAGCGCGCGTGCCAGTGCCTCGGCGGCGTCGCGGTTCGCGCGGACGATCTGCATCGCCGGTGTCGGCTCGGTCATGATGTCCAGTGGACTGGCGCAGGCCGACAGCAGCGAGGCCAGCAGGACGGTGCCGAGCGCGGCGCGCCGCTGCAGGAGTCGCTTCGGCGGCGAACGACGGGGCCGCACCTCAGTCTCCGCCGCGCACGCGGATGACGCGGCCGCTGGTGCCGTACAGTCCGAAGTCGGCGCTGTCGAAGTAGTAGACGTCGGTCTTGCGCATCTGATAGGCGCCTTCGCTGACGACCGAGGTGGTTACTGCGATCTCGTTGCGCGGCTTCACGCCGGGCTTCAGGAAGTGGCGCACCGTGTCGCCGAAGATGCCGGTCGCCATCAGGCCGGCGCGCCAGCTGTCCGCGACGACCTCGCGCAGCACCAGTACGCCCGCGCTCAGCAGCGTCAGGGCTCCCGGATACAGCGTGTCGGCGTTTGAATAGTGCGTGGCGGCCATCGTGCGGAATTCGACGCGGTAGGCGACGGGCTCGGGCTGCGCCATCACGACGGCGCCGCGGCGCGCGAAGCTGGTCACCAGGAACTCGGCCAGCGCCGTCTCGAACGGCGTGCCGTCGCGCACCGGAGCGACATGCACCACCACGCCCGCGCCGAAGCGCGATACGACCTGCTCCGCGATGTCGTCGGCGATCACCGTCCAGTGCTGCATGGCGGCGGCGCGCGGCTGCGTCGCGTATGGGAAGCTGCCGACCTGCGGGGCGTCGATCGCACGGCCGGTGCCGGGCGCGCACAGCAGCGCTGCCAGCGTCAGCAGGCGCAGTGCGGCGGGAAGGAAGGCCCACCGCGCGGCAGTACGGGAGATCCACCGCGCGACGGCGCGGGAGGTCCACGGCGCGGTGGCGCGGCGAACGGCGCTGGATTCGGGACGGGCGTTCAAGGCAGTGACGCAGCCGGCAGCGGCCGCTCGATGCGGTTTTCGATGGCTGACATTACGGTCGCGGCCGCGCCCCGCAAAGCGGCTGCCGCGCGGATGGTCGACGCGGCCGGAGGGATGGTCGGGCATGACGCGCTATGCTGGGCGGCACATCCGAACGGAGGACTCCGCCATGATCCGCTTCTCGCGTCGCCGCCTCCTTGCCGCCGCCGCTGCCGTCGGCGCCCTGCTGCCGCGCCTGCACGCACGTGCTGCGGGCGCGGCGCTGGATCCCACACCGGCCATGACCGAAGGGCCGTTCTATCCCGAACAATGGCCGGCGACGCCGCGCGCTTCGCTGATCGTCGGGCCGCTGCGCGCGGGCGTGCCGCTGGCGCTGTCCGGTTCGGTGCGAGATGCGCGCGGCGCGCCGCTGGCGGGCGTGCGCGTCGAGATCTGGCAGTGCGACGGACTGGGCCGCTACCGGCACTCGCGCGACCGCGGCGGCGAGGGCGTCGATCCGGCCTTCCTCGGCTTCGGCTGGGGCCTGAGCGACGCGAGCGGACAGTGGGCGTTCGAGACCATCCGGCCGGTGCCGTATCCGGGAAGGACTCCGCACATCCATCTGTCCGCGATCGCGCCGCAGGGCCGGCGCCTGATCACGCAGATCTTCATCGACGGCGAGCCCGGCAACGCGAACGACGGCCTGTGGCGCTGGCTTCCCGAAGCTGCTCGCCGGCGTGTCACGATTCCGCTGCGCGCGGCGTCCGCTGCTGCGAGCGCCGCGCCCGCGCCTGAGCCCGCAGCAGCGGCAGCGGACGTCGCTCGCGCGACGCGGCTGGAGGGGCGGTTCGACGTCGTTCTACGTGCGTGACGCGGCGCGGAAATCACTCAGGAGATGATGCATGACGAATGCAGGCAGTGAACGATCAGGCATGACGCTGCGCCGGCAGGCGGCGGCGCTGCTAGAACGCATCGGCGTCGACGCGGCGCTCACATCGGGCGGTACGCTTGACGTCGCTTCCCCCATCGACGGCGAGACGATCGCCAGTGTCGTCGAGTGCACGGCCGATGAAGCCAGGGCACGAATCGAGCAGGCCCATCGCGCGTTCCTGCAGTGGCGGTCGGTGCCGGCGCCGCGGCGCGGCGAGCTGGTCCGCCTGTTCGGCGAGGAGCTGCGCGCCGCGAAGGCCGACCTGGGCATGCTGGTCAGCATGGAGGCGGGCAAGATCGTGTCCGAGGGCCTGGGCGAAGTCCAGGAGATGATAGACATCTGCGACTACGCGGTCGGCCTGTCGCGCCAGCTCCATGGCTTGACGATCGCCACCGAGCGGCCGGATCACCGGATGCTCGAAACCTGGCATCCGGCCGGCGTCGTCGGGGTGATTTCGGCCTTCAACTTCCCCGCGGCCGTCTGGTCGTGGAATGCCGCGCTGGCGATCGCCTGCGGCGATGCGGTCGTCTGGAAGCCGTCGGAGAAGTCGCCGCTGACGGCGCTGGCCGCGCAGCGGATCTTCGAGCGGGCGCTTGCCCGGTTCGGCAGCGCGCCCGACGGTCTGTCGACGCTGCTGATCGGCGGCAAGGACATCGGCGAGCTGCTCGTCGACAGCCGGCAGGTGCCCATCGTGTCGGCGACCGGTTCGACCGCGATGGGGCGCCTCGTGGGGCCGCGTGTCGCGCAGCGTTTCGGCAAGGCCATTCTGGAGCTGGGCGGCAACAATGCTGCCATCATCTGCCCGTCCGCCGATATGGAGCTCACGCTGCGCGCGGTCGCGTTCTCGGCGATGGGGACGGCTGGTCAGCGTTGCACCTCGCTGCGCCGGCTGTTCGTGCACGAGGATGTGATGGGCAAGCTGATGCCCAGGCTCAAGCAGGTCTACCGGTCAGTGAAGGTCGGCGATCCTCGCGATGCCGGGACGCTGATCGGACCGCTGCGCGACCGGCACGCCTTCGACGCGATGCAGAAGGCCTTGGCCTCCGCCGTGGCGCAGGGCGGCCGCGTGACCGGCGGCGAAAGAATCGAGTCGGGCGGCCCGGCCGCCTGGTACGTGCGGCCGGCGCTGGTCGAGATCGCGGAACAGACGGCGGTCGTGCGCGACGAGACCTTCGCGCCGATTCTGTACGTGATGCCGTTCCGCGATCTGGCGGCTGCCATTGCGATGAACAATGACGTGCCGCAGGGCCTGTCCTCGTCCATCTTCACGACCGATCTTCGCGAAGCCGAGCTGTTCATGTCCGCGGCCGGATCGGACTGCGGGATTGCCAACGTCAATATCGGCCCGTCCGGCGCCGAGATCGGCGGCGCGTTCGGCGGCGAGAAGGAGACGGGCGGCGGACGCGAGGCCGGCTCCGATAGCTGGAAGGCCTACATGCGCCGCGCAACCAATACGATCAACTACGGCCGTGATCTGCCGCTGGCCCAGGGCGTCCGCTTCGACGTGGCGTGACGCGGGGGGCGGTGAAGAGTCCTCTTGGCGAGGCGAGCGCCTCTCGTCGGAGCGGGCCCGCGTCGACGCCGTACCGCGTCAGCGCCATATCCCATCCACGCGATCCCAGCTGCCGCTGCGCAGATCGGCCTTCGCCGCGATCATCTCCTGCTTGCGCACTTTGCCGGACGGCGTGCGCGGGAATTCGTCGCAGTACTCGACATAGCGCGGCACCTTGAACTGCGCCAGGTGCAGGCGCGCATGCGCGATGATCCGTTCCGGCGGCACATCGCTCGCGCTGAGCCCCGGTTCCAGGATGACGTAGACCTTGACTTCCTCCTTGCGCATCTCGTCGGGCACCGGCACGACAGCCACGTCGGCGATCTCGGGCATCGCGCGCAGCACGGATTCCACTTCGCGCGCGGGAATGTTCTCCGAGGCGCGGCGGACCATGTCCTTGAGCCGGCCGACGATGTAGTACCAGCCGTTCTCGTCCTGGTGGAACAGGTCGCCGGTGCGGAACCAGCCGTCGTCGAAGGCCTCGCGCGTCGCGTCGGGGCGGTTGTAGTAGCCCAGCAGGATGCCGGGGCCGCGCACCTGCAGTTCGCCGTTGACGATGCGCACTTCGCGGAACGGCCCCGGAATGCCGCAAGAGCCGCTGCCTATCATGTGCTCGGCCTCGAGCGGTACGAACAGCGTGGAGCCGATCTCGGTCATGCCGAAAGCTTCGCGCGCGTTCAGATTGAAGCGTTGCTCGACTTCTGCATGGATCTGTCCGCGCATGCCGTAGACGTTCGCGCGGCGCACTTCATTGTCGGCGTCGAACGGGGTCGGCGGCTGCTTGAACGCCGCCTCGGCCGGCAGCTGGCAGAAGTGGATGCGGTAGCGGCTCAGCCAGGTGGAGAAGCGGCTGGCGCTCTGCCGCGCGGCCATGAACAGCGTGGCGCGCTGGTAGAAGGTCATCAGCAGCAGCCACTGCGGGTCCATGTAGTAGAACGGCGTCGCGGTCAGGATGCGCTCGTAGCGCAGGCCGTCGCGTGCCGAGTTGACCTTGCCGATCGAGGTCCAGTAGCGGTGCGTGAGCAGGCAACCCTTCGGAAAGCCGGTGGTGCCCGACGTGTACTGGATGTTGCACAGATCGTCGAGGCCGACCGGCTCCGGCGCCTGGAACGCCGGATCGCCTGCATCGTGCAGCGTCTGCCAGCTCAGCTGGCCGGCCGCCGGCTCGCCGAGCACGATGACGCGGTCCTGGCTGAGCTGGGCCGGCCGATCATTCATAGAGTCGAGCACGTCGCGATAGGCGTCGGCGATGATCAGGTAGTGGACCTGCGCATCGTTGACCAGGTAGCCCAGCTCGCGGCCTGTATAGCCGGTATTGGCAGGCACCATTACCGCGCCCAGCCGGCCGAGCGCCAGCCAGCTGATCGGGAATTGCGGGACGTTGGGCAGCATCACTGCTACGCGCGTGCCCTTGCGAACGCCGGCAGCGAACAGTCCCGCTGCGAAGCGGTTCACGCACTGGCGCAGCTCGGCGTAGTCGAGCTGCTCGCCGCTGTCGATGAACTGAAGCGCCAGCTGCCGCGGCACTTCGTCGGCCGCTTCGTCGAGCAGGGCCGCGGTCGACGGCGGCAGCGGCTCGGCTTCGATCTGGCGGCAGCGTTCAGCGATGTCGCGCGGGTAGCGCGGGTCCAGCCAGTGCGCTTCGATGGGTTTCTGCATCGTCGTCGGTTACTGCTGCGGCACACCCGAGGCGCGCAGCAGCATGGCGTAGGAATCCACCTGCTCCTTGATGAAGTCGGCGAACTGCTGCGGCGTGGACGGATTCGGGATGAAGGCCTGCTTGTCGAGCGCTGCCAGCACCTCCGGGCGCTTCAGGGCTGCGGCGAATTCGCGGTTCAGCCGGTCGACGATTGCCGGCGGCATGCCTGCCGGCCCGACCAGGCCCATCCAGTTCGAGATCGTGAATTGCGGAATGCCGGCCTCATGGATGGTCGGCACGTCGGGCAGCAGCGGCGAGCGCGTGTTCAGCGTCGTGACCAGCGCGCGCAGCTTGCCGTCGCGCACGTAGGGCAGGCCCGTCGTGGGCGGGTCCATCATGGCGTCGACGCGGCCCGCGACCAGATCGAGCATGGCCGGCGGCGCGCTCTTGTACGGCACGTGCAGCAGCTCGATGCCGGCCAGCGTGTTCATCTGCGCGAACGCGACGATGCCGCTGGCGTTGCCGGTCGCATACGACATCTTGCCGGGATTGGCCTTGGCGTAGGCGATGAACTCCTGCAGCGACTTCACCGGCAGCGCGGCATTGGTGAACAGGAACACCGTATAGCGGCCGATGTCGGTGATCGGCGTGAAGTCCTTCAGCGGGTTGTACGGCGGTGACTTGCGCAGATACGGCACTGCTGCCATCGGACTGCCGCTGCCGATCAGCAGCGTGTAGCCGTCGGGCGCTGCCTTGGCGACCTCGATCGCGGCGATCGCACCGTCGCCGCCGGGTTTCGGATCGACGACCACCGGCTGGCCCAGGGCGGCCGCCACGGGTTCGGCGACGATGCGCGTGATCACGTCGGTGGACGAGCCGGGCCCGAACGGAATCACGATGCGGACCGGCTTGACCGGATACTGCTGCGCGAGCGCCTGAGTGGCGGCCAGCAGCAGGGCGATGCCGAACGCGAAACGTTTCATGATCGACCTCCTGAGTAAGTTTGACGAGCGGCCTGTTCGCTGACTTTCCGGTTGACGACGTCGGCAGCCAGTGCGGCCGGTGCGCGTTCGCCGGGTGCGCCGAAGCCGCCGCCGCCGGCGGTCTCGACGATCAGGCGGTCGCCGCGCGAGACGGTGGTCACCGTCTTCGAGGCGATCGTTTCGACGCGCCCGTCGGCGCGGTGCAGGGTGGCGCGCGACATGGCGCCGGCGCCGCCGCCGAGCGAGCCGCGCGCGCTGGTGAAATGGCGTTCGCCGCGATACGTGAGCCGGATGTCGTCGGCCAGGAACTCGTATTCCTTGGTCACGCCCAGCCCGCCGCGGTGCTGGCCGGCGCCGCCCGAGTCGCAGCGCAGCTCGAGCCGGTGCACGCGGATGGGCGCTTCCATCGACAGCGCCTCGATCGGCTGGTTCATGCTGTTCGAGCCGTCGGTCTGCAGGCAGTCGACGCCGTCACCGTAGCGGCTGGCGCCGGTGCCGGCGGCGATCAGCTCGCTGACGATGAACGAGCTGCCGTCCGCGCGGCGTCCGCCGAAGGCGAGCATCACCGACAGCCCCGCCGAGGCCGCCGGAACGCGCTCCGGCATGGCGTCGGCCAGTGCGCCGACGATCATGCCGCAGATGCGCTTGATGGTCGCCGTCCGCGCGTTGACCGGCGCCGGCGGCTTGGGATTGACCAGCGAACCTCCCGGCAGATGCAGCGTGACCGGCCGGAAGCAGCCGCCGTTGGTCGGGATCTGCGGATCGGTCAGCGCGCGTACCGCGTAGTACGCTGCCGCCTGCGTGCTGGAGGGCACGCAGTTCAGCGGACCGCGCAGCTGGCCGTCGGTGCCGGTGAAGTCGCAGTGCATCGTGCCGTCGGCCAGTGTCACTGCTACTTCTATGCGCACGCGTCGATCGAGGTCGACGCCGTCATTGTCCAGATAGTCGACGTAGCGGTACGTGCCTTCGGGCAGCGTGCGCAGCGCCGCGCGCGTCATCGCCTCGGAGCGGTCGAGCAGCGCGCCGAACAGCCGCTGCACGGTCTCGGCGCCGTACTTGTCACTGAGCTGGGCCAGCCTTCGCGCGCCCACCTTGCAGGCGGCCAGCTGCGCATTCAGGTCGCCCATGAAGGTGTCCGACAGGCGGATGTTGAAACGAAGCATCTGATCGAGCGTCTCGTTCGGCTTGCCCGCTTCGAGATACTTCAGCGGCGGAATGCGCAGACCTTCCTGGTAGATCTCGGTCGCATTGGTCGGGATCGATCCCGGCACCATGCCGCCGACGTCCTGGTGGTGCACGGTGGCGACGCTGAACGCGAGCACCTTGCCGTCTGCGAACACCGGCACGAACAGCGTGATGTCGGGCAGATGCGTGCCGCCGCAGTACGGGTCGTTCAGGATGTAGACGTCGCCGGCCGCCATCGTGCTCGCCGGGTAGCGCGCCAGCACCGCCTGCAGCGCCGGAATCATGGTGGCCAGATGGATAGGGATCGCCGTCGCCTGTGCGATCGTCTGTCCGTCGGCCGTGAACAGCGCCGCCGAGCAGTCCATGCCTTCCTTGACGATGGGCGAGAAGGCGCTGTGCAGCAGCGTGGTCTGCATCTCGTTGGCGATGCCCTCGAGCTTGTTGCGGACCACCTCGAGCGTGATCGGATCGATGGCAGAGTCGTTGCGCACGTTCATGGCAGCTTCCTCATGATCAGCACCTCGTTGTCCGCCACCTGCGCGCGCCAGCTCGGCTCGATCAGCGTCGTGGTATCGGACTGCTCGACGATCGCCGGCCCGTCAATGCTCTGGCCCGGCGTCAGCCGGTCGCGGTCGTAGATCTGCGCCGCGACGAAGTCGGCCGAACCCTCGAACAAGACCGGCCGACTGCCCTTCGGCGTCGGTGCGTCGGGGCGGGCGGCGCGAGGGTGGTTGCCGGCGCGGCCGGCCGCGGGCGACGCTGATGATGCCGATGCCGATGCCGATGCCGATGCCGATGCCGATGCCGATGCCGATGCCGGCGTCGGCGTTGCTGCATTGGCCGCGCGCTGCACGACGCGAAGGTTGACGAAGCGGGCCGCCGAGCGTGTGCTGTGGCCGTAGATCTGGTCGTGCAGCTCGCAGAATGCTTCGTAGGCGCTGGTGATCAGCGTGGCGGGCGCCTGTGTCAGCAGCGGCACTTCCATGTAGTGCGCCTGGCCGACGTAGCAGACGTCGGCGTAGCACAGCGTCTCGACCCGTTCGGGCGCCACGCCTTCGCTGCGCATCAGCGCCGCGCAGTCGCCGGCGAGGCGCTCGCACAGGCCGATGATCTCGTCGGCCGATGCGTCGGCGAACGGCTTCAGATAGGCGGTCGACGCCTCGTGCTCCGTCATCGCCGACAGCAGGCCGGACGCGCACAGCACGCCCGGATAGCGGGGCACGACGATGGTGTCGATTGCCAGCTCGCGCGCCAGCGCCGTCGCGTGCAGGCCGCCGGCGCCGCCGAACGGCATCAGCACGAACTCGCGCGGATCGACGCCGCGGCTGATAGAGACGAGGCGGATGCCTTCGGCCATCTGTACGTTGACGACGCGATGGATGCCGAGCGCCGCTTCGCGGACTGTCAGCCCGAGCGGTCCGGCGATGTGCTCCTGCACGGCCTGATGAGCGAGCTCAGGGTTCAGGCGCAGGCTGCCGCCCGCGAAGTACTTGGGATCGAGCAGGCCCAGCACGATGGATGCGTCGGTGACCGTGGCCAAGCGGCCGCCCCGCCCATAGCAGGCCGGTCCCGGTTCGGCGCCGGCCGACTGCGGGCCGACGCGCAGCCCGCCCCCGGCGTCGATCCACGCAATGCTGCCGCCGCCGGCACCGATCGAGTTCACGTCCACCATGGGCACGCGGATGCTGTAGCCGTCCAGCTGTCCTTCGGGCCGTATCATCGGGCGGCCCCTGGCGATCAGCGCGATGTCCGAGCTGGTGCCGCCTATGTCGACGGTGATCAGGTTGTCCAGCGCGACGCTGGCGCCCGCCTCGCAGGCGCCGACCACGCCGGCTGCCGGACCCGACAGGAACAGCCGGATCGGACGCTGCCGCGCGACGGCCGCTGAACAGACGCCGCCGCGCGACTGCATGATCTGCAGCGTCGCCGGCACGCCGGCGGTGCGCAGGTCGGCTTCCATGTCGACCAGGTACTTCTCCAGCCCCCGCTTGACGTAGGCATCGAAGGCAGTGACGACGCTGCGCTCGTATTCGCGGAAGGCCGGGTCGACTTCCGACGACAGCGACACCATGAGCTGCGGATGGCGGCTGCGGATGAAGGCCGCCGCTTCGCGCTCGTGCACGGGATTCACGAACGAGAACATGAAGCAGACGGCGATCGCCTCGACACCGTCGGCCACCAGCGCGGCCACGGCCTGTTCCAGCGAGTGCAGATCGAGCGGCGTCAGCACCTCGCCGGTCGGCGCTACCGCCTCGACCACGCCGCGCCGCCGTGCGCCGGGCGCGAGGAATACGGGGGTCTCGGGCTTGAGGATCAGCTCGTAGATCTGATGCCGGTTCTGCCGGCCGATCTCGAGCACGTCGGTGAAGCCTTCGGTGGTGAGCAGCCCGAGCGCCGCCCCTTTGCGTTCGAGCACCGCATTGGTGGCCACCGTGGTCCCGTGCACGAAGCGCTCGACCTCGCCGGGCGCGATGTTCCAGCGCGGCAGCAGCTCGGTCAGCACGGTGTGGACGGCGCGGCTCGGGTCCGAGCGGGTCGACGGCACCTTGGCGATGTGCAGTCGTCCGTCGTCGGCCTGCGCCACGACGTCGGTGAAAGTGCCGCCGATGTCCACGCCTATGCGCATCATTGCAGCCCCAGGAAGCGCGCTGCGTTCGTGTACAGCCATTTCTCCCTCACTTCGTCCTTCATCGGCAGGGCCATGAATTCCTGCACGGCGCGTTCGACCGGCTGCATCGGAAACGAGGTGCCGAACATCATCTGGTCCTGCAGTACCGTGCTGCCGTATTGCAGCAGCGGTTCGTAGCCGGAATGCTCGACCGCCAGGTAACGGGGGCGCACGGCGGACACCGCGATCGACAGCCGACGATGCCGCCAGGCCACGCCTATCAGCTCATGCACCCACGGCCAGCCTGGCGGCGAGGCGACGACGCGCAGGCCCGGCACGTTGACCATCACCTCGTCCAGCAGCAGCGGCCGGCCGTGCGCCATCAGGCAGTCGGTGGAGAAGTTGATGCCGCAGTGGATGTTGACGGGAATGTCGAGTTCGACGCAGGCTTGGTACAGCGGATACATCTTGGGATCGTTGATCGCCAGCTTGTGCTCGAAGCACTGCAGGTTCAGGCCGCGCAGGCCCAGCTCGCGCACCGCGTGGTGCAGCTCCTGCACCGCCGCCTCACCCTTGTGCGGGTCGACGCCGGCCCAGCCGATGAAGCGCGGTCCGTGCGCGGCGCAGAAGGCGGCCACCGCTTCGTTCGGCACCTTCAGGCCGAAGGTGCTCTGCACATCCTTGGCCTTGATCACGACGTGTTCGGCGCCGACTCGCTGATAGGCCTCCAGGTAGTCGGCGAGGTCGGCGCTGACCGCCGACTCGCTGGCTTGGTAGACGCGGCGATAGTTGCTCAGGTGCGAGGCTTGCGCACCGAACTCGGCGAGCGGCGGACGGCTGTTGAAGTCGATCAGCTTCATATCGCGCCGATTATGCGGCGCGCCGTCTATACTGGGAGTACCTGAATTCGATACTCCAGGTTATAGATGAACCTGCGCCAGCTTGAGATCTTCGAGGCCGTGATGCGCACCGGTTCGGTGAGCCAGGCGGCGCGCGCGCTGAGCATTTCGCAGCCGGCGATCAGCAAGTCGCTGCGGCTGGCCGAGCAGGCCGCCGGCTTCGTCCTGTTCCGCCGCGTGCACGGGCGCCTGTTTCCCAGCCCCGAAGCGGAGGCGCTGCTGCCCCAGGTCGAGCGCGTGCGCAGCGATCTGGGTGCGGTCTCGCTGCTGATCCGTCAGCTGCATGACGGCAACGCCGGCAGCATCACCGTAGCGGCCGTGCCGTCGATCGCCCATGCGTTCCTGACGCCGGCTGTCGCGGCGTTCAGCCGCGAGCGGCCGAACATCCGGCTCGAGATGCTGGTGCTGCCTACCAATCTCGTCGCCGACCGCGTGGCGCACAGCCAGGCCGACTTCGGGCTCGTCTACCAGCCGACCGACAATCCGTATCTGGACGGCGACGTCGTCTGCCAGGCCGAGTGTGTCTGCATCATGCCGAACCGCCACCCGCTGGCGCGGCGCAAGACGGTGAATGCCCGCGATCTGCAGAAATCGCGGCTGATCTGCTATCGCGAAGACACCGACATCGGCTGGCTGTTCCGCAGGGCCTTGAGCGCCGCCGGCGACCGGCGCGACGTCGACCTCGTCGTCAACCAGGCGCAGCAGGCGCTGGATCTGGTCGAGGCCGGCGCCGGCGTCGCCGTGATCGATCCGTTCGTGCTGGTCGGCCAGCCGGCCCGTCCGTCGCTGACAGCATTGCCGTTCCGGCCGATGATTCCGAACCGGCTGCGCATCATCCGCGCGCGCGAGCGGCCGCGCTCACGCGCCGCTGCTCATCTCGAACGGATGGTGCGCAATTCGATCCTGAAGCTGGTGCGCGAGTCGCCGCTGATTCCGTCGCCGCGCGGTGCGCGCGCCGGCGACGCGGTCGGCGCGGCGGCCGGTACGACGGCGACGCCCAAGCGGCGTCGAAGGGCCACAGATCCTTGAGGCGGCGGTGGGTACGGTTCAGAATTGCCGGTCGACAGTCACAAGGAGTGTGCTATGTCTTCAAAGATGATCGATGTCGATCTCGGCAAACTTGAGATGGCCCTCGATTGGGTGTCGTACGCCTACGGACTCGACAATGGCGCGTTCATCTCGAAAATCGACGGTTCGATCCACTACACGGGCGAGGAGGAGGGTCTGCTCGACGAAGAAGCTCCGGACGACATCGACGATCCGGACCGCTACTGGTCGGTGCCGGACACGCGCGCGCTCGGGCTCGGTTCCTCGCTGGTTTTCCGGTACATCGAGGAGATGCTGCCGGACGACTACGAGACGGTGCGGGGATTCTTCCGCCGTAAAGGGGCCTACGGGCGGTTTAAGGACCTGCTGGATCGCCGCGGCCACCTCGACCGCTGGTACGAGTTCAGCAATCGCGCCACCGAGGAGGCCTTGAGGGAATGGGCCGAGGAGTGCGGGTTTCGTGTCGTCAAGGCAGCGCCGGGAGCGAGAGCGCACGAAGGAGGCCGGGCCGTTGAGGGCCGGCCGGGCCAGCCGGGCCAGCCGAGCGAGCAGGGCGAACCGGGTGGGGGCGAGTCCGGTGGGGGCGAGCCCTGAGCGGCTGTCCGGCTTGCTCCGCGCTACTCATGCGCCGGCGAACAAGCGCTCGACGTCGGCGCGCAAGGTCTGCAGCGCCTTGGCGTGCTCGCGCTGCGCCGCCCGCATGCGCGGCAGCGGTCCGGCGATGGCGACCGCCACGAACGAGGGGCCCAGCTGCACCGGTACGGCGATCGCCCCTATGTCGCTGAAGTAGTCGCCCTCGGTGGCGAACCAGCCGCGTGCGATGCCGGCGCGAAGCGCCTCCTTCAGTGCCCGGCGCGAGGTCTTGGTGGCGGGAGTGCGGCGATCGAGCTGTAGCTGCGCGATGGTGGCCTCGCGCTCGGCCGGCGGCAGCACGGAAAGCAGCGCCTGGCCCACGGCGGTGGAATGCAGCGGCCGCGTGTCGCCCACCTTGACGATGAAGCGCAGGCTCTGGTTGCTCTCGACCATCTCGGTGTAGATGGCGCCGCGGCCGGCGCGCTGGGCCACCAGCACGGTCTCCTGCGACTGATCGCGCAGCTCGGCCAGTCGCGGCGGCAGCCAGGCGGGCAGCACGTCGTATCGGTTGATCTCGCGGCCCAGATGCTCGATGCGCTGCGTCGGGTAGTAGCCGGCCAGGCCCCTCAGCTCGATCAGGTAGCCGCGCGATTCCAGCGCCTTGACCAGTCCGTGGCAGGTCGATACCGGGATGCCGATCTCGCGTGCGAGCTCGGACACGTTCAGCGGCCGGCGCACGCGGGCGAAGGTTTCGATGATGTCCAGCAGTCGTCGGGCGGCGCGCGGCATGTCGGCAATGATGTCAGGAGGCGGCGGTACCCCGCCGCGCCTGTTCGATGAGGGGGCGCAGGTCGATCAGGTCGCCGCGGGTCTGCTTGAGCTGGAAGCGCTGCACCTTTTCGGTCCCGGTCTTGGGGATGGACTGTACCAACTCCAGCATGCGCGGCATTTTGTAGACCGGCAGCTTGCCCATCAGATGACGCACCAGCGCGGCGGGCTCCAGGCCGGGTCGCGGCACTGCTACGAGTTTGATCTCCTCTTCCAGGATGTCGTCGGCCACGCCCACCGCGGCGCAGTCGGCAACGCCGCCGAAGCTCAGCGCCGCGAGCTCGATCTCCACCGGCGAGATCATTTCGCCGGCGCGGCGGATCAGCTCCTTGCTGCGGCCCTCGAAGTGGAAGAATCCGTCCGCGTCGCGGCGGCCCAGGTCGCCGGTATGGAACCACAGGTTCGACGAGGCCTTGATCATCTCCTCGGGCTGGTTGTAGTAGCCGGCGGTAAGCACGAAGGGTTCGCGTGGGCGCACCGCGATCTCGCCGATGCAGCCGGGCCCGAGCGGGCGGTCGTCGGCGTCGAGGATGGCTACTTCGACGTCATCGCGCGCGGCGCCTATCGAGCCGAGCTTGCGCCGCTCGCGCGTGTTCATGGTGACCATGCCGCCGGTCTCGGTCATGCCGTACAGCTCGTGCACGCTGATGCCCAGGGCGGCCTCGATGCGCGTCCATACCGGCAGCGGCGCGCCGCCGCCGACGCACCAGCGCAGCCCGGTGGCCTGGGGCTGGTCACCGAACTGCTTGGCCAGGATGCTGAGCACCGTGCCCACGTAGGTGAAGCCGCTTGCTCCGCAGGCGGCCGCCTGCTGAACGAAGTTCGATGCCGAGAAGCGCGGGCACAGCACGATCGAGCAGGCGGCCGTGAGCGCCGCCATCACCGCGTACATCTGCGGATTGGCGTGCGACAGCGGCAGGAACACCATGATGCGATCGTCCGACGTGATGCCTATGCCCTGCACGATGCGTTCGCCTATCGCGAGGTATGAACGATTGGTGATGAGCGCACCCTTGGGCCGTCCGGTGGTGCCTGACGTGTACAGGATGCTGGCGATGGTCGACGCCTTGGCCGCCACCGGGGCCAGCGGCATCAGCGCCGAGGTCTGCGCCTGCAGCGCGGGCTCGTCCAGGCAGACGAAGCGGCAGCGGCCTTGGGGATCGGCCAGCTCGCGCATCGGTTCGGCGTCGCGGTCGGACACCAGCAGTTTCGCGCCGCTGTGCTCGATCAGGTAGGCCAGGTTCTCGGCGTTCGTTTCGGGATGGATGGGGACCGGGATGGCGCCCAGCGCCATCGCGCCCAGCCAGACGTACAGGAACAGCGGCCGGTTGCCGGCCAGCAGCAGCACGCGATCGCCGGGAGCTGCGCCGGCCTCGCGCAGCCAGGCGGCGGTGCGGCAGGCCTGCTCGTAGCACTGGGCGAAGCTGAGCTCGGCGGCCCCGTCGAGGCCGCGCAGCATCACGGCATGCGGCTGCTGCCGAGCCAGGGTTGCGAGTCTCGAAAGCACGCGTCAGGCTCCCGTGTCCATCCGTGAAAGCAGCTTGCCTATCGTATTGCGCAGCACTTCACTGGAGCCGCCTGCGATTTCGTAGGCCTTCGCGTCGCGCAGATAGCGGCCGAACGGAGAAGTGGTGCGCACGCCGTGAGCGCCGCACACCTGCACTGCCATCGATGCCACGTCGGTGGCCAGCGCGCTGGCCACGAGCTTGGCCTCGCTGGCCCAGCGGGCGATGTCCTCACCTGCGTCCAGCGCATCGGCGGCTCGTGCGCTGAGCAGGCGGGCCGCGTCGAGCCGCGCCAGTGCATCGCTGAAGTACCACTGCACTCCCTGCTTGTCGAACACCGATTCGCCGAACACGATGCGCCGCCGCGCGTGCGCGAACGCCCCGTCGAACGCGGCGCGCGCGATGCCCAGGCTGATGCCGGCGGCCATCGTGCGTGAATAGTCCAGTACGGTCACTGCCTGGCGCACGCCCTTGCCTTCCTCGCCGACCAGATGGTCCGCGGGCACGCGCACGTCCTGCAGCACCAGGTCCACGTGCGGTCCGTTGCGCAGGCCGAAGGTCGCCGTGCTGTGCCCTTCGCGGCAGGACACGCCCGGCGTGTCGCGCGGCACCAGGAAGACCGAGACGCCGGCCGGCGCCTGTGCCAGGATGACGAACAGCTCGGCTGCCGAGCCGGAGGTGATGAAGGCCTTCTCGCCGTCGAGGACCCAGCCGTCGCCGTCGGGTCGCGCCTGCGTGTCCAGCGTGCGGATGTCGCTGCCGTGGTTGGCTTCGGTCAGCGCATAGGAGCTGATCAGGCCGCCGGCCAGCGCGCGCAGGTAGCGGTCGCGTACCCGCGGCACGGCATACAGGCGCAGCATCATCTGCGCCTGGAAGATGGTGATCAGGCTGATGCCGACGGCTGCGCTGTGATATGACGCCTCCTCGAACACGTCCAGCAGATGGCGGAAGCCGCGTCCGCCGCCGCCGGATTCGCGCGGCAGCGCGATGCCTGTGTAGCCTGCGTTTGCCAGCGCGCGGATCGGCTCGACCGGATAGATGTCGCGGGCGTCGATATCCTCGGCCGCAGGCCCGATCCGGGCTGCGGCGAAAGCTCGCAGTCCGGCGCAGAAGCCGGGATCGCTGTACGGCTGCCACAGCGCGCCGTCGGCGGCCAGCGTCATGGCGATCCCTCGTTCGCGGCGTCCGGGCGCCCCGCCAGCAGCCGCTTGCACGCATAGGTCATGACCAGCTCGTCGCGCTGGTTGTACACGCTGATCAGCGAGCCGACGACCGCCCGGTTGCTGCGCGAGGTCGGCCGGATCTCCGTCACCTGCACCACGCCGCGGACAGTGTCGCCGACCCGCACCGGCGCCTTGATGTCCTGCTGCATCTCCAGCATCGCCAGCCCCGTGCCCTGGATCATGGACTGCAGGATGAAGCCTTCGATCAGGCAGTAGGTGAGCGCTGCCGGTACCGGGCGGCCGCCGATCGCGCCGTGCGCGCTGTCGGCTTCCAGGAACATCGCTTCCAGCATGCCGGTCACGCCTATGAAGCCGACCAGGTCCGCTTCGGTGACGGTGCGGCGCAGCGTGCGCAGTGTCTGGCCGACGCGCAGGTCCTGCCAATGGAAGCCTTGACCCATCAACGGAGAGTCATGGCCGGGGCTGGGAACAGCGGGCGTCGCGGTCATGCGGCGCTCCCGGGGCTGCACAGATACAGCGAACGCACGAGCACCGTCTGCACCGTCTCGCCGCGCTGATTGAAGATCTCGCGCGCGAAGGTCACCGCGCCGCGTCCGCCCTTGCTGGTCGGCTTCAGCTCGATGACGGTGGCCACCACGTGAATGGTGTCGCCGTGCTTGACCGGCGCGACCGCGCGCCATTCATCGACGCCCAGCATGGCGACGATGGTGCCGTCGTTGATCCCAAGCTGGCACAGCAGGCCGGCCGCGATCGAGAACACGAGCGGGCCGTGCGCGATGATCTCGCCGTACGGCTGCTGCCGGCAGAACTCGAAGTCCACGTGCGGCGCGTTGAAATCCCCGCTCAGGCAGGCGAAATTGATGATGTCGGTCTGGGTGATCGTGCGCCGCGGAGACTCGAAGCGTTCGCCCAGCCGGAATTCGTCGAAGTACTTGCCGCGCGGGCGCGGCCGTGGTGTGGCGTTCATGCCGTATGTCCTCGGTGGAGTCTCGGTTCGTTCATGCTTCGTTCGCGGTTCATTCACGGTTCGTTCGAATCCAGCCGCTGCTGCCGCACGCGGATGCCCGCGGCCTCGCGGTCCCAGGTGCCGTCGGCCAGGCCCTGCTCGCGCAGCACGAACTTCCGGACCTTGTGGGTAGCGGTGCGCGGCAGCGCGTCCAGCGTGCGCACGTAGCGCGGGATCATGAAATGCGCCAGGCGCGGCGCGAGGAACTCGAGCAGTCCGGCCGGCGCGAGCGCGGCGCCGGGCTTGAGCGCGATGATGGCCAGCACCTCGTCCTCGCCGAATTCGCTGGGCACCCCGATCACCGCGGCCTCCTGCACCGCCGGGTGGGCCAGTATCTCGCGCTCGACCTCGGCGGTGGAGATGTTCTCGCCGCGCCGGCGGATCGCGTCCTTCTTGCGATCGACGAAGAAATAGTCGCCGTCGGCATCGCGGCGGAACAGTTCGCCCGTGTGGAACCAGCCGTTGCGCCAGGCATCGGCCGTCGCCTGCGGATCACGATGGTAGCCGTGCGACATGGCCCACGGCGAATCGGTGCGCAGCAGCAGCTCGCCCACCTCGCCGTCGGCCACGTCGAAATCGTGCGCGTCCACCAGCCGGGCGTGCACTCCCGGGCGCGGCCGGCCGCATACGCCGCCCTTGCGCGGATCGCGCCCCGAGACCAGCGGGTTGCTGGTCTCGGTCGAGTTGTAGTTGGTATAGGTCGCGACGCCGAAGCGCTCGGCGAAGGCCTGGCCGTCGGCCGGATACGGCACCAGGAAGGCGCTGCGCAGCGCATGCTCACGCTCGTCCGGAGCGAGCGGCGCCTTCATCAGGAAGCCGATCATCGCCCCCAGCAAGGTGACCGAGGTGCTGCCGGTGTCGCGCACCGTGCGCCAGAAGTCCTGCGTTCGGAACAGGCTCATCAAGGACAACGAGCCGCCCTTGAGCAGCGTGCCCAGCACGCTCTGCAATCCTCCGGAGTGGAACAGCGGCAGCGCGACCAGCCGATGATCATCGCCGCCGATCATGTCGCGCCCGCCGAGGGCCATCGATGCGAGATGAAGGTGGCTGGTCAGCACGCCCTTGGAGTCGCCCGTGGTGCCGGAGGTGTAGACGATGGCCTGCAGGTCCCACGGCCGCATGCGCGGCAGCTCATCCATGGCCGGCGGGGCGCCGTCCAGCGCCTGTCGGTCCAGGCACTGGACTCGAAGGCCGGCAGGCACAGGCGGAGAGGCAGTGCCGCCGAGTACGACGATGCGCTCGAGCGTCGCTGGGCAGCCGAGGCTCCTGTTTACGCCGTCGCCATAGCCATTGCCGTCTTCGCCGCCGCCGCCATCGCCGTCTCCGCCGCCGCCATCGCCGCGGTCTCCGCCGCCTTCGTCTTCGCTGCCTTGTCCGGAGGCCAGGCGCGGCAGCAGCCCGGCATGGATCACCGCCACGCGCGGCGCGGCGTTGGTCAGCGCGTGATGCAGCACGCGGCCGCGCCAGCCGGTGTTCAGCGGCACGAACACCGCACCCAGCAGCGTCAGCGCGAACCAGCAGCGCACGATATCGGGCCCATTGGGCAGCCACACCGCCACCGTGTCGCCCTGCGCAACGCCGAGCGCGCGCAGCCCGCCGGCGGTCGACAGCGCCTGAGACAGCGCCTGCGCATAGGTCCACGCGGTGCCGTCGTCGAAGCGGATGAACACCTTGTCCGGCAGCTGCGCTGCGCGCGCGCGTAGCGCGGCGCCGAGCACGCAGGCCTCGTCAGGCGGACACGTCGCTGTGCTCATCGGTCTCAAGCGCGAAGTTGACCAGCACCAGTCCTTCAGCCACCGGCTCGAAGCGCGCGGCCACCGCGGCGCCGATGCGTACGTTTGCGATCGGCGAATCGACGACGCGGCCCATCATCCGCGGCCCCTCGGCCAGCGTCACCACCGCCACCGCATACGGCACCATGCTCGCGAACGCCTCTGCCGCCGGCCTGTGATTGACGGTGAAGGTGTAGATCGTTCCGCGGCCCGATACGGCCTGCCAGTCCAGCGAGCGGCTGCCGCAGTGGGGGCAGAACGCGCGCGGATAGAAGTGCAGCCGCCCGCAGGCGAGGCAGCGCGGCAGCCGCAGCGCGCCCTCGCGCGCGCCGTCCCAGAACGGCTGGGTCTCGGGGGTCGGTTGCGGCAGCGGTCGGTGCATGTTCAATCGCGTGCCAGGATGGTCACCACGCTGCCCGAGAACACCAGTCCCGGCGCGAAGCACAGCGACACGCGCGCGTCCGGCACCTGGCGTTCGCCGCATTCTCCGCGCAGCTGGCGGACGGCCTCGACCAGCAGCAGCATGCCGAACATGCCGGGGTGGCAGTACGACAATCCTCCGCCGGACGTGTTCATCGGGAAAGCGCCGCCCGGCGCGATGCGTCCGTCGCGGACGAAGTCGCCGCCTTCGCCGCGCGCGCAGAAACCCAGTTCCTCCAGCGCATGGATCACGCCTATGGTGAAGTGGTCGTAGATCTGCGTCACGTCGATGTCGTCGTGCGAGATGCCGGCCTGGGCCATGGCGGCGCGCGCGTTTTCCGCGATGCCGCTGTCCAGCCAGTCGTCCATGCCGAGCGGCGTGAACTGATGGGAATGTGATTCGGCCGCGCCCAGCATCCGCACCGGCGGGCGCGCGAGATCGCGGGCCCGCTCCAGCGAGGTGACCACCAGCGCGCCGGCGCCGTCGGTCACCAGGCAGCAGTCGCGCGCCGTGAAGGGCTCGGCAATCATGGGCAGCGCCAGCACGTCTTCGATGCTGAGCGGGCCGCGCATTGCCGCATCGGGATTGAGCTGTGCCCAGCGGCGCGCTGCCACCGCGACCTCGGCCATCGATTCGCGACGGGTTCCATAGCGATGCATGTGCAGCTGGGCAAGCATGGCGTAGAAGCCCATGGGCGTGAGCTGTCCGGACGGCGCGGCGAACTGGCCGCGCGGCGAGCGCGGATCGACCGCCGGTCCGCCCAGCGTGCGCATGCGCGTCGACGCCTGGACGCTGCCGTAGCTCACCAGCGCGACGCGGCACCGGCCCGCGGCGACTGCCTCGCAGGCCGCGCTCAGATGCGACAGGCTGGACATGCCGCCCAGATTGGTGGACACCGATACGCGCGTGCGCAGACCCAGATACTCGGTCAGCAGCAGGCTGGAGAAGGTATCGTCCACATGCGCGAACACCGCATCCACATCACGCAGCGCCAGACCGCTGTCGGCCAGCGCATCCAGGCAGGCATCCGCCTGTGCGCGCAGAACGGTCAGCCCGGCCAGGGAGCGCGGCGGCGCGGCGGCGGCGCCGGCAATCGCGGCCTGCGACGAAGCGCGCGGCGGAGCGGTGACCCTGTTCATCATTTCATAGTGGCCGGCAGCCACAGCACGAGTTGCGGAAACACCGTGAGCGCGGCGATCATGGCGAGGTGCGCGACCACGTGCGGCCACACGCCGCGAAACACCTCCTGCACCGGCCGCGCAGCCGTGCGCGCAACGACGAACACGTTCAGTCCCACCGGCGGCGTGACCAGACCGACCTCGGCGAGCACGACTACCACCACGCCGAACCAGACCGGATCGAATCCCAGCGCCTTGACCAGCGGCAGTACGACAGGCACGGTCAGAATCATGATCGCGATCTGGTCGACGAAGCAGCCCAGCACGAGGTAAAGCACGTAGATGAAGCACAGCACCATCCATGGCGACAGCTCCAGCGACTGCACCCAGCGCACCAGCTCGGGCGTCGCCTGCGTGAGCGCCAGGAAGGTGCCGAACACGTGTGCGGTCATGATCATCGCCAGCACCATGCACGACGTGAGCACCGTTCGGCGGCAGGCGGCCAGCAGGGCCGGCACCGTGAGCCTGCCCATCGCGACGCTGAGCGCCAGCGCCCCGAGCGCGCCGATGGCCGCGGCTTCGGTCGGCGTGGCGATGCCGGTGTAGATGACGCCCGTCACGCAGAAGAACAGCAGCATCATCGGCCCCGTGACGCGCAGCGACGAGAACTTCTCGGCGAAGCTGTATGCGCGTCCGCGCGGGGCGGCGGCCGGGTCGCGCCAGACGAGGTAGAGCACGGTCGCCGAGATCACCATCACCACCAGCAGGCCCGGCACGATGCCGCCGATCAGCAGGTCGCCGATGTTGACGTCGGCGATCAGGCCGAACAGCACCAGTGCCACGCTGGGCGGGATCAGCATGGCCAGCGTGCCCGAGATGGCGACTACGCCGCCGGCCAGCTTGGGGTCGTAGCCGGCTTTGAGCATGGCGGGAATCGACGTGGACGACAGCGTTGCCGCGGCTGCCGTGCTCGAACCCGAGATCGCGCCGAAGGCGGCGCCCGACATCGCGGTCGCGATGCCGAGGCCGCCGGGCATCCGTCCGACCCAGACAGCGAACGATTGGAACAGTCCCTGCGCGACGCCCGACACCACGACCAGCTCGGCCATCAGGATGAACATGGGTACGGTGATGATCTCGTAGCTGGCCGATGCCGACACCGGCGTGGTGGCCAGGATGCCCAGCAGGACGTCCGTCCCCGCGATCCACGTGACGCCGACTGCACCGGCGGCGAGCAGCGCAAAGGCCACGGGAATGCCCGCGACCATGAGCAGCAGCATCAGCGCTATGGTGCCGGTCAGGATCATGGTCTGGGCTCCGCGGCGACGGCATGGGTGCCGGGTACGCTCGCCGCTCCGCCGCCGGGCAGCAGCATCAGCGCGATCCGCAGCGTCAGCATCGACGTGCCTCCCGCGACGATCGCCAGCTTGATCCAGACGATCCATTCGTAGCGGCCCGCCACGCGCTCGCCGCTGCGCCAGCTTTCCCACGTCGCCTGCAGCAGCACGCAGGCCATCGTCAGGACGACTGCCAGTACGAGCAGCCAGCCCAGCCATGCCACAGTGCGCATCAGCGGACGCAAGACGGGCGGCATCGACAGGTCCAGGCCCAGGTGGTGCCGCGTGCGCAGCGCTTCCGACAGGACCAGGTAGAGCACCGCGTTCGTCAGGAACATCGAGATCAGGTCATAGGCCCACGGAATCGGCGCTCCCAATGCGTAGCGGCACAGCACGTCCGCGCCTACGATGAACATCATCGCGAGCACGGCCAGGCAGGCGGCCATGGTGATCGTGCGGTCGGCGGCGTCGAGCGCGGCGCGCACGCGCGGCGTCATGCTCATGCGCGCCTCATACGGTGGCAACCGGCGTCACCGGCGAGCCCACGGCGCCCGGCAGGTTCAGCGGCGGCGCGGTCAGCAGGAACTTCGTCCGGCCGTGCGCATGCAGCCATTCAGCTAGGTCGGCCAGCCACCACATCTCGCCCAGCGGTACGCCGAGCTTGAACAGGCAATGCTGATGCAGCGGCAGCGCGGGACGCCTGCCCTCCTGTGCGCGGGCGGGCAGACCTTCCACTGCGTAGTTGTCCGAGATCAGCGCCGCCACGCCGCTGCGCGTGATCCAGTCCAGCAGCGATGCGTCGCGCCCGTCGAGCACGCAGCCGGTGCGGTTGAGCACGTCGATGTCGGGCTTGCGGTCCATCCGGACCATGGCTTCCGTGTAGCCGGTGCGCAGCAGCAGCATGTCGCCGGGCTCCACTTGCACGTCCTGCTCGCGCATCGCCTGCGCCAGGCCGTCCATTCCGACGTAGTGCCGGCCCTCGCCGAATGTGCGCAGCAGGTCCACCAGCACGCCTCGGCCCTGCACGCCGGTCCGTGCCATGTTCGAGATGGCCAGCGAAGTTGCGCCGTGATGCGCGCCGCGTTCACGGATCGCCGCGCCCAGATACTCCACCGGCCCGGTGACGTGCTGATTGGCGCGAAAGCCGTTGTAGTAGACCGCTTCCGGCTCGCCGTCGCCGTCGGCGTCGAAATAGGCGCCCACATGCGCGAACGAATCCCACTGCGTCGAGTACTGCGTGTGAAGCACGACCTTGTCGTCGGACAGCACGTCGTCGTTGGCCGGGTCCTTGCGGCTCATGGGAAAGTTGAAGCAGATGCAGCCTTCCTCCACCGTCGGCGACAGCACCGGCGGGAAGCGGCGCGGGTTCACCACATTGCCGCCGGGAAAGTCCAGCGGCAGGCTAAGGCTGAAGGCGATGCCCTCGCGCACCTCCGCGATGCCTTCCAGCACCTTACGCGGCGTCAGCAGGTTGAGCCGGCCAAGCTGATCGTCGTCGCCCCAGTCGCCCCAGGTCGAACCCTCGGGGCGATGCTTCCAGCGTCGGGTCATGCGTCTCCTTTCGTCGCCGTCGCGACGGCCGGCCGGGTTTGCGCCCGCGCCCGGATGAAGGCGTCGCACTGGATGTCGATGTGGCGCGCCATCGCTTCGAGCGGCGGCGGTGCGGCCGCCGCCAACGATGCCTTGGAAGCTCGCAGGCCGGCCGTGCCTTGACGAAGCACGGCGGCGGCGAATTCGGCGCATTCGCGTTCCAGCGACGCCTTTGGCACGACGTGGCTGACCAGTCCGGCGTTCTGCAGCGCCAGCGCATCGGGCGCGCGGCCGGCCAGCGCAAGCCGCGCGGCGGACTGCGGCGGGGCCAAGCGCACGAGCAGGAAGCCCGGCGCGGCCAGGCCCAGCCGTGCTTCGGGAAACGCGAACTTCGCGGCGTCGGCGGCCACTATCAGGTCGCACGACAGCGCGAGCGCCGCGCCGCCGCCTACTGCCGGACCCTGAACGCGCGCCAGCACCGGGGCAGGGCATTGCATGATCGCTCGATACAGGCTGGTCAGATCTTCCAGGAAGCGGCGGAATGCCGCGACGTCCATCGCAGCCTGTTCGTGCAGATCAGCGCCGGCGCAGAACGCTTCGCCTTCGGCTTCGATCTGCACCAGCGAGACGGCGTCGTCTTCCGCCGCCGCCTGCAACGCGCCGTGCAGAGCGTGGACCGTGGCGTGTGCGAGCCGGTTCTGGCCGTCGGCCGAGTGCAGGCACAGATGTGCTGAGACGCGGTCGGCACCATGTTGCCTGCGTTCGCGGCGAACCTGCGCCGGTGAGCTCATCGGGCGGCGGCGATCGCCGCGCGGAAGGCCTTGAGCGTATCGGAGCCGGCCTTGCCGCGCTTGTCCATCCCCGTCGCCCATTCCTGCGCCACCGGCGTCATGGCCGAGCTCATCTGCGCGCGGTCGGCGTCGGAGAAGCGGGCCAGCGCGACGCCCTTGCCCTGGATGTTCCGGGTCGCGCTGTCGTCGTCGCCGTCCAGCAGCTTGCAGGTGCGCCGCGTCGCTTCTTCGCCCACGTCGGCGAGGGCTTTCTGCACGTTCGGCGGCAGCTGGCGCCAGCGCCGTTCGCTGATCGTGTACGAGATCACCACGCTGCCGAAGTTCTCCTTCGCAGTCGCGCCCTTGAGGAACGGCGTCAGGTCGTACTGCAGCACGCTGGCGGCCGGATAGATGCTGCCGTCGATGGTGCCGCGCGACAGTGCTTCGTGCACCTCGGTGGCGCCGATGCGGATGGGCACTGCGCCCAGGCCGCGTATGGTCAGGTCCATGCCGGGACCGGCGGAACGCACTTTCAGCCCCTTCAAGCTGGCGAGCCCGTCGATCGGCGTCTTCGTGTAGAGCTGATACGGCGGCAGCACCAGCATGAACAGCATGCGCACGCCGGCAGCCTGGAACTCGGCCTTGTCGACCGCGCCGCCCGGCCTCATCAGCGAGAACGCGGCCAAGCCGCCTTCGCACGACGACGAGAACAGTCCCGGCAGTTCGGCCACGGTGGACAGCGGCAGCTTCTCGGAAACCATCGACGGGATCACTTCGCCCACGTCCGCCACGCCGGTGGCGGTGAGCGACAGCATGTCCTGCGGCTTGCCCAGCTGCTGCCCGGGGAAGTACTGGAACGTGACCTGCCCGTTCGTGGCCTTGGTCACGCCGTCCATCCAGAACTTGGTGGCGTACTCAGGGATGAAGTGACCTGCCGGATAGCGGTCCGCCACTTTCAGGACGATCTTCTCCTGCGCGGCGCACACCGTGCCCAGCCCGGCCAGCGCGAGCGCCGTCGCCGCGCGGCCGAGGAATCGGATGGCTTCCATGGATGTCTCCCGTTTTCGATTTCGTCTGGCAACGCGGCGCATCGTAGGAAGCCCCCGGTAGGGTGTCAATATGCAGGTAGGTCCTTCAGAATGCTGAAAATCACCGAACCGGGCACGCGACGGGGCACGCGACGGGGCACGCGACCGGGCGTGCAACCGGACGTGCTGATCGAGGGGCGGAGCGAGCCGCAGGCCGACGGCGGCGAGGGCCGCAATGCGTCAACTCGAGCGGTAGCCGTCGACACATTCCTTCAGCGTACGGACGAACTCCTGCATCCGGGCGCGCAGCGCCACGCTGGGCGCCCCGATCGCGACGGCCATCATGGCGCCGGAGTCTCGCCGCGGCAGCATCGCGCAGATCAGGCCGACGCCCTTCACCAGGCGATCGAGCGAAACGCAGTAGCCGTTGCGCCGTATCTGCTGACTGTCCCTGCGTACGGCGGCCAGGCTGATCTCGGGCTCGTCGGGTCCCCGCAGCGCGTTGTGGCGGAAAACGGCGCGACGGACCTGATCGACTTCCATTTCCGACATGAACAAGCGGCCGGTTCCGGAGGTCACCAGCGGCCGCGCATCGCCCACGTTGACGTGCAGGCGGACGCGCTGAGTCGACGGAATGATGTGGATGTACCGTACGCCGGCGCCCGCGGCGACGGCCAGGATGATCGTTTCGCCGGTGAGCTTGGACAGATCGTTCATCAGCGCGATCAGCCGGCCATCCGGCGCGAGGTCCGGGTCGACCCAGCTGCCGAGCAGCGTCACGCGTGGCGTCGGGTGATAGAGCCGCTGCTCGCCCTGGGCCAGGTAGCCGAGCTTCACCAGGCTTCTGAGGATGCTCGCCGTGCTCGACTGCGGCAGGTTCAGCGCGCGCGCGATTTCGAGCACGCCCGCGGCACGGCGGACGGTGTCGAAGTACTCGAGGATCATGACGACGCGGACCGCCGACTTGACTTCGTCTGCCATCGTGGACATCGTACCGCAGAACCCCCGCCGCGCGTTTGAGAGCGTCCCTTGGCAGCTCTGCGAAGCCGCAGTCGCGGCCGCACTCGGGGTGCTACTCGGGACCGCTACTCGGGACCGCTACTCAGGGCCGCTACTCAGGGCCGCTACTCGGTGGCGCTACTCGGTGCCGCTACTCACAGTCGCCCGGCAGCGGCCCAATGTAGGTCACGTACTGCTGCGGAACGTAGCGCCATCTCGTCTGTTGCGCGCGCTCCTCGAGATGATGGGTCAGCACGCTGAAGCCGCGCGACAGAATGACGAGGGCGGCAGCGCAGCCCTGCGGCAGCCCGAGGTCCATGGCCACGGCGGCGACCACGCCGTCGATGTTCGCGGGAACCGGCTTGCCCTTCGCCGCGGCCAGCTGCCTTTCGATGGCGATGAGCAGCCGGCAGTACGCGCCGGCAACCCCTTCCGTCTCGGCAACGGCGAGCAGGCTCGCCGGCCGGGGATCACGCTTGTGCGGTGGATTGCCGAAGCCCGGCACGCGGCCGCTCCCGCCGGCCAGGCAGGCGGCCAGCACGATCTGCGCAGCCCTGCCGATCGTGTCCTCATCCGGGCGGCCGCCGGCCGGCTGGATTTCCGTGAGCGCCGAATGCATCAGCTGCGCCAGCGAGTCGCCGACGCCGCCGGCGACGTCGCCATTGAGCAGCACGGCACCTGCAAGCGCTTGCGCGACCGGCGTTCCGTACGAGGCGAACACGCGGCCGATCATGGCCGCCGGCGTGATGCCGTGGTCCAGGCTGCTGGTCAGCAGCGCGTCCAGCGTGCGCTCTTCGCCCGGCGTCGGCAGCCGCGCCGCCAGCAGCAGGAAGATCGACGCGACGAACGACCGCGTGCGCACGAGCTCCGTCAACCGGTGTCCGCGGATGATCGTGTCTTCTTCGCCGCCTGTGCTGACGATCTGCGAGATCTGCGTCACGTAGTGATGCATGTCGGCCATGAGAGCTCCGCGCGTTCCAGCTATGAGATTGACGGTGGAGTGAACGCACGGATCGGCCGCTCCGGCCCGTCGTAGCGTTCGAGCCTGACGGCGGTGAGCTGGCCGATGCAGCCCTGCGCCAGTCGCGAAGTTCCGCGATCCAGCGTGACCGCATTCGGATTGCCATGCACGCACAGCGTGAGGCCCGACGGCTCCTGAACCGGATCGAACCAGGCGCCGGTGGATAGCTGCAGCACGTTCTCGCGAATCCCTTCGGACAGATGGGCCGAGGCGAGGCAGGCGCCTCTGTCCGTCGAGATCCGGACTACGTCCGCCTGCGCGATGCCGTATTTCATGGCGGTGCGCGGATGCAGCGTGCAGACTTCGCGGCCGTTCACCTTCGTCTGCGCGCTGTGATCGCCGAAATCCAGCTGGCTGTGAAGCTTGCCGGCCGGCTGATTCGCGACCAGATGGAGCGGACAGTCGGGGTCGGGAGCGAACGATGGTTCGAGCCATGCGGGATGCCCCGGACAATCGGCATAGCCGAACGCGGCCACGGCCGGCGACGTGATCTGGATCCTGCCGCTCGGCGTGCGCAATGGATGCGCCGCAGGGTCGCCGCGGAACGCCCGCAAGGGGCCGCCGTCGTCGTCGGCCTGCGGCAGGACGAGTTCGCCCCGCTGCCAGAAGACATCGAACGGCGGCGCGTCGACGCCTCTGCCGGCGAGGGCCTCGCGGGTCTGCTCGTACATCCGGCGCAGCCAGTCCGCGGCGCTGCGCCCTTCGGTGAAGGCCTGGGCCGCACCCAGCCGCGCCGCCAGCTGCGAGAAGATGTCGTAGTCGTCACGTGCCTGTTCGTGCGGCGGCGCGATGCGATGCATGGCGATCAGATAGGGGTCGTACTGGGAAGCGCCGAGGTCCTCGCGCTCCAGCGTCATCGTCGCCGGCAGCACGATATCGGCGAATCGCGCAGTGGCAGTCCACACGCTTTCATGCACGACGAAGGTGTCGAGGCGTCGAATGGCCTCGCGCAGCCGGCTCAGGTCCTGGTGATGGTGGAACGGATTGCCTCCAGCCCAGTAGGCCAGCCGCACATGCGGATAGCGCAGCGTTTGCCCGTTGTAGTCGAACTCGGAACCGGGCTTCAGCAGCATGTCGGCGACGCGCGCGACCGGAATGAAGGACTGCACGCGATTGATGCCCTGCGGCAGCGCGGGCACCGACACGAGATTGCGGCGCCGGCCGTACTTGCCGATCGAGCCGAGGGCATACTGGAAGCCGCCGCCGGGCAGGCCGGGCTGTCCCAGCACGGCGGCGAGCGCGACGCCGGCCCAGACGGGTTGCTCGCCGTGCTCGGCGCGCTGCAGCGCGTGAGCCACCACGACGAGGCAGCGGCGTCCCGCCAGCGAACGGGCCAGCGTCGTGATCTGGCCGGCGTCGATTCCCGTGATCTGCGCGGCCCAGAACGCCGACTTCGCCACGCCATCGGTGTCGCCGCGAAGATAGGCTTCGAACTGCGGCCAGCCATCGCAGTACTGGTCGAGGAAGTGCCGGTCGTGCAGGCCGTCGGCGACCAGCGTGTGCATCAGGGCGAGCATCAGCGCCGTGTCGGTTCCCGGCACGATCGACATCCAGCCGAACGCCGCTTCCTGCGGAAGATCGGAGCGGATCGGGCTTACCAGCACGAAGCGGCAGCCGCGCCGCGCCGCTGCCTGCATGCTCTGTCGCTCGATGTGCTGGACGGCGCCGCCGGTGGCGACCCGCGAGTTGCGCAGCGGCATTCCGCCGAAGGCGAGCACCACCTGCGTATGCTCGACGATCTGCTCCCAGCTGACGTTGTGAAGCGACACGTCGTCCATGTGCCCGATCACATGCGGCAGGATGACCTGAGCCGCTCCGGAGCTGTATGTGTTCACGGAGCGGACGTAGCCGCCGAGCGCGACGTTCAGGAAGCGGTGCAGCTGGCTCTGTGCGTGGTGGAACCGGCCCGCGCTCGACCAGCCGTAGGAGCCGCCGTACACCGCCTCGGATCCGTGCTGGTCGCGTACACGCGCCAGTTCGGCGGCCAGGCGGTCCAGCGCGGTGTCCCACGGTACTTCGACGAACTCGTCGTCGCCGCGGCGGTCATCGGGTCCGGGTCCGCGCTCGAGCCAGCGGCGGCGGATGGCCGGCCGGGCGACTCTTACCGGGTGGCTGAGCGCGCTCTGGAAGTTGCGGATCAGCGGATTGGGCTCCGCATCCGCGGCATGCGGTCGAACGCTCAAGCGCCCGTCCTCGCGGCGGGCCCGAAAGACGCCCCAATGGGAACTGTGCGGCAGGAATTCGCTCATGGGCATTCCCCTAGGGCACGGCAACTGCTTCTTCGCCGGCGGCCTCGGCGATCAGCAGCGCATCGAGCGCGAGTACGCCCGAGCCTGCCGGCAGCACGCGCAGCGGATTGATCTCCAGGCTTGCCAGCCGCCCGGCATTCGCTGCCGCGTAGCGGGACAGCCGGACGATCGCCTGGGCAAGCGCTTCCGTATCCAGCGCCGCACTGCCGCGCGCGCCGTTCAGGATGGCCGCGCCCTTCAGCCGGCCGATCATCGCCATGGCCTCGCCGAACGCGACCGGTGCGCATCGGATCACGGCGTCGTCCAGTATCTCGGCGAACACCCCGCCGAAGCCGATCATCACGCAGGGGCCGAAGGTCTCGTCATGCGTGCAGCCGAGGATCATGTCGACGCCGGCGGGCGCCATGCGGGAGATCAGCAGACCGTCGATGCGGGCCTCGGGGGCGGCGTTGCGCACCCGCGTGAGGATGTCCGCGTGCGCCTGCCGGACCTCGGCCTCGCTCGACAGCGACAGCCGGACCCCGCCGACGTCGGACTTGTGCGCGATGTCGGCGGAGACGATCTTCATGGCAACCGGAAAACCTAGCCGGCGAGCGGTCGCCGCCGCATCGTCGGCGCTGTGCACGAGCCGTTCCGCAGGCACGGGGATGCCCATCGCCGCGACGACCTGCTTGGCCTCTACCTCGCTGTATGGCCGGCCGGGCTGCGCCGGGGGCGCATCGTCGGGCGGGGCAGCGGCCGCGGTACTCGCCTGCCGCATCGAGTTGTCGCCGAGCCAGGCGAGCGCGGCTGCCGCCTTCATGGCGCGCGTGGGGTCCTCGAACACGCTGTAGCCGAGCGCTTCAAGTTCGTCCTGCGTCTCGTCGTTCGTCAGCAGGCAGGCGATGCGCGGATCATCGGCGCGCCGGCCGGAAAGCTCGGCCAGGGCGGGCAGCAGCGCCTGCATCATCGGCCTGCGCAGTCCCAGGTGCGAGAGAAACACCATCATGGTGCCGCGGGCCGCATGCTCCGCCAGCGATGCCATGATCGGCTTCACCACCTCGGGGGTATTCGTGATCTGCGCCGTCACATCGACGGGATTGCGCGCGCCCGCGTACGGAACCCGCTCGCGGATGGCGGCCTGGGCTGCCTCCGGCAGCGGCGGCACCTGCAGGCCGAAGCGTTCGGCGTCATCCGCCATCAGAACGCCGACACCTCCCGAGGTCGTCACGACGGTGATCGCCTTGCTGGCGGTGGGGCGCTGCATCGACAGGCAATAGGCCACGTCGAACATCTCGTCGATCGAATGTGCGCGGTAGACGCCGTACTGCTCGAGCACGGCCGAGAACACCGCGTCGGATCCCACCATCGAGCCGGTATGAGAAGCGGCCGCCAGCGCGCCGGACTGCGAAGCGCCGACCTTCATCAGCACGACAGGCTTGCCATGGCCGCGGGCCAGGTCGAACGCATGAAGCAGGCGCTTCGAGTCGCGAACCCCCTCGATGCAGGCCACGATGACGGCCGTCTGCGGATCCAGCGCCATATAGGCGATCAACTCGGCGACGTCGATGTCGCCTTCATTGCCGCTGGTGGCCCACAGGCTGAACGACAGGCGGCGCCGGGCGGCCAGCACCAGGCAATGCGCGCCGAGAGCGCCCGACTGGCTCGCCAGGCCGATCGACCCCGCTTCCGGCATGCGGTCGTGAATCGCGCCCGAGAAGGTCGCAACCAGCCGGCGCCGCGTATTGATGACGCCCAGGCAGTTGGGGCCGAGCAGGCGGATGCCGCTCTGTCGAGTGCGCTGGATCAGGCGCCGCTGCAGTTCCTGCCCTTCGTGTCCCACTTCGGCGAAGCCGGAGCTGTACAGGATGATCGCTTTGGCGCCGGCTTGTATCGACTGCTCCACGGCGTCGGTCGCCTGGTCGGCGGGCACGGCAACGATGACGAGGTCCGGCGGTGCCGGAACTTCCGCGATGCTCGCGTAGGCGCGCAGCCCCTGGACGGTTCGCCGCGCTCCGTTGATGGGGTAGATCGGCGCTTCGAATCGCGCGGCCTTCATCAGATGCAGCGGCCGTCCGCCGATCTTGGCCGGATTGTCCGAGGCGCCGATGATCGCCACGGACTGGGGCTCGAACAGCTTGGCCAGCGTGCCGGACGCCTGGATCATTGTCGGGTTCGTCATCCGTCAGACCGGCTCCAGGCCCGCAGCCTTCACGGTGGCGCCCCACTTCTCCATCTCCGACGCCAGGAAGCGGTCGTAGGCTTGCGGACCGAAAGGATCGACCGTCATGTCCATCCTCTCGTACTGGGCCCGGATGTCCGGGTTCTGCAGCTGCTTGAGGATCTCGCCGGCCACGCGCTCGACGACTGCCTTGTCGACGGCCTTGGTGGCCGAGATGCCGAACCAGGAGAAGACGTCGAAGTCCGGAATGCCGACCTCCTGTATCGTCGGCACGTCCGGATAGTTGGATGCCCGCGAGGCGGAGGACACGGTCAGCAGACGGATCCGCCCGCTCTTCACCTGCGGCGCGAAGGTCGGCAGGTTGTCGATCGTGAAGAAGACGTCGCCCTGCATCAGCCCCAGCAGATTGCCGGCCGCGCCCTTGAACGGAACGTGCAGCAGCTCCACGCCCAGCCGCTGGCCGAGCATGACGCAGGCCAGATGCGAGGTGGTGCCGATCGCGGCGGAGCTGAAGACGCGGCGGCTCGAGTCCTTGCGCAACACGTCCATCAGCTGCGCGGCGCTGGTGATGCCGCTGTCAGCGCGCACGAACAGGCCGTTCGTCAGCGTGCAGACGCGGGTTACGCCGGGCAGATCGCGGCGCCAGTCGAACGGAACGTTCTTGTACAGCAGCACGCTGAGCACGTTCGAGGCCAGGTTGGAGACGAAAAAGGTATGGCCGTCCGTGGTGCGGGCGGCGTTGCCCGCGCCGATCAGGCCGCCCAGGCCTGGAATGTTCTCGATGATGATGGGCTGCTTCAGCGACTTGAACAGCGGTTCCTGCAGCACCCGGGCGACCATGTCGCTGGTTCCGCCTGCGGCTCCGCCGGATACGAAGCGGACCGGCTTGGCCGGCCAGTTCGGGTTGGCGCGCGTGAGGCCGGGCACAAGGGCCGCGGCGCTGCCAAGTCCCAGCGCGGCAAGCCATTCTCGACGTCGATGCTTCATTGCTTCTCTCCTCCAGTTGTAAATGTGGACGTGCTGATCCCCGGCGTGCGCGACGCTAACTGCGGATCATCCGGTCGACTTCTGCCAGCGGTATCGGGCCGGCGTCGCCCAGCAGTGCCTCGACGACGGCGGACTCTCGCGCGCGCAGCGCGGAGTCCAGCGGGTCGAGACGTCTGACTCGATGCATCAGCACCAGCCAGGCGAGCAGCAAGCGCCGCGCGCCCCGGCCGGCCGCCGCGCAGCGGGCGCCTTCCCAGGCCATCAGTACGGCGCTGAGGACGTGGTAGAACCGCGATGAGACTGACCGGCACAGATGCTCGAGCTCGGGAGACGCGGCGATCTCTTCGATGTCGGCGGTCACTCGTTCGATCTCCGATGACAGATCGGCCGCGAGGCCCGCGGGAATTCCGGGCGTTTCGAGGAGCATGCGCAGGTATGCAGCCAGGGCCTCGTGCGCGCGGTTCTTGCGGACCGCCCGGTTGACGATGTCCAGCGCATTGATGTTGCTCGTACCTTCCCACAGCAGACCGGTCTGCGCATCCCGTACCAGCCGCGCGTTGACCCATTCCTCTATGAATCCGGAGCCTCCTCGCACCTCCATCGACGCGGTCGCGACGACGGCGTTGTCCCGGCAGGCACGGAACTTCAGCAAGGCCGTGGCGATGCGCAGCCGCCGGCTCGCGTCGGCATCTCCCGCATCGGCCAGCGTGAGCTCGGAGGCCACGAACAGACTGACCGAAAGCGCCTGTTCGGTGGGCACCAGGATCTTCGCCAGCGAGCGCTTCATGAGCGGATGATCCGCCACGGTGCGGCCGAACGCGCGGCGACTGCGGGCCGCCTCGACGGCTTCGTTCAGGCAGCGCCGCATCATGCCGGCGGCGCGCACGCCATGCGACAGGCGCGAGTAGTTGATCGGCACCGTGGCGATCCTGATGCCGTCGCTGAGTTCGCCCACCGGATAGGCTTGCGCGCCGTCGAAGACGACTTCGCCGGTGGCCATGGAGCGGGTGCCGAGCTTGTCCTTGAGGCGGATGATCCGGTATCGGTTGGGCGCGCCGCCGTCGAGGAGCCGCGGCACCACGAACATGCCCAGGCCCCGGCTCCCGGCAGCCGCTCCGTCGGGCCGGGCCAGCACCAGGATGAAGTCCGCGTCGATCGCGCTGCAGAACCATTTCTCGCCGTAGAGGCGCCAGTGCTCGCCATCCCGCTCCGCGCGCGTCTCGATGCCGCCGAGATCCGAGCCGCCGTGCTTCTCGGTCATGAAGTGGCCGACCTTGGCCAGCTCGTTCATGTCCTGGCTCAGCATGCCCTGCATCCGCTGCTGCAGACGCTCATCTCCATGGCGCCGGATCATCTGCGCGGCGGCGTCGGTGCCATTGATCGGGCAAAGCAGGCCGAACTCCGCTTGGGAGAACAGATAGGTGAAGGCGTACTTGATGACCGGCGGCACCGGCGCGCTCCAGCCGAACAGGCCCGGCTTGTGGCTCATCGCGGCAAGGCCGAGCTGCCCGAACGCGAAACGCTCCATCTGCTTGTAGGCCGGGTGATAGTCGACGTCGTTCGTGTCGCGGCCGAAGCGATCGCGGGGACGCAGTACCGGTGGGTTGCGATCCGCGACCGAGGCCAGTTCATCCAGCCAGCCGCCCGCCGCCTCGCCCAGTGTGTCGAGATGGGGGGCGAAGTGCTCGAACACCTCGGGCGCGACGTGCAGCCGCAGCAGATGCTGCAGTGATTCGTCGATGCGCCAATAGTTGAGGCCTCTGCCGTCCGCGGCAATGGCCTTGGATCCTCGCTCGATCAAGGCCTCGATCGCCGACTCCGGCGCTGTGTCCGACATGATTCAGTCGCTCCGTTTCCGATGCTCTTTTTCCGATTCGGACGAGCATAGTGTTACGACCAGCGAGCGGGAAGTGGCGAGCTGCGATATTCATATCCATGAATGAATAATTCTTGTACATGAATGAATCGCGAGTAGACGCTCGGAATTCGGGCTTACAGTTTCGTACCGCCTCGGCGATGGCCGCAGCCGGTCCTCGACGAATCCCGCCACCTGACTGTTCAAGCCATCCAGATGTCCTACAACCATCTTCGTCTCACCCTTCGCGAGGGCTGCGCGGAGCTCGAGCTCGACCGACCGGACAAGCTCAATGCTCTGCTGCCCGAAACCCTTCTCGAAATCTCGCGGGCGATCGACGAGGTGTCGGTGCGCAGCGATATCAAGTGCCTGGTGCTGTCCGGCCGGGGTGAGCACTTCTGCGCGGGGATGGATGTCGGCGCCCGGCTCGAGGGCAAGGACACCAAGCGCGACTGGGTCGAGAAGCGCAACTCGATCGTCGCCCTGAACAAGCTGAACGAGGCTCCCCTCGTCACGATCTGCAGGATGCAGGGCTACGTGGTCGGCGCCGGGCTGCTGCTGGCCGCCGCCTGCCGGCTTCGCTATGCGACGCCGGATACTACCTTCTACATCCCCGAGCTCGATCTCGGCATCCCGTTCTCCCTGGGCGGTGTGGCGGTGCTGTCGCGCACGCTCGGCGTCACACGTGTGGCGGAGATGGTGCTGACTTGCAGCAAGATCAAGGCCGACAGCGAGCTGGTGAACGGCTTCGTGACCCGCGTCCTGGCGCCGGACCAGATCGGCGCCCATGTGGAAGGGGTCGTCCGCTCGCTCGTTGCGCGTCCGAACTCGCTGCTGCTGCCGACCTTGTCCACGCTGCGCGAGGCCGAGCGGGCGCTGCTGCCGGACGCGGCCAGCGATCTGTTCACGATGATGTACGTGAACGTAGAGCCCGAGGCGAGCGAGGTCAGGACGCGCTACTCGAAGAAGTTCAAGCGCGGCTAGCGATCGACAGGGAAGCCGCGTCCCGGAATCCATCCATCGAGGAACGAGATGAACCCATCGACCGATACGCCGGTCCGGCTCGCGCGTCACGATCGCGTCGCCGTCATCACGATCGACAATCCGCCGGTCAATGCCTTGTCCGCGCGCGTGCGGCAGGGTCTCAGCGACAGCCTTGCTGCCGCTTGCAGAGATCCTGCCGTTGCGGCGATCGTGCTGATCTGCAGCGGGAAGAGCTTCATCTCCGGCGCCGACGTCAAGGAGTTCGGATTGGTCACCGACGCGCCGGACGGGCCCAGCCTGCTGCGCGCGCTGGAGCAGTCCGACAAGCCGGTGATCTGCGCCATGCATGGGCACGCGCTCGGCGGCGGGCTGGAGCTGGCGCTCAGCTGCCATTGGCGCATCGCCGCCGACGGCAGCCGCTTCGGGCTGCCCGAGATCACGCTGGGTCTGCTGCCGGGCGGCGGCGGCACGCAGCGTCTGCCGCGGCTGGTGGGCCTGGACGCTGCGGCGCGGATCGTGCTGTCGGGCCGGCCGGTCGAGGCGGCCGAGGCTCTTGAGCTGGGGCTGCTCGATGCGGTCGTGGCGGAGCCGCTGCTCGGGAAGGCGATCGCTTTCGCCGAATCGGTCGCCGGGACGCCGCTGACGCAGCGCAGGCTGTCGGGTCGGCCCGCGCCTGTCACCGACGGCGATGCCGCCCTGCTGCTGCAGCAGACCGCCGCTCGCTCGGAGGCGGCCCGCCGTGCGCCGAACGCGGCGCGCCGCTGCGTCGAAGCGCTGCTGGCTTCGCTGGACGCAGACGCGGCGGCGGGCATGTCGCGCGAACGGCAGCTGTTTCTGGCATCGCTGGCCGACGAAGAGTCGCTGGCGCTGCGCTACGTGTTCCTGGCCGAGCGCGCTGCTCGCCGAGTGCGCGGCCTGGACCCGCGGCTGGCGCCTGAACCGGTTCGCCGTGTCTCGGTCGTGGGGGCCGGCACCATGGGGCGCGGCATCGCCATCTCATGCGCGGATGCCGGATACGAGGTGGACGTCATAGACGTGGACGCGGCGGCCGTCGAGCGCGCCGAAGCAGCGATCGCGGCCCACTACAGCTCGGCGGTCGGACGCCGGCGGATGTCGGCCGATTCGGCCGCCGGCTCGCTTGCCCGGTTTCGCTACGGCACTGCGCTGGGCGCGGCGGCGGATACCGACCTGGTCATCGAGGCGATCTACGAAGACCTCGAGGCCAAGCGGACCATGTTCCGCGAACTCGATCGGACGGTCCGGTCGGGCGCCGTTCTGGTCACCAATACCTCGACGCTGGACGTCGACCGGATCGCGGAGGCCACGCGCCGTCCGGACCGCGTGCTGGGCATGCATTTCTTCAGTCCGGCCAACGTCATGCGTCTGATCGAGGTCGTGCGTGCCGAGCAGACTTCGGCGCAGACGCTAGCCACGGCCCTGGCGCTCGGGGCCAGGCTGCGGAAGCTGTGCATCACCGTCGGCGTCTGCGACGGCTTCGTCGGCAACCGGATGTCGGCGCGGCGCGCGCAGCAGATCGAGCGCATGCTCCAGGAAGGTGCGCTGCCGGCCGATATCGACGCAAGGATCCGCGAGTTCGGCTTCGCGATGGGGCCGTGCGCCGCGACCGATCTGGCCGGCCTAGACGTCAGCTGGCGGATCCGCAAGGGCAAGGGCCTGAAGTCGCCGATCGCCGATTCGCTGTGCGAGCGCGGGCGATTCGGGCAGAAAGCCGGCCGCGGATATTACGCGTATCCCGATGGCGGCCGCGAACCGGTGCCGGATCCCGAAGTCACCCTGCTGATAGAGGAGATCTCGCGGCAGAACGGAATCGAGCGCCGCACCATCGACGCGGCCGAGATCCTCGATCGCTTGCTGCTGCCGATGATCAACGAGGGTGCGCGGATCCTGATGGAAGGAATCGCGGAACGCCCCGGCGACATCGACCTGATCTGGGTCAATGGCTTCGGCTGGCCCGCGCGGCGAGCCGGCCCCATGTTCTATGCGGACAACCTGGGATTGCGCAGCGTCTGCGATCGCCTGGATCGCTTGGCCGAGACGCTGCGCGATCCGACGATGCAGCCGGCCGGACTGCTGCGCGAGCTGGCTGCATCCAACCGGTCTTTCCGGTCGCTGCAGGACGCGGCGTAGGCCGCTCGTCGTTTCGTCGCTTGTACCGACCGGTCGTACACATTCTTCGCAGGGGAAGTCCATGCTCGACGCCGTCATCGTCTCTGTCGCCCGTACGCCGATCGGCAAGGCTCGAAGAGGCGCGCTGAACCAGCTTCATGGTGCCGACCTCGGCGCTCACGTCATTCGCGCCGCTCTGAGCCGAGCGGGAGTGCAGGGCGCGGAGGTCGACGATGTCATTCTCGGTACGGGATACCCGGAGGGTGCGACCGGCCGCAATATCGCGCGGCACAGCGCACTGCGGGCGGGACTGCCGGTATCCGTTTCCGGGATGACGATCCAGCGCGCCTGCAGCTCGGGGCTCCAGGCCATCGCCATCGCGGCCAGCCGGGTACGGTTCGAAGGTGTTCCCGTCGCAGTAGCCGGCGGCGTCGAGTCGGTCAGCCTGGTGCTTGACAAGGTCAATCAACATGCGTCGCAGAACGCGTGGCTGCAGCAGCACATGCCGACGATCTACATGTCCATGATCGAGACGGCCGACACCGTCGCGCATCGCTACGGCATCGGCCGCGATGCGCAGGACGAATACGCCTGCATGAGCCAGAGGCGCACTGCCGCCGCGCAGCGCGCCGGCTTGTTCGACGCCGAGATCGCGCCGGTGGAGCTCACGGCGCAGGGCGGTCTTGCCGACGGCCCGCAGGCCGCCGCCAAGGTCTTCTCGCGCGACGAGGGGAACCGCCCCGATACGACGCTCGAGGGACTGGCGAAGCTCGAGCCGGTGCGGGGTGCAGGCAACTTCATTACCGCGGGCAACGCCAGCCAGCTGTCCGACGGTGCGGCCGTCTGCGTCGTCATGTCGGACCGGGAGGCGGCTCGCCGCGGCCTGCAGCCGCTGGGCGTGCTCAGAGGCTTCGCGGTGGCCGGCTGCGAACCCGACGAGATGGGTATCGGCCCCGTCTTCGCGGTGCCCAAGCTGCTGAAGCAGCAGGGCGTCTCGGCCGACGACGTCGATCTGTGGGAGCTGAACGAGGCGTTCGCCAGCCAGGTCCTCTACTGCCGGGACCGGCTCGGCATCCCTCAGCAGAAGCTCAACGTCAACGGCGGTGCCATCGCGATCGGGCATCCGTTCGGCATGAGCGGCGCGCGCATGGTCGGCCATGCGCTGCTGGAAGGCCGGCGCCGATCGGCGCGCTTCGCGGTGGTGACGATGTGCGTCGGCGGCGGAATGGGCGCGGCGGGCCTGCTGGAGATACTGCCGGCTGCGTGATCCGGCGCCGGCGCGGCGGTGGCGATGCGATGCGATGCGTTCGCAGTCCGAGTGCGGCGGCCCCTCGGAACAGTCAGCGCGGAGCCTTGCGGCTGGAGCTGGGAGCGCGGCTGCCGCGGCTGCCCGCCGCATCGCCCGAACCCTTGCGCGCCGCATGCATCGCCTGAACGAAGTCACCCACCAGCGCCTGCTCGGGACGTTCCTTGGCATGCACGGTGTAGCAGCGGAAGTGGACTGCGGGCTCGAACGGGATCGCCTGCACGCCGGGAACGCCCAGCTCGAGCTGCAGCACCGGATTGACGATGCTCACGCCGAGCCCGCGTGCGACCATCACGCAGATGGCTGATGCATGCGAGACCTCGAGTTCGAGACGGCGTGTTTCGGGCTCGAACAGGCGGTCGACGTCGCGGCGCGCCGTGTCGTAGGTGGGCATCGAGATGAACGATTCGCTCGCGAGGTCGGCGGGCCGCAGCTTGCGCTTGCCGGCGAGCCGATGTCCAGCCGGTACGATGCAGACGGCGCGTTCGGTGAAGATCAGCTTGCTGTCCACTTCCTGCGGCAGGGCCACCATGGCCACGACGCCGAAATCGCAGTAGCCCGACGCGGTCCATTTGCAGATGGTCGCTGAATCCGAGATGTGAACGACTACGGGAACGCCGGGCCGCGCCTCGCGGAACAGCTGCAGCGCCCGCGGGATCAGGCTGATTCCGAGGGCGGGTGTCACCGCGATGCGCAGGCCCTCGACACCGTGCACGCGGATCCGGTCGGCGGCTTCGGCGATCGAGCCGATTCCCACATAGACGCGGTCGACCTCGCGCAGCAGCGCGTGTGCTTCCGGCGTCGCGACGACGCGGCTGCCGATGCGCTCGAACAGCTTGAGCCGGGTCTCGCGCTGCAGCAGTGCGATGGCGCGGCTGATGTTCGGCTGCGAGGTGTGAAGCTGGCTGGCGGCGACCGTCATCGAGCCTGTGCGCATGACGGTGCGGAACGCTTCGATCTGCTTGAAGTTCATATCAGGATTGTATGACTTTGGTCATTTCTTTGATTTGACAGCATGACGTGCGATTTTGATACTGCAGTCGTCATGCATCCCATACCGGAGAAGGCCATGAGCACGAAACGCTTCTTGATTCCTGTCTTGCGCGGCGGCGCCTTGCGCATCGGTGCGGCTGCGGTGCTCGCCGGCGTGGCGTTCGCCAGCTCTCCCGCCGGCGCACAGGGCGGAGGCCGCGCGATCGAGCTGGTCGTGCCGTTCGCGCCGGGCGGTTCGACGGATTCGATGGCCAGGCTGGCGGCGCCCAAGCTGGCTCAGCAGCTGGGTGTTCCCGTGGCGGTGGTCAACAAGCCCGGCGCAGCGGGCCTGATCGGCACCAGCTATGCACTGCTGGCCACCGACGGCTCGCGGATCATGACAGGCGGCAATTCCAATCTCGGCCCGGTACTCGCGCTGGGTGGACAGGCCACTTATACGATCGATGACGTGGCGGCGCTAGGCATGGCCACCACGAACACGCTGCTGATCGTGAGCCGGCCAGGTCGTTTCGAGAACTTCGAGGCGCTGGCGCGCGAGGCCAGGGCGAAGCCCGACAGCGGCGTCTCGATCGGATCCTGGGGCGTGAAGTCGCCGGCGCACTTCTACGTCGCGCTGCTCGGCCAGCAGCTGAGCTCGAACTTCCTGCACGTGCCGTTCGACGGCGGCGCGAAGGCCATGCTCGCCACCATGGGCGGGGAGATCGATGCGGCGGTGGTGACGGTGAGCACTGCGTTGACCAACGTGCAGTCAGGCAAGCTGACGGCGCTGGCAGTGACCTCGGCCGCGCGTTCCGTGGACCTGCCCAAGGTGCCTTCGATCAAGGAGCTTGGCCTGCCCGAGGCCGAGTACGTCTCGTTCGACGGCTTCGCCGTCAGTGCCAAGGTGCCCAGGGAGCGGCTGGAAGCACTGCGCTCGGCGATGAGCAAGGTGCTGGCCGATCCCGACTTCAAGGAGCGCATGCGCAAGATCGGCGCCGAGCCTACCGCGCTGTCGGGCAGCGACTATGACGCATTCCTCCGCAGGAACATCCAGACCTTGTCGGCCATTGCCGCAAGAACGCCGATCAAGGATTGACGAGAAAGGCCGACGGCACCATGGGACGGATCAAGTCGGAGGCTAAGGCGCCGGAGCTCGTGCAGCATGTGATGCGTCCGTTCGTCGACGGCATGCGCGACTACTTCGACGTTCATCTGCGCATCCATCAGGCGCACGTGCTGATGCTGGCCGAGCAAGGCCTGGTCGGCGACGCCGATGGCCGGTTGATACTGCAGGCGCTGCGCGAGCTGGAGCGCAGCGGCCGGGATGGGCTGGAGCTGCATGCCGATACCGATCTCTACATGCAGATGGAGGCCTTCGTCAAAGACCGCGCAGGCGGCGCCGGCGGCATGATGCACATGGGCCGCAGCCGTAATGATCTCTACGCCTGCGGCGCGCGCATGCTGAACCGCGACAAGCTGCAGCAGATGATGGCCGACGTGCTGGCCTTGCAGCGGGTCGTGCTGCGGCGCGCCGGCGAGCACGCGGCAACGGTGATGCCGGGGTACACCCATCTGCAGCATGCCGAGCCGATCACCGTCGGCCACTTCCTGCTCGCGTTCTTCGATGCGCTGACGCGCGACATGACCCGGCTGCGCGCCGCCTACGCGAGCACGAACCAGAACGCGCTGGGCGGCAGCGCGCTGGCAGGCTCCAGCTTTCCGCTCGACCGCGAGCGCACCGGCAGCCTGCTCGGCTTCGACGGGCTGGTGGAGAACTCGTACGATGCGGTGGCCGCGCGCGACTATCTGGTCGAATCGGTGGCGGCCGTGGCGATCCTGGCGTCGACGGTCACGCGCGTGGTCGACGCGCTGATCATCTGGAGCACGTCCGAGTTCGCGATGATAGACATGCCGGACAGCTACGCCTATACCAGCAGCATCATGCCGCAGAAGCGCAACCCGGGATATTTCCTGGAAAGCCTGCGCTCGAAGTCGGCGCGCATCACCGGCGATCTGACCGCCGTGATGTGCACGCTGAAGGGTACGACCTTCGCGCAGTCGCGCGATACCAGCTTCGAGATCACGATTCCCGCGTTCCATGCATTCGCCGAGGCCGAAGGCATCGTGAACGTCATGTCGGGCGTCGTCGACCGCCTGATCGTGCGCGAACAAGCGATGGTGGAGAACTGCGCGAGCGAATTCTCAGGCGCGACGGAGCTCGCCAACCTGCTGGTGATGGAAAGGGGACTGGACTTTCGCTCCGGATATCAGATCATCGCCGAGACTGTGCGGCTGGCCGACGAGCGCAGCCTGCGTCCGGCGGCGGTGACGGCGGCGATGATCGACGAAGTCGCGATGACCGTCGTGGGGCGCCCAATGCGTCTGACTCAGAATCAGGTCCATGCCGCGCTCGACCCTGCCGCGAACGTGCAGCGCAAGCGTACGACAGGCAGCCCGTCGCGCCGCGAGGTCGAGCGGATGCTGGCCAGCCGCGAAGAGATTCTGCAGCAGGCGGGACGCGACGATGCGGCCCGGCGGCAGCGGCAGGCGCAAGCGATGCGGGCGCTGGGGGAGGCGATCGATGCGCGGATCGGAGCTGGCGCACGATCATGAGGAGCATGTCAGATTGTGCGCGTTTGCCGGCCGCTACATCAATACGATGTCGTACTGCTCCTGCAGATACACCGTCTCCACCTGCAGCGAGATCCGCCGCCCTATCGCATCCCCCAGCGCAGCCAACGGCTGCGACTCCTCTTCCAGGAACAGGTCGATCACGTCCTGCGAGGCCACGATCCGGAATTCCTTCGGATTGAATTGTCGCGCCTCGCGCTGGATCTCGCGCAGGATCTCGTAGCAGACGGTGCGCGCCGTCTTGACCTGGCCCTTGCCTTCACAGGTGGGGCAGGGTTCGCACAGCAGATGCGCCAGCGACTCGCGCGTGCGCTTGCGCGTCATCTCGACGAGGCCGAGCGAGGTGAAGCCGTTGACGCTGGACTTGGTGCGGTCGCGCGCGAGCGCCTTGCGCAGCTCCTGCAGCACGGCGTCGCGGTGCTCGCCGCTCGACATGTCGATGAAGTCGATGATGATGATGCCGCCGAGGTTGCGCACGCGCAGCTGGCGGGCGATCGCGTGCGCCGCTTCGAGATTGGTGCGGAAGATCGTGTCGTCGAAGTTGCGGCCGCCGATGTAGCCGCCGGTGTTCACGTCTATCGTCGTCATCGCCTCGGTCTGGTCGATGATCAGATAGCCGCCGGACTTCAGGTCGACGCGGCGCGACAGCGCCTTGCCGATCTCCTCCTCGACGCCGTGCAGCTCGAACAGCGGCCGTTCGCTGCTGTACTGGCGCAGCCGGCCGGCCATCGACGGCATGTAGGTGCGGGCGAACTCGGACAGCTCGCCGAAGGCCTCGGGCGCGTCGACCAGGATGGCGGCGGTGCCTTCACTGGCGATGTCGCGCAATACGCGCTGGCCGAGGCTCAGCTCCTGGTACAGCAGCAGCGGTGCGGCTTTCTGCCGGCTGCCGTCGAGGATCTGGCGCCAGCGGCGGCGCAGGTATTCGACGTCGGCGGCCAGCTCGGCTTCGGCGGCTTCCTCGGCTGAGGTGCGGATGATGAAGCCGCCTTTCTCTTCCGGCGGCAGCACCTTTTGCAGCCGGCTGCGCAGCTGCTGGCGCTCGCTTTCATCGCCGATGCGCTGCGATACGCCGATGTGCGGATCCTGCGGCAGGTAGACGAGCAGGCGGCCGGCGATGCTGATCTGCGTCGACAGCCGGGCGCCTTTGGTGCCGAGCGGATCCTTGATGACCTGGACCAGCAGCGGCTGGCTCTCGAACAGCAGCTTCTCGATGGGCAGCGGCCCGTTGCCGCTGTGCGCGCCGCTGCGCGACTGCCACAGGTCGGCGACGTGCAGGAACGCGGCGCGCTCTAGGCCGATGTCGATGAAGGCCGACTGCATGCCCGGCAGCACGCGCGACACCTTGCCGAGATAGACGTTGCCGACCAGGCCGCGCGTGGCGGCGCGCTCGACGTGGAGCTCCTGGATGGCGCCTTGCTGGATGACGGCGACGCGGGTTTCGTGCGCGGAGTGGTTGACGAGGATCTCTTCGGTCATCGGCCCTGTCCGACCCTGCGCAGCAATCGGGCCGTCTCGTATAGCGGTAGACCCATGATACCGGAGTGGCTGCCGTCGATCCGGCGGACGAACCTGGCCGCACCGCCCTGGATCGCATAGGCGCCGGCCTTGCCCATCGGTTCGCCGCCGGCGACGTAGCCGGCGATCTCGGCGCGGCTGAGCCGGGCGAAGCGCACGTGTGAGACGTTCAGCGCCTGTTCGATGCGCGGGCCGCGCACGACGGCGACGGCGGTCAGCACGCGGTGGCTGCGGCCGGACAGCGCCTGCAGCATGCGGGCGGCGTCGGCGGCGTCGAGCGGCTTGCCGAAGATCCGCCCGCCGATCGCGACCGTGGTGTCGCTGACCAGGATGGGGGCGGGGGGCAGGGCGCGCCGCTGCAGGCGTCGGCGCGCGGCCTCGGCCTTGGCCAGCGTGACGCGCTGCACGTAGCGGGTCGGCGATTCGCCGGCGATGAGCTGTTCGAGCGCCTCGGCGTCCTCGTCGGCGTCGGGCAGCAGCAGCTCGAAGGCGATGCCGATCTGGCGCAGGAGCTCCTGGCGGCGCGGGCTCTGCGATGCGAGATAGATGAAATCGTCAGCCACGATGGTATGGATGGTTGGCCAGCACCGACCATGCCCGGAACAGCTGCTCGGCCAGCAGCACGCGCACCAGCGGGTGCGGCAGCGTCAGGCTGGACAGCCGCAGCGTTTCCTCGGCGGCGCGCTTCAGCTCGGGGTCCAGCCCGTCCGGGCCGCCGATGACGATGGCCACCGGCCGCGCGTCCTGGCGCCAGGCGTCGAGCCGCGCGGCGAACTGGCGGGTATCGAGGTCGCGGCCGCGTTCGTCGAGCACGACCAGCCGCGCGCCGGCGGGCAGGGCGGCGCGGATGCGCTCGGCTTCGCGGCGCATCCACGAGACGGCCTGGCCGCTGTCGCCGCGCGGCTCGGCGCGGATCTCGCGCCAGTCGACGGCGATCTCGGCGGGCAGCCGCTGCTGGTAGTCATTGACCGCCGCACCGACCCAGGACGGCATCCGGGTGCCGACCGCGACGATGCGGATCTTCATTCAGGCGCTGCTGCGCGGCTTGCGCGCGGCGGCCTTGCGAGGCGCAGCCTTGGATCCGGTTTTCGGCGCGGCTTTGGCACCGGCCTTCGGCGCCGCTTTGCGCGCCGTTCGCGGAGCCGTCTTCGAGGCCCCCTTCTTCACGGCGCCCGCCGGCGCATCGCCCGCGCCGCCAGCCGGCTGCGCGCGCGTGCGGCTGCGCCTGGCCGGCGCCGCCGCGCGCGGCACGATCTCGCCCGAGATGGCGCCGTCGTCTTCGTCGTCGATCGACGGCGAGGCGCGCGATGCGCCGCTGGCCGGGCGGCCGACTTGCACGCGCACCGGCTTGCCGCCCCAGAGTTCCTCGAGGTTGTAGTAGCTGCGTATCGCCGGCTGCATGATGTGCACGACCACGTCGCCGACGTCGACGAGCACCCACTCGCCGGTGTCGCCGCCCTCGACCGAGACGACGGTGCCGCCGGCTTCCTTGACCTTGTCGCGGACGTGGCTGGCGAGCGCGCGGGTCTGGCGGTTGGAGGTGGCGGTGGCCACGACGACGCGGTCGAACAGTTCGGTCTGGCCGGTGGTGTTGAACACCTTGATGTCCTGCGCCTTGATATCGTCGAGCGCATCGACGATGACGCGCTGCAGTTTCCTCAGATCCATCCTGTTCCTTATGCGGACTGTTCGGCGCTCGGATCGGCGCGATACAGCTGGTGCTGCTCAATATAGTCGAGAACCGCGGGCGGCAACAGTTCGGCCGGCCGGTCGCCGCGTGCCAGCCCGGCGCGCAGCGCGGTGCCCGAGACGGGAACCGGCGGCATCGTGAAGAACACGATGGCGCCGGCCGGCGCGTCCGGCAGCGCCTGCCGGCCGTGGGCCTGCAGCAGCGTCTCGACCGGGGCGGGCAGCGCGTCCAGGCGGTGGCCGCCGCGTTGCGTGGCGGCGATGTGCGTGTGCTGCAGCAGCTCGTCGTAGCGGTGCCAACTGGCCAGGTTGCGCAGCTGGTCGCTGCCCAGGATCAGCACGAAAGCGGGGTCGGAGCCCAGCTGCCGGCGCAGCGCGAGCAGCGTGTCTATCGTGTAGCTGTCGCCGCCGCGGCGGACCTCGATGTCGTCGGCGACGAAGGCCGGGTCGACGCCGCTGGCCAGCTTCGTCATCGCCAGCCGGTCGGCGGCGGCCGTGCCGCCGGCCCCCTTCTGCCACGAGCGGCCGGTCGGGATCAGGCGGACCTCGTCGAGCCGCAGCGCGTCGCGCGCGGCGCGTGCCAGCGCCAGATGGCCGACATGGATAGGGTCGAAGGTGCCGCCCAGCAGCCCGATGCGGCGTCGCGTCACACCCAGTCTCGCGGGCGCAGGAAATCGTGCAGCCGCGCTTCCGGCGAGCCGGCTTCGGGCTGCCAGTCATAGCGCCAGCGCGCCAGCGGCGGCATCGAGCACAGGATCGACTCGGTGCGTCCGCCCGACTGCAGTCCGAACAGCGTGCCGCGGTCGAATACCAGGTTGAATTCGACGTAGCGGCCGCGCCGGTAGGCCTGGAAGTCGCGCTCGCGCTCGCCGTACGGCAGTCCGCGGCGGCGCTCGACGATGGGCGCATAGGCGTCGAGGAAGGCGTCGCCGACCGAGCGGGTCAGCGCGAACGAGGCGTCGAACCCGCCTTCGTTCAGGTCGTCGTAGAAGATGCCGCCTATCCCGCGCGCCTCCTTGCGGTGCTTCAGGTAGAAATAGTCGTCGCACCACTTCTTGAAGCGCGGATACAGCTCGCTGCCGTACGGTGCGAGCGAGTCGCGGCAGGTGCGGTGGAAGTGCGCGGCGTCTTCCTCGAAAGGATAGTACGGCGTCAGGTCCATGCCCCCGCCGAACCACCAGACGGTATCGGGCGCGGCCTCGGTCGGGCCGGCCACGAAGCAGCGCACGTTCATGTGCACGGTGGGGACGTACGGGTTGCGCGGATGCAGGACCAGCGACACGCCCATGGCGTCGAACGGCCGGCCGCCGATGCCGGTGCGGTGCGCGCTGGCCGATGCCGGCAGCTGGTCGCCGCGCACATGCGAGAACAGCACGGCGCCGCGTTCGAGCAGGCCGCCTTCCTCGATGACCCGGCTGAGCCCGCCGCCGCCTTCCGGACGGCGCCAGTCGTCGCTGCGGAACGGCTGCCCGTCGAGCTGCTCCAGCCGGGCGACGATGCGCTGCTGAAGGTCGAGCAGGTAGCCGCGGACGGCGCCAGTGTCGACGCCGGCGCTCATCGCGCGGCTCCGCGGCCGATGGCCCGGAAGCCGATGTCGCGGCGATACTGCATGCCGTCGAAGCGGATCGATTCGATGGCGCGGTAGGCGCGGCTCTGGGCCATCTTCACCGAATCGCCGAGCGCGGTGACGCACAGCACGCGGCCGCCGCTGGTTAGCGTCTGGCCGTCCTGCTCGCGCGTGCCGGCGTGGAACACGAAGCAGCCTTCGTCGACTTCGCAGCCGTGCGCCGGCAGGCCGCCGATGACGTCGTTCTGCCGCGGCGAGTCGGGGTAGCCGCCGGCGGCGAGCACGACGCCGAGCGCGGTGCGGCGATCCCAGTCGATCTCGACGCGATCGAGCGTGCCGTCGATGGCGTGCTCCACGGCTTCGGCGAAATCGCTCTTGACGCGCGCCATGATCGGCTGGGTTTCGGGATCGCCCATCCGGCAGTTGAATTCGAGCGTGCGCAGCTGCCCCTGCGGATCGATCATCAGCCCGGCGTACAGGAAGCCGGTGTACTGGATGCCGTCGGCGGCCATGCCTTCGACGGTCGGCTTGATGATCTCGCGCAGCGCGCGCGCGTGGATCGACGGCGTGACCACCGGCGTCGGCGAATAGGCGCCCATGCCGCCGGTGTTCGGACCCTCGTCGTGGTCGCGCAGCCGCTTGTGGTCCTGACTGGCGGCCAGCGGCAGCACATGGTGGCCGTCGACCATGACGATGAAGCTGGCCTCTTCGCCTTCGAGGAAATCCTCGATGACGACGCGCGCTCCCGCGTCGCCCATGCGGTTGTCGACCAGCATCGCGTCGATCGCAGCGTGCGCCTCCGGCAGCGTCATCGCGACGACCACCCCTTTGCCGGCGGCCAGGCCGTCGGCCTTGATGACGATCGGCGCGCCGCGCCGGTCGACGTAGGCGTGCGCGGCGGCCGCATCGGCGAAGGTCTCGTAGTCGGCGGTGGGAATCCGGTGGCGCTTCATGAACGCCTTGGCGAAGTCCTTCGACGACTCCAGCTGAGCGGCCTGCCGCGTCGGTCCGAAGATGCGCAGGCCGCGCGAGCGGAACAGGTCGACGATGCCGGCCGCCAGCGGCGCCTCGGGGCCGACCACGGTGAACGCGACCTTCTCGCGTTCCGCGAATGCCGCCAGCGTGTTCAGGTCGGTGATCGGCACGTTCTTCAGACCGGGCTCGCGCGCCGTGCCGCCGTTGCCGGGCGCCACGTACACCATCTGCACGCGCGGCGAACGCGACAGGCGCCAGGCCAGCGCGTGCTCGCGACCGCCGGAACCGACAACGAGAAGCTTCATGGATGACTCTGCTGGCAGGATGGCGGCGCGTCGGCCACCGGGGTTTTATGCGGTTTCGTCGAACTCGGCGTTGGTATAGACCTGCTGGACGTCGTCGAGGTTCTCGAGCGCGTCCAGCAGCTTCTGCATCCTGGCGGCGTCGTCGCCGGCCAGCGCGGTCGAGGTGTCCGGCCGCATCGTGATCTCGGCGACGTCGGCCTTCAGCCCGGCGCGTTCGAGCGCCTCCTTCACGGCGCTGAAGTCGGCCGGTGCGCAGATCACCTCGACGCCGCCTTCGTCGTCGGTGGCCACGTCCTCCGCGCCGGCGTCGATGGCCGCTTCCATGACCTTGTCTTCCGAGGTGCCGGGCGCGAACAGGAACTGGCCGCAGTGCTTGAACATGAACGCCACCGAGCCGTCGGTGCCGAGATTGCCGCCGTTCTTGGAGAAGGCGTGCCGCACCTCAGCCACGGTGCGCGTCCGGTTGTCGGTCAGGCAGTCGACGATGACCGCGGCGCCGCCGATGCCGTAGCCTTCGTAGCGGATCTCTTCATAGTTGACGCCTTCCAGGCCGCCGGCGCCGCGCTGGATGGCGCGCTGCACCGTATCCTTCGGCATATTGGCTTCGGAGGCCTTGTCGGCCGCCAGCCGCAGCCGCGGATTGGTGCTCATGTCGCCGCCGCCGAGCTTGGCGGCGACGGTGATCTCCTTGATCAGCCGGGTGAACAGCTTTCCCCGCTTGGCGTCCTGGCGACCCTTGCGGTGCTGGATATTGGCCCATTTCGAGTGACCGGCCATCGCTTCCTCTGTGACGACGCTGTGACGAGATATCGTGACGATTGGTTTGCCGCCGCCGGCTGCCGACAGCATCGGTCGCTTGCTAGGGAAACCGTGGCCGTGGTCGAATACCTGAGTGGTCGAACGATCCCGCCGCCGCAGGCACCCTTCGCCGCCGCTTTGCCGCCGCTGCCGGGACGCCGCTTCGGCGCCTGGACAGCAGACCGGAAACCTCTCATTTTAGCATTCGCAACATGGCCAATCCCCTCCTCGTCGCCCGAAATTCCGACACAGAATTGCATCTGCTGCCGGCGCTCGCCAATCGGCACGGCCTGATCACCGGCGCCACCGGCACGGGCAAGACCGTGACGCTGCAGGTGCTGGCCGAGCGCCTGTCGGCAATCGGCGTGCCGATCTTCATGGCCGACGTCAAGGGCGACCTGGCCGGACTGTCGCAGCCCGGCCAGGGCACGCCGAAGCTGAAGGAACGGCTGGACCGGCTCGGCTTCGAGATGCCGGCGTTCAGCGGCTTTCCGGTGACGCTGTGGGACGTGTTCGGCGAGAAAGGTCACCCGCTGCGCGCCACCGTGTCCGACATGGGGCCGCTGCTGCTGTCGCGCATGCTCGGGCTGAACGAGACGCAACAGGGGGTGCTCCAGCTGGTGTTCAAGATCGCCGACGATCGCGGCCTGCTGCTGCTCGACGCGAAGGACCTGCGCGCGATGCTGCAATACGTCGGCGAGAACGCGCGCGACTTCACCACCGAATACGGCAACGTGTCGGCAGCCTCGATCGGCGCCATCCAGCGCGGGCTGCTGGCGCTGGACGAGCAAGGCGCGGACCGCTTCTTCGGCGAGCCGATGCTGAACATCGATGATCTGATGCAGACCGATGCGCAGGGCCGCGGGCTGATCAACATCCTGGCGGCCGACAAGCTGCTGAACGCCCCCAAGCTGTACGCGACCTTCCTGCTGTGGCTGCTGTCGGAGATGTTCGAGCGGCTGCCCGAGGTCGGCGACCGCGACAAGCCGAAGCTGGTCTTCTTCTTCGACGAGGCGCACCTGCTGTTCGACGATGCGCCGAAGGCGCTGCTCGACAAGGTCGAGCAGGTGGTGCGGCTGATCCGCTCCAAGGGCGTCGGCGTGTTCTTCGTGACGCAGAATCCGCTCGACGTGCCGGACACGGTGCTCGGCCAGCTCGGCAATCGCGTGCAGCACGCGCTGCGGGCCTTCACCGCGCGCGACCAGAAGGCGGTGCGGGCGGCGGCCGAGACCATGCGGGCGAATCCGAAGTTCGACGCGCAGTCGGCGATCACCGAGCTGGGCGTCGGCGAGGGGCTGGTGTCGTTCCTCGACGAGAAGGGGCGGCCGAACATCGTCGAGCGGGCGTTCGTGTGCCCGCCAGCGTCGCGGATCGGACCGATCGACGACGCCGAACGGGCGGCGCTGATGCGCCAGTCGGTGGTGGCCGGCATCTACGACCAGACGGAGGATCGTGAATCGGCCTACGAGGTGCTGAAGGGCCGCGCGGCGGCCGGCAAGGGGCCGGCGGGCGGCGCGGCAGGCGCGGGCGCCGGCCGGGCGGGCGGACAGGCCGGCGAGCAACCGGGCGGAAATGCGGGCAATGCGGGCGGCGGTCTCGGCGACATGCTCAAGGACGCGCTCGGCGGCGTGCTGGTCGGCAGCGGCCGCAAGGATTCGGCGATCGAGGCGATGGCCAAGAGCGCGGCGCGCTCGATGGGTTCGACGCTGGGCCGGCAGATCATCCGCGGCGTGCTGGGCACGCTGCTGGGCGGGCGCAAGCGCTGAGCATCGGACATGGATCTGGGTATCGCGGGCAAATGGGCGCTGGTGTGCGGCGCAAGCAAGGGGCTGGGCTACGAATGCGCACGCGCGCTGGCGGCCGAAGGCGTGAATCTGGTCATCAACGCGCGCAGCGCCGCGCCGCTGGCCGAGGCCGCGCATCGCATCGGTGATGCGACGGGCGTCACGGTGATAGCCGTGGCCTGCGACATCACGACGCCGCAGGGGCGCAGCGAAGCGCTGGCCGCCGCGCCGCAGCTCGACATCCTGGTGAACAATGCCGGCGGCCCGCCGCCCGGCGACTTCCGCCAGTTCTCGCGCGACGACTGGATCCGCGCCGTCGACGCGAACATGCTGACGCCGATCGAGCTGATCCGCGCCACGGTGGACGCGATGATCGCGCGCCGGTTCGGCCGCATCGTCAACATCACGTCCAGCGCAGTGAAGGCGCCGATCGACGCGCTGGCGCTGTCGAACGGCGCGCGCTCAGGCCTCACCGGCTTCGTCGCCGGACTCGCGCGCCAGACAGTGGCGCACAACGTCACGATCAACAATCTGCTGCCGGGCATGTTCGACACCGAAAGGCAGCGCCAGTTCACGGCCGCGGTGGCGAGCAAGCTGAACGTGACACCGGAGCAGGAGCGGCAGCGTCGCGTCGCATCGATTCCGGCCGGGCGCCTCGGCGACCCCTACGAGTTCGGTCAGGCTTGCGCCTACCTGTGCAGCGCGCAGGCCGGTTTCGTCACCGGGCAGAATTTCCTGATCGACGGCGGCGCCTACGCCGGCACCTACTAGTTGTCGTTTTCTCATCGGAGACAGCATGGCCAAGGCAATTCGCATCGACCGCACCGGCGGTCCGGAGGTGATGCAGTACGTCGACGTCGAGGTCGGCCCGCCGGGACCGGGGCAGGTGCAGGTGCGCAACCACGCGATCGGGCTGAACTTCATCGACGTCTATTTCCGCAGCGGCCTCTATCCGCAGAAGCTGCCGGCCGGTCTCGGCGCTGAAGGCGCGGGGGTGGTGACGGCGGTCGGTGAAGGCGTGACGCAGTTCAGGGTCGGCGACCGCGTCGCCTATGGAGCGGGCGAGAACGGCGCCTATGCCGAGCTGCGCAACATGGGCGTGGCGCCGCTGGTCAAGCTGCCGCGCGGCATCGCTTTCGAGACGGCGGCGGCGATGATGCTCAAGGGGCTCACGGTGCAGTACCTGCTGCGCCGGACCTACAAGGTCCAGAAAGGACAGACGATCCTGTTCCATGCGGCCGCCGGCGGCGTCGGGCTGATCGCGATGCAGTGGGCCAAGGCGCTCGGCGCCACGGTGATCGGCACGGTGGGGTCGCCCGCCAAAGCGGATCTGGCGCGCCGCTTCGGCTGCGACCACACCATCCTGTACCGCGAGGAGAACGTCGCCGAGCGGGTGCGCGAGATTACCGACGGCGCGATGGTGCCGGTGGTGTACGACTCGGTGGGCAAGGACACGTTCCAGGCCTCGATCGACAGCCTGCAGCCGTTCGGCCTGCTGGTGAGCTTCGGCAATGCGTCGGGTCCGGTGCCGCCTATGCCGCTGACCGCACTCAAGGGTTCGCTGTACGTGACGCGGCCGACGCTGTTCGCGCACGTCGCAAAGCGCGCCAATCTCGATGAGATGGCGGCCGATCTGTTCCGCATGGTGAGCAGCGGCAAGGTGCGGCTCGAGATCGAGCATCGCTATCCGCTGGCGGAAGCGGCGCAAGCGCATCGGGATCTGGAGGGGCGGAAGACGACCGGATCATCCGTGCTGCTGCCTTAGAGCCGGCGGCTGGTGAGCGATTCCGTGATCCCTGCGTGCGCCGTCGACGTCGATGCCGAGCGGCGTTTCGGCGGTAGCGCGCGCTTGTTCGGCGCTGCAGGTCTGCAGCGCCTGCAGGCGGGGCATGTGTGCGTGATCGGCATCGGCGGCGTCGGCTCGTGGGCCGCGGAAGCACTGGCGCGCGCCGGTGTCGGACGGCTGAGCCTGGTCGATCTCGATCATGTGGCGGAATCGAACGTCAATCGGCAGGTGCATGCGCTGTCGTCGACGCTCGGCGCCGCCAAGGTCGAGGTGATGCGGCGACGCATCGCCGACATCGCGCCGGCTTGCACGGTGACGATGATCGATGACTTCGTCACGCTGGAGAACTCGGCGGCGCTGCTGCCGGAGGATGCGCTGCTCATCGATGCGATCGATCAGCCGCGCGCCAAGGCGGCGCTGATCGCGCTGGCACGCCGGCGCAAGCAGCCGGTCGTGGTCTGCGGCGGCGCAGGGGGACGCATCGATCCGCTGCGGCTGCGCCGCGGCGATCTCGCGACGACCCAGGGTGATGCGCTGCTCGCGGCCGTGCGTGCGCGGCTGCGGCGCGAGCACGGCTTTCCGCGCGAGGCAGGCAGGCGCTTCCGCGTCGAGGCGGTCTGGTCGGAGGAGCCGCTGCGGCGGGAGAGGGCGAGCGACGGGGCAGGCGCCGCGGGCACTGTAGGCGCCACAGCCGCTGCCGGCGGCGCGCCGCTCGGTTGTGCCGGCTATGGGTCGATGGTCACAGTGACGGGCTCGATGGGTTTTGCCGCGGCGGCGTGGGCGATCGAGCGCCTGGCGCGCGAAGCGGGATGAAGCCGGGCGGCGATGCCCGCCTGCCTGGCGTCGTCAATGCTGCTGCGTGGCCGGAATCGAAGCCAATAGGGTTTGCAGCGATCCCACCTCCAGCGGCTTCACGATGTGCATGTCGAAGCCTGCCTGGCGAGCCGCCTTCACATCGCCGGCTTGACCGTATCCCGTCACGGCGATCAGGTAGAGATTCCGAGGCTTGAGCTTCCTCAGCTGAGCCGCCAGTTCATAGCCCGTCATGGTCGGCAGCCCGATATCCAGGATCCCGACGTCGGGTTGGAAGGTGCGCGCAAGCTCGATGCCGGAGAAGCCTTCGTAAGCCAGCGCTACCTCGTGTCCCCAGGTGCGAAGCAGTTCGGCCAAGGTATTGGCGGCATCCACGTTGTCTTCGACGACCAGGACCTTGCGCGCTCTGAAATTCGCCGCCGGTGCCGCGCTCTCCTTCAACGGATCCGGGAGCAGCGGCTCCTTGGCCAGCGGTAGCCGGCCAGTGAACTTGCTTCCCCGGCCGGTTCCTGCGCTGGAGGCGGCCACGATGCCGCCGTGGGCTTCCATGATCTGCTTGGCCAGCGTCAGCCCGATACCCAAGCCGCCTTCGGCTCTGGAGCGGGTCGTCTCCGACTGAACGAAGAGGTCGAACACGTGCGGCAGGATGTCCGGCGCGATGCCCGAGCCGTCGTCGGTCACGGTTACGATCGCCTCTTCGTCGGTCGCTTCCAGCCTCAACTCCACGTGGCCGCCGCGGTCGGTGTACTTGCCGGCATTGTTCAGCAGGTTGCCGAACACCTGATCGAGACGGATTGCATCGCCGTTGACGACCACAGCGGTCTCGGGCAGGACAGCGACCAGCTGATGACCGCGCTGCTGCATGAAAGGCATGGTGGCAGCGGCAAGATTCCTGAGCAGCTGCGCCAGGTCCAGCGGCTTGCGAGTCAGCGACAATTGTCCACGCGTGATGCGCGAGATGTCCATCAGGTCATCGGTCAGACGCGCCATCGTGCTGACCTGCCGGTCGATCACGTCCAGCGGCCGGCGCATGCCATCATCCTTGAGCTTCGCGGTCATCAGGTGGACGGCGGTGCGGATCGGCGCCAGCGGATTGCGAAGCTCGTGCGCCAGGACCGCGATGAACTCGTCCTTGCGCCGGTCGTCGGCGCGCAAGTCGGACAAGCGGTCCTCGCTGGCGGTGACGTCCTCGAACGCCAGCAGCAAGCGGGCGGAGCGCTTGTCCATGGCCGGCACCTTGCGTGCATGAACCAGCACCGATCGTCGGCCCAGGCCCGGGAAGTCGTGACTGACCCGGTAGTTGTGCACCGGCGTATTGGCTGTCAGCACCTGATCCAGCAAGCGCTTCAGCTCCGGAATATCCCACTGTCCATCGCCGAGTTCGAATAGCCGACGGTTCAGCGTCGCGCCGGGATTGGTCAGGAAGCTGTCGTAGAACGCATGGTTGGCGCGGTGGATATACAGCCCCTGGTCCAGCACGAGCAGCGGATGCGCCACCGTGTCGATCACGGACTCCGCATAGCTCGCCTGGAAGTCAGCCTCCTTGCGCGCTCGGAGCAGCTCCGTGTTCAGCACCTGCAGCTCGCGGCTGCGGCTCAGCAACTCTTCGTTCGCGGTCGTCAGCTCCTCGTTGCTCGCCTGCAGTTCCTCGCGAGTCGTCACAAGCTCCTCGTTTCCGCTCACGAATTCTTCATTGGCCGACTGCAGTTCCTCCTGCGCCGAGCGCGACTCCTCGAGCGCCGCTTCGTAGGCTTCATTGGTGGCGTGCAAATAGTCGCGCAGGCTTTCGAGTTCTTCCTCGAGCTGCTGGATGCGCACATCCTTCTCGATTTCAGGAATCTCCAGACGAACTTCGGGTTTGGAGGGCCGGTTGTTCGCGTCGAAGAGAATTAGACAGAAGCAGGCCTTCGTCGCAGGTTCTCGCAGCGGAATGACTTCCACTGTCCCCTCGCGCTGGCCATTCGTCGTTTCGATGCGCAGATCCGGCTTGTAGACCGTCGAGCCCGACTGCTGCGCCGCCTTGATCGCCGGCATCAGCTGAAGCAGGATGCCGGGATGGGCGACGCGATGCAGATTCAGACTGGCTGTACCGCTGGCGTGCTGCAGGTAGGGACTGGTCTGGCCCCGGAACTGCACGATATTCAAGCGGTCGTCCACCAGCAGGCTGGCCGGCGCAAAGCGTGACAGCAACAAGCCGTCCGCCTTGCGCTGCACCTGGCTGTTGTCGGGAAAGCTCGGCTGCGAGCTTTCCGCGGCTGTCGGAGGCTTCCTGGACGGATCTGCGAGCGACACGGCATCCAGCGATCCACGGGCGGATCTTGCGCGGCGGTAGATCATCCGCTGGTTGCTTGTCGAGCGCTTGAAGAACTGGCTTTCTTCATCCGGGTTTTCTGCCGGTCCCAGGATCAGGAACCCATCTGGTTTGAGAGCGTAGTGGAAATGTCGCAGCACCCGGCGCTGCAGCCCCGGGTCCAGATAGATCAGCAGATTGCAGCAGCTGATGAGGTCCATGCGCGAGAACGGCGGGTCGCTCGCGACGTTCTGGCGCGCGAACACGCACAGCTCGCGAATCTGTTTGGACACGCGGTATTGTCGGTTCTCATGCACGAAGTAGCGTCGAAGACGCGATGCCGAAACACGCTCGGCGATGCTTTCCGGATAGGAGCCTTGCCGGGCTTGCTCGATGGCCGTCTCATTCAGATCCGTTCCGAAGATCTGAATGCTGGTCTGCTGAGCGTGTTCGCCAAGAAACTCCAGCAGACAGATGGCGAGCGAGTACACCTCTTCGCCCGTTGCGCAAGCCGGCACCCAGATGCGCAGCGGATCGGCCTGGTTTCGCCCGCTCATCAACTCCGGCAGGATCGTCTGCTTGAGCTCAGCATAGATCGCGTTTTCGCGGAAGAAGGACGTTACCCGGATCAGCAGATCCTCGTACAGCGCCGCCAATTCGACCGGGTTGTTCTGAAGCAGCTTCAAGTAAGACGAAACGTCGGTTTCGCCGATCAGGGCCATGCGCCGCTGCAGCCGGCGCTGTACGGTATTGGGCTTGTACTGCGTGAAATCGGCCTGGTAGACCTCGTTCAATAGTTCGAAGATCTTCTGCAGCGCGATCCGGGGCGCGATGGCCACCGCTTGCTCATCGTCTTCATGGGCCATGAAGTACGGGTGGCGGGCGATCTTGGCCAACTCGACTGCCATCTCCCGCGGCCGGAGAACCAGATCCACACAGCCGGTCTGGATGGCGGAGCTGGGCATGCCGTCGAACGACGCGCTGGCGGGGTCCTGCGCCAGCGTGACGCCGGCGGCCGCCTTGATTTCCTTGACGCCTTCGGAGCCATCGCTGCCGGTCCCCGACAGCACGATGCCTATGGCCTTGCCGGGCCGCTGTTGCGCGATCGACTCGAAGAGAGCGTCCACCGGAAGATGCTTGACGCCCGTATGCGAACGCCGTGACAGCTTGAGCGTGTTGCCCACGAGCGTCATGATCGTATCGGGCGGAATCACGTAGGCGTGATCGGGCTCGATCGACTGTTCTTCCGCTACGCAGATCGGAATGGTGATGCGCTTGGCCAGGATCGCCGCCAGGTGGCTCTCATGGCGCGGATCCATGTGCGAAACGATGAGGTACGCGAGACCGAGATCCGGCCTCAGCGCTTCGAAGAGCTGGCTGATCGCCTCCAGCCCTCCTGCTGAAGCGCCAATACCCACCACGGGAACCGGCGTGCCGGGCAGTCGAGTCTGTGCGTGCATCGAGCTTGCTTTCAACACGCCGCGTCAGGGTTGCAGTCAGTCATCGTTTGACCTGGAACATCGCACGATCATACGGGGTGAGCAATGTTCGCCGGAGCATGGCAGACGCCCGGCAAGGGGCGGCGGACGAGGGTACTTCCTGCGGGTCGCGGGAATGAGATTTGCTCGTCGTCATCCGCGCGCGGCATCCTATTCGCCTTCGCCTTCGCCTTCGCCTTCGCCACCGGCTATGGCCAGGTGCGGTCGACCCGCAGCGCTTTCGCGGCGTAGCGACGTTGGCCAAGCCCTATGGGTCCGCGCAGATCGCGGCTGTGCGGCCGGCAGAGGGGTGGCTGCCGGCAGGGCCGGCAGGAGCTGACTCCGGCGTCGTCATTCCCGGCGAGGCGGGACCGCCGCACCGGTGCGCCGACTGTCGCGGACCTCCTCCCACGCCAGGCGGCTCGCGGCAAGATCCCACAGCGCGTGGCCGACGCTCTTGAACACGATGGGTCCGGTGTTCGCCGTCGTGCCGGCGGCCGCTGCGGAGCCGGTTTCCAATCCGGCGGCAGTTGCTGCTGCTGCTTCGGCTTTGGTTCCGGCTTCGGTTCCGAACAGATGCTGCTCCAGCGATCTTACGCGCCGCCAGTCGATGCCCGCCTGCAGCAGATCGCCGGCTTCGTGCCGCGCCCCCGGCAGATCGTCGACGAAGACGGCGGCGCGCTGCAGCAGCGCCGCGGGCAGCTCGCACATCTGCGGCTTGAACGCGCCGACGGCTGCGATGAAGCCGCTGAAGCGCGCCTCGTCGTCGAACAATGGCTGCGTGCTGTTCGTGGCGGTGACGACCAGATCGCTGTCGGCTAATGCGTCGGCCAATGCGTCGGCCGCCGCCGTGCTCGATGCCCCGCCCTTCGATGCTGCCATGTCCGATGCTGTGAAGCCCGATGCCGCGGCGTTCGGCGCTGCTACGGCGCTGCAATCCAGGCCGCGGCTGCGCGCTTCGGCGGCGAGCGCTTCGGCATTCGCCGGCGTGCGGGCCGCGATGCGGATGCGGCGCGGCGCGAGCAGTTCGGAGAACGCATCGAGATGCGCGCGTGCCTGCGGTCCGGCGCCGATGATCAGCAGCCGATCGCGGCGCGGCGGCGCCAGCTCCAGTGCGGCCAGCGCCGACAGCGCGGCGGTGCGTCGCGCGGTGAGCGTGGGGCCGTCGAGAAGCAGCAGGCGTTCCCCGTCATCGGCGCGCATCAGCAGGATCTCGCCGCGCAGGTTCGGCAGGCCGCGCGCCGGGTTGCCGTCGTGCAGCGTGGCGAGCTTGGTGGCGGCGAACTCGCCGTCGCTGGCCGGCATCACGAGCAGCACGCCGCCGGGCAGCGGCAGCGCGAGGCGGTCGGGCGCGTGGGCGCTGCCGTCGACCCGGCGTCGCAGCATGCGGCGCAGCGCTTCGGCCAGTGCGGGCCACGGCAGCGCGGCGGCGGTCCGGGCGGCGTCGAGCTGGCGCAGCGTCACGTCGGGAACGCGTTCAAGATCAGGGCTCCAGCTCCGGCAGCCGCGCCAGCGCGCGGTACAGCAGCGAGATGTCGGGTGCGGTCTCCTCGAACAGCTGCTCGAACGAGTCGACGATGAAATAGGTCTTCTGCAGATCGTCGATCAGATAGCGCGTCTGCATCGTCTCGATCAGGTCGAAGCGTCGGCGGTGCGGCTGCGGCGATTCGATTGCATAGCGGATCTCGGCGGGAGACGACAGGATGCCGGCGCCGTACGCGCGCACGCCTTCGGCTTCGCGGATCAGGCCGAACTCGATCGTGTACCAGTACAGCCGCGCGAGATACTTGAGTCCGCCCAGCCGCTGCGCCTTCAGTCCGCCTTCGCCATAGGCCTGCAGATAGTCGGCAATGATGGGATCGAACAGCAGCGGCACGTGGCCGAAGAAATCGTGGAACAGGTCAGGCTCGACGATGTAGTCGAACTCGTGCGGCTCGCGGATCCAGACCGTGACCGGGAACTGGCGCTGCGCCAGGTGGCCGAAGAACACCTCGTCGGGCAGCAGGCCGGGCACCGGCACCAGGCGCCAGCGAGTGGCTTGCGTCAGCTGGCGGTTGACGTCGTCGAAGCGCGGAATGGCATCGCCGAAGTCGAGCCGCTCCAGCGCCTGCGTGAAGGCCGTGCAGGCGCGGCCCGGCAGCAGGCCGAGCTGCCGTGCGTACAGGCGCTGCCATACGTCCTGGTGCGCCGCCGTATAGGCGGCATAGTCCTGCTCGACCGTGTAGTCGCTGCCTATCGATGCATAGTTGCCGCGCAGTCCGTGCGAGGAGCGGGCTGCGACGTCGTCGAGGAAGTCGCCGGTGGCCATGGCAGTTTGCAGTTCGTCATGCCGATTCATTCATTCTACGAGACCTGAGGTCCCGACAACGCGGTATGCTGTTTCGTCAGTCATGATTTTCGGGAGACAGGCATGCCAGTGCAGCGGATAGACATCGTGTCCGACGTCGTCTGCCCATGGTGCTATATCGGCAAGCGCCAGCTCGAGGAGGCCCTTCAGCGCTGGCGCGAGGCGCGGCCGCAGGAGCCGGCGCCCGTGGTGGCCTGGCATCCGTTTCAGCTCAGCCCGGAGACGCCGATCGAGGGCGTCGATCGCGACGCCTACATGCAGGCCAAGTTCGGTACCGCCGACCTGTCGCGCATGCATGCGCGGATCGAGCCGGCCGCCTCCGCGGTGGGATTGAAGCTGAACTTCGATCGCATCGGCCGGCAGCCGAACACCCGGCCGGCGCACGCGTTGATCGCGGCCTGCGAGCTCGGCGCGCCGCAGGAACGGATGGTCGAGGCGCTGTTCCGCGGCTTCTTCGTCGACGGCGTGGATCTGTCGAATCCTGACACGCTAGTGGAGCTGGCGGTCAGCGCCGGCTTGCCGCGGCAGGCGGCGCGCGGCCTGGTCGACGATGCCGCGACGCTCGACGCGGTGGCGCAGGCCGACCGCGAGCTGCGCTCGATGGGGATCTCCGGGGTGCCGTTCTTCGTCGTCGACCAGAAGGTCGGCGTCAGCGGTGCGCAGGGTGCCGATGCGCTGTATGCGGCACTGGAGCGGGCCGACGCTCAGGCCGGGTGAGCGGTGCCGATGGCGTGAGCGGTGCCGGAGACGGCGGATGGCGCCGGCGGGCCGCCGCCGCCCCGCAGCGGCTCACTTCTCGACGAAGGCCTTCTCGATGACGTAGTGGCCCGGTGCGCCGGTATGCGGCGAGACCTGGAAGCCGCGCGAGTTCAGCAGCGCGCACAGGTCGCTGAGCATGGCCGGGCTGCCGCACAGCATGGCGCGGTCGTTGGCCGGGTCCAGCGGCGGCAGGCCGATGTCGGCCGCCAGCTTGCCGGAGTCCAGCAGCTCGGTGATGCGGCCCTGATGCGTGAACGGCTCGCGCGTCACCGTGGGGTAGTAGATCAGCTTCTCGCGCACCGAATCGCCGAAGAACTCGTTCTCGGGCAGTTCGCCGGTGATGTAGTCGGCGTAGGCCAGTTCGCTGACGCGGCGCACGCCGTGCACGAGCACCACCTTGTCGAAGCGTTCGTAGACGCCGGGGTCCTTGATGATGGACATGAACGGCGCCAGGCCCGTGCCGGTGGCCAGCAGATACAGATGCTTGCCGGGCAGCAGGTCGTCGGTGATCAGCGTGCCGACCGGCTTGCGGCTGACCAGCACCTTGTCGCCGACCTTCAGATGCTGCAGCCGCGAGGTCAGCGGGCCGTTAGGCACCTTGATGCTGAGGAACTCGAGATGATCCTCGTAGTTGGCGCTGGCGATGCTGTAGGCGCGCATCAGCGGCCGGCCTTCCACTTCGAGCCCGATCATTACGAAATGCCCGTTGTGGAACCGCAGCGATTGATCCCGCGTGGTGCGGAAGCTGAACAACGTGTCGTTCCAGTGATGGACGGCGGTCACGGTCTCGGTGTTATAGGCGGCCACGGCTGAATCTGCTCGAAAGGATGACGAAGCGAAAGCAAAGGACGCGGCGCCATGCCGCGAACCGGCGACCTTAGCCGGCGCTGCGAGCGTCGGCACGCTCATTCATGACGCGAGAAAGCTTATTCCGCCGGCCGCCGACCCGGGCTGCAGATAAGAACAGTTGTCATTTTACCGCGCTGACGGAAAGACCGCCCGGACGACTGTCGAGCGCGTGGCGTTCTTACTTCCGGCCGGGCAGGATTACCGGGATTGTCGCCGGTCCGAGTTCCGTAAGGTATTGATTCTCATCAATTTCGGGACTGGCACACGACTTGCGATTCTCTGCTGGCTAAACCAAGACCCAAGACACAGTCGGAGAATCTCGATGCAAGCAATCGGTCTGCATTTGCGTACCAGCCAGAACACCACGCTTTCGCCGCAGATGCAACAAGGCCTGAAGATCCTGCAGATGTCGGCGCTCGAACTCGAGCAGCAAGTGCTGCAGGCATTGAACAGCAATGCACTGCTTGAAATGGAGAATGGTGAAGCCGGCGAGGAAGCGTCGGCGGACAGCGGCGAGACCGAGCAGGCCGAGGCACAATCGGAGGCCAGCGACCCGATGGAGGGGCTGCTCGAGATGTCGTGGAGCGGCACCAGCAGCGGCTCCGACGACGGCGAGCACGATGATCCGATCCTTCTTGCGCCGGACCGCCCGTCGCTGCGCGATCATCTGCTGCAGCAGGTGAACGTCAGTCATCTGAGCGAGCGTGACGCGATGATGGCGCGGCTCATCGTCGAGGCGCTCGACGAGGACGGCTATCTGCGCGATTCGTTCGACGAGATCCTGCAGATCGCGCCGCCCGAGCTCGAAGTGGCCGAAGCCGAGCTGCGCATGGCGCTGTGCTTCATCCAGAGCATGGACCCCGTGGGCGTCGGCGCCCGCTCGGTGGCCGAGTGCCTGAGCCTGCAGCTGAAGGCCAAGCCCGACGATCAGCCCGGACGCTCGCTGGCGCTGCGCATCGTCGACGAGCATCTGGACCTGCTGGCCGCGCACGACACGCTGCGGCTCACGAAAGCACTTGACTGCACCGAGGAGGCGCTGGGTGTTGCCAACCAGCTCATACAGCGACTGTCGCCGCGGCCGGCGGCTGCGTTCGGCAGCGACGATCATCGCTACGTCATTCCCGACGTGGTGGTCCGCAAGCAGCGCGGTAAGTGGATCGCGATGCCGAATCCGGAAGCGACGCCGAGGCTGCGCATCAATCGGCTCTACGCCGATGCGGTACAGCGCAGCCGCGGCTGGTCGAACACGCCGATGGGCGCGCAGCTGGCCGAGGCGCGCTGGCTGATGCGCAGCATCGCGCAGCGCGCCGATACGATCCTGAAAGTGGCACAGGCCATCGTCGCCGAGCAGCAGCGCTTCTTCGATTACGGCGACATCGCGATCAAGCCGCTGCATCTGCGCGACATCGCGCAGAAGGTCGGGGTACACGAGTCGACGGTCTCGCGCGTGACCAACGGCAAGTACATGAGTTCGCCGCGCGGCATGATCGAGTTCAAGCACTTCTTCGGCAGCCGGCTCACCGACGACGACGGCTTCCGCTGCTCGTCGCGTGCGATCCAGTCGCTGATCCGGGACATCATTGCGGCCGAACAGGCGCAGCAGCCGCTGTCGGACATCAAGGTGACGCGGATGCTGGAGAAGCGCGGCGTCAACGTGGCGCGCCGCACGGTGACCAAGTATCGCGACGCGCTCGGCATTCCGCCGGTGGAGGCTCGCCGGCTGAAGGCGCTGGCCGAGGCCAACGCCTGAGCGCCAGCTAGTCTCTCGCGAGCGGCGCCGCCTCAGTCGGCGCCGCTTTCGCGTTCGTAGGTCTTCAGGCGGTTGTACAGCGTCTTGGGACTGACGCCGAGCATTTCCGACGCGCGTTCGCGATGGCCGCCGCAGTGGGCGAGCGTAGCGAGGATCAGCCGGCGCTCGGCCTCCGCGATCGACATGCCGACGGCGATGTCCAGCGCAGGGGCATCGCCGCGCGCCGCGGCGGCCGTGCCGTCCTGGGCAGCCTTGCCGGCCGCTACCGCCGCGTCGGGCCCCGCGCCGGCAGCGGAGCCCGCGCCGAGGGGCGCGAAGGCCGGCGCATGCAGCGCGGCCGCGGGGTTTGCATGAGCGGCTGCCGTGGCCGCGCCATCCGATGCAGCCACTGTGCCGGATAAGGCATCGGGCGCCTGGCCGCCGCGTACCGCCGGGGCCGATTCGGGAATCGGCGTCGCATGGTCGAACGGCAGGCTGTCGGCGTCGATGAGATCCTTCTCGGCCAGGATGAAGCCGCGGTGCACGGCGTTGCGCAGCTCGCGGACATTGCCCGGCCAGTGATACGACTTCAGTGCAGCGATCGCGCTTTCCGACAGGCGCTTGGTGGCGCCTTCCCGTTCATTCAGGCCGGCCAGGAAGTGCTCGGCGAGCAGGTCCACGTCCTCGAGCCGCTCGCGCAGCGCCGGCAGGTGGATGGGGAACACGTTGAGCCGGTAGTACAGGTCTTCGCGCAGGCGGCCGCTGGCGACGGCTTCGGTCGGCACGCGATTGGTCGCGGCGACGATCCGCACGTCGGTGGTCACGGGTTCGTCGGAGCCGACGCGCGTGAACATGCCGGTTTCGAGCACGCGCAGCAGCTTGACCTGCAGCTCCAGCGGCATCTCGGTGATCTCGTCGAGGAACAGCGTACCGCCGTCGGCACGCTCGAAGAATCCGCGATGCTGGCGCAGGGCGCCGGTGAAGCTGCCTTTCTCGTGGCCGAACAACTCGCTTTCGATCAGCTGCGGCGAGATCGCGCCGCAGTTGACGGCCAGGAACGGCGCTCGCGAACGCTTCGACAGATCATGGATGGTCTGCGCGACGACTTCCTTGCCGGTGCCGCTCTCGCCGGTGATCAGCGCGGTGACCGCGGTCGGCGCGACGCGTCCGATCTGGCGATAGATCTCCTGCATCACGGTCGAACGGCCCCACAGCCGGCCGAAGCGGCCGCTGGCTTCGGCATGATCGCGTTCGTCGTTCAAGCGCCCGCGCGTCTCGGCGCCGCGATTGGCGCGGCCCAGGATGTTGCGCAGGCGGGAGACGTTGACCGGCTTGAGCAGATAGTCGGCGGCGCCCAGCCGCAGCGCCTGGATCGAGGTCTCGAGGCTGGCATGGCCGGTGATGAGGACGATCTCGCAGCTTTCGTTGCGGTCGAGTGATTCGAACAGCTCCATGCCGGAGCCGTCGGGCAGCGACAGGTCGAGCAGCACCACGTCGGGCTGCCGGAAAACGAACTGCTGACGCGCATCGTGCAGACTGCCCGCGGTAGCGGTCGAAAAACCTTCGGCCGCCACCAGCTCGGCCAGCATGTCGGCCGAATTCGGGTCGTCTTCGACGATCAAGGCGTGAGGCAACGGAACCTCCGTATCGAACAGGGAAAGGATGGAATGATGAGCCGCCGACTCGTCAGGCCACCGCATCGAACCGAAGCAGGATAGCAGGGGGATGTCGAGCCCAACAACTTAACCGGACTGGCGCTCCAGACGCCGGTGGCCAGGGGCGGCACGCGGTGGTGATTCAGCGGTCGAGCAGGTTGCGCAGATGACTGAGCAGCACCGGCGGATCGACCGGTTTGGACAGGAACAGGTCGAAGCCGCTGGCGAAGGCTTCGCGGCGCTCGTCCGGGCGCGCATGCGCCGACAGCGCGATGGCGGGCATGCGCGGCAATCGAAGCTGCTTCTCCAGCTTGCGGATCTCCTTGACGAGCGCGAGGCCGTCGCGATCGGGCATCGCCAGGTCGGAGACGAGCAGACGCTCACCGCCGCCCGCGGCCCAGCTCGCGTAGCGCTTCAGCGCTTCGTCGACGGAGCTGGCCGTCTCGACGATTGCGCCGCAGCGGCCGAGCAGGGACTCCAGCGCATGCAGCATTTCGCGATTGTCGTCGACGGCGAGGATGAACACACCGCTGAGCGGGTTTTCGTCTGCCTGGCGTTCGCTGGACGATGCCGCACGCGAAGCGGCGGCGCGTGCCCGACCGCCTGCCGCGGGAGTGGAAGTCTTGGCCAGTCCTGCCTTCGCGCCGCCGGCGCTGGCCGTGCCTGTCTTGGCCGTCCCTGCCTTGGCGGGGCCTGTCTTGGCGGTGCGAGGCGCCGGGCCGAGGCGTCCCATGTCGGGCGCGGTTTCGAAGCTCCCGGTGCCGGGCGCCGTCGTGCCGGACACGCTGGAGCCGGGCCGCGTCGAACGCTGCGGCGCCGAGCCGGGGACAGCGGTCCTGCCTATCGCCGTGCCCGGCGCATCGCTGCCGCCGTTGACCGTCGAGCCGGGCAGAGCGTCGGCGCCGGTGGCGCCAGTGGTGCCAGGGGGAGCGCCGGCAATGCCGCTAGCCGCGCCGGGCCGGTCCGGGCCGACGCCCGGAGGCGTCCCGGCGTCGCCGACGCGCGCCGTCGTCGCGTCGTCGGCTCGGGTCACACCGTCGGCCGGTGTTGCGCCGTCGGTCCGCGTCGCATCGGTGGTGCGCGTCGCGCCGGTGGTGTGCGCAGCGCGGTCTGCGCGCGAAGGCTCCGGCCAGTCGTCGAGCAGCTGCCGCTGCTGATCCACCGCACGCTGCAGGCCGGCGAGCGCCCGATCGTGCGTCTTTGCCGCCGTCTCGCCCGGTGAAGTGAGCAGATGCAGCCAGCCGACCATCGCGTTCAGCGGCGTGCGCAGGTCATGGATCAGCTTTGCCGTTCCGGCGCCGGCCGTGGTGCGCTCACCGCCCTCGTCATGGATCATCAGCACACCGCCGCAGTCGCGGGGCAGCACGACGAGCTCGATGCGGCACGAGCGTCCGTCCAGCGTACTGCTGCCGCTCAGATAGCGGCCCGTGTCGTCGCTGCCCGCCTGCAGCACTTCATCGAGGCCCGCTTCCAGGCCGGGCACCGCCGCGCTGAGAGGCTGTCCGATACGTTCGCCGCCCTGGTGCCCCAGCCACTGCCGCGCGACATCGTCGACCTGGGTCACGTTGAACTGCGCGTCGAAGAAGATGAGCGCTGGGCGGGCTTGCAGGGACATGATGTACTTCTTCGGAGGTCGTCGGGGTTGGCATGGCGGGGACGGAGAGCGGCGGGCCTTTGCGCTACCGCGGCTCGTGCAACTGGGGTGCCCGGTCGGAACGGACTGCCGGCCCGGCGGCCGAATTGACCGCCCCGTCGCGCAGCCAGCGCAAACTTTACTGCGAGCGGGCTCGGCCGGCCCCTTTCGGAACGTGAATAGCCGTGGCACGCTCTTTGCGTCGGCGTGCTGCCATGTCGACCGACCCAGTGGATGAGCTTGCCCTGCCATCGCCGCCGCGCCCGCCGGCGCCGTTGCAGCAGGCTGTTGACGAGCGCGCGGACGGCCGTGAGCCGCCAGCCCCCGCGTCGGCAGGCTTTCGTCCGCGCCGGCTCGATCCCTGGCTGCGCCTGTGCCTGATCGTGATCAGCGTGGTGACCGCGGCGGCGGCGATCCGCTTCGCGAAGGCGCTGCTGCTGCCCATCGTCCTTGCCGTGCTATTGACGCTGCTGCTCACGCCGGTAGTCAATCTGCTCGATCGCGCGCGTCTGCCGCGCTGGCTCGGCGCGCTGGTGGTGGTGGCGGCATTGATCTCCGCGCTGGTGTTCGCGGCCGGCCAGCTGGCGGCGCCGTCCGAGCAGTGGCTCAATCCGCGCTCGCCGGAATGGAGCAAGCTCGAGTCGCGGCTGCGCGAGCTGAAGCGTCCGTTCGAGCGGCTGCAGGGCGCGCAGAAACGGATGGCGACGATCACCGAGGCTCCCGGGCGGCCGCCGCCGCGCGAGGTGGTGATCGAGCGCTCCAGTCTGATGGGCGTGGTCACGGACACGCAGGTGGTGGTGGTCGGCGCGCTGTCGACCATCGTGCTGCTGTATTTCCTGCTGGCTTCCGGGGATCTGTTCCTGCGCAAGCTGGTCCGCGTGCTGCCCAGCCTTGCCGACCGCAAGACGGCCGTCGGCATCGCACGCACGATCCAGACCGAGATCGGCCGCTACTTCGCCACTATCACGATGATCAATCTCGGCCTGGGGCTGGTCACCGCGCTGATCATGGGACTGATCGGAATGCCGTCGCCCTGGTTGTGGGGCGCGCTGGTGGCGGTGCTGAACTTCGTTCCGTACGTGGGGCCCGGGACGAGCCTGGTCATTCTCACGGCGGCGGCGGTCGTGTCGCTGGACAACTGGTCGCAGATCGTCGCCGTGCCGCTGGCCTTCTTCACCTTGACGCTGATCGAAGGTCAGCTGCTGCAACCCGCGCTGGTCGGACGGCGGCTGCGGCTGAACGTCGTCGTGACCTTTCTGTCGGTGCTGATCTGGGGCTGGCTGTGGGGACTCGGCGGGGTCTTCGTGGCCGTGCCGATGCTGGTGGTACTGCGGATCTGCGCCGACCACATCGAGGCGCTGTCGGCCGCCGGCGAGTTCGTCTCCAGCGAATGAAGCGCCGCGGCCTTCAGCAGGCGAGGCGGCTGCCCAGCATCTCCAGGATCGCGTCCGGCGGCACCGGCTTGACCAGATGCGCGTCGAAGCCGGCCGCGCGCGTCGAGGCGTGATCCTCGTCGCGTCCGTAGCCGCTCACTGCGATCAGCAGCACGTCCTGTCCCAATGGCCCGGCGCGCACGCGGCGGGCGACTTCCAGCCCATCGATTGACGGCAGCCCCAGGTCCAGCAGCACGGCCTGCGGGCGCTCACGCTCGATCCAGTGGAGGGCGGCCAGGCCGTCATGGACGCAGGCGACGTCGAAGCCCTCGCATTCGAGGACCAGAGCCAGGCTCTCGGCGGCATCGACATTGTCGTCGACCACCAGCACGCGCGGCATCGACGGAGGGGTAGGTGTCTGGTTGGGCATGTACAGGTCCGATTCTCGCCTTTCGACGCAGCCGCTGGCAAACATTTCCCGCGCTCGATTCAGATCCCGCAAAAAAAGGCCCCCCGAGAAGGCGGGGGGCTGAAAGTCCGCCTTGGCGGGGGCAGAACGTCCGCCTCGGCGGACCGGGGAGAGTGAGCGGAGAGAACTGATTCGGAGCCCTGCGGGGCTCGTCTTCTTTTCAGCAATTCCAGTGCCCGGCCCGCGGGTCTGTCCAGTGCCGTCTGTTGCGGTTCGGCCGGACGCGGGGCGTTTCACCCGCAGTACAATCAGGCCGCCTTGGAGGCCGCCTTGGGGCTGCGAATGCAATGAACGGAATCTGGAACTGGTTCCGCGACCGGTGGATCGGCAAGACGGCAGCAGTCCTGGTGCTGATAATCGGACTGCTGGTGACGGCATTGATCTGGCGCTCCGAGACGTCGAAATCGCGCGTCGAATCGGATGCCCGGATTACCGAACAGGCCAATGCGCTGGCGGCACGCGTGCGCCAGCGGCTGGTCGCGTATGAGCAGGTGCTGCGCGGTGGCGGCGCCCTGTTCGCCGCCACTACCTACCCGTCGCGCGAGCAATGGCGCAACTACGTCGAGGCGCTCGATATCGAGCGGGCCTACGGCGGACTGCTGTCGGTATCGTTCGCCGCTTGGTTGAGCGCCGATCAGGTGCCTGCCTTCGAGTCGATGGTGCGCGGCGAGGGACTGCCGCAGTTCCAGGTGTGGCCTGCCGGCGAGCGCCCGCAGGTGGGCGCTGTACTGTATGTGGAGCCGGCCGGTTCGGCCAGCCAGCGTGCGCTCGGCTATGACCTGTACGCGGACGCCGAGCGCCGCCCGGCAATGGAGGCCGCGCGCGACTCGGGGCTGCCCACGCTGACGCCGCCGCTGTCGCTGCTGGGACCCGACGGCAAGACCGCGACGGCGGTCAGCATGTTCCTTCCTCTGTATCGCCACACGGCGCCGACCGATACCGTCGACGCACGCCGCGCGTCGCTGGCCGGCTGGGTGCTGGCATCGTTCCGCCCGTCCGATCTGATCGCCGGCCTGGGCCGGGCGCACGCGCCGGCGATGTCGATCCGGCTGCTCGCCGAGCACGGGCCCGGGCCAGCGGCGGTCCTGTATGCCGACGCGCCGCTGGCCGTCCCGGAGGGCGAGCGGGCGATCGAGGTGCGCGTACCGATCGACGTGCTCGGCAGCGTCTGGATTCTCGAGGCCCGAGCGCCCGCCGTCAGCGGCTGGCTGGCCGGCGCGCAGCGGCCCTGGGAGGCGCTGTTCGGCGGCATTCTGGTCAGTCTGCTGCTGTTCGCTGTCGTCTGGTCGATGGCGACGACGCAGGAGCGCGCCTATCAGCTGGCGGCGTCGATGACGATGGCGCTGCGCCGGACCAACGAAGCGCTCGATGTGCGCGTGCGCGAGCGGACCGCCGAGCTCACTGAAGCGAACTCGCGCCTGCGCGAGCACATCGAGGAACGCGAGCTCATCGAGGCCGAGCGCGCGGCGGCATTCGAGCGCGAGCGCGAGCGCAGCGTGCAGCTGCGCGCACTGGCCGACGCCAGCCTGGGCATCAGCCTGGCGCCCAATCATGGCGTGCCGCTCGACTACCTGGCTGAGCGCGCCTGCGGCATCGTCCGCTGCAGCCACGCAGTGGTGCGGGCGAACCCTCGCGGCGGCGAGGCGCCGCGGCTGGCGATCGCCAGCACCGTGCCGATGACGCAGACGCAGCGTGAGGCACTGTCTCGCGCTGCGCTGATCTGGCCCGCCGTGCGCCAGGTCGAACGCGTCGACGGCCCGCTGCCGCTCGACGACGCGGACGGCAGGCCGATCAGCGGACAGATGCTGCGTATGCCGGTGGCGCTGGGTGCCGAGCATCCGGTCGGCACGCTGTACCTGCTGCACAGCGGCGCCAACCGGTTCAGCGACGAGGATCAGGTCATCGTCGGGCAGCTCGCGTTGATGGTCACGGCCTCGATCGCGACCGCCGCCGCCGTCGAGAACGAGCGGCGTGCCCGCCTCGAAGCCGAAGCGGCCAACCGCACCAAGGACGAGTTCCTGGCGATCGTCTCGCACGAGCTGCGCACGCCGCTGCACGCGATCATCGGCTGGCTACACGTCATCGAGCGCAAGGGCATGACCGGCGAGCATCTGGCGCGCGCGCTCGAAGTGATCCGCCGCAACGCTGATGCGCAGAGCGGGCTGGTCGACGATCTGCTGGACCTGGCCCGGCTCGAGCACGGCAAGCTGCAGATGAACATGGAGCGGCTGTCGTTCGACTCGCTGGTGGGCAGCGCCATCGACGCGCATCGGCAGGTGGCGCTGGGCAAGAACGTCGAGCTGAGCGTCGACTATGCAGCGCGCGGCGACGTCGAAGGCGATCCGCTGCGGCTTCTGCAAGCGGTCAACAATCTGGTTGGGAACGCCTTGAAGTTCACCCCCGCGGGGGGGCACGTCCGCGTGACGCTGTCGCGCGAGGCGGGGCGGCTGCTGCTGGAAGTGCGCGACGACGGCGATGGCATCGAGCCCGCGATGCTGCCGCATGTGTTCGATCGCTTTCGCCAGGCCGATTCATCGAGCCGGCGCCGGCGCGGCGGCCTCGGGCTGGGGCTGGCGCTGGTCAAGCACATCGTGGAGATGCATCACGGCAGCAGTGACGCGGAGAGCGCGGGCAAGGGATTGGGCGCTGTGTTCCGCATCGCCCTACCGGAGCTTCCCGGCGCAGAGCCTGCCGCCGCCGCCTCGCCCGCGGCGGACGCGGCGGCGGATGACGGCGCGCTGCGCGCCACCGTGATGGTCATCGACGATCATGACGATGCGCGTGAAGCACTGATCCAGTGGCTGCGCGGCGAGGGCTTCGACGCCTGGCCGTTCGCATCGGTCGACGCCGCGCTCAGCTGGCTCGAGCAGCGGGAGCCGGCGCGCTGGCCGCAGATCGTGCTGTGCGACATCGAGATGCCCGGCCGCGACGGCTACGAGTTCGTGCGCGGCCTGCGCGCGCTCGAACGCGAGCGTGACACTCAAGGGAAGCCCGTACCGGTGGTCGCGGTCACCGCCTACGTCAGCGCCGAAGAGCGCGCCCGGGCACTGCACCACGGCTTCATCGCCCATCTGCCCAAGCCGGTGACGCCGGCGACCTTGATGCGCACGCTGGAGCGCCTGCTGAGCTGACTGGCGGAAGGCCAAAAGAATCGCCGGCGCCGGCGGAACGATCCACCGGCGCCGGCGTCTGGGGCTCCGCGCGGCCGGCGAGAGGCTTACGGCCGTACGATGATGTCGTTGCGCACCGCTTTCACGCCGCGCGCCTCGCGCGCGAGCGCCGCGGCGCGATCCTTCTCAGCCTGCGACTTGGCGAAGCCGCTCAGCTGAACCGTGCCATTGAGCGTCTCGACGTTGATCGAGGTCGCTGCTACGGTCTGGTCGGTGGCGTAGCGGCTCTTGATGGCCGTGGTGATTGCGGCATCGTCGACGAACTGTCCTGCGGTCTGCTGGCCGCGACCGACAGCGCAACCGACGGTGGTCGTGACTACGGTGATCCCGAGGAATGCTGCGGTCAGATATTTGGAGAACATGTAAGCCTCTATTGGCAAGAATGATTGTGTCTGCTCGGTGCGCCGATCAGGCGCTCTTCACGACGAGCAGGTTGGTCACTTCCCGGACGCCGCGCGTGTTGCGCGCCAACTGCTCGGCGCGTTCCTTGGCGGCCGGCGTCTCGACTTCGCCCTTCAACGTGACTGCGCCGTTATCGGTGGTGTCGACGTTGATCGCGAGCGCGCTCAGCGTGGGCTCCTTCATCAGCTCGGCCTTCACCGCGGCGGTGATGGCGGCATCGCTGAGGACTTCGCCCGCCGTGCGGCCGGAATCGGCGGTCGGAGGCGGCGTGGTCTCGCTAGGCATGGCGCCCGGCGCGGGAGCCGTGGCCGGCGGCACTGCCGCGGTCGGGGGCACGGTGCCGGGCGCCTCCGCCGGCGGACGGCCGGCTTCGGCCATGGTGCGATCGATGTCGCGGCTGGCCGTGTCTTCATTGCGCTGGCACGCGGCCAATCCGATGAGCGCCGGGACCGTGAGTGCGAGAATGGTTCGTTGTCGCAGTTTCATGTCTGACTCCTTGTTTCTGAAGATTGCCGATTCGCACGGAGCGTTGTGCGCGGTCGTCGACGCAACCGGGATGCCCGGGCCGCAACGGTAAGAGTTGCCGGGAATCCTGCTTGCTGGAATTCGTGCAGGGCGGTTGCGCCTAGAAAGCCGAACTTCAAACGCTCAATCAATGATCAAAAGGAGTCAGACATGAACTGGGATCGCGTGGAAGGCAACTGGAAACAGTTCAAAGGCAAGGTCCAGGAGCAGTGGGGCAAGCTCACCGACGACAGCCTGGACGTGATCAACGGCCGCCGCGAGCAGCTGGCCGGCAAGATCCAGGAGACCTACGGTATCGGCAAGGATGAAGCGGAGCGCCAGATCCGCGACTTCGAGTCGCGCTTCACCAACGATCCGGACTATCGCTGAGAGGTCAGGCAATGCTTCACTATGCCGTCGTATTCTTCGTCATCGCAGTGGTGGCGGCGCTGTTCGGATTCGGTGGCTTGGCCGCCAGCGCTGCGGGCATCGCGCAGGTGCTGTTCTTCCTGTTCCTGATCATGGCGGTGCTTAGTCTCGTGGTCGGGTTGGTGCGCAGCAGTACGCGGTGAGTTGCTAGAGTTGCGCGGGGAGCGGCAGGCGTGGGCTGGCGAGTGGGATGATGCGGCGGTCGGCCCTTTGGGCCGACTACCCTGCGCTGCTCGTCTTGGGGCTGGCGCGGCGTAACTCGCTACGCTCCCTTCGGGAGCTCCGCTCAGACAGACGCCGCGATACAGAAGACGAAGCGCGCTGCGCGCGCCGCCCCAAGACTGCGCTGCTCGGCGCCGCATACATCCCACTCGCCAGCCCACGCCTGCCGCTCCTGCAACACTGGTGGCGTGCTTGAGAACCTCGGTGACCAGTCAGATCTGTAGGTGTCTAGGGCGGGTGTCTCAATAGCCGATAAGCCTTGGGTAAATGAAGGGTAAATGAAACCGGGCGAATCAAGCCGGGCGAATCAAACACGGCGAGCCAAGCGTCGGGTTCAAACCTCAGGTGAAGAAGTCCGCGCGAAGGACGTTCGTGCGGGCGACGAACGCTCGATATGGACTGAGGTCCGTCCCAGAATTCAGCCGTTGACCTGAGTTTCTTCGGTCGCGACGATTTATCGGCGAAGGGATCGGGAGGGGCGGGACGCCCGGGGGACGTTCGACACTTGCCCCGCCCACATTCTTGGCGCCCTTAAGCGGGCCGGCGCCGGGTAGCGCCTCGCCGGCTCTCCTGAGGCGGCGGGGCGCCGCCTTCGCCTTCCCAGCGGGCGAGCTCTAGCTGCTGCGTGCGACGGCGGGTGCGGCGCTCGCTTTCCTCGCGGGCCTTCCACAGCAGCAGGGCTACTGAACCGGCGACGACGATGGACAGGGCGGTGAAGGTCGATCTCATGGGCGACTCCTTTTGCAGGCATCGGTGAACTGAATTTCGATTCTGATCCGTGCAAGCGGTGTGCCTGCGCGCCACGGAAGCTTCGCCGGGGAGCGTTCACCGAGCACGCTTCGCGAGGCGGCATTCATTTGCGCTTGGCCTCGAACTCGATGATGATCTCGACGATGTCGCCGACCAATCCATTGTCGACGCCATACTTCATGCCGAACTCGCTGCGGCGGAAGCTGCCGCGCGCCGATACGCCCATCGCGTAGTCCTTGCGCGAGAACAGCCCGCCGCTCATCGGATGTTCGCCGCTCTTGTTCCAGGTGACCTGCAGCGAAACCGGTTGCGTGCGGCCGAGAAGCTCTAGCTGACCCTCGACGATGAAATTGCGCTCGTTCGTGTTCTTGGCTCCCTTGGCCGTGAAGACCATCCGCGGAAACTCGGCGCTGTTCAGGAAATCGGCGCTTTTCAGATGATCGTCGCGCTTGCGATGATTGGTGTACACGCTCGCCGTCTCGATGACGATGCGCAGCTCGGACAGCGTCGCCGTGTCCTCGTCGAACACGTAGCTGCCCGAGGCGCTGCGAAACAGGCCCAGCACCTTGGAAAAACCGACGTGATCGACGAGGAAGCCGATCGACAGGTGTTCAGGGTCGATTTCGTACTTGTGCGGGCGAGCATCGGCAGCCGTGGCGAGCGCCAGGCCGAGAACGGCGGCCACGCCGGTGCGGACCACTGCCGCTGCCCTCGGCCAAAGGCCGCGCGCCGGTGCTGCGCGTGGCGTTGCTGTTCCGTTCGGTCTCCGCGTTCCGCTAGGCGTCGGCGCTCCGTTCGGTATCGGCGCTCCGTTCGGCAACGACCATTCGCTGTGCATCGTCATCATGATTCACCTCTCGATTCGGTTCTCGTGCGGCGGTGCCGTGACCGGCTGGCGCAGCAACCAGCCGATGTCCACCGCGAACGAGGCAGCGACCAGCAATACCCCGCCGGCAGCGAGCAGCGCGGCTAGTCCGGACGGCACGATCGGACCCAGGCCGCTGATCAGCAGGATGATCAGCAGTACGCAGATCGTCTTGCGGCGCAGGCTCGGCGGCAACGGCCGGGCCAGCGCCGGCCAGCGCCAGGCCGCGGCGACGAACAGGTAGCGCAGGCCGCCGGCGAGCAGCACCCACGCGCCTGCACGTCCGCTGCGCCACAGCAGCGCGCAAAGCACCAGGATCAGCAGAGCATCGGTTTCCATGTCGAAACGTGCGCCGAACTCGCTGGCCAGATGCGAACGGCGTGCCAGGGCGCCGTCGAGGGCGTCCAGCGAGGCCGCCAGCGTCGCGGTGGCGACCAGGCCCCAGCTCGGTACCACGGCAGGCTCGACCAGCCAGCCGGCCAGCAGCGCGACCAGCGCCAGCCGCGACAGCGTGACGCGGTTGGCCGGGCCGAAGCGATGATGCGGGTGGGCCGGCAGCCAGCGCGCCGCCACGCCGGCGGCGGCGAAGAACACCACCATGACGGCGACCAGATACCAGTGGCTGGAGCGGTCGGCGAGCACGGCCAGCGAAGCGGCGGCGAGCAGCACGCTGGTGACCACCGCGGTTTCGGCCGCGGCGTCGCGACACAGCGCTTTCGCGCCGGCGGAGGAGGTCATCGCCTACAATCCCTTCGTCTGCAACCGGTTCGTGCTCGCCCTCGATGGGCCAGGGCATCAGTGTGAGGGCATGACGAGCACTGTGTACAGTGGCGAGGCGCTGGCTTACTGGGTCGAAGCGCCGCGGCGCGGCGTGCTGCGCCGGGAGCCGGTGCCGGTGCCGGCCGACGGCGAGCTGCTGGTACGTACGCTGTTCAGCGGCATCAGCCGCGGTACCGAAACGCTGGTCTGGCGCGGCGAGGTGCCGCCGACCGAGCGCCAGCGGATGCGTGCGCCGTTCCAGGCAGGCGACTGGCCGGGTCCGGTCAAGTACGGCTACAGCAATGTCGGCGTGGTCGAGCAGGGGCCTCCGCCGTGGCTGGGCGCCACCGTGTTCTGCCTGTTTCCGCATCAGACTCGCTATGTGATTCCGGTCGATGCCGCGCTTCCGGTGCCGGCGCGGGTGCCGCCGGGGCGCGCGGTGCTGGCGGCCAATCTCGAAACCGCGCTCAACGGCGTCTGGGATTCCGGCCTGCGCGTCGGCGATCGCGTCGCAGTCGTCGGCGGCGGCGTCGTGGGACTGCTCACCGGCTGGCTGGCGGCGCGCATGCCGGGCTGCCGGGTGCAGCTGGTCGACATCGATGCCGGGCGAGCCGAGATCGCCGAGCGGCTGGGCATGCGCTTCGCCGCGCCGGGAGCCGCCGACGGCGATGCCGATCGCGTGTTCCATGCCAGCGGCGCCTCGGCCGGCCTCGAGTGCGCACTGCGGCTGGCCGGCTTCGAGGCGGTGGTGACCGAGCTGAGCTGGTACGGTACGCGCGACGTGAGCGTCCCGCTGGGGGCAGCCTTTCACTCGCGGCGCCTGACGCTGCGCAGCTCGCAGGTCGGCAGCGTGGCGGCCGCGCAGCGCGCGCGCTGGACGCATAGGCGGCGCCTGGCGCTGGCGCTGGAGCTGCTGGACGATCCGGCGCTGGACGCGCTGATAGACGGTGAAAGCCCGTTCCAGGCGCTGCCCGCACTAATGACGAGGCTGGCCGATCCGGCGCACGCGGCGCTGTGTCATAGGCTGCGCTATGGCGCCGCGGCTTGAGGCGCTGAAGACAGGGGATTTGCGACGATGAGCATCGAAGGAAGCTACTCGGTCTGCGTGCGCGACCACTTCATGATCGCGCACAGCTTTCGCGGCGAAGTGTTCGGTCCGGCGCAGCGCCTGCATGGCGCCACCTATGTCGTCGACCTCGAACTGCGCCGTACGGCGCTCGACGACGACGGCGTGGTGGTCGACATCGGCCGCCTCACGCAGCTGCTGCGCGAGGTGCTGCGCGAGTTCGAGTTCCGGAATCTCGACGATGAGCCGGAGCTGGCAGGTCGCAATACGACCACCGAGTTCATGGCGCGCGTCGTGTTCGAGCGGGTCGCCGCGCGCATCCGTGCCGGCGAGCTGGGCGCCGGCAGCAGCGGGCTGGCTTCGATGCGCGTGGTCCTGCACGAATCGCACGTCGCATGGGCCGCGTTCGAGGCGGTGCTTTAGAACGCGCCGCATGATCGAGTTCCTCGTCCCCGGCGATCCGGAGACGCTCACCGGCGGCTATCTGTACGATCGCCGCATCGTCGACGGGCTGCGTGCGCAGGGCCGCGACGTGCGCGTCCACCGCTTGCCGGACGCCTTTCCGGCGGTCGATGCGTCCGCTTCTCGTGCCAGCGCGGCGGCGTTCGACGCGCTTCCCGACGGCTGTATCGCCGTGGTCGACGGGCTGGCCTTCGGCGCACTGCCCGAGCTCGCGGCGCGGCACGCGGCGCGCCTGCGTTGGGTGGCGCTGGTGCATCATCCGCTGGCATTGGAGACCGGGCTCGGGCCTGAGCAGGCGCAGCGTCTGGCGGACAGTGAACGGCGAGCGCTGGCGAGCGCGCGCCGGGTGATCGCGACGAGTGCGGCGACGGCGCGTCTGCTGGCCGCCGACTATGCCGTGCCGGCCGACCGCATCGACGTCGTCGAACCAGGCACCGATGCTGCCCCGCTGGCCCGTGCCGGCCGGCTCGCGCCCGGCGAGCGCACGCTGCGGCTGCTGTGCGTCGCCACGCTGACGCCGCGCAAAGGGCATCGGGACCTGTTCGAAGCGCTAGCGCCGCTGCGCGGCCGCGACTGGCGGCTGCACTGCATAGGCAGCGCCACGCGTGACGCCGCCACTGCGGCTGCGCTGCACGCGCGCCTGCGGCAGCTGCATCTGACCGATCGCGTCGTGCTGACCGGCGAGCTGAGCGCGGCGCGCCTGGCCGAACACTATCGCGGCGCCGACGTCTTCGTCCTGGCCTCGCTGTTCGAGGGCTACGGCATGGCGTTTGCCGAAGCGCTGGCGCACGGCCTGCCCATCGTCGGCACGCGCGCCGGCGCGGCGGCCGAGACGGTGCCCCGGGACGCAGGCCTGATGGTGGCGCCTGGCGATGTCGCTGCACTGTCGGCGGCGCTGGCCCGCGTGCTCGACGATGCCGTCGTGCGCGCCGGGCTCGCCGATGCGGCCCGCGCGCACCGGGCGCGGCTGCCGGACTGGCCGGCCAGCGCCGCGGCATTTCTGCAATCGCTGGACCGGGCGGCGTCATGAGCTTCAGTGCCGACTGGTTGACGCTGCGCGAACCGTTCGATGCCGCGGCGCGGGACGAAGCTGAGCGCGGCGCGGCATGCGACGGTGGCGGCGACGGTGGCGGTTCGCTGGTCGATGCGGTGCGTGGCGCGCTGGCCGCCGCCGCCGCCGCCGCCGCCGACGACGACGACGACGACGAGGCGCGTCCAGAGATCGTCGACCTCGGTACCGGTACGGGCGCCAATCTGCGCTGGCTGGCGCCGCGCCTCGGCGGAGCGCAGCGCTGGCGGCTGCTCGATCATGACCTGGCCTTGCTGTCGGCGCTGCCGGAACGTATCGCAGCGTGGTCGCGCGCAAACGACTTCGAGTCGCGGCGATCGGACGGCGACATGCTGCGCGTGTCGGCTGCCGGCTTCGACCTTCGCATGACGTGCGAGCGCGTCGATCTGGCCGCCGCCATGGGTGGCTTCCGAGCGCCGCGGGGCGGGCTGGTAAGCGCTTCGGCCCTGCTCGATCTGGTGTCGGAGCCGTGGCTCGACCTGCTGCTGCAAGCCTGCAGCCGCGCCGGCGCGGCGCTACTGCTCGCGCTCAGCTATGACGGCCGCATTGACTGGCAGCCGGCCGACCCCGTCGACGCGGCCGTGCTGGCTGCCGTCAACATGCACCAGCGGCGCGACAAGGGATTCGGTCCCGCGCTGGGGCCGACGGCGGCTGCTTACGCGGCCAGGGGCCTGGCCGCACATGGCTACCGCGTACGTTCCGCGGCAAGCGATTGGCGCATCGGTCCGGACGATCGCGCGATCGCCGCCGCGCTGCTTGACGGTTGGACGCAGGCGGCGATCGAGGCGGTGCCGGCCCGGTCGACCGACTTCGAGCAGTGGCGGCAGCGGCGCATGGCTGTGCTGGCGCGAGGCGCGCTGCGAATGACCGTCGGGCACGTCGATCTCGCGGCGTGGCGGCGCTTGCAAACCGCGGAGTGCGGGCGCCGCGGCAGCGAAGCGCGGATGCGCTGACTGTGCGACGCAGGAGCCGGGGCCGCCAGCGAGCTGCTCAGTCGAGCCGCTGCAATCCGGGCTCGTCGTCCCCGGCCTGTCCCGTGACGCCGCGTGCGGCGCGCAGGTCGAAGTCCCACAGCACGTCGTTGCCGAGTCGGAACAGCCGGTAGGGCGGGCGCGCGCAGTCGCTGATCGCCGCCGCGCCGGGCAGCGTCAGCCCGCGGCGTCCGTCACCGATGATCAGCGGCGCCACAGCGATCTGCAGCCGATCGAGGCAGCCAGCCTCGATGAAGCGGGACACGGTGCGTCCGCCGCCTTCGACGAACAGCAGCGCAAGCCCGCGGGCCTGCAGCTGCTCGATCAGTGCGCGCAGGTCGAGCACGCCGTCGCGCGATGGCACGCACAGCAGCTGCTCGCGCGGGACCGGCGCGCGGGCCGGGTCGGCGTGGACGGGGTCGCAGGCCACCAGCGTCGGTGCTTCGCCGTCGTTGAAGACGCGATGCGTGCGTGGCAGCCGCAGCGTCGGGTCGATGATGACGCGTACCGGGTGCTCGCCGAGAACCAGCCGCGTGGTGAGGCGGGGATCGTCCGCCGCCACCGTGGCGGCGCCGACGATCACGGCATCGCACAGCGCTCGCATCCGATGCAGATGCACCAGATCCTGCTGCGCGCTGACGTAGCGGGCGTCGCCGCTGTGCGTGGCGATGTGGCCGTCGATGCTCTGGCCCAGATGGCCGACGACGCGTGCGCGACCGTCGGCGCCGCCGCCGAGGCCGAGGTACAGGTCGAACAGCGCCTGCGCCTGGGCGGTCCACGAGCCGCAGCGGTGCCAGCCGTGCTCATCCAGCCGCAGCAGTGCGTCTTCGTCGTGTTCGGCACGGATGCGAGCCGTGGGCTGCAGCCCGCCGTTGCCGTCGAGGCGGTAGCCGCCGTGTTCGAAGCGCCGCCGGCCGCGGGCGCGCGTCAGCGCCAGACAGATTTGCCAGGCCAGCGACTCGTTGCGCGCGGCGCTGCCGCGCGCGGGCGGCCGGTCTGCGCCGGCCGGGTTCTCGGTGAGCGTATCGGCCATGGAACCTGTCGACGGAAGGGCTCGAGGCAGTATGCCAGCAATCGGCGTGCCGGCCGGCCTCAATTCAGATAGGGCCCCGCACCGCCGGCATCTCCTGCCGGTGCGTAGCCGGCGGCGGCGATCGCCGCGGCAGCCAGCAGCGCCGCGGCCAGCGCTGCCGCAACCGGTTCCGCGGCACTCCCCTGCCAGCGGACGGGCAGCAGGCGGCGGATTGCTCCCGTCTGCAGCAGGCCGCAGGCCGCCAGGATGAACAGCGGCAGCGGCGAGACTCCGGTCAGCCGCCACAGCGTGATCGCCAGCAGCCCGGTGGGCACGCCTGTGGCCAGCAGCGCGACGAATCCCGCGCGGTCGCGCCCGCGCGGCCAATTGCCCAGCGCCACGGCGGCGCTGGCCGCCGCAATCGCCGCCGCGATCTGCGCCAGCAGCGCCGAGCCTGCCTGGAACGAGACACCGGCCAGGCCCAAGGCGGCGATGGCCTGTACGGCCGGCAGCCGGGCCGCGTGCGCCGTTTGCGCGGCGCCGGCATTCCGGCGATCCGGCAGCGCCGGCACGGCGACCGTCGCCAGCCATGCCAGAGCCGCCGCGGCGATCGCCGTCGCGCCGATGCCGCCAAGCCAGGCTCCGAAGCCGAGCAGCAGTGCGGCGGCCACGGTGAGCGCAGGTCCACGGCGCGCCGCAGCGTCGCCGAGGTTCAGAAGCCAGGCGGCCAGGACGGCCGCGGCCATGGCCCAAGGGAGTTTCTCGGGCGCTGACAGCGGGTTGCCGAAGCCGGGCATCGCAGTCAGGCTCGCCAGCAGCCCCAGGCCGGCGGCGAGCGGCGGCCATGCGGACACCGGCGTTCCGGTGCGGCCGAGCGCGGCTCGACGGCGCACGAGTGCGCGCAGGACGGCCAGCGCGATCAGGCTGACGGCGAACGGGACGAGCAGGCTCTGGATCAAAGGGTGGTGGAGGTTCATCCGCCGCTCCTAGGCGCCAGCCCGCCAGACAGGCGACGGGAATGGCCGCCTGTCATGCCGCAATTCCACGGATGGCCGGTCAGCCACTAGCGTTACGTTGTTGGAATTTATTCCTACTAACTTCAATTGTCGGAGCCTCCCATGCAGCTTTTCAGCCGGCTCAGGATCGGCCCCCGTTCCTATCTGGCATTCGGGATGGTCCTCGTCCTGATGGTGGGGCTGGGCCTGGTGTCGATCAGCCGGATCGGCGCCATCACGCGCAGTACCTCGCAGATCGTCGACCATTGGCTGCCCACTGTCCAGCGGCTGGGTGCGCTGGATGCCGCCACGTCGAACTATCGCGTGGTGCAGATGCAGTATCTGGCCAGCACCCGCGGCGCCGAGCTCAGCGGCTTGACGCAACAGCTTGACGCATACAAGCAGGCGGTCGCCGCCGGTCTGCGCGACTACCAGCCGCTGGTCCGCAGCGACGACGAGCGCTCGCTGCTGCAGCGTTTCTCGAACAGCTGGAAGCGCTATGTCGACAGCTGGGAGCAGGACGTGCTGCCGATGGCCAAGGACGAGACGCGCGGCGAGGCGATGCTGCTGCTCAACAGCGATGCCATCGTGCTGTATCGTCAGGCGAAGAAGGATCTCGACGGGTTGCTGGCGATCAGCAGCGCCGGCGCGACGTCGGCGAGCGAGGCCGCGCACGGCGTCGGCTCGCTGGCCACCCGGATGATAGTCGGCACCATCGTCGCCGCCATCCTGCTGGCCGGCGTGCTCGGCTGGGTCCTGACGCGCTCGGTGGTGCGGCCGCTGAGCCGGGCGGTGCAGACGACGCGCAGCGTGGCGCAGGGCGACCTGGCCTTGCGCATCGAAGTCGGCTCGAACGACGAGGTCGGCGATCTGCAGCGTGCGCAGCAGGACATGATCCTCAATCTGAAGCGCCTGATCGGCAACGTCCAGCAGGCCGTCGATGCGATCACCACCGGTGCCTCGCAGATCGCCAGCGGCAATCAGGACCTGAGCACGCGGACCGAAGAGCAGGCATCGAGCCTGCAGCGCACCGTCTCTTCGATGGAGCAGATCACGAGCACGGTCCGGCAGAGCGCCGACAATGCGCAGCAGGCCAATACGCTGGCGACGGCGGCCTGCGACGTGGCCGAGCGCGGCGGCCGCATGGTCGATGAAGTGGTCGCTACGATGAACGAGATCCAGAACTCGTCGCGCCAGATCTCGGAGATCATCGCGGTGATCGACGGGATCGCGTTCCAGACCAATATCCTGGCGCTCAACGCAGCGGTGGAGGCGGCGCGCGCCGGCGAGCAGGGACGCGGCTTCGCCGTCGTCGCTGAGGAGGTGCGCAGCCTCGCGCAGCGTTCGGCGCAGGCCGCCAAGGAGATCCATGCGCTGATCTCCGATTCGGTCACCAAGGTGAACAGCGGATCGGAGCTGGTGAACGAGACCGGCCGGACGATGACCGACATCGTGTCGCAGGTGCGCCGCGTCACCGATCTGATCGGCGAGATCACGGCCGCCAGCCGCGAACAGACGACCGGCCTGGGCGATATCAATCATGCGATCGCGCAGCTCGATCAGATGACGCAGCAGAATGCGGCGCTGGTCGAGGAATCGGCGGCGGCGGCCGAGAGCCTGCGCGAGCAGGCCGAGCGGCTGTCCGAGGCGACGGCTGCGTTCAAGCTCGATCAGTCGAGCGCGTATGCGCAGCGTCCGGCGGGGGGAGAGGCGCAGCCGGCGCGGAGATCGGCGGCGGCATTGACATCGTCGGTGGCATCGTCGTCGGCCTCCGCCCGGCTGCGCGGTGATGCCGCGTCGACGGGTTCGAACCGCGCTGTCGGGGTGTCCGGCTCCGCAATGGTCCGCGCGGCGGTGGCCAGTCACGATGGCGGCGACAGGGCCGCTGCCGGGAGCAGCCGCTTCGGCCGTGCCGGATCCATTCAAGCGGGTGTGTCGGCAGGACGCGCGGGCAAGAGCAGTGCGCGTGCCGTATCGGCCGTGCCGGCATCGCTGCGCGGCGAGGCTGGTCCGGCGGCTTCATCCGCCGCGCCGGCGACGGGCGGATCGATCGACGCAAGGGCCAGGCCGGCGCAGCAGCGCGTCGCGGCCAAGGCTGCCGAGTCGGCCGACGACGGCTGGGACGAATTCTGAAGCGAGCCCGCCAGCCTGAGGCGGGCTCGCCAGCCTGTGGTCAGCCCGCTAGCGGCCGAAGCCGGGACCGATCACCAGCCGGTTTGCCGGCCGGAAGTCGGGCGTCGGCTTGATGCCGAACTCGCCGAACAGCGCATCCCACGCGCGGTCGTCGCCAGTCCATACGTAGGGCTCGGGCTGGCGCAAAAAGCGGTTGCGGACCTCGGGCAACTGCCAATCCGGTTCCTGCGCATCGGAGCGCAGGGCCAGCAGCGTGAACGGCCGCCCGCCGCGGCGCGCCCGCAGCGCGGCGGCGAGCCGCTCGATCGCTTCCCGGCCTTCCGGGCCCAGCCAGACGAACAGCACCGTCTCGGGTTCCGCCATCAGCGCACGCCAGCGGCCGGCCAGGAACGCGTACTTCGACAGCGTCGGCGCGGCATGCTGCAGAAAGTCGGCGCGCAGCGGGAAGTCGTGCAGCAATTTCACGTCGTAAGCGGCGTCCAGCACGTAGCCGGGCGATCCCGAGTGAAGCGTCAGCCCGGCCGGATCGAGAAAGCCGGCGAAGTCGTTCTCTATCAGCCGCGCCGCGTTCTCAGCGCCTATCAGCAGCCAGTCGAACAGCTGGGCCTCGGCGCCCCGGGCGATGCGCTTGATCTGGTGGGCCGGCTGGCAGTTGCCGCCGACGCTGACGATTCTCTTGAACAGGGGGGCGTTCATTCGAGCTGATCGGGAGGATGTCGGGAGACTCCAGACATTAGCACTCCGAACCGGTCTCGCGGGCGGCCTCCGGGTGCGGCGCCGCCTGGGCATTGAAATCGGCGCCTATCGTCCCCAGTTGCGAGGCGAAGGAGTTTTCAATGAACACGACCAGACAATCGCAACCGAAGCAGGCCCAGTCGGACGACGGTTTCGCCGTGATCGCGATGCTGTCGACGCTGTTGCACCGGCTCGAAACCAGCAAGCAGGCCGTCGATGCGACGCAGTATCGCACCGTCGTGCAGCGGCTCGCCGCCGTGCTCGGCGAGGCACCGCTGGACACGCGGCTGGAGGCGCTGCTCGAAGCCCACCCGGCCTCCGCCGAACTGTACGAGAACCTACGCTACGAACATGCGGGGCTGTGCCGCGCACCGCTCGAACGTTCGATGGCGACCGAGTCGCAGGCTCGCGACCTGCTCGCGCGCGCCGCGCGCGGCTGAGGCTGCGTCGAATCGCTGCGTCGAATTGCCGGGTTGAGTCGCCGGGTTGAGTCGCCGGTTGAGTCGCAGTACCGATCGCCGCGCCGTCACGCCGGCCGCGTCACCGCCTGCATCACTGCCCCCAGCAGCGCGTTGACCGAACGGCGCGCCGTGGCGTGGGCCGACTGGTGTCCCATGCGCACGATGACCAGATCGGCCGACGGCACGATGAACACGCGCTGATCGCCGGCGCCGGCCATGCTGTAGGCATCGCGCGGCAGCGCGAACTCGTCGGCCGGATTCAGCCAGAACTGGCCGCCATAGCGGTGGTCGCGCCAGGCGGGCGCCGGCGCGCGAACCACGTCGGCCCAGTATTCGGGCAGAACGCGTTCGCCTTGCGCCATGCCGTTGCGCAGATACAGCAGGCCTAGCCGCGCCCAGTTGCGCGCGGCGCCGTAGTCGAAACCGGTCATGACGAAATTGCCGTGCAGATCCGTCTCCAGGATCTGGCTGCGCACGCCGATGCGATCGAACAGGGCCTTCTGCGGCCATTGATGGTAGTTCTCGCCCAGCCGATCCTCGACGGTACGGCGGATCAGGTAGCCCAGCGTCAGCGGATCGCAGTTGCGATAGCGGCCGACCGTGCCCGGCGCATGTTCGCTGGGGCGGTCCAGCGCGAAGGCGAAGGTGTCGAAGGCTTCGCCATAGACGTAGAAATGGTCCGGCAGGCCGAGCCGCCAGCGTGCGCGCGGCTCGTCGGGGCCGCTGCAAAGCAGGCCGCTGCTCATCTGCAGCAGATGACGGATGGTGATCGCCGAGCGCGGGTCGCCGGCGCCTCGCCACGCGGGCACTGGCGCGGGTTCGTCCAGCGACAGCAGGCCCTGCTGCACCAGGATGCCGATCAGCGTCGCCGTGACGCTCTTGCCCATCGACCAGCTCTCGAACTGCGTATCGATGCCGAAGCCTTCGCGATAGCGCTCGCCGATGATCTCGCCGCGGTGGACGATCACCACCGCCGCGGTCTGGCCGCTGGCGTCGGCAAACGCCGCGTCGAGCGCGGCCTCGATGGCGCGGCGCTGCTCGGCGGGGCGCGCCGCTTGCGCGCTCGTGTCGTCGCCCATCGGCCAGGGCTGCGTGCCTGCATCGGGCAGCGCGCTGCGCACCGCGACCGGGGCGAAGCGCAGCGCGTCGCTGTCGGAGGGAAGGATGACGCTGCCCTGCGAGCCGGTGAAGCGCGCCTTGCGCGACAGCGAGCCCGCGGCCAGCAGCCGCTGCGCTTCAGCCTGCCAGTCGGCGCTGAAGTCCGGATACTGTGCGCGGTAGGCGTCGATGATGCGCGCCACGCCGTCGGCGTGCAGACGCAGCGTGAGCCGCACTTCATGGGCCTGCTCGTCGACGTCGGCCTCGACCAGCGAGGGCAGTGCGCTCGACAGATGATGGATCTGCAGCGCGTGGAACACGCTGTTGCGCCAGGCCTCGTCGAAGCTGCGCCGCGAGATCCACAGCGCCGACGACAGCACCTTCGCCGAGGTGGCCAGCAGCAGGTGCAGCGGAATGACGCCGGGCGCCGGCTGATGCCAGATCGGTTCGGTCGTCATGGCATCAGCCTTTGCCCCGGCCGCGCGAGGTGCCGCGCCGGGCCAGATCGCGCACGGCGTCGGCGCGCGGCGCGAAGCCCAGGCCCGGGGTATCCGGCAGCGACAGCCAGCCCTCCTGCGGCACCGGCAGCGGGTCGAAGATCTGCGCGCACAGCAGCACGGCGGGCAGGTGGTACTCGACCAGGCCGCCGTGCGCCAGGCCGGCGTGCAGATGCATGTTGTGGAAGGGCCAGGCGCCGCCGTTCGCGATCGCGACATTGAACGCCGAAGCCATGCCGGCGACGCGCAGGCACTGCGTGTAGCCGCCGCTGATCGCGACGTTCGGCTGCAGTACGTCGACCGCGTCGTTCAGCAGCAGGTCGCGGAAGCGGAAAGCCAGCCCTTCGTTCTGGCCGCAGGCCACCGGCGTGCCGGTCTGGCGGCGGAAGTCGGCCAGCTGCCGTACGTCGTTCTGCGAGACCGGCTCCTCGAAGAAGCCGATGCGCGCCGGCTCGATCGCGCGTGCCAGGCGGATGGCGTGATACGCGTCGAGGCTGCAGTTCGCATCGATGTAGATCTCTACGTCCGGTCCCACCGCTTCGCGCACGGCCAGTACGCGGCGTGCGTCCTCGGCGATGACCTCGGCCAGCGGCCGCGGCGTGTCGCGCTTCTGCAGCGCTTCGGCGCCGACCGTCATCTTCAGCCTCCGGTGCCCGGCCGCGACGGCCTGGTGCGCGGCCTCGACCAGCGTCGGCCGGTCGAGGAACGCGAAGCCGAAGGTGGCGTAGACCGGCACCTTGTTGCGCGCGCCGCCGAGCAGCCGCCACAGCGGCTGGCCGAGCAGCTTGCCCTTCAGATCCCAGCAGGCAATGTCCAGCGCGGCCATCGCATGCGACGCGTAGCCGGTCTGACCGCGCGGCGACAGCAGCCAGTACAGCTTCTCCCACAGCCGCTCGTGGGCCAGCGCGCTTTCGCCGATCAGCGCGGGTCCGGCCACGTCGTTGACGATGCTGGTGATCACCTCTTCCTCGGTGATCGCGGTGAAGCCGTGTCCGACGTTGCCGTCGGCCGTTTCGACCTCGACCAGGCAGCATGACAGCGAGGTCTCGCGCGCCACGCCGGCCACCTCGATGCGAATCGGCACGAACAGCGGCGTCGCGCCGACGCGCACGATGCGCGCGCCGGCTTGCGCCGGTCCGTGGCCGGCGTGCGCTGCGGCGCCCGGCGTCGTTGCTGTGGTCATGGGGTCTCCTCGTGAGATGGGTTTGCGGACCGGCGGCGCGCGCGGCCGATTCGTCGTGCCGCGCATCACGCAGTGCCGCGCCTCAGGCCGGGTCGTGGATGCGGTGCATCACGCGGTGCCGTGCATTGCGGTGCCGTGCATGACGGTGCCGTGCATGACGGTGCATTACGCAGCGCTGCGATCGGCGTCGCCGCCGTGCTCGTCGGGCGGCACTTTCGGCATCTGGCTGACCAGGTAGGTGAGCTGATCGGCGTTGATCAGCAGATGCTGCTTCATCAGCTCGAACGCGCGATCGCCGTCGCCGGCCACGACAGCGCGCACCAGCTCGCCGTGCTCGGCGTGGGCGTTGCCGATGCGGTCGTCCAGCCGCAGCAGGAAGCAGCGATACGGATGCAGGCGCAGCCGCAGATTGCGCGCCTGCTCGGCCAGGAACGCGTTCTGGCTGCCGGCGAAGATCGCCTGATGCAGGTTCCAGTTGGCTTCGTTGAAGGCCGCCGAGTCGCGCTGCGCCACCAGCTCGTCGGCTTCGTCCTGGATCCGCTGCAGCTGGCGGCGCTCGGCATCGCTCATCCGCCGCGCCGCCAACCGGGCGGCCTCCGCCTCGAGCACGCTCATGACCTCGGTCATGCCCAGCAGCTCGGCGACGCCGATCAGCGACACGCGCGCCGGCTGGCGCGGCCGCATCGAGATCAGGCCGAGCGTGGACAGCTGCAGCAGTGCCTCGCGCACGGGAGTGCGCGACACGCCGTAGCGTTCGCACAACTCGCGTTCGTCGAGCAGATCGCCGGGGGCGAGCCGGCCTGCGAGGACGTCCTCCTCGATGCCGCGCCGCAGGCGCTCGCCAAGGGTCATCAGCAGCATATTTTTTGATTGCATTCGGGCTGAGCTCATAATAGTCTAAAAAATACAGAAGAGCGATTCAAAAATTTTTCAGGCCAATTTCTGGATTTTGGAGGGCGACAACGTGTTCCGCTCCCGCGCGAGCGCCGTGCTCGGATTGCCGCAGGCTCGCCGATGACAGCTGTAGCCGGGCCGTACTTTCCGTCGGCCGCCCAGTGGGAAACCGTCGCGCCGGCGGAAGCGGGGCTGTCGGCGTCCGGCCTCGCGGAGGCGATGCGCTTCGCCGACGCCAGCGAATGCGACTGGCCGCGCTCGCTGTTTCTGCCCGACGGCCGCTACATAGGCACTGCCTACGTCGACGACCGGCCGCCGTACGACACCGTGCTCGGCGAGGTGCGGCCGCGCGGCGGCGTCAACGGACTGATCCTGCGCGGCGGCCGCATCGTCGCGGAATGGGGCGATACGCTGCGCGCCGACACCACGTACTCGGCGGCCAAGAGCTATCTGGCGCTGATCGCCTGTCTGGCGCTCGATGACGGACTGATACGCTCGATCGACGACCCGGTGGCGCTATACCGCAATGAAAGCGACCGCGACGACGGCTTCGACTCCGAGCACAACCGCGCCGTCACTTGGCGGCATCTGCTGAACCAGACCAGCGAATGGCAGGGCACGCTGTGGCAGCGGCCCGACAGCGTCGACCACCACAGGCAGGCCGGCGCGACGCACGACAACCGCGGCAAGGGTCTGAAACGCGCGCTGCAGCCGCCGGGCACCCATTGGGAATACAACGACGTCCGCGTCAACCGGCTCAGTCTGTCGCTGCTGCAGCTGTTCCGGCGTCCGCTGCCCGAGGTGCTTCGCGAGCGCATCATGGCGCCGATCGGCGCTTCCGACGGCTGGGAGTGGCTCGGCTACCGCAACTCGACGGTCGACATCGACGGCCGGCCGATCACTTCGGTTTCGGGCGGCGGCCACTGGGGCGGCGGGCTGTTCATCGCCAGCCGCGACCATGCGCGCGTCGGCTACCTGGTCCACCGCGGCGGCGTCTGGAACGGCCGCCGTCTGCTGTCCGAACGCTCCGTGGCGCTGCTGAAGACGCCTTGCGCGGTCAACCCCTCGTACGGCGCGCTGTGGTGGCTGAACGGCGACCGCACGCTGTTTCCGTCGGCGCCCGCCAGCAGCGTCTTCGCCATCGGCGGCGGACAGCATCTGATCTGGATCGACCCTGAGAACGACCTGGTCACGGTCGTGCGATGGGTCGAACGTACCCGCTGCGACGAGCTGCTGGCTCGCATCTCGGCAAGCATCCTCCCAACCCATCGAGGAGACTAGGAAATGATTGAGGCCTCGTTCAAGACGATCGCCGCGCTGGCCTTCGGCGTCGGGCTGGCCGGCGCGGCGCCGGCCGCCCTGGCGCAAACGCCGAAGAACGGCGGCACGCTGGTGTATGCCACCGGCATCGATGCGCAGACGCTCGATCCGCAGTTCGTCACCGACATTCCGACCTTCCGCGTCGTGCGCTACATCTACGAGCCGCTGACTCAGCAGGACGCGGCCGGCAAGGTGATTCCGGCGCTGGCTACCTCATGGAAGCTGTCCGACGACAAGCGCACGTGGACCTTCCAGCTGCGCAAGGGCGTCAAGTTCCATGACGGCTCGACCTTCGATGCGCAGGCGGTGAAGTTCACCTTCGACCGCCTCAACGATCCGGCTACCGGCTCGCCCCGCCGCAGCACGCTGGCGGCCGTGGAAGAAGTGAAGGTGGTCGACGACTATACGATCGCGATCATCACCAAGAAGCCGTTCGCGCCGCTGCTCGCGCAGCTGAGCGCTTACAACGCCGCGATCCTGAGCCCGGCTCAAGCGAAGAAGGCCGGTGCCGATCTGCGCAAGCTGCCGTCAGGCACCGGTCCGTTCAAGTTCAAGAGCTGGCAGCCCGGCGAGAAGGTGACGCTGGTTCGCAACGACGACTACTGGGACGGCAAGCCGCGCCTGGACGGCGTGGAGATCCGTGCCGTGCCGGAGGATTCGGCGCGCGTGCTGATGCTGCTCAGCGGGCAGGTCGACGTCATCTCCGGCGTGCCGACCGTGATGCTGAAGCGGCTGCAGTCCTCGTCGGCGGTGACGCTGATGCGCAAGACCGGCTACCGCACCATCTACCTGGGCATGAACACGGCGGTGGCGCCGTTCAATGACCAGCGCGTGCGGCAGGCGATCGCCTATGCGATCAACAAGCCGGCGCTGGTATCCGGCGTCCTCAGCGGCATCGGCACGCTCGGCGGTTCGTACGAATCGTCGGTGATCGAGAACTCGGCCACCGACCTGAAGCCGTACCCGTACGACAAGGAGCGCGCGCGCAAGCTGCTGGCCGACGCCGGTCATCCGAACGGCTTCGAGACCGAGTTCTACGTGCCCACCGGCCTGTACATCATGGACCGTCCGCTCGGCGAGGCGATCCAGGCGCAGCTGGCCGACGTCGGCATCAAGGCGAACATCAAGGCGCCCGAGATCAGCGCTTACCTGAACATGCTCACTCAGGCCAAGGCGCCGCTGTTCATCGGCGGCAAGGGCAGCCCGACCGGCGACATGGACTTCACGCAGACGCTGAGCAACGGCAGTACCGGCCGCATGAACCACTTCAACTTCAAGAACGCCGAAGTGGACAAGCTGATCGAGGCGCAGCGCGAGGCGGTCGATCCGGGGCAGCGGCGCAAGCTGCTGCATGACCTGCAGCGCGTCGTCTACGAGCAGGCGCCGCACATCACGCTGTACTACGAAGACCAGATCTTCGGCACGCGCAGCAAGGTGCACGGCGTCGAGGTGTACGTGAACGAGTTCATCAGCTTCCACAAGGCCTGGAAGGAATGACGCCGGTCCGGCGGCACGTCGCGACTCGGCCCGGGGCCCTATGATCGGTTTCGTCGTCCGCCGCCTGCTGCAGGCGCTGCCGGTCCTGTTCGGCGTGTCGCTGGCGGTGTTCCTGATGATCCATATGGTGCCCGGCGATCCGGCCGAACTGATCGCGGGCCAGAACGCCACCGCCGACGACGTGCGCAACGTGCGGCAGGCGCTCGGACTGGACCGCTCGCTGCCCGAGCAGTACGTATCGTTCGTGAAGCAGGCGCTGGTCGGCGACTTCGGCCGCTCGTTCCGCACCGGGCGCCCGGTGGCGGAGGAGATCGGCGAGCGCTACCGCAACACGCTGCTGCTCGGCGGCGTGGCGCTGATCATGGCTGTACTCGTGGGCATTGCCAGCGGGGTGGTGTCGGCGGTGCGGCGCTACTCAGTGTCGGACAATGTCGCCCTGCTGGTGTCCATCCTCGCGGTGTCCACCCCGACCTTCTTCCTCGGCCTGCTGCTGATGCTGGTGTTCTCGGTGTGGCTCGGCTGGCTGCCGCTGACCGGCTTCGAGTCGTGGCAGCACCTGGTGCTGCCGGCGATCACGCTGGGCGCGGCCAGCGCCGCCGTCATCTCGCGCATCATGCGTTCCAGCCTGCTCGAAGTGCTGGACAACCAGTACGTGCGCACGGCCCGCGCCAAGGGCCTGAGCGAATCGCTGGTGATCTGGCGGCATGCCGTGCGCAACGCGGTGCTGCCGGTGATCACCGTGGTCGGCCTGCAGCTGGGTTATCTGCTCGGCGGCGCAGTGGTGACCGAGACGGTGTTCGCCTGGCCCGGCATCGGCCGGCTGCTGGTGCAGTCCATCCTGGCGCGCGATTTTCCGGTGGTGCAGGCCGCCGTGCTGGTAGTGGCTCTGACCTTCATCGTGATCAACATCGTGACCGATCTCGTCTACGGTCTGCTCGATCCGCGGATCTCGGTGCAATGAGCCGCGTCGCTTCCAACTCGGCCGCGTCGCCCGCGCCGGGCTCGCCGCAGGCGCCCGGCGACGGTGTCTGGCGCACGCGCTGGCGGCTGTTCCGCCGTTCGCGGCTGGCGCTGCCGGGGCTGGTGCTGTTCGGACTGTTCGTCCTGATCGGGCTGCTGGCACCGTGGATAGCGCCGTACGACCCGAACCGCAACGATCTGCTCAGCGTGATGTCGCCGCCCTCGGCCGAGCACTGGTTCGGCACCGACGAGCTGGGGCGCGACATCCTGTCGCGCATCATCTACGGCGCCCGCATCTCGCTGCTCGAAGGCGTGCTGTCGGTGGCCATCGCAATGGTCATCGGCATTCCGATCGGTGTCGTCTCCGGCTATGTCGGCGGCCGCGTCGATGCGGTGATCATGCGGCTGATCGACGTGCTGATGGCCTTTCCCGGCGTGCTGCTGGCGATCGTCATCATCAGCGTGCTGGGGCCCAGCCTGATCAACGCGATCCTGGCCGTGGGGCTGTACACGGTTCCGATCTTCGCGCGGCTGGCGCGCGGGCTGGCCATGTCCGCCAAGGAGGAGCTGTACGTCGAGGCGTGCCGCGCGATCGGCATGAGCGACCTGCGCATCGTGACGCGGCACATCTTTCCGAACATCAGCGCGCCGATCTTCGCGATGGCGACCTTGCGCGTCGGCATCGCGATCCTCACCTGTGCCAGCATCAGCTTCCTGGGGCTCGGCGCGCAGGCGCCGCTGCCGGAGTGGGGGGCCATGCTGTCGAACAGCCGCACGTCGATGCTGATCGCACCGCATCTGGCGCTGTTTCCGGGTCTGGCGATCATCCTGCTGGTGCTGGGCCTGAACCTGTTCCAGGACGGCGTGCAGGCCGCGCTGGATCCCAAGTCGGAGCAGCGTACGTCATGAGCCCGCGCTTCGATTCGTCATCGTCATCTTCGCAGCCGCCGGCGCCCTTGTCGCCGCTCTCATCGCAGTCATCGTCGCAGTCATCGCCGCCGCAGGCCTCGCCGCCGCTGCTGTCGGTGCGCGGCCTGCGCACGGTCTTCCCCGCTGCGGGGCCGGGCCGTGGCGGAACGGCCCCGGCCGCCGCTGAGATCGCCGCGGTCGACGGCGTCGACCTCGACGTGCGGCGCGGCGCCACGCTCGGCGTCGTCGGCGAGAGCGGCTGCGGCAAGTCGCTGCTGTCGCTGTCCATCATGGGGCTGGTACCGTCGCCGGGGCGCATCGCCGCCGGCCGCATCGACTTCGACGGCATGAATCTGACCGAACTGCCGCCGGCCCGGCTGCGCGCGCTGCGCGGCAGGCGCATCGCCATGATCTTCCAGGAGCCGATGAGCAGCCTGAATCCGGCGTTCACGGTGGGCTTCCAGATCGTCGAGGCGATGCGCGCGCACGACAAGCGGGCGAGTGCCGCGGCGCTGCGCGAACGGGCGGTGGCCGCGCTCGAACGAGTGCGCATCCCGGACCCCGCGCGGCGCTTCGACGAGTATCCGCACCAGATGTCGGGCGGCATGCGCCAGCGCGTAATGATCGCGATGGCGCTGGCCTGTGAGCCCGATCTGCTGATCGCCGACGAACCGACGACGGCGCTCGATGTCACCGTGCAGGCGCAGGTGCTGGAGCTGCTGCGCGATCTGCAGGCGCAGACCGGCATGGCGATCATCCTGATCACGCACGACCTCGGTGTGGTGGCGGAGATGGCTACCGAAGTGGCCGTGATGTACGCCGGCCGCGTCGTCGAGCGCAGCAGCGCTGCAGCGCTGTTCGACGATCCGCAGCATCCGTACACGCTGGGCCTGCTGGGCAGCATCGCGCGCATCGACGAGTCGCGCAGCCGCCTGTCGACGATAGGCGGCGCGCTGCCCCCGCCGTTCGCGCTACCGGCGGGCTGCCGCTTCCATCCGCGCTGCGTGTTCGCGCGGCCGCAGTGCACCGAGCAGGTGCCGGCGATGCGCACGATCGTGCCCGCCCACGAGGCGGCGTGCCATTACGCGCCGGTCGAGGAGGCGAGCCCATGAGCGGCGTTGCGCTGGAGGGTGGAGCGAACGCCGCATCGGACCCGCCGGGACCGCTGCTTGAGGTCGCGGGCCTGACCAAGCACTTCGCGGCGCGCGGCAACGGCTGGCGCGGCGGCCGCGGCGGTCGCGTCGTGCGCGCCGTCGACGGCGTTTCGTTCAGCCTGGACCGCGGTACCACGCTGGCCGTGGTCGGCGAGAGCGGCTCCGGCAAGTCGACCACGGCTCGGCTGGTGCTGCGGCTGATCGAGCCGACCGCCGGCAGCGTGCGGTTCGACGGCGCCGACATCGCGGCGCTCAGCGCGTCCGCCTTGCGCAAGCTGCGGCAGCGCATGCAGATCGTGTTCCAGGATCCGTATGCGTCGCTGAATCCGCGCATGAAGGTCGGCGAGATCCTCGAGGAGCCGCTGCGCGTGCACGGCATCGGCGACACGGCCGCGCGCCGCGCGCGCGTGCGGCAGCTGCTCGAACTGGTTCAACTGGCGGACTACCATGCCGGCCGCTATCCGCACCAGTTCTCCGGCGGCCAGCGCCAGCGCATCGGCATCGCGCGTGCGCTGGCGGTGCAGCCGGACCTGGTGGTCTGCGACGAGCCGGTGTCGGCGCTCGACGTGTCGATCCAGGCGCAGGTGGTCAATCTGCTGAAGGATCTGCAGGCGCAGCTCGGTCTGTCGTATCTGTTCATCTCGCACGACATGGCCGTGGTCAAGTACATCGCCGACCGCGTCGCCGTCATGTATCTGGGCAAGCTGGTCGAGCTGGCCCCCAAGGACGCACTGTTCTCGTTGCCGCTGCATCCGTACACGCGCACGCTGCTCGCTGCCGTGCCGCGGCCTGATCCGCATCGCCGTGCCGAGCGCCAGATCGTGGCCGGCGACATTCCGAGTCCGTCGAATCCGCCGCCGGGCTGCCGCTTCCATACGCGCTGTCCCTTCGTCGTGGAGCGCTGTCGCACGGAGGAGCCGCTGATGACGGAGCATGCGCCCGGACATCTGGCGGCCTGCCATCGAGTGGCGGAGCTGCCGCCCATGCCGGAGCAGGCAGTCGCCACCGTCATGTCACCCGTGGCGCAGCGGCGGCTGGCCCTGTACGACCGGATGCGCGCCGCCCGTCCGCCGGCTTCCATGGAACTGCCGCCGGGTTCTGCGGAGCTGCTGCCGCGTTGACGGGCGGCGGCGGCCGGGCGGCAGCGAGGCGCGCCGTCCGCCCCCGTCAGTGCTAACGTGCGGATCATGTCCGCCTTCGACTGGCTGCAATCGCACCCCATCGCCTACCCGGCGCTGGAGGCCATGCACATCTTCGGCCTGGCGACGCTGGTCGGCAGCCTGCTGCTGTTCGAGCTGCGCGTGCTCGGCCTGGGTGGGGCGCTGCCGCCGCAGCCGCTGGCTCGGCTGGCGCTGCCGCTGACGCTGGCCGGCTTCGCGCTGGCAGCCATCAGCGGTGGCCTGATGTTTGCCAGCCAGCCGCTCGAACTGATCGGCAACCGCGCCTTCGTGCTCAAAATGGGGCTGCTGGCGCTGGCCGGCATCAACGCGGCGCTGTTCCATGCACGAGGCGGCGTGCAACGTCTGGACACGGCCGCACGCGCGCAGGCGGTATTTTCGATGCTGCTGTGGCTGGCGGTTATCATCTGCGGACGCTGGATCGCCTATATCTAGCGCTTCACCCGCCGCGGGCGCCGCCCGTTCGATCCTGCTTCCGTGGAGGTCTGCGATGCATCGACGCTCTCTGCTCGCCGCCGCGCTGCTGACGGCGCTGCCCGTCCCGCGCAGTGTCCTGGCGCATCACGGCTGGAGCAGTTTCGACCAGGGACGCCCGCTGTACCTCGAGGGCCGCGCCACCAAGGTCGCCTGGCGCAATCCGCATGCCGAGTTCATGCTCGAGGTGAAGCCCGACCTGGCCCTGCCCGCCGATCTGGCGCGCCGGCCGGTGCCCGCGCAGTCGGCGGGTGTGGACGGGCCGGGCCTGCTCGCGCGGACGCAGCTGCCGCGCCGCAAGGATCGCGTCTGGGAGATCGAGCTGGCGCCGCTGACGCGCATGCAGGCATGGCAGGTGCCGCAGCTGACGAACGGCACCGAGGTCGCCGTGGTCGGTTTCACCTTCGATGGCGAGCAGGGCAAGCCGGTGCTGCGCGCCGAGTATCTGTGGGTCGGCGGCAAGGCCTACGGCATGCGCTCGTCGCCCGCCTGAGCGAGGGCATCGCGTAAGTGCGGACCGGCGATCGATGACGGCAGTGCGAGGCTCGTGCCGCCTGGCGGATGAAGGCGGCAGCAGCGTGCTGCACCCCGGCGGCGACTGGCAGCTGCCGCATCTGGCCGAACTCGATGCCGGTTTGCGGGGCCTGCCGCGCGGGTCCGCTTCGCGGGGGCCGGTACGGGCCGTCGACGGCAGCGCGCTGCGCGCGCTGGACACCGCCGGCGCGCTGCTGCTGTGGCGCCAGCTGGGGCGCGACGCGGCTGAACGCGAGCAGGTGGAGCTGCGCAACTTCAGCGACGTGCACGCGCGCATCATGGAGCTGGTGCGCACCCGCCTCGCGGACAGCGCGCCGGACGATTCGGGGCGACGCTTCGGCTGGCTGGCCCGGCTGGGCCAGGCCAGCGCCGGCCTCGGCGCCTTGCTGCGCGGCCATCTGGAGTTCTTCGGGCGGGTGCTGCACGAGCTGGCGCGCGCGGCGCTGCGGCCCGGCCGGCTGCGGCTGCGCGAGCTGTTCGCGCAGTTCGCGCAGGTCTGCGTCAGCGCGATTCCGGTGGTCGCGCTGGTCACTTTCCTGATCGGCCTGGTGGTCGCGTATCTGCTCGGGCTGCAGGCCGAACAGTTCGGCGCCAACATCTTCGTCGTCGACGGCGTGGCGCTGGGCCTGACGCGCGAGTTCGCGCCGCTGATAGTCGCGACCATCATCGCCGGCCGCTCCGGCGCCGCCTTTACCGCTCAGCTCGGTACGATGAAGCTGACCGAGGAGATCGACGCGATCCGCACGCTCGGTCTGTCGGCCGAGCAGGTACTGGTCGTGCCGCGCGTCATCGCGCTGATCGTGTCGCTGCCGTTGCTGGTCTTCGTGGGCGACGTGTTCGGACTGGCCGGTTCCATGGTCATTGCAGATTCGATGCTGGACATCACGCCGGCCACTTTCATTGCCCGGCTGCAGGAGGCGCTGGCGCCGCGCCATTTCATCATCGGCCTGGTCAAGGCACCGGTGTTCGGCCTGTTCGTCGCCATCATCGGCTGCCGGATGGGCATGGCCGTGAGCCGGGACACGCGCTCGATCGGCTTGAACACGACGTCGACGGTGGTGCAGTCGATCGTCGCCGTGATCCTGCTCGACGCAGTGTTCGCGCTGCTGTTCCAGGAGCTGGGGCTGTGAGCGGCGCGGCGCCGGGCAGTGGTGCCGCGCCGGTCGGCGGCCCTGCGCCCGGGGGCGAGGCGGCAATCCAGGTGCGCGGCGTCAGCACGCGCTTCGGCACGCAGCAGGTGCACAAGGACCTGGATCTGACCATTCGCCGCGGCGAGCTGGTCGCGCTGATCGGCGGCAGCGGCAGCGGCAAGTCGGTCCTGCTGCGCGAGATCATCGGCCTGCAGCGGCCCACCGGCGGCCGCATCGAGCTGCTCGGCACCGACGTCTGGAACGCGCCGGAGGCGGCGCTGACCGCGGTCCGGCGCCGCATCGGCATGATGTTCCAGGACGGGGCGCTGTTCTCGTCGCTGACCGTGGCCGGCAACGTGGCCACGCCGATGCGCGAGCACGGCGGCATCCCCAGGCATCTGATCGAGCCGCTGGTCGAGCTGCGGCTGGCCATGGCCGGGCTGCCCGTGTCAGCCGGCGCCAAGCGCCCCAGCGAGCTGTCGGGCGGCATGCGCAAGCGGGCTGCGATCGCGCGCGCGCTGGCGCTCGAACCGGAAGTGCTGTTCCTGGACGAACCCACTTCCGGCCTGGACCCGATCACCGCACGGGCTTTCGACAGCCTGCTGGCGTCGCTGTGCGACGATCTGGGCATCACGGTGCTGATCGTCACGCACGACCTCGACACCTTGCTGACCATCGCGCGCCGCGTCGTCGTGCTCGGGCAGGGGCGCGTGATCGCCGATGGCCCGGTGGACGAGGTCATGGCAGTGGACGATCCGTGGATCCGGTCGTACTTCTCGGGCCGTAGAATGATCGGCGCTTCGCCGTCCGCAAACGGAAATCGAATCGATGGAACCTGAAGCTCGCTATACGCTGGTCGGCGCCGTCGTGCTGGCGCTGATCGCAGGCGCCTGCGCCGCGTGGATCTGGCTGTCGCAAGGCGGCGGCGGGGCCGGCTTCCGCTTCTACACGATCCACTTCGAGAGCCAGTCGCTCGAAGGCCTGCAGCAGGGCAGCGACGTGACCATGCGCGGCGTGAAGGTGGGCCGCGTCCAGGAATACTCCATTTCGCGCGACAACATCAACCGCGTCGACGTGATCATCCGTACCGATCGCGAGACGCCGGTAAGCAGCAATACCAATGCCGTGGTGTCGCGCAACCTGGTCACCGGGCTGGCGCGCATCGACCTGGTCACGCCGGGCACGCCGGGGCCCGAGCTGAACGACGTGCCGAACGGCGAACGCTACCCGGTGATTCCCGAGGGCAAGTCCGATCTCGAGCAGATCGCCGGCGCGTTGAGCCGGCTCGCGGTTACCGGTGAGAACGTGCTGAACAATCTCGAGCATCTGCTCGCGCCCGAGACCCGCGATACGCTGATCGGCGCGATGGCCGCGGTGCGCGACCTGGCCGGCGGCCTCGACAAGCGGCTCGACCGCATCGACATGGTCGCAGTCAGCCTGCGCGACGCCGCCACGGCCTTCCAGACCTCGAGCAAGCAGATCGCCGTGGCGATCTCGAACGTCTCGCAGGATGCCGCCAAGGTCGCGGCGCAGATCGCGCCGATCGGGCACCAGGTCAACAGCGCGCTGGCTGATCTGTCGAGCGCGGCCAAGACGCTGGAGCGCGAATCGGCGCTGGTTGCGCGGCGCCTCGAACACAGCGTCGACGCCGGTGCGCTGGAGCTGCGCGCGACTGCGCGCGATCTGCGCGGCAGCGCCGAGATGGTGTCGCGGGCCGCCGACCGCTTGCGCGAACCGAGCGCGGCCCTGCTCGGACCGACGAACCGCCAGCTCGGGCCCGGCGAGGTGCTGCCATGAGTCGGCTGCGCGATCTTGCCGCTCGCGAGGCCGTCTCCTGCGAAGCCGTCTCCTGCGAAGCCGTCCGCCTCGAGGCTGTCCGCCGCGATCGTCGGCGCCTGCTGACAGCCGCCGCCGTACCGCTGCTGGGACTGGCGGCGGGCGGCTGCACCAACCTGCGCGGCGACGTGCCGGCGCACGTCTACTACGAGCTCGACGACCAGGCGCAGCCGCAGCGCGATGCCGGTCCCCGTGTCGAACGCAGGCTGCTGGTGACGGGCACGGCCGGCAGCACGCTGTATGACAGCGTGGGGCTGGCCTACAGCCGGGCGCCCGGCGCGCGCAGCTACTACCAGTTCGCCAGCTGGAGCGAGGCGCCGGCGCAGCGCGTCATGCGGCTGGCGCAGCGCCGGCTCGCGGCCCTCGGTGTGTTCCAGGACGTGGCCGGCGTGACCAGTGCGGTGCGCGGCGACTGGCTGCTCGAGCTGCAGCTGGACCAGATGTACCACGACGATCTCAGCCCGCCCGGCAATGCGCGCATCGACGTGTTTGCCGAGCTGGTCGACTGGCGCGAGCGGCGCGCCCTGGCGCGGCGGCCGTTCTCGGTGCGCGAGCCGCTGGCGCAGGAGAATGCCGCGGCTGCCGCGGCCGCGTTCAACCGCGCATTGACGCGCTTGCTCGACGAGCTGGCCGATTGGGTCTTGACGCAGGCGCGCGCGGCGGCCTGAGGCGCCGCGCAGTCGGCGGCCGCCGCGCCGATCAGCGCCGCGCCGATCAGCGCCGCGCGGCGGCCGCCGTCTGCGCGGCCTCCACCTGCGCCAGCGTGGCGCCGAGTTCGCGGAGCTTGCCGTTCAGCTGCCGCATCGACGACAGCATCCAGTCCATCGACGTGGCGATGCGCTCCTGATCGTTCTTGCCTTCGAGCTGCTGCTCGAGGCGACGCAGCAAAGCCCGTGCCGGTTCGGCCTTGGCGCCGGCCTTGGCCAGTTCGAGCGCGAGCACGGCCTGGCGCCGGGCCTCGAAGGCCGCCGGATCGCGCTGATACAGCGTCGACCACTCGTCGAAATCGAACTGGTACATGCCGGGCCTCCGTGTCCGCCGTTCGTCGGTGATGACACGCCGCTTGCGCCGCGACACCGACCGTTCGTCGGAATTGTGCGCCGATCGGAGGCGGCAGGCCGTGACTTAGCGCACGAGGGAACGGGGACTGCGCCGGCGCCGGCGGTCGATCATCGGTCGCCGAGCAAGATCGCGCTGACCGCCCAGCTGATCAGGCTATAGACCAGCGCCGCCAGGATGGCCCAGCCGAAGCTGCGGACCGCGAACCCGTCCAGCATCTGCGCCGCCAGCCAGAATAGGAAGCCGTTGATGACCAGCGTGAACAGCCCCAGCGTCAGCAGGTTCACCGGCAGCGTCAGAATCAGCAGTACCGGCCGGATGAAGACGTTCAGCAGGCCGAGGATCAGTGCGACGATCAAGGCCGTTCCGAAGCCGGCCACTTGTACCGCCGGCATCACGTAGGCCAGCAGCAGCAGGCAGCCCGCGTTGATGGCCCAGCCTATCAGCAGCCTCATCGCGCGCCTCCGCTATTTGACCAGGACGACCGGGACCTTGGCCGTTTCGATGATGCGGCGCGCGACCGAGCCGAGCAGCAAGTCCTTCAGCGCGCTGCGGCCTTTGGAGCCGAGCACCAGCAGCTCGAACTTGCCGTTTTCAGCGGCGTCGTTGATCTCGCCCGCGATCCGGCCGACACGGATGATCATGTCGTGCTTGACGCCGGCCTTGTCGAGCGCCTTGCGCGCATCCGCTAGATCGGCGTCGCTGAGCTCGCGCAGGTACTGGTCGACGGCGCGCTTGCCGACGAAGCGGCGCGCATGGTTCAGCGCGACGTCGTCATGCACGCTGATTAGGGTCACCGAGCTGGCCTCGTTGAGCCGTTCGACCAGGTTGATCGCGTACTTGACGGCGCGCAGCGCGTTCTTCGATCCGTCGGTGGCCACCAGCAGTTTCATTCGTATGCTCCTGTTCTGATTGTGTCTGAACGCGAACCGTTCGTCGCGGGATACGAACGGACGCGGTGAGGGTGCAGCGAAATCGGGCGTCGCGGCGACCTGCGACGCGCGGCGAACATGTTGGAGTTGAGTCCGCCTAGCTTCATTCTACTGACGCGCATGGACGGCGGTGGCCGCCCATGCCTTGCGTCGCTGATCGAGATCAAGCGCGGCAGCCGCGCCGTGGCCGGCTGCCGGCATCGCGCCGCCGGCTCAGGCCAGCGCTTCCTGCGGCAGCAGCTTCTGCAGCTCGCCGGACTGGTACATCTCATAGACGATGTCGGAGCCGCCGACGAATTCGCCGCGGATGTACAGCTGCGGGATCGTCGGCCAGTTCGCGTAGTCCTTGATGCCCTGGCGCACTTCGTCGTCCTCGAGCACGTTGACCGTGACCATCTGCTTGACGCCGCAGGCCCGCAGGATCTGCACCACGCGGCCGGAGAAACCGCACTGCGGGAACTGCGCGGTGCCCTTCATGAACAGGACCACCGGATTGTCGGTGACGGTTTTTTCGATGAATGCCTTCGCGTCCATGGTCTTTCTCTTGCAGGCGGCCGATGGCGGGAGCCGGCGGCGGCCGTACGGGTCGGGTAGGGGGATATCTCACTGATTCTAAACCACGGGTCGGCGCCGTCAATGCGACGGCGAGCGTGGGTCGGGGTCTTGTCTGATCAGAGTCATGCGCGGCTGGCCGGCGGCATCGGCGAGCGTCGTCGGCGCAGGCCAGCCGGCGTCGCGCAGCAGCGCCTGCACGGCGTCGCGCTGGTCGTAGCCGTGTTCGAGCAGCAGCCAGCCGTCCGCGGCCAGCCGCGTGCGCGCGCCGTCGACGATACGCCGCAGATCGTGCAGGCCGTCGGCCCCTGCCGCCAGCGCCGAACGGGGTTCGTGCGGCAGGTCGCCGAGCGACAGATGCGGATCGCCGTCGGCGATGTAAGGTGGATTGGCGACGATGAGGTCGAAGCATTCGCCGGGTGGCGCCGCCTGCCACCAGTCGCCGCACAGCCAGCGCGGCTCGGCCCCGCCGGTGAGCAGGCGGCGCGCGTTCTCGCGAGCCACTGCGAGCGCCGCGGCCGACCGATCGGTGGCCGTGATGCGCAGATCGGGCCGCAGCCGCGCCAGCGCCACGGCGATCGCTCCGCTGCCGGTGCCGAGATCTATGACGCGGGCGCCGGGCGCCGCGCGCTCAGCCGCTTCGTCGACCAGCAGCTCGGTCTCGGGCCGCGGGATCAGCACGTCGGGAGTCACCGTGAAGCGCAGTCCATGGAATTCGCGCCAGCCGAGCAGGTACGCGAGCGGCTCGCCGGCCCGGCGCCGCGCGGCGAGCGCCTCGAACAGCGCGGCGGCGGTGGGCGGCGCCGGCTCGTCGCCGTGGGCGATCAGCCATTCGCGGGGGCGGCCGCTGGCGTGTTCCAGCAGCGCGCGCGCCTCGTGCCGGGGCAGCGCGCCGGCCAGGACCAGCGCGTCCCAGTTCAAGCCCGTCACGTCCCGGTTCAACCGGCCTCCTCGCCCAGTTCGGCCAGCAGGCGCGTCTGCTGCTCGGTGGTGAGGGCCGTGATCAGCTCGTCCAGGTCACCGTCCATCACCTGCTGCAGCTTGTACAGCGTCAGGTTGATGCGGTGGTCGGTGACGCGTCCCTGCGGAAAGTTGTAGGTGCGGATGCGCTCCGAGCGGTCGCCCGAGCCGATCAGCGAACGCCGCTGCTCCGCCTCGCGCGCCTGCGACTCGCGCTGCTGACGGTCCTTCAGCCGGGCGGCCAGCACCTTCATCGCGCGGTCGCGGTTGCGGTGCTGCGAACGGTCGTCCTGGCATTCGACCACCAGGCCGGTCGGCAGATGCGTGATGCGCACCGCCGATTCGGTCTTGTTCACGTGCTGGCCGCCTGCGCCGGAGGCACGGAACACGTCGATGCGCAGTTCGTCGGCCGGGATGTCGACCTCGCCGACCTCGTCCGCTTCGGGCAGCACGGCCACCGTGCAGGCCGACGTATGGATGCGCCCTTGCGCCTCCGTGTCGGGCACGCGCTGCACGCGATGGCCGCCGGACTCGAACTTCAGCTTCGAATACGCGGCCTCGCCGGCGACGCGCACGATCACTTCCTTGTAGCCGCCCAGCTCGGACTCGCTGCCCGACATGATCTCGGTCTGCCAGCGCTGCCGCTCGGCATAGCGCAGATACATTCGCAGCAGATCACCGGCGAACAGCGCCGATTCGTCGCCGCCGGTGCCGGCGCGGATCTCCAGGAACACGTTGCGTTCGTCGTTCGGATCCCTGGGCAGCAGCAGCCGCTGCAGCTCGGCTTCGTGCGCATCGGCGCGTGAGCGGGCGGCGTTCCATTCCTCGTCGGCGAATTCGCGCAGCTCCGGATCGGCGCGCATCTGCTCGGCGGCCTGCTGGTCGCTGGCCGCGCGTTTCCACGCGATGAAGCAATCGACGACTTGCGACAGCTCGGCGTGCTCGCGACTGGCGCGGCGCATCGCCGCGATGTCGCGCGCCGCGTCTTCGCTGGACAGGAACAGGCTGACTTCGGCCAGGCGTCGCTCGAGCTGTTCGAGCCTGGCGAGTACGGAGGGACTCACGTCGGGCAATCTCGTCTAAGGCGGCGGAACTTAAGCGCGGCCTATCCGGGGCGCGCGGTGAAGGCGGCAGTCGCGCTCGCGGCGGCGCTGCCGGCTGCGTCGATGCCGGGGCGCTAGGCTTCGCGCGCGGTCGTGCCGCGCGGGCCGTGGGCGCGGACGCCGTCGGCCGCGTCGCCGCGGCCGGTGCGACAGGAATCGGTGGCCGAAGCGACGGCCGCCTGCGGCTTCGCGGGCGTCGGCGCGGGCGCGAGCACGGGCGCGAGCGTCGGCGTCGGCGTCGGCAGAAGATGGTCGAGCAGCGGCAGCAGCCGTTCACGCTGCTCGGCCGAGCCGTGCAGCAGCGCGGTAGGGCCGTGTAGGAACTTGCCGGTCAGCGCATGCGCCAGCGCTTCCAGCACCTGCTCGGGGGCATCGCCATGGGCCAGCGCGCGACGCGCGCGTTCGAGCTCGGCCTGCCGGATCGCGTCGCCGCGCGCGTGCAGCGAACGGATCGCCGGCACCGCCTGCCGCGACGACAACCACTGCATGAACGCGTCGACGCGCGTCTCTATGATCGCCTCGGCCTGCGCCACCGCCGCGCGGCGGTTTTCGTGGCCGGCCGCCACCTGGCGGCCGAGATCGTCGACCGTGTACAGGAACACGTCGTCGAGCCTGGCCACCTCGGGCTCGATGTCGCGCGGCACCGCCAGATCGACCATGAACATCGGCCGGCGCCGGCGCGCGCGCGTGGCGCGTTCGACCATGCCCAGGCCGATCAGCGGCAGCGAGCTGGCCGTACAGGAGACGACGATGTCGAACTGGTCGAGCCGGTCGGACAGCTCGGCCAGCCGCAGCGTGTCGGCGCCGAAGCGCTGCGCCAGCTTATGCGCGCGATCGAGCGTGCGATTGGCCACGACGATGCGCTTCGGGTGCTGCGCGGCGAAATGCGTCGCCGCCAGCTCTATCATCTCGCCGGCGCCGACGAACAGGATCTGCGCCTGCCGCAGATCCTCGAAGATGCGGCGGGCCAGGCGCACCGCGGCGGCGGCCATCGACACCGAATGCGCGCCGATCTCGGTGGTGCTGCGCACTTCCTTGGCGACGGCGAACGAGCGCTGGAACAGCTGGTGCAGATGCGTGCCCAGCGCGCCGGCTTCCTGCGCGGCGCGCGCGGCTTCCTTCATCTGGCCGAGGATCTGCGGTTCGCCGAGGACCATGGAATCGAGGCCGGCGGCGACGCGGAATGCATGGCGGACGGCCTCGCCGTCGGGGCGCGAATACAGGTGTGAGTCGAGCGGCGCGGCGGCCGGCAAGGCGAGCGGCGAAGGGGCCGCCTGCCGCTGGCCCAGCCAGCCGGCGATGGCGCGCCGCGCTTCGTCGGGGCGCGGCGTCGCGCAGTAGATCTCGGTGCGGTTGCAGGTGGACAGGATGGCCGATTCGGGCACCACCGGGTGCAGCCGCTGCCGCAGGTCGGCGAGCGCGCCGCGCAGCGCCTCGCCCGGAAACGACACACGCTCGCGCAGCGACAGCGGCGCGGTCTGGTGGTTGAGTCCGAGCGTCAGAAGGTACATAAGCGATTGAATTTTATCGAATTGTACCGCGCCCCGGCTTGACCGATGTCAGCTCAACCCGCGTGCGCGCCGAGGAATAGCCGGTACGCCGGATGCTGACTCTCGTCCCAGTACGGGTAGCCGAGCGTGGACAGGAAGCGCTGGAACTCCTGCTTGTCGCCGGGCGGCACCTGGATGCCGACCAGGATGCGGCCATAGTCGGCGCCGTGGTTGCGATAGTGGAACAGCGAGATGTTCCAGTTAGGGCTCATGCTCGACAGGAAGCGCATCAGCGCGCCGGGCCGTTCCGGGAACTCGAAGCGGTACAGCAGCTCGTCGCGCGCCAGCGGCGAATGGCCGCCGACCAGATGCCGGATGTGCAGCTTGCCCAGCTCGTCCTCGGTCAGGTCCAGCGTCGGAAAACCGGCCTGGCGGAAGGTCTCGGCGATGCGCGTCCCTTCGCCGGGCAGCGGCGTCTGGATGCCGACGAACACGTGCGCCTCGCGCGCATCGGCGATGCGATAGTTGAACTCGGTGACGTTGCGCGGGCCGACCAGCTCGCAGAAGCGCCGGAAGCTGCCGCGTTCCTCCGGGATCGTGACCGCGAACACCGCCTCGCGCCGTTCACCGATTTCGGCGCGCTCCGAGACGAAGCGCAGCCGGTCGAAGTTCATGTTCGCGCCGGTGGCGACCGCCGCCAGCGTCTCGTCGCGCAGCCCTTCGCGCTCGACGTAAGCCTTCAGTCCCGCCACGGATAGCGCGCCCGAAGGCTCGAGGATGGAGCGCGTGTCCTGGAACACATCCTTGATCGCTGCGCAGGCGGCGTCGGTGTCGACCAGCACGATGTCGTCGAGCAGCGCCTTGCAGAGCCTGAAAGTTTCCTCGCCGACCCGCTTCACCGCCGTGCCGTCGGCGAACAGCCCGACGTCCTGCAGCTCGACGTGATGGCCTGCCTTGATGGAGCGCGCCATTGCGTCGGAGTCGGTGGACTGCACGCCGATCACGCGCACCTCCGGCCGCACCTGCTTGACGTACGCGGCTATCCCGGCCGCCAGTCCGCCCCCGCCGATCGACACGAAGATCGCATGCAGCGGCCCCTGGTGCTGGCGCAGGATTTCCATGCCGACCGTGCCCTGGCCGGCGATCACGTCGGGATCGTCGAACGGATGCACGAAGGTCAGGCCTTCGCGCGCCTGCTGCTCGTAGGCCGCGGCAGCGGCGTCGCTGTACGAGTCGCCGATCAGCACCGTCTCGCCGCCGAGCGCGCGCACGGCGTCGATCTTGACCTGCGGCGTGGTCACCGGCATCACGATCACGGCGCGGCAGCCGAGCCGGCGCGCGGCCAGTGCCACGCCCTGCGCGTGGTTGCCGGCCGAGGCTGCGATCACGCCGCGCGCGAGCTGCTCCGGGCTGAGCCGCGCCATCCGGTTGTAGGCCCCGCGCAGCTTGAACGAGAACACCGGCTGCATGTCCTCGCGCTTGAGCAGCACGCGGTTGCCCAGGCGGACAGACAAGGTCTGCGCCGGTTCCAGCGGCGTTTCATGGGCGACGTCGTAGACCTTCGCCGTGAGGATGCGTTTCAGATAGTCGATGGGCATGAAATATCGGCCTGCGCGGAGAGGGCCCGCGGCCAGAGTATGGCATTGTGGGGACGGCGCTCGGGATTCGCGCTCAGGGCTCGATTTCGCAGCCGATCCGCGCCAGCGCCGCGTCCACCCAGCGCCGGTCCTGCGCCACGCCGGCCGCGATGTCGGCCAGCGTCTTGTCCTCGGCGGCGTGCTTGGCGCGCGCCGCCTCGTAGACGCTGTCGAGCTGCTCGTACGGCACGCACAGCAGGCCGTCGTCGTCGCCCAGCACCAGATCGCCGGGCTCGATGCTCATGCCGTCGATCGCGATCGTCACGTTGATCTCGCCCGGGCCGTCCTTGTACGGGCCGCGGTGCGTGACGCCGGCGGCGAAGACGGGGAAGGCGCCGGCGCTGAGCGCCGCGTGGTCACGGATGGCGCCGTTGATGACGATGCCGCCCAGGCGCCGCTGGATCGCTTGGGCCACCATGATCTCGCCGATGATCGCATTGGTCAGGTCGCCGCCCGCATCGACGACGATGATGTCGCCGGGCTCGGCCAAGTCGAGCGCCTTGTGGACCATCAGGTTGTCGCCGGGCCGGGTGCGCACGGTGAAGGCCGGCCCCGCCATCGGGCCGCCGCGGTAGACCGGCCGCAGCCGGGCGCCGCCGGCGAACATTCGCGACATGACATCGCTGACATTGGCCACCGGCAGGGCGCGGAAGGCGTCCGCGCGCTGCGCGTCGACGGCGCGCCGGCGGCGCAGGATGCGTGCTCCGATCGTCACGGGAGGAACTCCTTCAGAGGTTGGGGGCGGGCGGCGGCGGTGCACGCATGCGGGCAGCCGGCGCAGCCGCGATGATAGGCGACCGGCCGCCGCGCCCGGGGCGACGCGCGGGGCGGCTGCCGTCCGCCTGGGGCAAGCGCCGCTGCTATACACTGCTGGCCCGATGGAAGCCTTGGCGGAAAAGCTGCTCGAATGGTTCGCGTTGCCCCGCCACGGGCTGTCGACGATCTTCGTCGTCGCCTTCGTGTCCGCGACGCTGCTGCCGCTGGGCTCCGAACCGGCGGTATTCGGCTTCGTCGCGCTCAATCCCGACCGATTCTGGCCGGCCGTGGCGGTGGCGACGGTGGGCAATACGCTCGGCGGCATCGTCGACTACTGGCTGGGCGTCGGCGCGCACGAGGCCGTGGCCAAGGGCAAGCAGACGCGCTATCTGCACTGGTTCGAGCGGCTGGGGCCCAAGGCGCTGTTCTTCTCCTGGCTGCCGGTGGTCGGCGACCCGCTGTGCGCCGTCGCCGGCTGGTTGAGGCTGCCGTTCTGGCAGTGCGTCGGCTGGATGGCGATCGGCAAGCTGCTGCGCTACGTCACGATGACCGCGGCGCTGCTGTGGATTCCCGACCACTGGTGGCAGGCTCTGGCCCGGCCGTTCACGGGGGGCTGAGCCCCGGCTGCCGCGGCGGATGCGGCAAGCTTGCAGCGGCTCGGCTAAAATTTCCGGCTATGCATTCCTTCTGGCGTCCAAGTTCGGTCGAGATCGGCGCGGGTTGTTGGCCCGCCGGCGATAGTCGCTCGTCGCGCTGAGCGACCCGTCCCGATGCCGCCGCGGCTGTTGTCCGCCGGCGCGATCCTCCCGATACCGAAAGTCCCGACGATGAACGCCCCGATTCCGCTGCAGACCCTCGATCCGCTTGCCGCCGCCCCGGTCCGGCTGCGTGAGATTCCGTACAACTACACGTCGTTCGCCGACCGCGAGATCGTCCTGCGGCTGCTGGGTCCCGAGGCCTGGGACATCGTCGAGGAGCTGCGCGGCGAACGCCGCACCGGCCGTTCGGCGCGCATGCTGTACGAAGTACTGGGCGACATCTGGGTGGTCCGCCGCAATCCGTATCTGCAGGATGACCTGCTCGACAACCCGAAGCGGCGCCGGCTGCTGATCGAGGCCCTGCATCACCGGCTCGGCGAGATCGAGAAGCGGCGCGCCGTCGCGCCGGCGGAATCGGGCGCGAACG